>CAZWAP010000007.1:0-34602 GCA_964632005.1 uncultured Pirellulales bacterium | reverse complement strand
ACCTCGGGCGGCCGGCCCAGGGCGATCAGGGCCTCGGTTCCGAAAACCGTGTAATAAAGGTCGCTGTGGTTGCTTCTGCCCCTGAAACCGCCGTCGGGATTGATCTGGGCTCGAAGATAATCGATGACACAGGCGGCGGAATCACCGAGAAGGCCCCTGGCCTGGGAGGCGGCTTTGAGCATATCCAGCCGTATGGTCATTGCAACAGCCCATCAATTCCAAGTCGTTGAATATCCTGGCAATCACCCGCCGCAAGAGTGCCTTCAGCCGGGAGCTGGTTACCTGCTGGAGCGAGCCGATTGCGCGGGACTTGTAGGACTCCATCAAGTCGGATGCGAGGCGTTCGACGCCGAGCTCGGCCAGAATCCTCTCCAGCCTGGCCCTCTCACGCTGGTTCTGGCGGGATTTGCTCCAGATTCGGCCCAGAAACCTTCTCTCGGGGGCGGCGGCCCGGTGGTGGGCGATGGCCAGCATCAGAGACGGGCGTGTCGTATTAAGGCTGGCCGGCTCGTCATTAGAGCGGAAGTCCTCGATGTCGTCGCGGATCTGGTAGGCGATCCCGAGGGATCGGCTGTATTGCTCGAGAGCTTCCTCGAGCCCCTCGCCCCAGCAGCCGGCAAGGATGGCTCCGAGCTTGAGGGCCACCTCGAACGCCGGCGAGGTCTTTCGGCTGAATATCTCGAGGACCTGTTGAACCGTGAGAACTCTGGGTTGGCGGATCCAGGACAGCTCGGTTCCCTGCCCCAGGCAGAGGGTTCGATGGCCGTGTGCGGCGACGGCGAGCATTTTCGCCCGGACGGTGTCGGGGGCTTCGGCCTCGGCCAGCAGGCGATAGCCCTCACCGAGCAGGAAATCCCCAACGTTGAGGGCTATGGGCACGCCGAACTCGGCATAGAGGCTCTTTCGGCCGTACCGCATCTGGTCGCGGTCCTCGATGTCGTCGTGTATCAGTGAGGCCTTGTGGAAACACTCGACGGCGACGGCTGCACTGCGGACGCCGGCGGGCAGCTCGTTGTGGTCGCAACTAAGGGCGCGGTATGTGGAGGCGGTGAGAAACGGGCGCCAGCGTTTACCGTGAGCTGTCATCCACTCCAGGGCAATAGCGGTGGTCTGGTCGTCAACGGGGCCAAGGACGGCGGCCAAGGCCTGTCTTGTGAACCAGTCATTGATGGTGCTCCGCAGTTCTTCAAGGTTGAGCCGGGCAGCACGATCCTCGCTGGTGAGGTAGATGGCATCCCAGACCCAATCGACATCCACGCTGGTATCGGCGCAGCCATCCTGAAGCAGCGGGACGGCGATACCGGGGATGGCTCCGGCTTCCATATAGGGGAAGACCCGCTCGAGCACCGCAAGGCAGCTGACGCCGACTACGGCCTCGACCTTGCCGGTCTCGATCAGGGACATCACGACGGGGGAACCTTCGGCAACAAGGACGGCGTAGCCCAGGCGCTCAGCCTGGCTCTTGAAGTCGTTTATCACACAGCTCCCGCAGTGCTGACAGAGCAGTCCGACGCGGTCGAACGGTGCTGGGCATCGGTTGCGGTCGCGCAGGCACTTCGGCAGCAGCAGCAGTCGCTTATGGTAGGGAATGGCTGCCAGCGTGGGCCGCCATACCTCATTGTTCAGGAGGACGCCGGCGTAACCGAGACACTCAGGGCTTAGCCTGGCGATCTTCAGGACCGCCGCGGCGTGCCGACGCAATTCGTCGAGCGAGAGCGGGGGGACGGGTTTGGTCCGGCCCACGTAGGCGGCGACCGTCCGCAACAGCAGGTCGCGCTCTTGCCTTGTCCGGGGGATATTGTCCTGCGGCGGCCTGAAGGGCCTAAGCAAAATCGCTGCATCGTTGGGCATAGGCGCGGTCCTCCTGAAGGGCTATGGAGCCGGAGCATCCCAGTCTGTTTCGCATTTTACCAAAAGTTCTCCGCCAGGAAAGGATTTCGACCCTTCCGAGGGCCTGGATCAAGGCCCTTCTGGTCCAGGGGACGCCGGCGGCACGCTGGTTGTCCCAGAAGAGTTTCGGAACGGCCTTGAAGTTTATCTCGTAACAGGTCCTGTACAGCTCGAGGTGGTCGGCCCTCATCCTGCTGATATTAAAGCCCTGCCCACCGCGAACCTGGTCGGGTTGAAAAGGCTCGAAGAAGATAGGGAATATCACGGCCCGGCCCCGGCCGAGCTGCTTTACCAGCTTGACAGTGCGTGCAACGTCCTCCTGCGTCTCGCCCGGCAGGCCGAGAATGATGCTGAAAACGCAAAAGAATCCGTTCCTGGCCATTTTGTCGGCGGCCTCGAGGACCATCTGCTCCCAGTCTTCGGGGCGGAAGGGCGCGATCTTGCCGGGGCAGTTGGCGGCGACAAGCACGCCGTTGGCGCTCTCAACGCCCATATTGACCCAGAGATAGTCTACCCGCCTGCCCCAGTCGAGCAGTCGCCTGGTCTCGGCCAACTGCTCGTCGGTCAGCTGCAGCACGGAGGTTATGTTCGCATGGTCTATCTGCATAAACGACAGACCTTTGAGCGCCTTGATTTGACAGAGCAGGTCGTATAGGGCCTCGAAATTAGGTTTCAGGTCGGTGGAACCGTAGCGAAAGAAGTCTTCGCTGGAGCTGACGACCGATTTGAGACCGGCGCCGAGGTTGGTTTGGATGTCGGCCAGGATGGTATCGGGCCGAAGGTGGCGCATCTTCGTGGCAGAGGCGGTGCAGAACTTGCACCCGCGCCCACAACCCCTTGACAACTCGATGATTCCCAGCATAGAGGGCCGGCGGATGGGCCGGACTTTTTCGACGGCGGTATCCTTCTGACAGATCCTCTTGTGTGGGACGCTACGGCCGTTGAGCAGGTCTGCGAAGAGCGGCGGGCCGACGCCCTCAAAATAGCCGTCGAAGACAAGATCGACGCCGAGGCGAGTCCCTTGTTCGGCGTGGTATGCCCACTGCCAGGCACCTGCGCCTCCGCAGACGATCTTGAAACCGTACCGGGCCTTGGCACGCGCCAGATGCTCGAGCGTTCGGCGGCTCCAGAACCTACTGTAGAGCTCGCCGTCCCAGAAATTTGTCGTGGTTGTATTGCTCATTCCCCTGCCGAGCGGGTCGCTGGAGCTGAACCCCACGATCTTGACGGATGGGCCCAGCAGGCGCGGTAGCGCCTCGACGGTGGTGCAGACGACGTCAGTTTCGTCGAGGGCGGTACAGCCCAGCAGGGCCGATTCGAGGCGCCGAAGCCCGAGCGGAGCGGTCGCGGCCCGGCCGTTCGCGTCAACGGCGACGGGTGGGGCAATTAGCCTGCGCATCACTATTTCGGGCACCTGCGTGGTCTGCATTGTGCCGAAGATACCCTCGAAGAGAATTTTGTAGTCGGCGCTGAGGGTCCTGTCCGCCACGAGGACGACCGAAGGGGCCAGTCTACGCTTCATCATATTCGTTCTTGCCTTTCGCGGCCTCGTCTTGAACGGCCCGGCCCTTGGACGTGTCCGCCGATTTACCGCTCAGGCCGGCGATCTCGGAGTCCGACAAAGATGCGATGACCTCCGGGGGGATCCCCAGCTTCTCACACAGGGCCTTTAGATCAGAACGATCCTGCCCAGAGGGAACGGCCGCCTCGGCGGTGCTTCTGCTGCGGATAGCGGCGTAGATGTCCTCGCCCAGCAATTCGGTCAGGGCGGTGCCGGCTTGTTGGCCTGCGCCTTCGCCCGGCTCGTCGCCGTTGATGGGGCTTTCGGCGGACTTGGGGAAGATTATCGCGGTCTGCGGGCAAGCCTTTGCACAGGCCGGGCAGTTGGTCTTGCAGTTGGCCGGGTTGGCAACCCGGACCTTTCCGTTCTCGTCGAGCTGGTAGACGCCGAAAAGGCAGAAGCCGTAGCACTGCTTGCAGTTCTGGCAGCGGTCGTAATCGATCACCGGGAACCACGGTATCCACTCGCCGGGCTTCTCGGGCGCGACCTCAGCGGCAGCACGGCAGGCCGAGCCGGAGGAATCCAACATCGCGAGCACCTGCTCGAGCGGGGTTGTCCGGATGTTTATGATCTCGACGCCTTGCTGTGGCAGCTCAGCACCGGCGGCGTGGAACAGCCACCTTACCGCCCGGCCGTAGCAGGCAAATATCTTCAGCGGACTCGAACGGGCCCACTCTTTCAGGATGGGGTTCCGCTCGGCACAGAGCCGGCAAAGATCAGCGACGATCTCGCAGCGGACCCCAGCCGCCTTGACCGCCCCAAGGACTGCCGACTTTGCCTCTGCGGGAACAAGCTCGTAGTGGGCACAATGGCAATAAATTATCAGGTCTGTTCGCGACATCTCCACTGCTCGAACTGTGAGTTCTGCCGGCTTTCAGCACGTACCAGCAGCGCGTTTATGATAAACACAACGACCACGAAAGGCAAGGGAGCTGTCGCTAAATAGGGGCTGCGGCCACGATGAGGATGTGCGGCGGGACCAAAAAATGACGGTTGCGGCGGTGCCGCCAGCCGGTTAGGATGATTGAGCGAAAAGCGAAAAAGCACACCGGATTCTATGAACGGGCCTGCTGAAACGAAGAAGCGGGCTGCAAAATTCGACATTGTTCCGGTTGTCCTGATGTTGGGACGGTGGGGGCCGGGCTGAGGGGAAGATTTACGGCTGAAGGTCGTTCTTATGACTCCGGGCCGGCCGATGCGCGGCGGACAAACGGGCGGTTGTGGTAATGAGTAGCTGACAGAGTGGTGCTGTGGGGACCTGCACAGAAGGTGCCAGTGGATCTTTTGCTTCGGGAGGCGCTACGAAAATGACAACAGAAGTGTACACGCGTCGAGACTTTCTACTCGGGGCTGGACTGGGCGCGGCGGGCCTGCTGGTAGGAGGGTATGCCAGAGCACTTGGTCAGGCGCAGAAGACGGCCAAGAAGAAGCCCAACATCGTTTTTATCCTCGTCGATGACCTGGGCTGGAAGGATGCGGGCTGCTATGGGAGCCAATACTACGAGACTCCCAACATCGACAGGCTTGCAGCCGAAGGGATGCGGTTTACCAACGCCTACGCGGCGTGCGCGGTGTGTTCGCCGACGCGGGCGGCGGTGATGACGGGGCGGTATCCCGCAAGGCTCGGCGTGACGGACTGGATACGTGCACGGTTCCAGGGCGGGCAGATTCCGGAGGACAAGAAGAATCCTGCCCGATACGTCGGCGGGCCGAACAGAAAACTGCTCTGTCCGGCAAACGCCCTCTGGCTGGAGCTCGACGAGATCACGATCGCCGAGGCTCTCAAGCCGGCGGGCTACACGAGCTGCCACATCGGCAAATGGCACCTCGGTGCGGACGACTGGTACCCGGAAAAGCAGGGCTTCGACTACAACATAGGCGGCTGCGACTTCGGACAGCCGCCGAGCTATTTCGACCCGTACTTCCGCAAGGGCCAAGGCTCGATCCCGACGCTGAAACCCAGGCGGACCGGAGAATACCTCACCGACCGGGAAGCGGACGAGGCGGTGAATTTCATCCGGCGACACCGCGACAAGCCTTTCTTCCTGTATATGGCTCACTACGCCGTGCACACCCCGATCCAGGGCAAGAAGGCACTGATCGAGAAGTACAAGGCCAAGCCGCCGACGGACCAGAAGAATCCGACGTATGCGGCGATGGTTGAGAGCGTCGATGATGCTCTGGGCAAGATCTGCTCGGTGCTCGATGAACTGGGCCTCGCGGAAGACACGATAATATTCTTCACCAGCGACAACGGCGGGCTTATGGGCGTAACGAGCAACAAGCCCCTGCGGGCCGGCAAGGGCTATCCTTACGAGGGAGGGATCCGGGAGCCTCTTATCGTGCGCTGGCCGAAAGCGATCAAGCCGGGATCCGTCAGCAACGAAATCGTTACCAGCGTGGATTACTTTCCCACGATTTGCGAGCTGGCCGGCGTCCCGCTGCCTAACGACAGGCCCATCGACGGCGTCTCGCTCGTCAAGCACCTGGTAACCAACGGCAAGGAGAAGCTCAAGAGAAATGCGGTTTATTGGCACTTCCCGCACTACCGGGGGCACATCCTGCCCTACAGCATCATCCGTTGCGGCGATTGGAAGTTGATTAAGCGATACGAAGGTAAAGAGTTCGAGCTTTTCAATCTGAAGCAGGACCCTTACGAACAAAACGACCTTTCCGAACGGATGCCCGGGAAGGTCGCCGAGCTTGACGCAAAGCTGCGGCGGTGGTTGGCCTCGACGAATGCGAAGTTGCCCCGGCCGAACCCCGGATATCGCGGGCCGGCCGGCCCACGCGAAACAGGCAAGGGGACAAGAACGAAAGGCTGATGATGAACAGGCGGAGTTTTCTAAAGAAGGCAGGTGTGACGGCGGCGATGGCCTTCTACGGCGGGGCGGTATGTACAGCCAGGCAGGATAAGCGACCCAACATACTCTGGATACTGGCCGAGGACATCTGCCCGGACCTGAGCTGCTACGGGACGCCACTGGTACAAACACCGAATCTGGACAGGCTCGCGGCCCAGGGTATCCGCTTTGCGAACGCGTTCACGACCGCCCCCGTCTGCTCGGCGAGCCGCTCGGCGATGATAACGGGGATGTATCAGACCTCGATCGGCGCCCACAACCACCGGAGCCATCGCAACGATGGCTATACGCTGCCGAAACCGGTACGGCTGATTACGGAATACTTCCGCGAGGCGGGATATTTCACGGCCAACGTCAAGACCGCCGCGCCCGGCGTCCGAGGCTCGGGCAAGACGGACTTCAACTTCAAGTCCACCAACGCCTTCGATGGGACCGACTGGAACCAACGCGAACCGGGCCAGCCTTTCTTTGCGCAGCTCTCGTTGAGCGTGACGCACCGCGGCGGGCACTGGAAGAACTTGAAAGAGCAACTGGACAACCCGGTTGACCCGGCCAAGGTGAAGCTGCCGCCATACTACCCCGACCACCCGGTGGCACGCGAGGACTGGGCGACCTACTTGAATGCCATCCAGGTTCTGGACGGCTACGTCGGGAAAATCCTCAAACGGCTCGAGGACGAGGGCCTGGCGGACAACACGGCCGTTATATTCATCGGAGATCACGGGCGCTGTCACGTGCGGGGCAAGCAGTGGCTTTACGACGGCGGCATTCACATCCCGCTGATCGTGCGCTGGCCGGGCAGGCTGCCTGCGGGCCAGGTTTGCGATTACCTGGTCAGCGGGATCGACATCTCCGCCACGGTGCTGAAGATTGCCGGCATCGAGCCGCCCGCATATATGGAAGGAAAGGTCTTCCTGAAGCGCTGCTCGGCCGGGAAGTGGGAGCCGGTACAGAACCGCCAGTACGTTATCGCTGCGCGGGACCGGTGCGATGAGACGGTGGACCGAATCCGCTGCGTGCGGACGAAGCGATACAAGTACATCCGGAACTTTATGCCGGAGCGACCTTACACCCAGAAAAACGCCTACAAGGAGCGCGCATATCCGATGCTCGGCCTGATGAAGAAGCTTCACGCACAGGGCAAGCTCACGCCGGTTCAGGCGCTGTTTATGGCGCCTCGCAAACCGGACGAGGAGCTCTATGACCTGGAGAAGGACCCCTACGAGATCAACAATCTGGCCGGCTCGGCACGATACGGCACGATCTTGGAACAGATGCGGCGCATCCTCGACGAATGGATCGAGCAGACCGGTGATATGGGGCAGTTTCCCGAAGAGCCCAGCTCGGTGGGCAGACCTGCCAGACAGAAGAAACGAAAGAAAACCGCAAGCAGCTCTACGGGCGGGTCGCACAGCGGCAGCCGATAGCAGCGGGGCTCACCTCAGCTTGACGGGCAGCCCCTTCTGGCGGGCGCGGGAGACGAAGGCCTTTATCTCCGCCAACAGCAGCTCCATCTGCTCGGCGTCTTCAACCAGCGTTTCGTAGAGCTTACCATCGTTGAGGAACCTTGCCGCCGAGCCGTCGCCGCTGTTGATTTTCTGGAGGATTATACGCAGCTCGGCCAGCGAGTCATTGAGCCGGCCGGTGGTCTCGACCAGAGCAGCGACCAGTCTTTCGGCCTTGGCATCGACGCTCTCGAGCTTCTCGGTGCCGGTCGTGACGAAGGTCCGGAATTCGGCGATGGCCGGACGCGCATCTCTTGCGGCGATACGGATCTGTTCGAGCGCCTTCCCTGCGTCATCCAGGGTTTTCTCGGCCTGGACGAGTCGCTCCTTTGCGAGGCCAGAGACCTCCGCAAGATTGGCGATTGTGGTGGTCAGGTTCCTCCTGTTGTTGGGGTCGCCGACGACCTCGTTGGCATTCTCTATCAGCTCGATGAGGCTGGTAACGAGCTCGTCGAGTTTTTTCTGGCTTTCGGCGGGAAAGAATTCGCTCGTTACGCCGGTGGAGCCCTGCAGCCTGCTGCCGTCTTTGAGGGTAGGGCCCGTCGGCTCGTTGACGTCGTAGTGTGTGAGCTTCAGTTCGATGTAACTGCTGCCCAGGCCGCGGGTCATCAGCTTTGCCTCAACGTCGGCGGGAATGTCGGAATACTCCTTCTCGATGCTGAGTTCGACGAGGGTTTGGTGGTAAAACGCGCCGGTCTTGAGGTCTCTCATCACCTTTGGGGGCCTGACGTTGGTAACTCTGCCTATCTGGTATCCGCAGAAACGTACGGGCGTATCCCGTTGGACGCCGGGGGCCGTGGGAAACTGGACGTAGACCTGAAACGAGCCGATCTTGCTGGCGGCCAGGGGCAGGTCGCCGAACTTGAAGACGAGCCATCCGAGTGCACACATCCCCACGACAACGAAAAGGCCGACGATTACGTTGCGTCTTCTCTGGATGGTCTCAAAGTCACTCACTTCTTGCGTCCTTTCAAGTGGATGCGGCCCTGCATAAAGAGTTCTCGTATGTCGCGAAGTGGATAGCCGCTTTCGTTGAGTTTCTTGATCAGCTTTATTCTCCGAATAGCCTCGTTATCGAACAGGCGTCTGCCGGTTGGAGTGACCTCGGTCGGTTCGAGCAGGCCCACCATTAGATAATACTGCAAAGACTGACGTGAAACACCGGCTTTTTTTGCCGCAGCGCCCACAGGCAGTAGTTCAGGTTCGTCTCTCAAACCCTTGCCCATTCTCAAACATCCAGCCGCAAGCCATCGGGCCCCCTGGCTCGGCTCCAGCCGACCAAAAAGCAGGATCCGAACTCGGAAGCACCGGTACTGCCGTCAGCGGTTTGTATATTTTATCGGGTGATTCGAAGCCCGAGATTATTTTTTGTGGTCTTGAGTATTATTTTCGGCGTTTTTTCCGGGTGGTTCGGGGGCGTTTTGCCCCCTCGGTCGGCTCCTGGAGACCGCGGTGTTAGCCAGGCGGACGAAAGACGCCCTTATCTGCTCGAAGGTCGGTTCGGGCGGACAGGAGCCGGCAGAAGTCTTTTTCGGGCGGGCGCAGCAGCGTCGAGCGGGCATAATGACATAGTCGAAGCCTTCGGGGATGAGATCCTGGCTCTGGCGGAAGGCCTCGCGGATGAACCTCTTGAGCCTGTTGCGGGCAACGGCGGTTCCGAAGGCTCTGCCGACCGAGATGCCCAACCTCGGAAAGCCGCAATCATTTTCGGCGGCATAGACGGCCAGAAAGCCGTCTCGGGCGCCGCAATCCCGCGAGAGAACGGCCTTGAACTGCCGGTTGCTCAGCAGTCTTTTCTTCTTTGGAAAGGAGAACCGCTTCAAGGCATTACCCTCACGACCACCGGCCCGGATTGTCCAGCCGCAACAGGCCGGGAACGGTTGAAAGTTAGTGCCGCGGCGCAGCGCCGGGCCCGACTGACCTTCGGCCGGTTTTGAATACTAATATCGCCTTACAGCATAGCCGGCGCTTAATACGAAGTTGAGCGGTACTACCGCAGTTGCCTGCGAAAGCCGGCCGGGAAAATATCTCAGCGTTTTGTGGCTATGCTATCAGCTTTTTGCTGGCGAGACAAGACCTCTGCGCTGAGCGCTCTGTGGACGGCCCTGTGGCCTACGATGCCCACGAATAGCTGTTGCTGGCTCGACGAGACGACGGGAAGGTGCCCGACGTCGAGTTCCCTCATTCTTTCGAGGGCCTCAGCAAGGGGCATATCCGGCGTGAGCACGTCGAGGATCGGCTCCATAATGTCAAGGGCGACCAGCCAGTCGTTAATCTCCCGGGCGGCGAAGGTGTTTCTGATCCCATCCAGGGTGACCGCGCCCATCAGCCTGTCGTTTTCATCAACCACGGCATAGTATGAGTGGTCGGTGCCGCTGACCACGCGGATGATGTCGCTCAGGAGCATCCCGGCCGGGATCGTGGGGACCTTTGTATCCATCACATCGGCGACTTTGTACGTGAGTATGAGGTCTTCTTCGGTTATGTTGAGTCCGACCTCGCCTGCTTGTCTGACGCCGACCTTTACGAGCATCGGGCCGAGTATCTCCATCATAAAGGTGCCGGTCATAACGATGATGACAATGGTGTGTCCGAGGCTGGAATCGAATTGCTGGCTGGCGAGGATGGCCAGGCCGATTGCGACACCGGCCTGGGGCAGTAAACACAGTCCGAGGTATCTCCGGACCACGGCGGGGGCGCCGGACCAGTTGCCCCCGATCCAGGCGCCGGCCATCTTGCCGCCGGCCCTGCAAGCAACGTAAACGAGGATCATCACGACCATCCAGAGGCCTATCTTGCCGAATTCCATATGCGCGCCAGCCAGAACGAAAAAGCTGATGTATATCGGAGGCGCAAATTTCTCCACGAGCTTGAAGGTCGCCTTACTCTGGCGGGGCATGAGATTTGCAGTGGTGATACCGAGGGTCATCGCTGGAAGGATGGGGTCGATTTCGAAGAGCATCGAGACGCCGACCACGAGCAACAGCGAGGCGAGTGCGAAATCGAGGACCTTGTCTTCGGCCCTGACGAACTTCAAAAGCAGATACAAAAGCACGCCTGCAAGGAAGCCAAGCAGTATCGCGCCGATGATTTCTCCGAGAAGGATCAGGGTGGTAGCGATGACGGAGCTGTGCCCGGTCCCCATAAGGGCCTTGGCGGCGGTGGCGGCGCCTCGATAGAGCAGCAGAGCCAGCGCATCGTCAAGCGCAACTATGGCCAGAACAGCGGTGGTCAGCGGACCCTTGGTCTTGTATTCCCAGAGGACGTTGACGGTAGCTGCGGGGGCCGTGGCCGAGGCGATCGCGCCGAGCACAAGTCCCACGGCAATGGCCAGTTGCAGCCGCTGGGGTCCTTGAAGGCCTTGCATAATTGCGGGCAGGCCGAACCATGCCGCCACGGCCGAACCAAGTCCAGCCAGCACAAAGGCCCCGAAACCCTGCGCGAATAATATCACGAAGAACTGCCTGCCGTACTTCTTGAAGACCTCGCCGCGGAGCTCGGCCCCGATCATAAAGCCGATTATGCCAAGCGCAAACATTGTGAAGGGCTCGAGCTTGTCGATGGTGTGCTTGTCCACCAGGCCGAAGACGTCACCGAGCAGGACGCCGAAGACAATACAGCCGACAACCTGGGGAACGTGCAGCTTCTGGAACAGCCGCGCGCCGAAAGCCCCACCAAGCACGATCACGCCGAAGAGCAGGGCCAGGTTGAGGTGGAAGTTTTCAAGGATACCCGGGCCGGTGATGGCGAGAGAATCGACCGTATTGAGCAGGTTCTTGCAACAGTTCAACAGCATTTGCGTCACCGGCTCCGATATTAGCAGGTTTCAGCACGAAAGAAAAGTCCGTCAGCTTGATTCGGTGGTGGGTATTTCGCCGGCCTTTTTGAGGGCGACCTTCGTTAAGATGGGCCCTACGATCTCAAAGAAGACGCACGTTGCCGTAATCGTTGCCAGGACCGAGGAACCGATCTGCACGGCGTGGGGCAGGTTGTACCTGGCATCGAGCTGAGTGAGCTGCTGATTGATGATAAGAGACAGGCCTATTGCAACGCCGGCCTGTGAGAGAATCCCCAGACCAAGATACTTCTTTACTTTAGGTTCGACGTGGCCGATGACGCCTCCGAGTCGTGCGCCGCCGACCAACCCTACGGTCCTGCCGATAATATAAACCACACCGATACCTCCAAGAGCCGGCAGGGCCGAGAGCTGCAAGTGGGCCCCCGCCAGGCAAAAGAAGAGGACGAAAAGGAGCGGCATAACCTCCAGCATTGGGGCCGTGACACGGGGCAGCAGCGCCTCGTGGCGGGTGTTCGCAAGGACGAAACCGATAACCATGTTGGTAAGAATCAAGGACAGGTTCCACCTTACGGACAGGCCGGTGGCGCAAAGAACGATGCCGAAGACGACGATAAGAACGTCCCGCGGACTGCGGAGGCCACGAACCATCCGGTAGAAGATCCACCCGATAACAGCCCCAGCGAGAAAGCTAAGTCCGATCTCCTTTGCGGGGTCCAGAAGGGCCAACAGCGGGTTCTCCGCGGTCCCAGACGCCTCGGAAACCAGTAGATTTTTTGCCAGGGCTGAGGCGAAGCCGAAGATAATAATCGCCAGGCCGTCGTCAAATCCGACGACCGCGTAGAGGGCCTTGGTGAGGCTGCCTCGGGCCCTGTACTCCTGGATGACGGCGACGGTGCCGGCCGGCGCGCTGGCCGGGGCCATCGCGCCAAAAACGAGCGCCAAAGGCAGGTCGCCGGTTAGAACATACAAGCCGAGGGCAACCACGACAAAGGCGCCGAAGGATTCAGCTAATATTATCGAGATGATTCCAACACCGAGACGCCGCAGCGACCGCAGATTCAGCTCAGAGCCGATACTGAACGCGACAAAGCCCAGGGCGATCTCGGTGACGAACGAGAGGTGATCCAGCAAGGGCTCGTCAAAGAGATGTAAGATTGAAGGACCGAGCACGATGCCGACGAGCATATACCCGATAAGCGATGGTAGTCTTGCAAGGCGGGCCAGTCGGCCGACATAGAAGGCCACAAGCGTGGCGAACCCTATGAGGGTCAGTCCCGATAAGTGCAGGAACGAAATGTCGAATGTCATTGAAAGCAGTGCCATTTTTTGCTCCAGGTCGGTTAGGTGTTCAGGGAGCCCAGAGCAATGGAAATTTCCTGTACGGTAACCATAACGCCGGCGGTCTTCCGGAGGTCTCCCGTGATGCTTTCGATTCGGCGGACGGTTTCGTTGGTCAACTTTCTGTCAACAACAGCTATGATGATCCTGGAGAAGCTTGAGGACCGATCGTGCCAGAAGCTTGCGTAAAGAGGCATCTTCGCAAGATAGGTACCGGCGTTTTCAGCGGCAACGACCGCAAGCGAGCTACCCTCCAGACCCACAAGCAGCTGAATAAGGTCTCGGAAGATCTGCTCGTTCTGGACGAAAATGTGAACCAGGCTCTTGAGCTTGTGGTCTCTTGCGTTGATTTCGTCATCCCTTTTCTGGAGGAAGCTCTGGTAGACGGCCTCGGGTGAGTGCTGGGCGAGTATCTTATCGACTGCGTCGGGCGCAAGGAGGGCCTGAGAGATGGCCGACAGGAGCCTGATGTGCGCGTTCGACCTGGCCTCCGGGGCGATGATGAAAACGATAAGCCTGACTTTTTCTCCGTCGAGCGCGTCAAAATCCACCCCCTCCGGAACCGTGATTATGCCCACGACAAACTCCTTTACACGGGACAGACGGCAGTGCGGAATGGCCACACCCTTGCCGATCCCCGTGGAGCCCAGAGCCTCACGAGCCTTGAGGGCATCGAGAATCTCCTTCTGGTCGACCTCCGCCAGGGCGGGGCTGTTCTTGGCAAGGCGGGATACGTGGACAAGGGCATCAGCCTTGTCGGCTAAGGTGACGTCCGCGGCTATGCATTCCTTTCTTAGAACGTCGGCGAACTTCATTGTTCAAGGCCCTTTATTGCGCAACCTTAAATGTTTATCCGGGTATCAACCACGAGCAACAGCTCAGCTCTTAGACAACCGAGAAGCAATTCCGCCGCGGACAAAAAAACCCGCCATACCACTATAGGCCCGCCCGCGACAGACGGCATCCTATCATGTCCGCTGCAGATGGTACATATTATCTGCCTCCTTTTGTTTGGCAAGCACTTCGGCGCTCAGTCTTCGATTAACAGCCCTGAGACTGAGAATTGCAAGGTATTTATCACCGTCGGAGCTGACAACGGGCAGAAACTCCGCTCCGAGAGACCTGGTCGTCTCAATTGCCTCGGCCAAAGGCATATCGGGCGTGAGCTTGCCGACCACCGGCTCGGCGATATCCAGGGCAACGAGCCAGTCGTTCAGCTCCTGCGTGGCAAAAGTGCTCCTGATTCCGTCGAGCGTTATCAGGCCGATAAGCTTGCCGTCGTTATCCACTACGGGATAGTAGAAGCTGCTGGTATTGCTGACGAGTTTTATAACCTCCCTGAGCGGCAGACCTGCGGAGATAAGCGGAACCTCTCGGTCCATCACGTCGCCGACGCGGTAACTTCGAACAAGCTCTTCCTCCGAGATGTTGAGCCCGGCTTCCCCGGCCTTTCTCACGCCTATCTTCACAAATACCGGGCCAATGAGCTGCAGGAAAAAGACGCCGACTATTATGACCGACAGCATAGTATCCCTGACCTGGCCTTCGAATCTGCTGCTTGCCATCAGCAACAGGGCGACGGCGATTGTCCCCTGCTGGTAGAGGCAAAAGCCCAGATACTTTCTGATGGTCGGCACGGTCTTGGAGTAGACCGCACCCAACCACGCGCCGGTCGTCTTGCCGACGATGCTACCGATAATGTAGGCGACGGCAAGAAGCCAGACCAGTCCGGTGGTGCCGGAGAGATTGAGCCTGGCGCCGACAATGACAAAGAAGAGCACGTAAACCGGAGCGGCAAACCGGTGCACCAGCGAGAAACTGGAGAGCACCCTGCTCGAGCCGATATTGCTCAGCGTCACTCCCAGGGCCATTGATGAGATGATCACGTCGAGTTCACGGGTTATCGCCACCCCGATAATGAGCAACGCCGAGCTGATGCTGAATATCAGCACCCTTTCAGGCTCGCGGGTACGGTTGAGTATCCAGTTGAGGATGATGCCGGCGGCGACTCCGACGACGAGAGAGCCGAAGATCTCGTAGGCCGAACTCACCAACGCCGGGAAAAAGCCTACCTTGCCGTGCCCTATCATTACCCCGGCGACGCTGATACAAATAGTGTATAGAATCAGGGCCAGCGCGTCATCGAGCGCGACGATCGCCGTGAGCATGGCGGTCAGTGGCCCGCGAGCCTTGTATTCCCACAAGACGTTCATTGTAGAGGCCGGGTCGGTGGCGGCACAAATAGCACCAAAAACAACGGCGACGGCCAGGGCGGTCTTCCAATCGGCGTAATAATACATTATCCCAAAGCTGAGTAACCCGACCAGCGAAAACGCCGCCAACCCCTCAAACACAAGGATGGCAACAACCTGTCGGCCAAGTTTAACGAAGATCTCGCGCTTGAGTTCTCCGCCGATCAGAAAGCCAATGATCCCGAGCGCGAACATATTGAAGGGCTCAAGGTCACGAATCGTCTTCTGGGAGATGATATTGAGGACGGGCCCGAGCAGGATTCCAATGGTAACGTAACCCAAGATGCGCGGGATGCTGAGGCGCTGAAACACGCGAGCACCAATGGTGCCGCCGAATATGGCCACACCTATCAGCAAGATTATGTTGAGCTCTTCAGTTTTTACCGAGATTTCAGCCAGCAAACCGCTCATCATCACCGTCGAGTAAAAACCAAAAGACAGGCCAACGGACAAATACAGGCTCAGGACTCAGGTGGTAGTACCTGTCGGGACAAAGCCCAAAAACTCCCTATGCTATCTGCCTTCGCGGGATTGTCAAACGATTTTGGCTCTCGTCCGGTCAAAAAGTCCGTAATCGTCCCAAGTTGTGTGGTTTGATTGATAAAAAAATGGCCTCTTTGCCGATGTGAACCAAAAACACTCGACAAGGAGGCCAAAAATGACCCGTTACCATATTCCATCGGTCGCCGGCACCCTGAAACTTGAGAGAAGATGTCCTCATTGCCGCCGATCCGCCGGCGGAATTAAACGTTGATTGCCGGGGCCTTGCCCGGTAGTATCTTTGCCGGCTTTGCGGTTGTCGCCGGGCCGTCCCTGAAAATACAAGCTGGATGAGCCTATGACCAGTAAGGAACGAATGCTATGTGCACTTGAGGGCGGAAAGCCCGACCGACTCCCCGTAACCGTGCACCAGTGGCAGCCGTACCACCTTGAAAAATATCTCGGCGGCATAAGCGACCTCGAGGCGTTCGAGAACTTCGGAATGGACGCACAGATCCAGTACTTCCAGCAGATGGGGCAATTCTGGGTGGTCGGGGCGGATTACTCCAAGTGCTCCACCGCTCAATGGCAGGACCACGCCGAACTCATCAGCGACGACCCGGATAACCGCATTGTCCATCATACCATCGTCACGCCCCAGGGCGAATTGAGCTACAAAACAGGCTCAGACCGCAAAACAACCTGGATCACCGAATATATGATCAAGCGAGACGAGGACATCGAGCTGATCAGAAAATATATGCCGGTGCCAACCCTTGACCTGCAGCCGGTGGCCGACTTGTATGACACAATAGGCGACCGCGGAATCCTGCGAGGGTTCGTCTGGGGCGACCAGGCAGGCTGCTGGCCGCACGCCTGCTGCCTCAAGGACGTTAACCAATTGATACTGGACTGCTACGACAAACCGGACTGGGTCCACTCCCTGCTTGAAATCCTGCTCGAAAAAAAGCTGAGATTCATCGAGACAATCAAAGGTGCGAAATTCGACCTTATCGAGACCGGCGGAGGAGCAGGTTCTTCAACGCTGATTTCGCCCAGGATCCACCAGGAGTTCTGCCTGCCTTACGACCGAAAAATGCACGATGCGCTCCACGTCCTGGGCTTCAAGGTCACCTACCATACCTGCGGAGGGACGCGCGGTATCGAGGAGCTTATAATCGCCAACGGCTGCGATGCTTCCGAAACACTTGCACCCGTGAGCATCGGCGGCAACCAGGAACCGTGGGAATTCAAGGCGAAGGTCGGCAACAGACTGGCGCTTATCGGCGGGCTGGACCAGTTCAACGTTTTGACGGCCGGCAGTGAGCAGTACATTCGCAAGAAGGTCTTCGAGTTGTTCGAGAAGGTCGGATACCAAGGTGGATACATCTGCTCGCTGGCCGACCACTTCTTCGAGACGCCGCCCCGCAAACTGCGAGTCTTCGCCGATGCAGCACGCCAATGTGTTTACTAAAATACGAAAAATGGAAGCCATGGTTTGAAAAGGAGGCTGACGCAATGAACAAGGCCGTGTTGATTATTACCCTGGCCGCAATTTGCACCGCAGGCCTCGGCTGTGCACATCAGAAGGTCGAAAGGTACGGCATGGTGCTCGGGCTCAAGAAGGAAAAGATGACCGAGTACAAGAAGCTCCACGCCGCCGTCTGGCCCGGAGTCCTCAAGACGATCAAAGACTGCAACATAAGAAACTACTCCATCTATCTCCACCAGCTCGACGACGGCAGACACTACTTGTTCGCCTACTTCGAGTACACCGGCGACGATTTCAACGCCGATATGGAAAAAATGGCCGCAGACCCGGTTACCCGGAAGTGGTGGGACCTCTGTAAACCCTGCCAGGTCCCGCTCAAGAATCGCCAGCCGGGCGAATGGTGGGCGAGGATGGAGGAGGTCTTCCACACCGATTAAACCTGCCAACCGACCCGCTGAGCCACCGAAGGACTGCAGACACCCCCAGAAGGAAGCTCGCCCGGTCGCCACGCAGAATTGGTTTGGAGTGAATATGTCCAACACCCACGAAAAAACCCAGCGAGTGCTTGCCGCACTTGAGCACCGAGAGCCTGACAGAGTCCCCGTCGGCGAATTCTTCTGGACGAATTTCCTCCGCAGGGCCAGGTCCGAGCTCGAGCCGGGCGAGAATTTTGACCCGTATCGCCACTGGGACCTGGACCTGGTTGTAATAACGCCGAATATGGACCCCCACATAACCGGCGTAACCGTGCTCGAAGACACCGATACCCGAAAGGTGGTCAAGACCGGCTTCGGCGCCACAATCGAACGCCGCGGTAACTACCCGATGCCCAGATTCCTCGATTTCGAGGTCAAAACCTTCGAGCAGATCGAATCGCTGGAATTCGACGACCCAAAGGACCACAGACGCTACTTCGAGGCTATAGACGACCAGATAAACTCCGTCGCCGACGAACTGAACCTCGACCTGCCCCCCTACGTCGAACGCGTCAAAGCATACGCCGATGACTTCTGCGTCTTCGGCAGCGTCTGTGAGCCCCAGGAGATGGCCTGGCGCATTATCGGTATGCAGAACCTCCTGGTCAAACTGGCCGAGCAGCCCGGCCGAATGGCGAGGTTCATTGAGCGGCTGGGCGATTTTGCAGTCGGGATCGTCGAAGGGCAGATCGCCGCCGCCGGCCGTAGGCTTGCCGGAATCTACATCTGGGGTGATATCGCCTACGACAACGGAATGTTGTTTTCCCCGGAGTACTGGCGGGATGTCTACAAGCCCCAGCTCAAGCGGATATGCGACGCAGCCCACGAGAACGGGTTGAAGACGATTTACCACGGCTGCGGAGACGCTTCGGAGGTTTTCGAGGATATGATCGAAGCCGGTGTCGACGCCTACAACCCGCTGGAGGCCAAGGCGGGCCTCGACGTCGTCGCGCTAAAACGCCGGTTCGGCCGGCGCTGGGCATTTAACGGCAACATAGATGTGCGCGTCCTGGCGACCAACGACCGCCAGAAGATCAGAGACGAACTCCTTACCAAGCTCAACGCAGCCAAGGGCGGTGGCTTTATCCTGCAGTCAGACCACTCAATACCCGACAACGTCGACCCGGCTACGTATGACTATCTCATCGAACTTGTCCGCCGGCACGGCAAATACCCCCTTGAACTCGGCCAGTACGACCGCGACATCCACGCCCGAACGTCGGGAGACTCACGATGAAACGTTATGGAATGGTAGTCAAAATCAAGCCCGAGAACGTCGAAGAATACAAGCGCCTTCATGCGAATGTATGGCCCGGCGTCCTCCAGACCATCAAAAAGTGCAACATAAGAAACTACTCGATATACCACAAAGACGATATGCTGTTCAGCTACTTCGAGTATGTAGGAAAGGATTTCCACGCCGATATGGATAAGATGGCCGCGGACCCGACGACTCGGAAGTGGTGGGATATCTGCAAGCCGCTCCTCGAGCCGCTGGAGACCCGAGCCGCCGGCGAATTCTGGGCAAATATGGAAGAGGTATTCCACTGCGAATGACACCCAAGCAAAGAGTCCTAACGACCTTTGAGCACGCCGAACCGGACCGCGTGCCCTGCTGGTGCGGGGCATCGGAAGAGTTCTGGGCCAAGGCCAAGGCAGAGCTTAACCTGGATGATGAGGGCCTGCGGCTGAAGTTCGGCGATGATTTTAGAAGAGTCTACGCCCTGTATAAAGGCCCCGAGTATGAACTGTCCGAAGGCGCTGTCTCGCGGACGGTCTTCGGCGTAGAACGACACGGGATGGGATATGGCCAGCCGATGAGCCACCCCCTTGCCGACGCAACCCTCAGACAGATCCACGACTACCCCTGGCCAGACCCCGAATGGATCGATGTCTCGCGCATACACGCCGACGCCGAGCCCTACAAGGAAAATTACGCCATCCTCGGCGGCGACTGGTCCCCATTCTGGCACGACGCGATCGACCTGCTCGGTATGGAGAATATGTACGTCAAGATGTACAGCCAGCCAGAAATCGTCGAGGCCGTCCTCCAGCACATCGTCGACTACTACCTCGCGGTCAACCAGCGGATATTCGACGCCGCCGCCGATGTGATAGATATATTCTTCATAGGAAACGATTTCGGCGGTCAGACCGGGCCTTTGGTCGGCCCCAATCAGTTCGCCAGGTTTATCCTGCCACACCTCCGACGCCTCATTGACCTCGGACATTCATACAACCTCAAGGTCCAGCTCCACTGTTGTGGAGGATTCGCGCCCCTGATCCCCTTGATGGTGGACGCCGCTCTCGACGCGCTGCACGCCGTCCAGCCAAACTGCCGCGGCATGGACCTGCAAACCCTTAAAGCCGAGTACGGCCACAGAATCGTGTTCAACGGCGCTATCGACTCCCATCACGTGTTGATCAACGGCACCCCGGAAAGCGTCCGCCGCGAGACACGCAAGGTCCTCGAAATAATGATGCCAGGCGGCGGATACGTCGCCGGCGCAAGCCACGACTCCATCCTCGAAGAAACCCCCCTGGAAAACGTTATCACGATGTTCGAAACCGTCCGCGAATTCGGCCTCTACGACCCATAGCCGCGATAGACGTTATGCACGCTCAAAACCAACCCATCCTACAGATGCGCGGGATCGTGAAGGAGTTCTCCGGTGTCCGCGCCCTCGACCGCGTCGATTTCGACGTCCACCAAGGCCAGGTCCACGCCCTCATCGGCGAGAACGGCGCAGGCAAATCAACGCTTGTCAATGTCCTGGCCGGAAGGTTTGACGACTACCTCGGCCAGATAACGGTCCGGGCACGCCACGTAAGACTCGAAAACCCCCGGGATGTACTGAAGCTCGGCGTCGGCGTCATTTACCAGGAGCTCAGCGTCCTGCCCAATATGACCGTCGCAGAGAATATTATGCTCGGTCGTGAGCCCCCAGGCAGGATGCCGGGCACTATCGACAGGGCCAGGCTCCGCGCAGAAGCACAGGCCGTGCTCGACCGATTCGGCTTCGACCTGCCGCTCAACGAAAAGGTCGGCAATCTCAGCAGGGCCCGCCAGTGCATGGTCGAGATCGCCCACGCGATGCGCAAGGATGTCCGCGTACTGGTCTTTGACGAGCCGACCGCCTGTCTCGGCCGAGAAGATGTCGCGAGACTCTTCTCCGTTATCCGGGATTTGAAGGCCGCCGGCATAGCTATAGTCTATATCTCCCATCGACTCGCAGAGCTCTTTGAAATTGCTGACCGGGTAACTGTGCTGCGCGACGGGCGGGTGGTCGGGTCTATGGAGATCGGCCAGTGCACCATCCTCGGCTTGAGCGAGATGATGTTGGGGCGAACGCTCCAGGAGATGTTCCCCCAAAGAAAGAATAAGCCCGGCGACGTGCTGCTGAAGGTAGCAGGGTTGACTCGGCCCGGCGCGTTCAGCGATATCTCCTTCGAACTGCGCAAAGGCGAGATACTGGGGATTGCCGGCCTCGTCGGGTCCGGCAGAACAGAGATTGCCCGCGCAATCTTCGGGGCCGATAAAGCTCTCGGCTCCTGCGAGATCGCCGGCACGCGCTTCCGCCCGAAACGACCCAGGCGGGCGAAGGCCCTCGGTATCGGAATGATCCCCGAAGACCGAAATCAGGATGGCAATATCCACGGACGCTCGGTGGCCGTCAATCTCGGTATCGGCGTCCTCGACCGCCTCTCAGGGGCCGGAGGTTTCCTATCGCCCCGCCGGCTCCACGCAAATGCCACAGGAATGATAAAAAAAATGCGCATCGTCCCCGACAAACCACAAACCCAGGTCGAGCTCCTCAGCGGGGGCAATCAGCAAAAGGTTATAGTGGGCCGCTGGCTCTGTGTCCAGCCGAAGGTCATTATCTTCGACGAGCCAACCCAGGGAATCGACGTCGGAACCAAGGCCCAGATATACAGGCTAATAATGGACCTTGCATGCGAGGGGTGCGGAATCATCTTGATCTCATCTGAGTTCGTCGAGCTGGTGAACCTCGCCGACCGCATTATCGTCCTCCGGGCCGGCAGAATCGTCGACCGGTTGAACGGACGCCGGACCAGTGTCGATGCAGTCTTCGCCGCCTGCGAGCAAGGGGCTCCTGAATGAATCCCAACAGCAACGCTTCGCACAAGCACGCCCACCAGAGGGTCTCCTACAGACTCCTCCAGTCCGCCTCCGTCTTCCTCTTGATGCTCATCCTCTGCGCGATCTCCGCCGTCCGCACCGAGACCTTCTTCACCTGGACCAACATAGTTGACAATCTCCTGACAAACGCAGCCTGCCTCGGTATCATCGCCTGCGGGATGACGTTCGTTATGGTCGGCGGGGGCTTCGACCTCTCAGTCGCCTCGACCACGGCGGTCTGCAGTGTCGTGGTCGTGCTGCTGCTCCAGGCCTGCGCCCAGGCGCCGCCCTGGCTCGCCGTAAGTGCCGCCGTGCTGGTCGCAGCCGCAGTCGGTGCCGCACTGGGCCTGTTCAACGGCGCGGTCATTGCCTATGTCGGTGTTAATCCGTTCGTTGTAACACTCAGCACCATGCTGATTTTCCGAGGCCTCGCCCTGATCCTCACCGGCGGCGGCCAGACCATTATGGTCCCCCTCTCCATAAGCGACGCCTTCGGAAAAATCTACTGGGGGGGTATCACGCTGACCGGCGGAAACCAGCCCAACCGAATTACCATTCCCATCCTTATCTTCCTCGGCGTCTTCCTCGTCGCCCTGTACCTGCTCCGGTACACCCGATTCGGCCATTATGTCTACTGTATCGGCGGCAACGAGAATGCAGCCTGGCTGGCGGGAATAAACACGAATCTCGTAAAAACCCTTACCTACGCCATCTGCGGCCTGACCTGTTCGATTGCTGCAGTTATCTACGTCGGGATGTCCAGTACCGCACAGGCGGCAAGCTACCTCGGCCTCGAACTGCTCGTCATCGCCAGCGTCATCGTCGGAGGCACCCCACTTGGAGGAGGCACCGGCGGACTGCTCTATACGCTCAACGGCCTGCTCCTCCTGGCGGTCATCGAGAATCTCCTGGCCCAGTTTGGAGTGAACGAAGAATCACGAAAAATCGTGAGAGGATTGATTATACTTGTTGTGGTCTCTATCGATGTCCTTGTCCGCAGAAAGACCTCAAGGAGGTAGATATGGCACGACACCCGTTAAGACAAAAGGCAATCTGGGCGTTGCTGGCATTGTGCCTCTCGGCCATAACCGCGTGCCGGCCAAAAGAAGAACCCGCCCGCGACCCTAATGCCCACGAAAAGAAAAAATATCAGATCGGCTTTTGTATGACGCTCGACCATCCGTACTGGCAGAATATGCGCCTCGGAGCAATCGACGAGGCCAGAAAGCTCGGAGCACACGTGACGATTATGAACGCAAACGAGGACCCCGTCCGCCAGATTCAGCAGATCCAGGAACTGATCGCAAGAAAGGTCGACATCGCCTGCGTTGTGCCTATGAAAAAAGAGCCCCTCGTAAAGGGCATCCAGGCACTTAACCGCGCAGGGATACCCGTCATCATTGTCAACCGCGAAATCGGCGACGGTTGCGATTACGTCTGTTACACCGGCACCGACACCTACCAGGGTGCGGTCGCATCGGCAAAGATCCTGGTCGAGGCCATCGGCCGCAACGGAGGTATCGTCGAACTCCACCAGCACCTCGGTACGGGCCCTGAAATCCTCCGCTCAAAAGCCCTGCGTGACGTCTTGAAGGACTACCCGGGGGTCAAAATCCTCGCCCGGGTCCCCCACGGCGGAGACCGCGGAAAGGCCATCCAAGAGACACTCACCCTGCTCGGAAAGTACCCTCAGCTCAAGGGCATCTTCGCCCAGGGAGACAACTTCGCCATAGCCGCCGCCGATGCGTGTATCAAGGCCGGCCGAACCGACGTCGCCATCGTCGGCGTCGGCGGCAGCCAGGAAGCCATCGAGGCTGTCAAGACCGGCAAAATCACCGGCACGAGCTACCAGCAACCCGAAAAAGAAGGTCGTATGGCAATACGCTTGGCCGTGCGATACCTCCACGGCGAACGGCTGGAAAAGGCCTACCCGATTGAGTGTCCCCCGATAACGAAGGAAAACGCAGACAGGTTCCACGGACAATTCTGACACCCCTGCCTGACCTCCGGAGCCGAACCGTCTCCTGTACGCCGGACCGCCCGACCACGCCCGGCCCCCTGCTCGTCCGTCCCCCTCCCGATAAGCATCCCCGGTACCTGCGCGCCTGGGCAACCAATCAAGGCCGCCGCAAACTTCACCCACGAGCAAATTCGCGTTGCCCCGGCCGAGTCGATTTGCTAACATCTTGGCCGAATGACTGGCCCGGCCGATCTCCCGGCCCGGGTAAGAAGGTGGAAATCCGATGCAGGAAAAAAACAACGCCACGCCGCCCTGCGAAGCTCGGCGACGATTCTTGAAAACGTCGGCCGCCCTCGCTGCGACCACAGCGTTGCTCGGCCCCGCCATCGTCCCTCCATCCGTCTTCGCCCCCCACGCCCCCAGCGAACGGATCACCATGGCAATGATCGGCGTCGGCCGGCAGGCCTATTACTCCAACCTCAAGACCTTTCTCGGATTCCCCGACGCCGAACGTTTTACAAACGACGCCTCCGCCAACAGGCTGCTCCACAGACCCCTCCGCAGCCCCTGGCGATTGTAGCTCGTAACCGGTAACTGACTAATCCGATAATCAGGTAAACACTATGAACAAAACACAACCTAAACAACCGAACAAGCCCACAAGACGCCAGTTCCTGAGAAATTCCGCCGCCGCAACCGCCGCCCTGTTGACCCCGACAATCCTCCCGGCCTCGGTATTCGGCGACCAAGCCCCGAGTGAGCGGATCAACGTAGGGTGCATCGGCGTCGGACGAATGGGTCGCGGCGACCTCCGGGAAGCACTCGGCTTCAAGCAGGTCCGGGTCGTCGCTGTCTGCGACGTCGACGCCAAACGACTCAACAACGCCAAGCAGATGGTCGAGGCGTGGTACGCCGAGCGAACCGCTTCCGGCACCTACACCGGCTGCACCCCCTACCAGGACTTTAGAGACCTGCTCGAACGCCACGACATCGACGCCGTACAGATCGCCACCCCAGACCACTGGCACGTCCTGCCCGCCATCGCTGCAGCCCGCACCGGCAAAGACATCTTCCTGCAAAAACCGCTTAGCCTCACCATCCAGGAAGGACGCGCCCTCGCCGACACGGTCCGCCGATACGGCCGGATCTTCCAGGTCGGCAGCCAGCAACGCTCCGACACGCGATTCAGATTCGCCTGTGAGCTGGTCCGCAACGGACGCATAGGCCGCCTCAAAACCGTCAGGGTCGGCATCGGAGTTGACCCAGGCACAGACCCTACCGCCCCAATGCCGGTCCCCACCCAGCTAAATTACGACTTCTGGCTCGGCCCCGCTCCCTGGGCACCCTATACTGAGAAAAGGGTACATCCACAAAACGGCTACGGCCGCCCAGGCTGGCTGAGAATCTCAGACTACGGCGCAGGTATGATCACCGGCTGGGGCAGCCACCACAACGACATCGCCCAGTGGGGAATGGGAACCGAGTACACAGGACCCGTCGAAATCCAGGGCCAGGCACAGTTCCCAAAGGACGGCCTCTGGGATGTCCACGGGCCCTTCCGCATAGAATATACCTACCAAAACGCACTCAAGCTCATCTGCGCAGACACTAAGAAAAACAAAGAGGGCGTACTCTTCGAGGGCACCGAAGGCTGGGTCTTCGTCACGCGAGGACGGATCGACGCAAATCCTAAGTCCCTCCTGAGCTCAACCATAAAGCCAAACGAGATCCACCTCTACGAAAGCACCAACCACAAGGCCAATTTCTACGAGTGTGTCAGGTCACGCAAGCAAACCGTCGCCCCGGCCGAGATCGCCCACCGCTCCTGCACCGTCTGCCTCTTGGGCGACATCGCGATGCGCCTCGGCAGAAAGCTCAAATGGGACCCGCAACGCGAACAGTTCATAAACGACCCGGAGGCCAATAGACTTATCTCAAGACCTATGCGCAGTCCCTGGCACCTGTAAGATACCCGAGTAGCCTATGATTACCAATAGCACAAGCAGAAAACGGACGATCCGCCAGACCCGCCTGCAAACGCTCACCGCGATACTCGCCGCAGGCCTCTCAGCCTGCATCACCTCGACCGGCTGCGCCCGCCCCAAGCAACAAGTGCAGGCGGCTCTCGCCGACCACAGCGTCGTGGTAACCGTGGACGGCAAGCTCTTCACCCGCTACAAGTTCGCAAAATCGCAGAAGTACCCGTACTTCTGGCCCGTGAACGGACCAATATCCGCCAAGTCCCTCACCACGGAAACCTCCCAACCCTACCCGCATCATCATTCGCTTTTCTTCGGATGCGACAGGGTCAACGGCGGAAACTACTGGCAGGACACCAATGACAGAGGCCAGATCCTCTCCCAGGGTCCCAAGATCCTCGTGGCCCGGGGCGACAGGGTCGTCTTCACCGACGAATGTCTCTGGCAGCAGCCCGGCCGCAAGCCCGTAATCCGCGATCGACGACGGATCACCGTAACCGCACCCGATCACAGGACGCGGTTTATCGACTTCTCCATCACCCTCGAACCCCTCACAGACGTAACTATCCTCAAGACGAATCACTCCCTCTTTGCCGCCCGCCTGGTCCCCGAGCTGAGCGTCAAATCAGGTGGAACGCTCGTCAATGCCGAGGGAAAAAAGGGCGAAAAAGAAACCTGGGGCCTGCCATCCCCCTGGTGCGATTACTGGGGAACCCGAGACGGCATCACCGAGGGCATCGCAATCCTCCAGCACCCCACCAACCGCTGGTACCCCAGCAAATGGTTCACCCGCGACTACGGCTTCTTTTCTCCGACACCGATGTTCTGGCTGCAGGCCGGCCGACTTACGCTGCCCAAGGCACAACCGCTCAACTTATCTTACCGCGTCGTCGTCCACGCCGGCGATACCGAACAAGCCAACATAAAGCATATCTTCGAGGCCTACAAAGCCTCCAAGAACCCGCCCTCAGCCGAACGATAGACCGCCTGATATCCCTGACCCGCTTTGCCGCGTAGGCGTATAGCCTCTTGTTCGCTCGCCACGGGCCAACAGCGGTGCCAATGACGTCCAGCTAAAAGCATACCAGCCCGGTCCACCACGGCCGGGCCGATGCCGCCTACGCCCGCCAAAAAAAGAGTAGTTCCAGCAACTTTTTTCGGGCCGCGCCGATTGACAGCCTCGCCGGATATGCTACTATTGCCGCCGCTGGCTGAGGGATTACGCTCGGGGACGCGACCTGGAAAAGCTCTGGTATGGACGACCTGGCAGAGAGAATGGCCGAGCAGGGCTATATCCCGGGTATTCCGGGTTCGATGGAGACGGCGGACCACGCTATCGAGGCCGAGCTCTGCGCAAATAAGGTCTGCAACAAGTGTGGGCACAGGGGCCTCGAGTACAGGCCGTTCGTCGACCAGATATCCCAGGACTTTCGGGCTTTCAGCCAGTGCCCCGAGTGTGGAAACGCCGAGGAACTCTAAGCCTCACCACCGCCGCCGCCCCAACCAAATCCCGTCGCTATCGGCCCGGTACGCCTGGCTGCTTCAAGCGCCGCCCCCGTACTTCAAGGATGTGAATCCACTCGCCTACGACTCGGTGTACGAGGCCGGGTCGTACTTCAATATAATCTCCGGGACAAAACCGGCCGGGGCCTCGGTGAGGCCAGAGCGGTTGAAATAGAGATCGCTGTTGCCGGTGAGGGTCATCTCTTCCTCCGAGTAGTTGATTACCGAGCCGTTGATCGTACCGCCGGCGCGACCATAGAATTCCACGCCGTTCCCGGCTATCGCGCCGCTGATCGTATCGAAGCTGCCGCCGAAAGACAACGCAAAACCCGGGGCGACGATAAACGTGCCCGTGGCCTCGCGGATCCCCTCGAACTGCGGCTCGTCGGGCAATTCGCTCACCGGCCGACTCGATACGTTACCTTCGAAAATTATACGATTCGTGCCCGAGTCGTCCGAAAGATCGCCATCGCCGACGATAACGGCCGTCACGTCGGCTCCACCGGCGAATGTCACGACATTCGGTGACTCGATGAAAACCACCCCCTTGAGGGTCGTATGGCCGGAAAAAACCGGGTTCGTCCCCGCCAGAATCCGTATGTTTTCGAAGGTTGCGTCGGAAGACGTGTAGGTGTTGCAGTCCACTATGTTAGTAGCGTAGCCTTCAAACAACCCGGGGCTCGGCTCCGGAAACTCACTCGGTGGAACGCCGAATTCGACGTGATTCTCTATCGCCGCATCGCCCGTCTCGCCCCCGATCCCGGCCTTGCCGCCCACCAGCTCGACGGTGGCTATCGGATTCACGATGCTTACGTCCCCGGCGATCTGAGAGTTGCCTGTGATCGAAAGCGCCAGGCTCGAGCTCTCGCTCTCAATATAAACGCTCGCATCCACCGAGACCTTAACACCTTCGAGCTCGATGTTGCCCGCAAGCGAGAGCGGGCCCTTCGTGGCCACCCCAAAATCAAAGACCGTATCCGCTCGCGTGCCAAAGATGTACTTCACGGCTATTTGCTTGGAGAACTGGCGATACTGGCCCGTAACAACCACGTCGATTGTCTCAGCCCCGCTCTGCCTTATCTGCGCCGCAAACCGCTGCTCGTTGTCCGCATCGAGCTGCACCGGCTGGATGTAAACGGTATCCGTATCGTAGTAGGCGGTAACGTTGGTGTGATTCGCAGCCAGATAGTCCAGAAGCAGCGCCGCAATCTGCGGGAATCTCTCCGCCGGGGGCGTGTTGCCCGAGATCGAAATCTTGCTCAGCCACAGCCGGACTATTTCAAGACCTGACTCCGCAACCGCCCGGGCGCGGTCCGCCTGCCGGTGATTGTCGGCCACAACCACACTCGCGCTCGAGAAGGTCGCCACGCTAAGGGCCAGCGCAGTGAAGAGAAGCACGAAGATCATCGAGACTATCAGCGCAAAGCCGCCCCTCCTTCCAGAGAGGAGCCGTTCCGTGGGTTCCATTTTTCATCCCCATCCGAAAATAGTTATTTGGAAGTGATCCAAACAACTTCTGCTTGCCGACAAAAGTATAAGAAATGACCGCCCGCCGGCAAAACCGCACGCCGGGATTATGCGCCGGCCGCCTCAAGCTCGGCAAAATACGAACTCCGCGCGTAGGGGGATGATATTACCCACGAAAACCCGATAAGAACCGCCCTCTCTCGCCACCAGTCGAACTTCTCAGGCCGCACATACTCCACCACGTCCACCGAACCAGCGCTGGGCTTCAGGTACTGCCCTATCGTGATCCTCTCGCAGCCGGCCTCCCGCAGATCACGCAGAACCCGCTCCACCTCCTCGTCCGATTCCCCGAGCCCGAGCATTATCGAGGACTTGATCGGGATATCCGGATAGCTCCGCCTGGCCAGCTTGAGCAGATCGAGCGACCGCCGGTAATCGCCTCCCGCGCGAACCTTCGGGTATAGTGACGGAACGGTCTCGACGTTGTGGGCAAAAACAAAGGGAAGCGCCTCCCTGAGGATCTCGATGGCCCGGCCCTGGCAGTCGCGGAAGTCGGGAGTGAGAATCTCAAACTTCATCCCGGCCCGACGCCTTCTTGCCGCGTTGATGCAATCGCGGAACTGCGCCGCGCCGCCGTCTGGCAGGTCATCACGGTTGACGCTCGTTATTACCAGGTACTCCAGCTCCATCAGCTCGGCCAGCTCGGCGACCCGGGCCGGCTCGCCAGGATCCGGGGCAGCCGGCCTGCCCGTACCAACGGAGCAAAACCTGCAATTGCGGGTGCAGACATCCCCGAGGATCAGAACCGTGGCAGTCCCCCTGGACCAGCATACGCCCCTGTTCGGACAGTTCGCGCTGCAGCAAATGGTCCGCAGGCCCAGAGATTCGAGAACCTGCTCGGTGCGCCGAAACGACCCACCGCCCGGCAGCGGTCTTCGCAGCCACGCAGGCAGTTTCCCCGCCCTTCCGCCCGTCTTCGGTGAATTGGTCTTCGGCTCCAGCTCCATTATTAGCCTGCTCCCAGATGGCCCTGCAGCAGCCCGATCAGCTCATCCTTGACTTTGCTCATCGGATGCCGCCGCCCCGTCTGCTCCAGAACGGAGGTCATTCGAACCCCGTCCAGGCCGCAGGGCACAAACAACTCGAATATCCCGAGATCGTTGTTGATGTTGATCGCCATCCCGTGATAGGTGATGAACTTCGAAACCCGCACGCCTATCGAGGCGATCTTCTTCTGCCCGACCCACAGCCCCGGCAGACCTCTACGCCGCTCCGCCTCCACCCCCAACCGATCGAGCAGCTCGATGCCGATCCTCTCGAGTCTGCGGACGTAATCGCTGATCCCAAGCTCCTGATGCCGCAGGTCCAGTATCGGGTAGAAAACAAGCTGCCCGGGGTTGTGCGCCGTTGCACCGCCGCCCCTGCGGATCTCTACAAGGTCAATCTTTCGCTTCCACAGCTCGCTCCTGTCAACCAGGAGCCTGTTCGCGCTTCGGCGCACGCCGAGCGTTACCACCGGCGGGTGCTCCACGAGCAGAACGGTGTCGGCTATCTCATCACGGCTTCTTCTCTTCCGAAGCTCGTGCTGCCGAGCCAGGACCTGACGGTACTCCGCGAGCCCGCAGTCGATAATACAAACCGGCCCCCGCTCGCTCTTGCATCCCTCACGACCCGCTGCCCCGGTTCTGGCCCACGTCCTCATCTTCAAGCCCCGCCGAAAGCATCTTCGATCGCTTCCTCGATGGTCTCGCAGATCGTGGGATGCGGATAGGTAAGCTCGTCGAGCCTGCCGTCCGTCCCTATCAACGCGCCGGCCAGGCTGACGAGTTCCGTCGCCATAAAGCCCACGATGGTAACCCCGACGACCTTGTTCGCAGCCTTGTCGCGGATAACACGGACCTGGCCAACAGTCTCGTTCTGCGCAACGCTCCGTCCGTTCGCCTTGAAAAAGCCCTTGCCTACGGTTACCTCCAGACCTTCGGATTGACAGCTTCGCTCCGATTTGCCGACCGACGCTATCTCGGGAAAGGTGAAGATCACACGCGGTATCAGGCCGTAATCGCCCATCGTTCGATCACCCCCGGTCGCGTTCTCCGCTGCCACGTTCGCCTCCGCGGTCGCACCATGCGCCAAAAAGGTCGTCCCCACAAGGTCTCCGATGGCATAGACGCCTGGGACACTCGTTTCCAGCCTGTTGTTGATCGCGACCGATTGACCGTTCATCTCCAGACCGAGAGACTCTACAATCTGCGCATCGATCGCCGAGCGCCGCCCCACGGCCACCAGTACCTTCTCGGCTTCAACGGACCGGCCGTCCTCAAGGACTACCTTCCCCCTCCCACCCGTCTTATCGACGGAGCTGACCTTGCTCGCCGTCAGCACCTCGATGCCGAGCTTCTTGAATTCCCGCTGGATGATTCGCGCGACCCATTCATCTTCCATCGGCACTAACCGCTCGAGAGCCTCGATGATCGTGACCTCTGTTCCCATCGCCGCGTAAACGCAGGCCAACTCGCAGCCGATCACGCCACCGCCGATAATCGCCAGCGAACCAGGTATCTCCGGCAGCGACAGGGCCTCCTTGCTGCTGATGACCACCTGGCCGTCGAACCGGATGCCAGGCAGTTCAATAGGCTCCGAGCCGGTGGCGAGGATCGTCTTGTCGGCTTCAATTTCGGTGCTGCCGTCCCCGGTTCGGACGCTTATCCGGTTTGCCGCCGGCATCGTCGCCTGGCCCTGGATGAAGGCGATGTTGTTCGCACCGGCGCTTGCCGTCATCGCCTTCCTGAAGCCCGCCACGATCGCCTCTTTTCTCTGCTGGATACCGGCCCAGTCCACATCAACCGACCCGACCTCAATACCTATCTGCCCGGCGTTTCTCGCCGCCAGAAGTGCGTGCGCCGATGACAAAAGCACCTTGGAAGGGATGCATCCCCAGTTGAGGCAGGTCCCTCCGATGAAGGCCTTTTCGACAAGCGCTACCGACGCCCCCTTTCTTGCGCATCTTTTCGCCGCGCGGAAGCCGCCCGGCCCGGCGCCGATTACCGCGACGTCAAAACGTTCAGCCATCGTCAATGCTCCTTTCTGTAGTTTGCAGTTCGTATTTTCTGTTTGCTCTTTCCAGAGGCAGCCGGTACGGGCAAACCTGTTGGAGTGGAAAGGGATCGACGGGATTATACCGGCCCCGGAAGGATCTTTCAACTGCCATGCGGGTTTTCATAACGGCCTGTCGATAGCCGCCGTTGTTGAATCCGCCGCACCCTGCGGACTGGAATAACCGCCCTTCTGCGATGGCCCTTATCCGGTTGCGCCGGCCCCCGGAAGAACCTCGCGGGGCGGAATCTCGCCGGCCGGACCGTCAAGCCTTAGCTCCACGATGGTGTCGATCTTTTGGCGGTCTGCCTTGGGAACCACGATTTTTATGCACTCGTCGCTTTGTTCGACATCGAGCTTACCGCCGGTCAACAGACGGCTCTTGAGTATCTTCTTGGGGATAGCCGGAAGTATCAGGGCCTCATCGGGCCACTCGAGGATGTGGACATAAATCGTGTTGCCCTTGTAGGTGCTTCCTCCCCAGCGGCCGCTCTTGAAGGGGCCGCCGCGGGTGGCATAGATGGTCTTGCCGTATTTCTTGAGCCAGGCGCCCATTTGCCTGAGGCGCTCGACTTGACGGGGCTCGATTCGGCCGTCGGGCATCGGGCCGACGTTGAAGAGCAAATTCCCATCTCCACAGACCACGCGGACGAGGGTCTGGATGCACTGCTTGAGACTCTTGAGCTGGTCGTTGGGCTTCCAGGCCCACTGTCGGCAGATGGTCATGCAGGTTTCCCAGGGGCGGTCGGTCTGGAACTTGCCGATCCGCTGTTCGGGGGTGTCGTGGTCGCCTGGCAGGCCGGCCCGGTTGTTGATGATCACGTGAGGTTGGAGCTTGCGGATCATCTTGAAGAGGTTCTCGGAGTCCCAGTCCTTGGCCGAGCCCCCGAGGCCGTCAAACCAGATGATGTCTATTCGGCCGTAGTTGGTGCAGAGCTCGCGGAGCTGGTTGTGGAGGAACTGGATATATCGGGAGTGGTTCTCGGTTCTGTAGTCGGGGTGGTACCAGTCAGGGGGGGAGTAATACAGGCCGAACTTAAGGCCGGCTTTGTGGCAGGCCTCGGCAAGCTCTTTTACTACGTCGCGTTTGAAGGGGGAGTTGGTGATCTTGTATTCGGTGTACTTGCTGTCGAACATCGAGAAGCCGTCGTGGTGCTTGGAGGTGAACACGAGGTACTTCATACCGGCTTCTTTGGCGATCTGGACCCATTCGTCGGCGTTGAACTTGACGGGGTTGAATCGTTTGTAGAGGTTGTCGTATTCCTCGACGGGGACGGCACGTGGGTTTTTGTTGGGTCGGAGGCCGCGCCGTTCACCGGCGCGTGACCAGCTGATCTCGGTTCCCTTGAGGCTGACGGGCCCCCAATGGATAAACAGGCCGAACTTCATCGCTCGCCAGTTTTCTACGACCTGGGCGGGCGCGTGGAGGTAGGGCTTGGGTTGTGGGAGTCCGGCGGGATAAGCCGGCGGGCCGGCCGGGAGCAAGAGGGTCAGCAATGCGAAAGATGCAGTGAGTAGTGAGGCGGTTGGTTTGTTCGGTTTCATCGTTCGGTTCTCCTATGACTGCAGGGGGTAGACCTGTCGGTGGGATGTTACTACGGTTAGGGGGTAAAATCAAGTGGGGTTTCGAAGGGGCGGGTGTGGGTGAGGTGGAACAGGTTTGACAAAGGGGGATATTCGGTGTATTGTGGGCCGTATGAGATGGGCCAGAGGCTCGACGAGGGAGAGGAGGTAACGGCCAACGTGAAGCCGGGGAGGGAGGCAAGGCAAAAAACGGAGGGACTTTTTCGCTTGACACGGGCGGGATTTGCGGTACCATAATGCAGGATATCCCTCCGGGACCATTTCCTGAAAGGGCAGAGGATGAACAGGAATAAGCTCGTACCGGCGGTCGTGCTCTTATCCATCCTATACAGCGCCGCGATACCGGCCGCGGCGCCGGTTCAGACCCCGCGTGAGGTTGCCAAACGCGTATTGCCTTCGGTGGTGCTCCTGGTCGTGCAGGACGCGAACGGGCAGGAGGGGAGTCTGGCCAGCGGGTTCGTCGTCCGTCAAGGGGTGGTCGCCACGAACCTGCACACGGTCGCTGGTGGTGTGCGTGGCTACGCCAAGCTCGTCGACGGCCAGACCAGGCACGACATCCGCGGGATCGTGGCGCGGGACCAGGCGCGCGACCTGGTGCTGCTTTCGATCGCGAACCTGAAAGCGCCTGCGCTAAAGATAGGCGACAGCAACGCCGTAGCGGTGGGTGACACGGTTTATGTGGTCGGTAACCCCGCCGGGCTGGAGGGCACCTTCTCGGCCGGTGTCGTCAGCAGTATTCGCAAGCTCGGAGACGATTCGCTGCTCCAGATCACGGCCCCCATCTCCGCGGGCAGTAGCGGCGGGCCGGTGGTCAACAGCAAAGGCGAGGTCATCGGGGTTGCGGCGGCAACCGTCAAGGGCGGCCAGAATCTCAACTTTGCCATCCCCTCGAATTACATCCGCCCGATGTTGGAGAGGACAAGCGCGCCCGAGCCGCTCGCGGGACCCGGATCGCAGAGCGGTCCGGCCGCCGGATCATCCACAAACCCGGTATTCAAAAAGTTTGCGGATACTCAGCGCAAGGCTGCTGCGCAGGGCGATCCCGCTGCGATGTACCTGCTGGGGGCGATGTACTGTGAGGGCTTCGGCGTGGAACAGGACTACGGCGAGGCTCTCAAGTGGTATCGCAAGGCCGCCGAGAAGGGCTACGCCGACGCGATGGCCAACCTGGGCGCGATGTACGACAAAGGCGAGGGTGTGCCCCAGGACTACCGTGAG
>CAZWAP010000006.1:0-91921 GCA_964632005.1 uncultured Pirellulales bacterium | reverse complement strand
AGGCTGCGCTGCACGCTACGACGTGGAAATCAGCGGCTTTGCCATCAGTGGACAGAGCCTGGGCCTGCCCGCAGTCTCGACTATAGGGGTCGTCGAGGACAGCAACGCCACGAATCGCTCTCTTGAGAAAGAGATCGCCGTCAAAATACAGAAGCTGCTCGGCACAAAAGGCTTCAGCACCGCAGGGACCGAGCCGGACTATTACCTGCTCTTTAGCTACGGGATAGACTCGGGCAGGACGGCTGTCGAGACACGGGCCGGATATGAGCCCGGCGATATAGTAACGGTGAACGTGGCAGGCACCTGCGGCGGCAAGCCTTATTCGCGCATATCGACCATTCACACGCCGCCATATACCACGTATGTTCCATATTCGGCCACTGTGTACACACGCTGGCTGGTGCTCAGGTTGATTGACGGCCGGGCCTACCGCAAGGCGAAGGAAATTGTGCCCGTGTGGATCGGTGAAATCACCAGCGTCGGGGCAGGCTCCGACCTCAGAGAGACGATCAACTATATGCTGGTGGCCGCGTTCGAGCATTTCGGCGAGAACACGGGTAAGCGGATCAGCAATCCTATCCTCAAGCGAGACGAAAGAGTCAGGGCTCTAATGGCCAATTAGTCCCAGACCGACGGCCCGCGGCCGTGACGGCCCGGCTGGGCCGGGGCCGCAAGCTCGATTCTGGAAGCTGGACCGGCTTTTTCAAAAAAAATCCTTGTTTTTAGGGCAGAGTTTCAGATAATGCTGCGGAGAGCAGGGTTTGTTTTGATAGCCCCAGCGTGTGGTGCAGCCGGCTTCGCCACAGCGAGCCGGCGGCACTGAAAGAATAAGGAAACGGGCGAATAGAAGCTGCGAACAATATTATCTTAATTCTTGTAAAATTCAGGATTTACGGCAATCTTAGATTCCTCTCGCACGCTGAGACCCTCAGGCTCTTCCAGCGCGCCTGCATCAGGGGGGGTATCGCGCTGCAGTACAGCGAGGGCTTCAACCCCCGGCCTCGGATCTCGCTGCCCCTGCCCAGGAGCGTGGGCGTGGAGTCGGATGAGGAGTTGCTGGCACTGAAGGTTCATCGCCGGGCCGTCCGCAGGGACGCTTCGGAGCTGCCGGACCACATCACCAAGTCCCTCTCGGGCGAACTGCCCGAGGGTCTGGAGCTGCTCTCGGCGAGCGTTGCCGCCGGCCTGAGGCCGCCCAGCCCGACCAGTGCGACTTATATACTGGCCGTCAGGCCCGAGTTCGCCGGCGATACATTGAAGCATAAGATCGAGCACCTGCTGGCGGGCAAGTCCGGCGTGGTCCGCCGGCTGGTGGATGCCAGGGCCTTGAGGTTCAAGCAGGTGGATGTGGGAGGCTTGATAAGGTCGGTGAGGCTCGATGGTGGAATTGTATCGGTCGAATGCGAAATCAGCCCGGCCGGTTCTGTTCGTGTGAAGGAGATTCTCGAGCTGCTGGGACTTGACGCTGAAAAGCTCGCCCGTCCAGTCAAGCGCACCGCCGTGCAATGGCGAAGCTCCTGAATCAAAACGGGTAAGGGGCGCCAGAGAAGAACACATAGCAGGGAACGAGACAATGGCAAGAGAAATGCTTATAAATGTGGCCGAGAGTGAGGAATGCCGCGTGGCCGTCGTGGAAAACGGCTCGCTCGAAGAGCTTTACATTGAAAGGGCCGGCTCCGGCTCGCACGTGGGCAACATATACAAGGGAAGGGTAACAAACATTGAGTCGGGCATACAGGCCGCGTTTATCGACTTCGGCATCGACAAGAACGGTTTTCTCCACGTAAGCGACCTTCACCCGCGATATTTTTCCGGCTCCCACCAGAGACACGTCGAGAGTATCGGACGAAGAAAGGCCCTCAAAGACCGGCCGCCCATCCAGAAATGCCTGCGCAAAGGTCAGGAAATCGTCGTCCAGGTTACGAAGGAAGGCATAAAAACGAAGGGCCCGACCCTCAGCACGTACCTCTCCCTGCCGGGCAAGTACCTGGTGATGATGCCGTGGATGCGAAGGCACGGCGTCTCCCACAAGATCGAGGATGAAGACGAGCGCAAGAGGCTGCGCGAAATCCTCGAACAAATCGAGCCGCCGAAGGGGCAGGGATTCATCATAAGAACGGCCGGCCAGGGATGCTCCAAGAGGGATATTCAAAACGACCTGAGATACTTGCAAAGGCTCTGGCGGGCCATTGAGAAGCGAATCGAGACCGAAACGGCGCCGGCCCCGCTTTACCAGGAATCCGACCTCGTGATAAGGGCGCTCAGGGACGTCTTCAACAGCAAGATCAGCAGGATACTGTGCGATTCCGAGGCGGTGGTCCGTAAGATCAGGGACTTTCTATCGATTGTTATGCCGCGTTTGAAACGAAGGGTCAGCTTCTACGACGGGAAGCTCCCCCTCTTTCACAAGTACAAGATCGAGGGGGAAATCGCCAAGGTCCAGTCGCGGAAGGTCGAGCTGAGCAGCGGCGGGTCGATCGTGATCGAGCAGACCGAGGCGCTGGTTGCCATCGACGTCAACAGCGGCAAGCTGCGCCATCAAAAAAGTGCGGAGGCGACGGCCTACGAAAGCAACGTCGAGGCTGCCAGGGAAATAGCCCGCCAACTGCGTCTTCGGGACCTCGGCGGGCTGATAATATGCGACTTCATAGATATGCGCAATCCGCGGCACCGCAAGGACGTTGAAAGGGCCTTTCGCGCAGCAGTCAAGGCCGACCGCGCCCGGACTAGAATTCTCGGGATAAGCAGGTTCGGCGTGGTCGAGATGACGCGCCAGCGGATGAGGCCGTCGTTGCAGTCAAGCACCTACCTGGCCTGTCCCAACTGCGGCGGCACCGGCTTCGTAAAGAGCCACGAGTCGCTTGCCATCGAGATTATCCGGCTGCTCAACCTTGCGGCCTGCGACGACCAGGTAAAACGTATCGAACTATGCGTCTCTCCTGAGGTGGCCGACTACCTGCAGAATGAAAAGCGCACCACCATCGCTGAGATTGAGGAGGCCAACGAGAAACGGGTTATAATACACGCGGTGGCCGACTACACCGGCGAAAAACACGAAATCGCCTGTTACAATGGGCGCGGCAGCCTGGTAAAGCTGCGAGATTCCAATTGATTCGCGGGCCCGGTTCGCCCATAATCCATTAGTGCCTATCGGTGAAAACTGTCATCGACTTTGGAGCGTACCAATGAACTTCGACCTTGACTACGCCAGGCAGGTTATCAAGGCCGAGGGTGAGGCCGTCGCCTCCGTAGTGCACGTTGTCGATGCTGCTTTTCAGAAGGCAGCCGAGATGATTTTTCACTGCCCCGGCTCCTGCATAGTCAGCGGCATCGGCAAGGCCGGCATAATAGGACAAAAAATAAGTGCAACTATGGCCTCTACAGGCACGCCCAGCCATTTTCTCCATCCGGCCGAGGCGGTCCACGGCGATCTGGGCAGGCTCCGAAAAGAGGATATAGTCTTGGTGCTGAGCTACGGGGGAGAAACCGACGAGATCATCCGCCTGATAAACCTCGTCAAGCAACTGCAAATAAAGCTGATCGCCATCACCGGGCAGAGCGATTCGACGCTCAGCAAGTACAGCGACGTGGCCTTGTGCATGGGGCCGATGGACGAGGCCTGCCCTCTGGGAGTAGCGCCCAGTGTTACCACCGCGTGCATGCTCGCCGTGGGCGATGCCCTGGCATTTACCGTTATGAAGGCGCGGGATTTCGGCGTCGAGGACTACGTCCGGTTCCACCCGGGGGGCTCGCTCGGCGCAAAACTGATGACGGTCGAGCAGTCGATGATGTTCAGGCCGGGGGAAAAGCTGCCCATCGCCGGCGTTGACGACACCATCGAACAATTGCTCGCCAAGACCAGCGACGTGAAACGCCACGGCGCGGTTATGATCGTCGACCACGCCGGAAGGCTCGCGGGAATTCTCACCGATGCCGACCTTCGCCGGCTGATGACGAAGCACGGCACAAGGACGGTCAAGCTGAGGGCCGGAGACGTGATGACCGCTGAGTGCAAGAAGATAAGAAGCGACGCGCTCGCCGCCGAGGCCACCGCCATCTTTCACAGGTACAGAATCGACGAACTGCCGGTGGTCGATGCCCACAATAAACCTGTCGGGGTCATCGACGTCCAGGACATCCTGACGATCAAGGTTGTAGGATAAGCGCGGATATGTCGGACCTCTCGAAAATCAAGCTGCTGGCGATGGACGTGGACGGTGTGCTCACTGATGGGACCATCACGGTCAACGGCGACGGCAGCGAAACCAAGTCTTTCAGCGTACTCGACGGACACGCCATCCGCCTCTGGCACAGAGCCGGGCTGAAAACCGCCTTGATCAGCGGTCGAACCTCCCAGCCCACCATCCACCGCGCGCATCAACTGCAGGTACAGCACGTCTTCGAAGAGTGCCACCAAAAGCTCCCGACCATCCAGAAGCTCCTCGAGCGACTCGGATTGGGCGCTGAAAATGCCGCCTACATCGGCGATGATCTGCCGGACCTGCCCGTCATCCGATACGTCGGTTTCGGCGTGGCTGTGGCCAACGCCGTCGAGCAGGTCAAGCAACACGCCGACTACGTAACCGCCCGCTCCGGGGGCAAAGGCGCTGTCCGCGAGGTCGTCGAACACATTCTCAAGAGCACGGGCGCCTGGCCCGAGCTGATGAAAAGATACCTGCCCGAGTGAAATTCGTATGTCTGTTCTACGCAAAATACTCATCGGCCTTGTTTCCCTGGCGGTGCTCGTCTGGATATTCGTACTCTACAGCCGATCCACCAGGAGACCGCCGTCAGAGTTCAGCACGGCCCCCGGCGCGGTTGACAGTAACTTCGCCAGGATTACGGGCCAGGGCGGCAGGATAGGGGACGTGCAGATCCCGCTGCTGAAGAACCCCGTCTATCAAGACCGAGATGAGAACGGCACGATCATCAGGGAGTTCGGGTTTTCTCAGCTGGTCCGGGCCGTCGGCGACGTATGGGAGGTGGACGAACCGTGGATGAAGGTCCACCAGAGAAACTCCACTTTCGAGATCCGGGCCGATACCGGCACAACAGAGCTCGAGACGATCGTCGGCAGGTCAACGCCGAAGGATGCAATGTTCGCGGGGAACGTGGTGATCAAAATCGTGCCCAAGGGCCAGGGGCCTTACAAGCAGACCTCTATTTTCCTTGACAATCTGATCTTCACGAGCGACAGGGCGCGGTTCTCCACCCCAGGGCCGGTACGCCTGGTCTCTGAGGATGTCCGCCTGGTGGGCAGGGGCCTCGAATTCGTCTACAACGACATAACAGAGCGACTCGAATATCTGCGCCTATCCGAACTCCAATCCCTGCACATCACTGGCCAGGCGAGCCTCTCGCTCTCCGGGGCCCGGCCGAGACACAATGGCTCGGCAGACGAATCAACCGTCCCGGAAACAACGGCCGAACAGCCGGGCCCGCCGGCCCAATCCAGCCCCGGCACCGCCCCTTCGCCGGCCGAGAACACAACGCCCCGGCCGGATGCAGAATACTACAAGTGTATCCTCAGCAAAAACGTCCTTATCGAAACTCCCAAGCACGTGGCCTTCGCAGGCGATGCCGTCCTGATCAAAGACATCTTATGGTCCAAGGGTGCCCTGGAGGCAAGCGAGCCGAATGTCTCCGGCGGCGCCGAGGCCGGGGGCCAGGGGCAGGGCCCGCGACCCAACCCGCCCGCCGAGCCCCCCGCCCCAGAGCCTGAAATCGTGGTAACCTGCGACAACGGCCTGCTACTTGCACCGATGAACTCCCGCCGGACTCTCGAGGATTTCCGTTCGGCCGAGGCGCCTCCAAGGCGCCCGGAACAGCTCAACGACCCCGGCGGGCGGGCCACTTTCTCGGCCGAGAACATCGAGTACAGTGCACTTACACGACGCGCCGTGGCCCACGGTCCATCAGAGCTGATATTCTTCAGCGGAGAGGTCGCGGCAGCCGATCCAAACCGCCGGGGGGTCCCGGTGAAGGTAACCTCGAAAAGCGGAGCCAGCTTCTCCAGCGCAGCCAACCAGGCCGTCTTTGAGGGTGACTGCCTCTGCACTATGCCACAGGAAGAACTGAGCCAGCGGCGAGACGTAACTCTCTCGGCCTCGAGGTTAACGGTCAATCTCCCGCAGGGGCGGACTGCTGCGGATAATCCGGCACCCGAGGTTATTGCCCACGGCCCGGTGGAGGTAACCTTCTACGTTGAGGACCCCAACGCGGCCAGGCCGAAAAAGCCCCCAGTGCCGGTAAAGGTCACCGCGGAAGACCACGCACGGTTCATCCCCGATGCAAACCAGGTTATCTTCGACGGCAATTGTGTGTGCACGATGCCGCAGGGCGAACTTTCCGGGGAGCATAACTTCACGCTTGAATCGCGCCGGCTTATCGCCAACCTGCCTGCCAGAAAGCCCGACGCCGGCAGCGCACCGGACGTGCTCGCTGAGGGCCCGGTCAAGCTCGGTTTCTACATCGATTCGTTCGGCACCGGGCCGGACGCGGCCCAGCCGCTCCCGGCTACCGTCACCGCAGCAAAGCAGGCGCACTTTCTGCCGGCGCGCAACAAAATTCTGTTCGAGGGCGACTGCAAATCGCTCGTGGTCCGCAAAGAGCCTAACTACGTCGAAGAATATATACTCTCGTCAGAGCGAATCGTGGTGGACCTGCCCGCTGAAAGCAACGCTCCAGCTTCGGCTGCGAAGCAGCGTATCGAGCATCTAAGCGCGTACGGCGGGGCCGTCACCCTCGCCACGAAAAAAACCGCCGGCGGATCATTGCTCAGTGGAATAGAGTTGATATGCCGCAGGTTCGACTATGACCCGCACCGCCAGCTCTACATCGCCGAAGGACCAGGCCTAATAAAGTTCGCAAATGTGCGGGTTCCCGATGCCAACGATACCGCGAGCGGGTTCAGCCTGGATAAGCCGTGCTGGGCGATCATCGAGAATTACGACAAACTCGAATACTACCCCAGCGAGAACAAGATCACCGCCCAGGCCGGCCCCGAAGGAGCCCTTCTCGTACAGTATTTCCCCATAAAGAACGGCAAGTTCACCGACCACATCGTCGTAACCGCCGACAGGGTTGAAGCCAGCCTTCTCGCTGGGCGCGATCGCCGAACCGACCTGGCAACGCTCACCGCATCCGGAGGCATCACCTATCAGGCCAAGGGCAACGAGTTCATCGGCGGCGAGCTCTTCTACGACCACGCCCGCGCCCTGGTGAAGGTACGCGGCAGCCAGGCCTTTCCCTGCAGGTTCAACGGCGCGCTGGTCGACCAAATCGAGTACGACATAAAAGCGGACAAAGTAAAGGCCGAACTTGTAGGCCCCGGGGCGCTGCAAGTCAAGTAGGCTGCTCCCGCTCGCCGCCAGGCTTATAGGTGCCGTTTTTGGCGCGATGCCTACCCGCAGAGTCGCTGCAACTCGGATATGGTCAGCTCTCTGAGGTTCGAGACTACCTTGTCAGCCGACGACAGCTGCTCGGCCTCGTAAGAGTTCGTCACTGCGACCGTGTGCATACCCGCGGCCCTGGCCGCCTCCAGTCCCCAGCTCGAATCCTCGATCACCACGCACTGGTCGGCTGAAATGGCCTCGCTGCGGTTCTCGTTGAGCCGCTCCAGGGCCAGCAGCATCCCCTCCGGGTTCGGCTTGCTGGCCCTGATCTGTTCGGCTGAGACGACCACCTCGAAAAATCGCCGCAGCCCCGCCTCTTCCAGGACCATCTCGATCTCCGCCAGAAGCGAACCGGAGCAAATGGCCATTGGTATTCCCTTGGCATCGAGCATCTCAATGCAATCGCGCACGCCGTCTATGAGCCGCCCCTCGGTCGCGGCCAGCTTCTCGAATACCGCGAACTTGGCCCGCACCAGCTCCTCCACCCGGTCTTCCTCGACCTTCAGCAGGCCCTGGCGAATGAGCATTTTGAAACAGTCAACGTCCGTCAACCCCAGGTAAGTCGTGTAATAGCTACGGGTGCTCATCTCGATGCCGAACTGAGCCAGGACCTTGTTGAAGGCCCGAAGGTGCAGGATCTCCGAATCCGTTATGACCCCGTCGAAATCGAATATAACAGCCTTGAGCATATCCGCCAGCCTTACCGGGTCGCAGCCGGCCCGACCAGAGCCTCGTAATCGCTAAAGGTTGACCGGTCCCCGGTGCGAATCAGTTTGGCCAGTGCCTCGATCTTCGGGGCGCTCCTGCAGACATACCGCCGTGCGGCCATACCCTTTCGCTGTTTGATGGGGATCGTCGGCCCATTGCCCCGGCCGTTCCCCACAACGGGAACCTCCATATCCACCTTTGTGCTGGCCTGCTCGCAGAGCAGGTAGCCGTTTATCAGGGCTATGGCCATATCGACCAGCGCCCTGCCGTAAAGGTCCATATACTCGTTGCCCTGCTCCTTGATGAATTGGACAGACCGGCTCAACATCCCGGTACCCTCGGCCAGTATTTCGAGCAGGTCCTTGAGTTTATCATCGTAATCGTAGGCCGCGAGCTCGGCGATGTATTTTTCTGCCGTGCCGCTGCAGACGCCGCGAACCGCCGCGACAATCTGCAACTGGCTCGTGCCTTCGTAGATCGTTGTTATCCTCGCGTCCCGCGCGTGCCTCTCCACCGGATAATCCCGCATATAGCCGCTGCCGCCCAGCACCTGCATCGCGTCGTAAGCGACCCTGTTGCACATCTCCGAACAGAAGTACTTGCTCATCGGCGTAAGCATTGCGGCGTATCTCTTGTACTTGCGCGATTCGTTCTTGAGTTCTCTGGCGCTGGCCCTGTCTTCGGGCTCGTTCTTCTCGAGTTTCCTGGCCAGGCCAACCTCCAGGTCCACGACCCGGGACGTCTCGTACAGCAGCGCCCGGCCGGCTTCGACGGCGAGCTTCATATCGACCAGCATATCGCGGACAGCCGGCAGCCGCTCAATCGCCACCCCGAACTGCTTGCGCGTCGAGGCATAATCCCGCGCGACGCGAAAAGCAGCCTCGGCGATACCCACCGACTGGGCAGCTATCCCGATCCGCGCGCCGTTCATCAGGCTCATAACGTACGTCACCAGCCCACGTTGCCTCTCGCCTATGAGTTGGCAGGGCGTGTTCTCGAAAAATATCTCGCAGGTCGGTGAGCCGTGAATGCCCAGCTTGTCTTCCAGTCGGCGGATATGAACGGTAGGACCAGGCTCGCACACAAACAGGCTCAAGCCCAGCCCTCCGCTGCGATCCGGCTCACTCCGCGCGAGAACCAGCAGCACCTCGCCGCAGCCGTTGGTTATGAAGCGCTTGACCCCGTGGAGGTACCAGTTGCCCTTGTCATCCTGGAAGGCCCGCAGCTTCACCGCCTGCAAATCGGAACCGGCGTCCGGCTCCGTCAGAACCATAGCACCGGTCAGTTGTCCCCGTGAGAACCCGGGCAGATACTTTTGCTTGAGCTGCTCAGACGCGAAGGCGTTGATCGTCTCGGCGATGCCCTGCAAACCAAATATGTTCATAAGCGCGGCATCTGCTCGGGAGACTATCTCGATCGCCATCGAATAGACAAGGTTCGGGAAATTCAGGCCTCCAAACCGATGAGGCAGCGTAAAGCCCATGACCTCGGCCTGGCCTAATTTTTCGACGGCCTGGCTGATACCCTCAGGCCGGCTGACCGACCCGTCTTCGTTCAGCCTATTGCCCTGGCGGTCAACCTGCTCGGCACGCGGCGCGATAAAGTCTCCACTTAACTGCCCCAGCGAGTCAAGCACCATCGCGTAGTTCTCGATCGCCTCTTCGGCATCGGCCGGCGCGCACTCGAAGTCCCGGGCGAACCTGAAACCTTCCTCGCGTATCTCGGCCAGTTCCGCCAGGTCTATGTGCCTGAACAGAAACTCAATGTCGCTGTTGTCTCTGAAAAAATTCGCCATAACCTGTCCCGATTTCAACCGACCCTGTTACTGCCCGATCGGCTTTTCCTTGATCGTCTTTATCATAAGCGGCACCACCTCGTTGAGGTCACCGACGATTTTGTAGTGGGCGATTTGAAATATCGGCGCTTCAGGATCGTTGTTGATGGCCACGATCTTCCGGCTCTGTGCCATCCCGGCCTGATGCTGAATCGCGCCGCTGACTCCGACGGCGATGTACAGGCTCGGCCGAACGGTCGTCCCGGTCTGGCCCACCTGGTGGTCGTGGTCTATGTAGCCCAGGTCCACCGCCGCCCGTGTGCCCGCCGGTGCCCCGCCCAGGCAATTCGCCAGATCCCAGATAAGCCGGAAATTCTCCCTGCTCCCGACGCCCGCACCGCCAGCCACTACCACCCTTGCAGCCTTCAAGTCCACCTGCTTGGCACGCTTGTACTCCTCGATGATTTCCAGCGGCAGGTCCGCTCGCGTCAGCTCGACCTTCTCTTCGATGATCTTACCCCTGCGCGAGCTATCCCTTTGAGGCATCGGCATCACACCCTCGCGGACGGTCGCCATCTGGGGCCAACGCTCGGGGTTGATGATCGTCGCGACGATGTTTCCACCGAAAGCCGGCCTTATCTGGAAAAGCAGGTTCTTGTGGACCTTGTTATTTGTGGTCGTGTGGTCCCCGATCTGAAGATCAGTACAGTCAGCGGTAAGACCCGCCTTTGTGGCGCTTGCGATCCGCGGCGCCAGGTCCCGGCCCGTCACGGTCGCCCCGTACAGCACGATTTGCGGGGCGTACTTGTGAATCAGGTCGTACATCACCTTTGCGTAGCTGTTGGTCTGGTACTGACCGAGCAGCTCGTGTTCAACCACGTAAACCTTGTCGGCTCCGTATTGTATCAGTTTATCGGCCAGCGGCTTGACCTTGTCACCTAACACGACCGCCGCCAATTCCACTTGCAACGTCTCGGCCAGCCGCCGTGCTTTGCTCATCAGCTCGAGCGGTGTATCAGCCAGCCGCCCGTAGTGCTGCTCGGCAAATACCCAGACTTCACCCTTGGTGTTGATGTCAATCATAATCTCGTCTTTCGTCTCGGTCTTGGCTGTGTACCGGTGCCCTCCTATTCGTTCCAGAAACCCCGTGCGGATCCGCTCTACGCTATCGTCTTTTCTTCGATCAGCTCGTGTATCATATCGGCGAGGCCCTCGGCGGTCGGCTTGACCTCTTTGCTATCCTTGGCCGTCAATACCACGCTCTGGATCCGGTGCACCTTGGTCGGCGACCCCCTTGCCCCGCACCAGTTCAGGTCCGCCCCTAATGCGTCCAGGTCCCACTGCTTGATAAGCAGGCCCTTTTTCTCCAGGTCCTTACACCGCAGATTCACCAGCTCAGCGATCTCGGCGTCATCAGCATCCGGGTTGTCCTCTCTGAGCTTCCGTTCAACCTCGATAGGCGCCCTGGCCTTTTTGTACTTCATCATTTTCCTCGCCGCGGCCACCCTCGGCTCATTTGCATTGCCCGTGACGGTCAGGAGAACGGGCAGTTCGGCTCTGACTTTCTGCCACCCGTTGCCGATATTCCGCCGGGCGGTTATCGTTTTGCCGGCCAGCTCGATAAGTTCCTCAACATAGGTTATCTGGGTGATGCCCAATTTCTCAGCCAACTGCGGCCCGACCTGGGCGGTATCTCCGTCGATCGCCTGTCGGCCGCATAGAACGATGTCGTAATCGAGCTTCCTGACCGCACAGCTGAGGATATAGCTGGTCGCCAGCGTATCACTGGCTGCACAGCGCTTATCCGTTATCAGGATTGCATCGTCCGCGCCGCGGTAGAGCGAATCTCGAAGGATCGCGCTGGCTGCCGACAGCCCCATCGTTACCGCCGTCACGCGTCCGCCAAATGCATCTTTGATCTGCAGAGCAAGCTCGAGCGCGTTGAGGTCTTCGGGGTTGAAGATAGCCGGCAACGCCGAGCGCTTCACGGTCCCGTCGTCGTTCATCACCTCGCCCGTAATCCTTTTCGTATCGGGGACCTGTTTGATCAGTACGACGCACCTGTAATTCACTTATGATTCTCCTTGGCTCAAGCCAGCTTCTAAGCGTTGCATACCCCGGCTCTCTGGCTGCCCGCGGTTCGAGATTTCCACCCGAATACGCAAACAAGGCTGAACCGAAACAGCTGCTATGGCACATCCAGATTTTTTCAGAGGCACGTTAGTTTAGCGGTATTAGCCGCCAAGTCAACTTAAAACCTCCCGGGTCCGACCTGGGACGATGAGGAAGATGCCTCCATTCGCACAAACCGGCGCTCCTGGGGGTCTGCCGGCCGTACGGGGCCAGCAGGAATCCGCTGACCCTCGGTTGCCGCCGAACGGCGGGCCGATCGGAACTTCGCGAACCTGTCACGACGGAGAGATGGCGGCCTTGACGGCCGATAGGAACCTGGAAATCTCGGAGAGCATCTTCTCGGTGTTCTGGAGGTTGGCCTCTATCAGGCCGACCAGTTTCGAGCCGATGATAACGCCGTCCGCCCCGGCGGCGGCGACAGCCGCGGCATGCTCGGGCTTGCTTATCCCGAAGCCCACGCAGACGGGGACATCGGTGAGCTTCTTGAGTTCGGCAACCAGGCCTTCAACCATATCGGAGAGCTTCTCCCTGCTGCCGGTGACGCCAAGGAGCGAGACGGTGTAAATAAAGCCGGTAGTCCCGGCCGCGGTGCGCTTCATCCGCTCCGGGCTGGTGACCGGGGTCACCATAAAGACGGTATCGAGACCGGCCGAGACAGCCGGGCCCCTGATCTCCTCGGCATCGTCGATGCTCAAATCGGCCACGAGAACACTGTTGACGCCGGCAGCGTGGAAATCGGCGAAGAACTTCTCGATACCGTACTGGTAGATCAGGTTGTAATACATCAGCAGCCCGATCGGAATGTCTTTGTGTCGCTTGACCTGAGCGATAAACTCGCGGGCCTTTGCGATGGTCATCCCGGCCCTGGCGGCGCGGATGTCGGCCTTCTGTATCGTCGGGCCGTCGGCAACGGGGTCGGAAAAGGGAATGCCCAATTCGAGGATATCGGCTCCGGCGTCGACGGCCGTTCTTACGACGGCAAGGCTGGTGTCAAAATCGGGGTCTCCAATCACGAAAAAAGGTATCAGGGCCGGCCGCTTGGCCCGGGCCAGTTCATCGAAAACCTGCTTATAAGTCTTCATCAGTCGGTTCCTTCTCTGCGTTAAATCATCAAAGCCGATCCACGCCAATCAGCCCTCAATGGGTCGGCGGTTCTCCACGATTCCAACGTCCTTGTCTCCCCGCCCCGACAGGTTCACCACGACGACATCATCGGGGCCGAACTTGCTCTTTTGACTCAAGAGGTAGGCCAGGGCGTGCGAGCTCTCAAGGGCCGGCAGGATGCCCTCACACCGGCAAAGCAGGGAGAAGGCATCCAGGACCTCGTCGTCCTCAGCGGCCACGTATTCTGCCCGGCCTGTATCCTTCAAGAGGCAGTGCTCAGGCCCGACAGCCGGATAGTCCAGCCCGGCACTGACGGATTCCGTATCGGTGATCTGGCCCTCGTCGTCCTGGAGAAGGTAGGCCTTTGCCCCGTGCAGGATGCCTACCTTGCCGGCGACAAGGGTCGCGGCGTGTCGGCCGGAGCTGAGGCTCCGGCCGCCGGCCTCGACGCCCACAAGTCGAACGCCCTTATCATCCAAGAAACCGGAAAACATCCCTATGGCGTTGCTCCCGCCGCCGACGCAGGCTACTACAAGGTCGGGCAGCCTGCCGATAAGCTCGAGGCACTGCTGCCTGGTCTCGGAGCCGATGGGGCTCTGGAAGTGCCTGACGATGGTCGGGTAGGGGTGTGGCCCGCAGGCCGAGCCGAACAGGTAGAACGTGTCGGTGACATGGGCCGTCCAGTAACGAAGCGCGTCGTTGATCGCGTCTTTCAGGGTCCCGGTGCCTCCCTCCACGCCGATAACCTCGGCCCCACAGAGCCTCATCTTGTGCACATTGACGCTCTGCCGCTCCACGTCGGTGACGCCCATAAATATCTTCGTTTCCATTCCGAACAGGGCGCCCACCATCGCCGTGGCTAAGCCGTGTTGCCCGGCACCGGTCTCTGCGATGAGCTTCGTCTTGCCCATATACTTGGCCAGCAGGCCCTGCCCGAGCGTGTTGTTGACCTTGTGTGCTCCGCCGTGCAGCAGGTCCTCGCGCTTCAGATACACCCGGCAGCCGACGTGCTGACTGAACCGGCGCGCATAATAAAGCGGACTCGGTCGCCCGGCATAGTCCCTGTAGAGCTGCGCCAGCTCGGCGACGAATCCCTCGTCCCGGTAGAAGCGATAGAAAGCCTCCTCTAACTCTTCGAGCACGGGGATTAGAACCTCCGGTACGTAGAACCCCCCGTACTCACCAAATCTGCCTTTATTTTTCATAGCCTGTACCTCGATACCTGGGACTCCGGCACTCTCGGGCGCTTTGCGAGCCACCCGCGGCGCGGAGCTTCAGAGCTAACCTATTAACTGGCGAATATTGTCGAACAGTGCCCTCATTTTGCTGTGGTCTTTCTTGCCGGGCGCCGACTCGATCCCGCTGCAGACATCAATACCGTAGACGCCAAGCTCCACGGCCGAGGCGGCGTTATCCGGGTTTATGCCGCCGGCCAGGAAAACCCGCTTCGAGATATGCCCCAGGATGTTCCAGTCAAAACTCTGCCCCGTGCCCCCGTATCGCTGAGGGTCAAAGGCATCCAGGAGAATCGCATCGGTGAAGTAATCCTGCGCCTTTTCGATGTCCGCCCTGTCCTTCACCCGCAGAGCCTTCATGGTCTTGATGTCCAGCGAGCGAAAGGACTGGCAAAACTCGGGGGTCTCATCGCCGTGAAGCTGAACCCAGTTCAGGGAGCAATGGGCGGCTATCTGCTTGATCTGCTCGAAAGAGGCGTTGACGAAGACCCCGGCGATATCGGCAAAGGCCGGCAGCTTACTTATGATCGCAGCGGCGCTTTCGGGGCTGAGGTACCTCGGACTGCCGGGATAAAAGTTGAACCCGAGCAGGTCCGCACCCATATCCAGAGCAGCCGCAGCGTCTTCATAGTTGGTTAGACCACAAATCTTGACTTTTACTACCAGCATAAAATCAATCAAAACCAAAAGCGCCGCTTCTTAGAGGCCGACAGGCCAATATCGGTTGCACTTACCTGTCTCGATTCGGTTTTTCGCAATTCCGGCTTCCTATGCTTTGTTCGAGATTTCGATCAGCTTCTCCAGACATTCGGCCGCTGAACCGCTCCTGATCGCCTTGTGGGCCATTTCTATCGCCCCCGGAAAATCGTCGGCAAGGTCCGCCGCGACAATCGCGGCGGCGGCGTTGAGGGCGACAATGTCCCTTGGTGGGCCGCTCTCTTTGCCGCCCAGGATGTTTCTTATAAACGCCGCGCTTTGATGGGAGTCGCCGGCCTTGAGCGACTCGATCTCCGCGCAGGCGATGCCCAGCTGCCGTGGATTCAACCGTTTCTCGGTGACCTGGCCCGCCTTTAATTCGAATATCCTCGTGCTCGTGAGGGTGCTTATCTCATCCATCCCTTCAGCGTGGACCACCATCGCGTACTCGGCCCCGAGCAATTGGAGCGCATCGATGACGAGCCGCATAAGCTGCTCATCGCCGACGCCGAGTACCTGTCTTTTTGCTCCCGCTGGGTTGGCCAGCGGACCAAGTACGTTGAACACGGTGCGGAACCCAAGGGCTCTTCGGACCGGCTGGACGTATTTCATCGCCGGATGGAACACAGGGGCAAACATAAAGCCGATTCGTGCCTGCCTGATACACTCAGCGACCACACCGGGGACCGCATCGATCTTGACGCCCAGCTCTTCCAGGACATCGGCAGAGCCGAACCCGCTGGTTATTCCGCGGTTGCCGTGCTTTGCGACATAGACGCCTGCGCCGGCGGCCACTATCGCCGCTGCCGTTGAGACGTTGAATGTCTTGACCCTGCCGCCTCCGGTTCCGCAGGTGTCGACGAGCCTGTCAACATCCACATCGACCGCGATAGCGTGGGATCGCAGCGACGCGGCCAGGCCGGCCAGCTCCGGGGCCGTCGGCCCTTTTACCCGCATGGCCGTCAGAAAAGCCGCAACCTGGGCCTCCGGCACGTCGCCATCGAAAATGCGGTCCAACAAATCGCCGGCCTGCTCCAGACTGAGGCTCCGACCCTCCAGTAACTGCTCGATATATCCGCTTATCCGTGGCATTGCAGGCTCCTCTGCTGTCTCGGCAAGGGTCGGCGCTGACGTACCTTGCCTTAGCTCTTCGGTGCGCCGGTCCTCTGCCCTCTGATCTTCTCGGCGATTGACAATACGTTCTCAATGATCTTTCCACCCGCAGGAGTCAGGATGCTCTCCGGGTGAAACTGGACGCCGAATACCGGCAGCTCTTTGTGCTCGACGCCCATCACAACCTGCTCAAAATGAGCGGTTTGCTCAAGGCAGTCGGGGATTTCGACAGCGCAAAGGCTGTGATAGCGCCCCGCCTGGAGGGGGTTCTCAACCCCCTCGAAAATGCCTTTGCCGTTGTGTTTTACTCGCGAAGGTTTGCCGTGCATAGGTTCCGGGGCATGGCCTATCTTTCCGCCGAAATACTGAACTATAACCTGGTGGCCAAGGCAGACCCCCAGGATGGGCAGCTTATCCTTGAAGTAGCCGGTAGCTTCAAGTGAAACACCCGCCGTCTCCGGCGTGCCGGGGCCGGGCGACATCACCAAGAGGTCGGGATCGAAATCACCAGCGACGGCTTTGAGCTCCTCCAAGGGGGTATCTGCTCGATACACCCTCGCCTCGCAATCCCGCTTGCAAAAATCGTCGACAAGGTTGTAAGTAAACGAGTCAAAGTTATCGATGAACAGAACCTTTCTTTTGCCCTTCGATCCCATTTCGCCTCTTCCTTCTCACCGGGCCCATACAGGCCAATAGGGAATCGCTTGCCCCATCAACCTACAGCGGCCCTGGATTTCCACTGCCAACCTGGTCTTTCTTCCAGGCCTACGGAGTTGTACTGGTTCTGTTTACCTGCCCCGGATCGCCCGAAGGCAGGAGCCTGCCTTATGCTCGGTCTCCTCAAATTCCGTCTTAGGTACGCTATCATGCACTATTCCCGCTCCCACGCGGATGTAGGCGGTGTGGTCCCTGACCTGGATGCTTCTGATGGTGATGCAGCTATCGAACTGGCCGTCCACGGTCAGGTACATCACTGCTCCGCCGTAATAGCCCCGCTTGGTCTTCTCCAGCAGGCGAATCAGTTTCATCGCCTCAATCTTCGGTGCACCGGTGAGCGTGCCCATGTTCATCGTCGCCAGGTAGGCGCTCAGCGCGTCCAGGTCATCGGCGAGGACACCTTTGACGTTGCTCACCAGGTGCTGGACGGACTCGTACTTCTCGGCGATAAGTAGTTCGGTGACGACCCTGCTGCCCGGCCGAGCGACGCGCGCGACGTCGTTTCTCGCCAGGTCGACAAGCATTATGTGCTCGGCCAGCTCCTTGCGGTCCAGTTTCAACTCGGCCTCGTATCGAAGATCCGTGTCGGGGTCGATTTCCCTGCCGATTCGGCCCCTGGGCTTGGTCCCGGCGATCGGCCGAATCTCGACAGACCGCTGTTCCATACCGCTGACCCGCAGATTCAGCTCGGGACTCGAACCCATCAGTATGGTATTGGGTGTGTTGAGATAGAACATATAAGGAGATGGATTAAGAACCCTCAGCCGCTTGTAGACATCCAGCGGCTCATCCGGGCACGGTTCGGTGATTGTCCTGCTCAAAACGACCTGGAAAATATCCCCGTCGATGATGTGCTGTTTTGCCGTCCGCACCATTTGTTCGTACTCTTGCTGGCTGGTGTCGGTCGAGGGCGGGGTCAACGGCCCCTCGTAGCGCTGCCCGCGTGGAGTATCGAATCTTGCAAGGTTGGAATAGTAGTCGAAGCAGTCTCGCGCCTCGGCGATGACGGTCTCCCGGTCGTCATCCGTTATCACGCAGTTCACTATGATGTAGCCCTTGGAGTACTCGTGGTCCATCAGGAAGATATTGTCTGCGAAATAGAGCTCATAGTCGGGGTTGCCGAGCAGGTCGGTGCCGCTTTGAGGCAGCTTTTCGAACTGGTCGATGAAGTCGTAGCTGATGGCTCCGAGCAGTCCGCAGGTTATCCTGAAGGGTTTGCTGGCAAGCCTGAAGGCAAATGCGACAGCCCGAAGCACGTCCATCTGGTTGGTGCTCTTAAGCCGGCTCTGTTCATCCACGAGGCGTTCGACGCGTTGGATCCGGCCGGTGATCTCTTCGTCGCCGAACCTCACCGACGTGCAAAAATCGAACCGCTCCGGGTCTCGTGCGAGGTACGCAAGTATCCGCCGGCCGGTGCCGCTCAACGCCTTTATGGTGAAATCCAGACCCGTACCCGTCAGATAAAGCGCCGGCCTGGCGGTCCCGAAGCTCAGCGCCCTGCTGCCGGCGAGGTATTCACGGGACTCGAACAGACAACAATTCTGAGCGCGCCCGTAATCGCTGAGCTTGGCGAAAAAATCCACCGGATCCGCTATATCGATCTGCCTGACGATCGGCACCAGCTGCCCGGGCAAAGCACGTCGTATTATCTGCACATAATCTTCCATATACCGAACCTGTTATCGTAAGTTTTTAGCCGCAAAGTCACAAAAACACAAACAAAAAAAGCAGCCTGCTTGTCCGGCAGGCCGCCTTTTTGTGGAAATCATCCAAAAACCGTTTACAGCAAACGACCGCTTGCCTGCCGGACTTTATCCTGCAGGCCACCACCACTGGGCAGGGTTGAGACGGTCAATTCGCTTCATACTGTATCTATTAGAACATACCCAATGTGCTGTGTCAAGTCCTTTTCGCTTGAGATCTGGGATCTCCAGGCAAAACCGTGCAGTGTGCGAAGGATAGGATGCCGATAACCCGCCCACCACCGGCTCAGAAAAAGCCTTGCAACTCAAGCCGAGCGACCTACTCTGCCGCACCGAGGTAAGTTATTATCCTGGCCGCAACTGCGAAAAAGACAGCACCAAGCAAGACGGCCATTCCCACAAGGCCGGCATTGCGCAACCCTGGGCCTTTAACCTTGATTCCCACACCGTCAAATCGACCGTCCGCCCATCTCAATAATCCCGAAAAACTCAATGACCGCCTATGTCCCCTGGTATCCGGGGGCCTCCGGCCGGCACAGGCGAGATGCGCGGGCGGAATTTGGCACCGGCCGTTGAATTGTTGCTTGAGGGCACCGGCAACCCGGGTTATACTTTCCGGGCCAACATTTTATCCGTGGGAATACTATGGCCCAGACGCCAGTGATAGAGTTGTTCGACAACCCACGCCCGGAGCGGGATTACCGGATTACAATCCGCTGCCCAGAGTTTACGAGCGTCTGTCCGCGGACCGGACAGCCTGATTTCGGGCAGATAGTGATCGAGTATTGTCCGGACAAGTCGTGCATAGAGCTGAAAAGCCTGAAATTCTATATGCAAAGCTACCGCAACAAAGGTATCTTCTACGAAGCGCTAACGAACCAGATCCTGGATGATTTGTGCCGGGCGTGCAGTCCGCGGTGGATGAAAGTTACGTCCCGGTTCACGCCGCGAGGCGGGATAACAACGGAGGTGGTTGCGGAATACCAGAGCCGGCAAGTGCAGGTTTGACCAGAGGTGGTAAGATGGCCATAACGTTTCACTGCGATCATTGCGGCAAGAAAATAGAGGCGGCCGACAGCGCCGGCGGAAAATGGGGTAAATGTCCGGCCTGCCATAACAGGGTTTATGTCCCCGACCTGGCGAACGGTGAGGAGCTGAAGCTCGCTCCGATCGACGAAACAGACGAGGAGAGGAAACGGCGCCTTATGGCCGAGACGTACAAGCTGACCCAGGATATACTCCAGGAGCGAGAGGTGCCCGACGGCTCGATTGATACGGGTGAGCCGATCACCCAGATGAGCGAAAAGGAGCTGACCAAGAACATAATATTGTACCTTCGCCTGATGGCAGATGGCGAGCTTGATGAAGCGGAGCGCCTGGCATCATCGATAGCGTCGCAAGGCCGACGGGCTCTGCCGATAATCGACAGGATAGCGCTGAGCGAGATCCCGGAACCAGAACTGGCCGACATCGCCCCACAGGTACTTGCAGGTCTGATAAGGACTCTTCGAAGCAAGATAAACTAAGGCCGCACGCCCCAATTGAAGACCGTCGAGCGGTCCTCAAAATCCTCTATTTGCGCACACCCTGAGCGTTTTTTCCGGTCGTCGCGAACGCGTCCGCCACAGTGACATTCCGATTTGGGCCGAGCCAAATCGTTACCTATACTTTACGTAGATGATGGGGACGCAGGCGCCCGATTCCCGGTTGATGCTTGGAAAGGAAACTTATATGTCCGGCGGCACAACAATTGTACATGTCACTCACGAAGCCGTGGGAAAAGTCGGAGGGATAGGCGCGGTTCTTCAGGGTTTTTTCACGTGTCCGTCGTACCTCGAATCGGTCGAGCGGTCGATCCTGGTAGGTCCTTTGTTCAGCACGGATGGTCCACTTGGAGAAAGACTCGGAGAGCGGGCAGAGGTGCTGTACTCATCGGTTGACGGCCTGATCAATCCTCAGTACGCAGGTGCATTTCGCAAGATCGAGAGCCTTTACCACGTGGGCATCGTTTACGGACGGCGGACGTTCGTGGATGACCAGACGGGAGTGAAAAGTTCGCCGGAGGTGCTGCTGGTAGATGTCCGTCAGATGCGCAGAGAGCTCGTCAACGAATTCAAACGGCAGCTGTACGACGAATTCGGGATACAGAGTCACCTATACGAGCACCTGTGGGAGTACGAGCAGTACGTCAGGCTCGCGCCGCCCGCCATCGCAGCGCTTAAGGCAATAAACGCTATGGGCGATTCGACGACGATTATTTCGCACGAGTTTATGGGTATGCCCACCGCTCTGGCGGGAATCATGGAGGCGTGGTGCAACGTGCGGACGGTGTTCTACGCACACGAGGTCGCCACGATGCGACGGATCGTCGAAGAACATCCCGGGCACGATACGATGTTCTACAACGTTATGAGAGCCGCGCACAAGGAAAAGCTGTACGTAACCGATGTCTTCGGAGAGCAGAGCAGCTATTTCAAGCACTGCCTGGTGGAAGCCTCGAAGCACTGCGACCTTATATACGCCGTCGGCGATTACGTGGCCGAGGAGCTCAGATTCCTGTCTCCGGAGTTCGAGAGTGCAGAGATAGGCATAGTGTATAACGGGATACCGGCATATCAGGTTACCACCGCGGAGAAGCTCGCCTCAAAAGCGAAGCTGCAGCGGTATTGCGAGGAGCTCTTAGGGTACAAGCCGGACTATATCTTCACGCATGTTACAAGGCTGGTCAAGAGCAAGGGGCTCTGGCGGGACCTCCAGGTGCTGGAGACGATAGAAAAGGAGTTTAGAACGCAGGACAAGAGCGCCGTATTGTTCCTGCTCTCGACGGAGGTTTCGCAGCGGCGACCCGAGGAGATATACAGGATGGAATCGGAATATGGCTGGCCCGTCGCCCACCGCGAGAACTGGCCCGACCTATCCGGCGGCGAGGCGGCTTTCTACACGCAGGTGCAACGATTCAACGCACGTGCTCAGAATATAAAAATCATATATATCAACCAGTTCGGCTTCAACCGCAGGCTTTGCGGTGCACGAATGCCCGAAGATATCGAGTTCGTGGACATTCGGCGCGGAAGCGATGTTGAGTTCGGCCAGAGCATTTACGAGCCGTTTGGGATTGCGCAGTTGGAGCCGTTGACGTTCGGCGGCATCTGCGTCATAAGCAGTATATGTGGATGCTCCGGTTTTCTGCGTGATGTGACCGGTGGCCGTGACGTCAAGAACGTAATCGTAGCGGACTACACCAACCTCCAGACGCAGAACTATGCAGACATAGAAGATATGCTGCAGATTGATAGTTCGGTGCGGGATCGGATAGAGGCAAACGAGGCCCGGCGGGTGGCGATGCAAATATGCTCACGCCTGCCGAGTAACGAAGCGGAGATTGCAGAGATGATCGAAAGCGGGCATCAGCTGGCGGAGAATATGAGCTGGGACCTGGTGATCAAGCACTACCTGTTGCCGAGCCTCAGCAAGGTGCACCGCAGGGTACGCGTCTTCTGACGCGCCGACGGCCCGGCTGCCTTCGACTTCCATCACGCACTTCGGCGGTGGCGCAGCCGGTCCAGCGCCACGGCGACAACGATGATTACGCCCGTTATGATCTCCTGCCAGTAATTAGGAACCTCCATCTGTGTACAGCCAGATGCTATCACCGTCATAATCAGCGCGCCGACCAGCGTTCCCAGGACGGAGCCCTCGCCGCCGGCCAGGCTGCCTCCGCCGATTACAACCGCCGCAATAACGTCCAGCTCCAAACCCACCGCGACCGTCGGATCGCCGACCGTCAGCCGGGAGAACTGCATCAATCCTGCCAGGCCCGCAAATGCTCCGCACAGCATAAAGACTATCACCTTGACCCGCCAGACCGACACGCCGCAAAGCCGGGCCGTCTCTTCGTTGGAGCCGACGGCAAAGATGTGCCGTCCCAGGCGTGTATATCGCAGCAACAGGCTGACCAGTACCGCCGCTAAGATCAGCAGCCACACTCCCAAAGGCAGCAGCATCCAGCTTCGCTCGGACGAGACAGAGGCCATCAGTTCATCGAGCCATTTCAGCCGGCCGGTATCAACATCTATCTTCTGCTCCTTGCCTATTCCCTTGGCCACGCCCCGTACTATCAACATCATCCCGAGGGTTACGATAAACGGGACGACCCGCAGCGATGTTATCAGCGCTCCGCTGACCAGGCCGCAAAGCGCGCCGGCCACCACGCCCCCCAGGGCCGCCTGCAACGGCCCGAATCCACAGGTCTGGAGAAAAGTGGCGATCACCGCTGTACTCAGCGCGACAATCGAGCCGACCGAAAGGTCTATCCCCCCGCATATGATTACGAGAGTCATCCCCAGAGCCGCCATTCCCACTATCGTGGTCTGTCGGAGTATCGTCTCGAGGTTTCTGGCGGTGGTGAAACTTGGCGGGGCTATGGCTGCGAAGACGGCGTAAACAACCAACAGGGCCAGCAACGGCCCGAAGGTGTTCATCGACCGTCTCCACCTCGGCGCAACTGCGCGTGCGCCCGGTCCAATTAGCCGCTCTTCCGTCACCTTTCTACCTCCTGGCCGGTTGCCTCGAGCATCAACTTGTGCTCATCCACGTCCTCGACGCTTCGGACCGGGCCGAGCCTTCCCCGGCACATCACGGCGATCCGGTCGCAAACACCAAGCAATTCGGGCAGATAACTGCTGACCATCAGGACGGCCTTAGGGGGACGCCCCTCAGCCGGGCAGCCGCAGGCCAACCGGTCAATCAACTTGTATATCATCGCCTTGGCTGCCACGTCGATGCCACGCGTCGGCTCATCCAGCAAAAGGACATCAACGTCGTGCTGCAGCAGCCTGGCAAGCGCGACGCGCTGTTGATTTCCGCCCGAGAGCGAGGCGACGGCCTGCCTTGGACTCTGGCAGCGGATGCCCAGCTGATCTATCCAGCGCAGCGTCGCCCTGTCCTGGCGCCCGGGCAAGACCAGGCCGAGCGGGCCGAAGCCCTTGAGCCTCGAAAGGGTCACGTTGTCGGCAACGCTCAGGCCGAGGGCCAAACCCTCGGCCTTGCGGTCTTCGCTGAGCAGGCCGGCACCCTGCACCCACCGCCGCACAGGCGAGGCAGGCCCGGTGTAGACGCCCAGCCTGATACGACCGGCGCGGACCGGGTCGAGCCCGAAGATGCTGCGCAGCAATTCGGTACGCCCGGCGCCGATCAGCCCGGCGATGCCGAGCACCTCGCCCCTGCGCAGTTGAAGACTCGCAGAACTCGGCTTGTGAACGCCTGCCAGGTCCTTGATTTCCAGCACCACTTCTCCAGGATCTCGCCGGGACCTGGGATAGAGGTCTTTGACCTCCCGGCCGACCATCATAGTTATGATCTGGTCGGTGGAAATGGAATCCACCTCGCTGCGACCGACGACGCGGCCGTCGCGCAGCACTGTTACACTGTCGGCGACGCGCTTCACCTCCTCTATGAAGTGCGAGATATACACGATTGCCTTGCCCTGCCGCTTGAGCCGTCCGATTATCTCGAACAGGCGTTCGGCATCCTGCTGAGTCAGACTGCTGGTAGGCTCGTCAAGCACGAGGACCCGGCAGCCGATCGCCAGGGCGCGGGCGATTTCCACCTGCTGCTGCGAGCCGACCGACAACTTGCCGACGCGAGCATCAGGCCTTAGCTCGGGATTATCGAACCCCTTGACCGCCTCGATCGCTCGACGCCGAACCTGCCTTGAGCGAATGATCCCGAGGACCGACGGCTCCATCCCGAGCATAATGTTCTCTTCGACGGTAAGGTGGGCAGCGAGAGACAGTTCCTGGTAGATCATAGCGACGCCGGCTCGGCGTGCATCCAGCGGATTGGTCGGTCGATACGGGCAGCCGTCAAGCCACATCCGCCCGGCGTCGGGCCTTACCGCTCCCGAAAGCACCTTCATAAGGGTGCTTTTGCCCGCACCGTTTTCACCCACAAGAGCAAGCACCCGGCCCGCTGGCACCGCAACGCTGACATCATCCAGCGCCACCGTTGCCCCGAACCGCTTGCTGACCCCACGCATCTCCAGCCGCAACGGCAATCCGTGCGAGTCTACTCGTCCAACCATTGCTTGTAGTCCGGCTCAATCAGGCCCCTGATCCTCGGGTCGTCCATATTCTCCAGGGTTGCTACCTCCGAGCCGGTATCTATCCTCTTGGGTACCTCCTGCCCCTGGAGATACTGAACCATCATCTTGACTCCCAGGTAACCCATGTTGATCGGGTTCTGAAGCACAAGTCCGTGGATGTAGCGGTTTTTCAGGCCCTTTACCAGGCGCTCGGAGCTATCGAAACCTACAAACTTGACCTTTCCAGCCAGGCCGCTGTCCTCCAGCGCCCGGAGCATCCCGAACGTGGTCGACTCGTTCGGGCAGAAAATCCCGTCGATGCTCAGCCGGTCGTCAGAAGTCCGCAGCGGCGCAAGCAGGTTCTCGCTGGCCTTGTATGCACTCTCGGTTGTGGCGCCCCCGTATTGATTGGCGCTGACGACTTCTATTGCCGGGTATTTTTCCTTGAGTAGGTCGAGAAATCCCTGCTCGCGATTCATCGTACTGGCCGAGCCTTCCTGATAGCGCAGCATGATGACCTTGCCTTTGCCGCCCAGAACTTTCGCCAGGTGCTCGGCGCCCTTTCTGCCCCCGACGTAGTTGTCCGTGGCCACGAAGCTGACGTAATCGTCGCTTTTCAGGCCGCTGTCGATAATCACAACCGGGATCCCGTTGTTGACCGCCTCCCTCACCGGTGTCCGCAGCGCGGCGTCGTCGAGGGGGGCCAGCACGATCCCACTTACACCCCGGGTGATGAAGTCCTCGACCACGCGGATCTGCGATTCCCGATCATCCTCCTTGAGAGGCCCTTTCCAGATGACTTCGACGTCGACGCCAGCCCCGCGCAGCTCCCGCTCGGCCTTTATCGCACCGGCGTGTACCGACTTCCAGAAAACGTGAGTAGTACCCTTCGGGATTACCGCGATCCGGTACTTGGCGGTGCTCTCCGGCTCCCGCTTGCACCCTGTTAGAGCGGGCAGTCCGAGCACCGCGGCCAGAACGAGAACGCTCGCCACGAGCCTTTTCATAGCCAGTCTCCCTAAAACTTAGCCACCGACAATCGCAATGAGGCAAGTATATCGCCGGCTTCCGGCCGTGACAAGCTGCGATCCCAAAAAGGCCTGGCCGGTCTACGGCTCGTTGAACCGCTTTGCAGAATTGTGCGGCAGCGGCGTCTGTCCGCACCCGGTGCGGCAAGGGGCCTTACCGCCGGTCGAGCTGCCCGCTGAGCAGGGACCGAACCACCGCTGTGTCGATGTTCTCGACAGTAAGCAAGGCGGGCCTTACGGCTATTCGTTTCTCAACCTCCTCGCCGCGGATAGCAGAAATCACGGCATCTCCGGCTGCCCGGCCCATCTTGCGCGGGTCCTGTGCCACCAGGGCCACCAGAGTCCCGGACTTCAACGCGTCAACCAGGGCGGGGTCGGCGCCGAAGGCCACGACCTTCGGCCGGTTAGCTTCAGCCATTCCGCCAAGAACCTTTACCACGCCCAGAGAGACGGAACTCTCACAGGTGAACAACCCGTCAAACTCCGCGTCTCCCGCCAGGATGTCCTCCACCGCTGCCGCTACGGTCCCGGTGGTATCAACCTCGAACTTGTCCTCCACGATCCGCATCTCCGGGAACTCGTTCTTTATCGTATCCACAAAGCCGTTTGCGCAGGCCTCGCTCCAGGCCGTACCGGGCACCGGCTTGAGCAGTGCCACCTTCCCCTCTCGATTGAGGGCCTCTGCCATCCGCCGGGCGGCCATCAACCCCGCGATATAGTTGTCCACCGGCACACAGCTGCTGAGCTTCTCGTTTTCGACATAGCAGCCGACCACCACGCAGGGAAGGTTCGCGTCGCAGGCCTTTTGCACGGCCGAGCGTATCGCGTCCGGCTGGCAGGCCGCGAATATGATTCCCGCTACCCCCTCGGCAAGCAAATCGTCCACGAGCTGCTGCCGATCTGAGCCAGCCAGTTGACCCGAGGGGGACACGCGACGGATCTCGATGTCCGTGCCCTCCACGGCCTGCGCGAGGCCAAGCTCCAGCGACTCCAGGAACCCCGGCGGTGTGGATGCTGCGAGCAGCATGATTGTCGTTTTCCGCTGCACCTTGGGCTCGGCCCTGTTCGCCAGCGGAATCACAATAACGGCGATTACAATAAGCAGAACAACCGCGATAATGATTGGGATGGCCTTCTTCATGGTCTGTACTCCCTTATACTTCCGTCATTCCTTCGGCGCAATAGAGTATATCCCGATGAGCCGAGAATACAACCCTGCCGTTTCCAAAAATCCCGCCGGCGTCGCTGCAAGACGGCAACGCCGGGCCCGGCTGCGTAAACCGTCCTACCTGCGCAGCGGAACTTTTTTGAGTTTTTCGTGAGATTCGCTCCCGGCGTGTTGACATACCTGGCCGTTGCTTTTAAGATACAAGCCCGTTGGAAATTCCCCCGCCGTGCCGCCACAGCAGCGGCTGGAAACGACGGAATTGTTCGACGTGCCCGGCAGAAGACGCCCGGACGCGGGAAGGTTAGAGCAAGCGTGAGAGTTGTCGCCTGTATTCCTGCTCGTTACGGTTCGACCAGATTCCCGGGTAAAGTTCTCGCCAAGGACACCGGCAAATTCCTCATCCAGCACACCTACGAGCGGGCCTGTCTTGCCAAGCTCCCCGAAAAGGTAATAATTGCCACGGACGACGAGCGGGTCGTCGCAGCGGCCTACTCGTTCGGCGCTGAGTGCGTGCTTACGGCTATCGAGCACAAAAGCGGCACGGACCGCATCGCAGAAGTCGTTGAGGAGATAGACGTCGATATAGTGCTGAATCTCCAGGCCGACGAGCCGGAGATCGAGCCCGGCAATATCGACCACCTGGCCCGCTTGCTCATCCAAAATCGCGGCTACCCGATGGCAACGCTGGCGGCGGACTTCGAGAGCGCCGAGCAAGTAGCGGACCCGAACATCGTCAAGGTTGTAACCGATTGCACCGGCAGGGCCCTGTATTTCTCGCGGGCGCCGATCCCTTATGACAGGCAAAGAGGCGGTATCGGCGATGCCCGCTTGTACTTGCGACATCTCGGTATGTACGCCTACCGTAAGCACTTTCTGCTCAAGATGACCGGCCTGGCGCAGACACCGCTGGAAAAAATGGAGAAGCTGGAACAATTACGGGCAATCGAAAACGGATACGGAATATTAGTGGGCAAGGTTGAGCACGCCTACGAAGGCATCGACACGCCTGAACAATATGCGCGGTTTGTCAGGAGATGCAGACGGTCGGCTTTGCAAGGCACGCAAAACACGTCGGCGCAAGAATGAGTCGGGAATGGGGAAACAAGTATGCCGAAGGATAATGATTTGTTAGCGTCGGTGAGCAATTCCTCGACCGAGAGCGAGTTTTTCTCGCCCGTGCCCGAGGGATACAAGAAGGGCAGATCGAAGTATTGCTTTGTCTTGGGGACCGTGATGAGCGGCCTGGGCAAGGGCATATTCTCCTCGTGCCTAGCCAAGCTGATGCAGGATAAGGGCCTCAAGGTCGCTCCTATCAAGCTGGAAGGGTACCTGAATATCGACTCGGGCACGCTGAATCCGTTCCGCCACGGCGAGGTGTTCGTGCTGGATGACGGGATGGAGTGCGACATGGACCTGGGTACCTACGAGCGCATGCTGGACCAGGACCTGACCAGGGCCAACTTCGCCACCAGCGGGCAAATATTCAGCTCGGTACTACACAAGGAACGGCACGGCGACTACCTCGGAAGAGACGTCCAGATGATCCCACACGTCACCGGGGAGGTCAAGTTGAAGCTGCGGGAATTGGCGGTCCAAAGCAACGCCGACATAGTGTTCGTCGAGATAGGCGGGACCGTCGGCGACCTGGAGAACGCCTATTATATCGAGGCAATGCGTGAGCTGGCCTACGAGGAAGGCCCCAACAGCAGCTGCTTCGTGGCCCTGACGTATATCCTCGAACCCCAAACCCTCGGAGAGCAAAAATCAAAGGCCGCACAACTCGGCATCAAACAGCTTATGCAGCTGGGGATCCAGCCGGACATCATCGCCTGCCGGGCTGCCAGACCCGTCACTGAAAAAGTACGCCAGAAGATAAGCGTCTACAGCAACGTCCCGCTCAGCAGGGTAATCAGCCTGCCCGATTCGGCAAGCATCTATATGATACCCTCTATGATCAGAGACGTGGGCCTGGATTTCGAGGTCGCCCGGCTGCTCAAGATCGAGCCGCGGATCAACCTCCGACACGAGCGTAAGGCCTGGGCACGATGGTGCGACTTCACCGATAAAATCGGCACTGCAACCCAGGATGTGACCATCGGAATCACGGGCAAGTACACCTCGGTCCGCGACAGCTACGCCTCCATCATCAACGCCCTGGAGCACGCCGGCATTGCCCTGGGATGTAACGTCCAGATAAAGTGGATCGAAACGACCAACCTCACCGACGCTAATGCAGGGGCCGCCCTGGCCGAGGTGGACGGCATTATCGTCCCCGGCGGATTCGGCACACGTGGCGCCGAGGGCAAGATAGCCTGCATCCGCCACGCCAGGGAAAATCGCCTGCCGTGCCTGGGATTGTGCTTCGGCTTTCAAATGGCGGTCATAGAATTCGCCAGGAACGTATGCGGCATAGAGAAGGCCAACAGCACCGAGATTGAGCCGGACTGCCCGGAACCGGTCATCGACGTGCTGCCCGAGCAGAAAAAAATCGAGGGGCTCGGGGGCAATATGCGGCTGGGCGGCAGGGACATCGAACTAAAACCGAATACAAGAGCCTGGGAGCTTTTTGATAAGGCCAAGTCCGTCAGGATGAGGTTTCGGCATCGTTACGAGGTGGACCCTCGATACGTCGAACGGCTGGAAAAGGGCGGGCTGGTCTTCTCCGGCAAGGCACCCAATCAACCGATTATGCAAATACTGGAAGTCCCGGACCATCCCTTCTTTATCGGCACCCAGGCACACCCGTGCCTTACATCCAGGCCGCTCAGGCCCCAGCCAATGTTTGTAGGCCTGGTAGCAGCGGCAATGCAAAAACGTAAACCCGCCCACAATGCTCCCGATTGCCTGCAGGCAGTCCGCAAAGTCTGTAAGCAGCCCGGCTGAGCTGATGGAGAAAACCGGCGGTAAGCTACTGGCCCCGCTGCTCAAGTTTGGCTTTCAGATCTTCGATTTGAGCCTTGAGGGTCCTGTTTTCTTCCCGGACCTTCGCCACCTCGTCCAGGGCACTCGTCAACATCTCCTCCACCGCCTGCCCAACCTTCTTATCCACCCGCTCCTTGCACTGCTGTAGCTCTCTGCGGCAGTCCGCGAGCCTCTTCCGCTCCTGCTCGAGCTGGCTGGCATGCTCTTTTTTCAAACGCTCGATCTGCCTGTCACGCTGAGCCAGTTGCTTTTTCAACTCGATGTTCTCGGCGGCCACAAGCCTGCTTTCCTTTCCACTGGCCGTCCGGGCCTTCTGGCACCCCGCGGCAATAATCAGCAAGGCCACGGCCGCCAGGCCGACTGTTACGGTAATCTTTCGTCTCATCTTAGAATCCTTTCCAAAGCCACAGCCCAGTGCTCCGCCTGCGGTCTGCCCGCGGCGGATCGTCTTGAGTTTTGGCAATTCCAATCTCGCATCTGTTCTGGGTATCAATCCTCGTACCCGGATTCGACGCAATCAACGCCTAACAGACCTTCAGCCCAGGCCATAGAGCACAAGACCGACTTCAAACATAAGGCCCTAACTACTCGAAGAGCACGGCTAACTTATCCTTCTGGTCCGGCTGTATATGCTTTTCGTCCGTCCAGACAGCCAAATCGAGGCTGTGGCGGCACGAGCAATCCGGGTTTGTCAGTTCGTAGGGGCCGGCCAGAACGGCCTTGAGCAACTCGAGACAATTGTTCGTCGCAGTAACCAGATTGGCGATGATCTCCTGCAGAAGGGTCTTCTGGTCCTTGCCGTAGGCGTGGGGCTTCCAGCAGTCGTAGTCACTGGCCAGGGCTACAAGTGCATAGCACATCTGTGCCTCTCTGGCGAGTTTCGCTTCCGGCATCGCCGTCATTCCTATCAGGTCGCCGCCCCAGGCCCGGTGCATAAGCGACTCGGCGCGAGTCGAAAACTGCGGGCCTTCCATGCAGACGTATGTACCTTCAAGGTGGGTCTTCACATCGAGCGTTTTTGCCGTCTCTGCCAGCAAACCGCGGAGACGCCGACAGACAGGCTCGGCCATCTCGCAGTGCACCGCTGCAACCCCGCTGAAAAAACTGCCCGTCCGCCTGAAGGTCTTGTCGATAAACTGGTCCACCAGCGTCAGGTCGCCCGGATTGATGTTCTCCCGCAAAGAGCCCACCGCCCCGCTGGCTATAACCGTGTGAACGCCGAGTTTCTTCATCGCAAAGATGTTCGCCCCAAAGGGGACTTCTCCAGGCGAGAGCTTATGTCCGACGCCGTGTCTGTTGAGAAAGGCGATCTTCCTCTGGGCAAACCTGCCGATCAGGATAGGTGCGCTGGGCTTCCCGAACGGGGTCTCCAGGTCGTGGTACTCGGCCTGTGTGATCTGCTCGGCCAGGGCATCCCCGAGGCCGGTGCCGCCTATAACGCCCACTAATTCTTCTGCCATAATCGCCTGTCTCCTCTTTCTGATCGCGGGACATCCTAACGCCATTGCCCGTAGTTGACAACGGAAATTGACGAAAATCTCGCCCCAAACCGGAATCCCTTGACCGGCCCGTTGCCGGGAGCATAATGGCCGGTAGTCTACAGAAGAGTGGTCCTCGTTTTCGGAGACGGCACACTATGGAGTTGGTGGTAACGGTCAAGCAGATCAAGGGGCATTGTCCCACCTACAAGGTCGGCGATTCATTCGCGCTTAAAGCCGGGTATCAACTCGTCAGCGATATCCCCGTCTGTATGCACGCGCTGGCGGCCTTGATGCCTTATTACAACGCCCTGCGGGTCTCGGACCCGGCGCAATGGGGAATCGAAGGCAAAGACGACAGTAGCAAGGCCTACGTTCACTGTCCGGACCCCGCGACGTTTACCGATGGCGGCACGGTTACTTTCGAGATCGCGAAACTCGGCTAAGCGCCGGCAGGATGGATCCGCGCTGAGAGTCTCGCTCCAGGGCCGATTTGTACCGGCCCGGCTCATCCGTGCGGTGGGTGGCCGCCGGGTGCCGTTCGGCTTCGCTTCGGCCGGACGCCTGAAAAACTTCAAGGCACGATCTCTATCTGTGCCGGGCCCGCCAGGGTTATTATCAGGCAGTTCAGGTCGGAGTGGAATCGGGTCTCGGCGACCTCGGGGGCCGGGACCTTCTCGGCGCCCGCGAAAAGTCGACGGGCCAGAACCTCTTTGGGCGGTTCCTCAGGGCCTGCTATCAAGACGCGGTATTGTCTATTATAGGCCCAGCCTGCGAGTCTTATCGAGATGGCGCGTTTGCCCTCGCTGACGGCCTCTATCTCAGTTGGAGCGTGGACGACCCAACCCCGGCCAGCCAGCCTGTTGATCTCGTAAATCTTGCCGAGCCTGAAAAGCTCAGGCAGATGGGCCTGGACTGTGCCCGGGTTTATGGCCGGACCTCCACGCACCTGCGAGCGCAAGTCAAACCAGTCGGGCAACAGGCCGCCGCGGTCGCTGTCACTAATCGGCCAGGTCATCTGCAGGCCCGCGGCGGTGATCCCTCTGGCGATCCTTTCCCAGGGACCGCCCGGGTCAAATTCGCTCAGTAGGTGCAGGGCCGAGGCGTACACCAGGCCGCACCACTGGACCGGCCGGCCGAACCACACAGGAGCCTTCCAGTTGGTTGCCCCCAGCACCGCGATCGTCGCGTAGGACCCGACCGGCCCGGCGGTCGGCTGACGCAGATAAACAAATGGAACACCACTCCACGCCCAGTACCGAGCCTGGTCAAGGTACTCTTTTTCGCCCGATATGATGTAGCCGAGCGTGTAGGCCTTTACCAGATGCGCCGAGGCAAGGATGTCGGGGGTGTGCAGCGGTATCTCCCAGGTCTGTGCGCCGCGCGGGACCGTCCCGGCGTAAAGAGCAGTCTGCTTATCGAGCAGGTCGAGGGCCTTGTCTTTCAGCTGCCTGTCGCCACACAGCGACGCAGCCTCCAGAATACCGGCAACGACCCGGCCCGACAGGCCGTTGGAATGTTTCGCGAAATGGGTTCTGGAGTAATCGACCGGGCCGGCCCGGTAATACATCAGCCCGTCTTCATCAAAGCGTTTTAGCGACGCGGCTGCTGCTGCACGCCTCTGCCTGATGAACCGTTCCAATCGGTCCAAAACAAATGGTGCGGCGATCTGGTGGGCATGCCCAATACTACTCGAGAACGGCTGAGTCGCCGGTATCCGCGACAACGCCTTATCCCGCAAGTTCAGCAGCCTGCCACGCAACCCGCTATCGCTGGTATGTCCACTGAGCCAGTCGATGTACATTGCTGCATCGGCAGCGGGTAGAGGTCTGAACCTCTCGGTCCAGACTGCGTGCCTGAAAAGGCCGTCCCGGTTTATCTGCGAATCCAGCCACCCCGCTGCCAAGAGCCTGACCGCGGCCCCGAAGCCGCCTTCAAATCGAGGAACCTGCGGCAACCCTTTCAATTCCACGTATCGCTTGACCGCCTCGACAACTGTTTCGCCCCTGCCCCCGATTATGACCGCCTCGACCGTAAGGGGGCGCCCGGCGCCCAGCCTGAAAGGCGTATGAGCGCAGGCGGCATTCTCGAAGCGTAATTGCCCTACCGCAGGAGCCGAAAGCTCCATCACCTGGGCACCGGAATTGTAAATCCTGTCGGGCGAATCAAAGGCCGCTGCGACCATCGCGGATGGCTCCCAAATCAACCCGATATAAAAGCCGTCCCGTGATATCGCCATAAGAGGAAAGGTAATCTTAACCGGGTCCGGTATTCGGCGGATGTTATTCGGGGCGGCAACGTCGGCGGTGCTGCTGCTGGGTTCGTCGCAAAGGTATTCCAGGCCGGCAAACAGGCCCTGGTCTTTGCTCGTGCCGAACGTGCCAAGCCCCGGGAAGATCGTGATCCACGGGATAAAGACCACCTCGCGGTCCTTATCAACGCTCAGCTGGACCCGGATGTTGAGGGCGTCTGCTGCACCTGGCGTAATGCTCCTGCAAATTCGCCATTTCGCCCCCCTGCTGTCAGTCAGAGTGGCCGTACTGGTAAGACCGCCTTCCGGGGCACTGTCAAGCGTAACTGGCGCTTCGCCCAGGTTCAGCCATTCATCCTCGTCGCCGAAGACGATTCCTATTCGGCCGCCCTGGTGGCCAGCAGCCATCTCCCTGCCGCCTACGTTAACCACAAAGTTACCCCACCTGCCCTTGTAGTGCACCAGCTCCACCGCGCCGGAGCTCACCGAGTACGGCGAGCTGCTGGGGCTGGGCAACCGCGGCCTGCCAAACGGTGGGGGTGCTGTTTGTCCGACCGCCTGAATCTCTATAAAGCCGATGGTGATTTGACCTGCCCCTGCACCCGGGTCAAGGCGGAAGCGGGTAGGCCCGGCCAGCTTGTGGGGCACGGCCAGGCAGTAGTCGTGCCATTTGCCGTCATTGTGCACTGTAAAGCGAATCGACCTATCCTCGCTAAACGTTCTGCCGTAAAACAACTGGCCGCGTGCGTCAGCGGTGGATTTCATCCGGATTTTGACAATCGTCGACCCAGGGCCAGGTATCTCTACAACCGGCCCCTCTATCCACGGATCCCGCCCTTTGCACCTGACCAAAAGGCCCTCTGCGGTCGAGACAACCTCTTCAACGACCCTGTTTCCCTGCCAGCCGTGTGTACCTCTGGTAAAGTCCCATCGCGCGAGTGTCCGGCCGGATGAGATGCTTGCGCCGGCTGAGACGACCAGCAGCACAGTCAGCGCCGCCGTAGGCGGTATCCTCCTGCAACTACCCGAAACAAATCCACCTCTGAGCATAACAATCCTCCGGGTTCCTGAGAAAAGCCCACCTCCTCGGCCGGGTAACGCCGAGATTGGCCAGCCGATGCTTTCCGTGATAGGCCACACGCTGAAGCGCAACTCGCCGGAAACTCCAGAGGATCAGCTGTTAACCAGTGCTGCCCCCGGCTGGAACCGCAGCTTGGCCTGGCCGATCAGGTAGAAGCTGCCCGTGATCAGGATAAGGTCTTCCTTGCTGACCGCGCTGCGGGCCAGCCGAAGCGCCTCGCCCAGGCTCAGCGCGGTCTGGCACATCTTTCCACACATCTCGGTGTACATCTCCGCCAGAGCCTGTGGGGACATAGCCTTGGGCGAGTTGCTGCGAGTGAAGACTACCTTGTCGGCCCCAAACTGAAGGTTGTAGAGCATCCCCCTGACGTCTTTGTCGGTGTTGCAGCCGAAAATGACCACCATCGAATCGTAGGGGATGTTCTGGCCGACCGCGTGAACCAAGGCTTGAATGCTCGCGGCATTATGGGCCGCATCGATCATTATCCTGGGGTCTTCGCAGATCATCTCCATCCGACCTGGCAGAGAGACCTTGCCCAGACCCTGTGAGACCTTCTCGTTGTCTATCTCGTAGCCGCTCGTCTTGAGTTTGTCCAGCATGGCAAGGGCCAGGCCGCAGTTTATCGCCTGGTGCATACCGTGCAGGGGGACGCGGAGGTGCTCGAACTTGCTGGTCGGGGTCGTCAGGCATACCCTCGTGTGCGGGCCTTCCTCGCGGGAGGTCTCAAATCGATGCGAGAAATCGATGTCGCCCCCCGTCACACTCAGGGGGGCCTGGGCCGCCTCAGCCGCCGATTTTAGCACCCGCATCGCCGTCGGTTCCTGCTGAACGGTGACCACGGGCACGCCCGCCTTGAAAACGCCCGCCTTTTCCTTGGCGATGCTGTCGATTGTCTGGCCGAGCAGATGCTGATGGTCGATGCTGAGGCTCGTTATGCCCACCACTTTCGGTTTTATGACGTTCGTGCTGTCCAGCCTGCCGCCCAAGCCGGCCTCAATAACCCCGATATCGACCTGCATATCCGCAAAATGCAGAAACGCAAGGGCCGTCAGAATCTCGAAAAACGTCGGCGAATCCGTCTTCGACATTTTCTCCACAGGCCCATGAACACGGTTGAGCAGCCCGTGCATCTCCTTCTCGCTGATCATTTTGGAATTGACCACGATCCGCTCACGCAGGTCCACCAGGTGCGGAGAGGTGTACAGACCCACCTTGTAGTCGTTTGCCTCGAGCATCTTCGCCAGCATCGCGGCAGTGGAACCTTTGCCTTTTGTGCCGGCTATATGGGCTGTAGGGATTTTTCTGTGGGGATTGCCCAGCAGCGACAGGAGCTTCTCCATCCTCGTGAGGTTGAACGTGTCCGTATTGTACCTGAGACGCTCCTGTTTTTCGTAGTCGGTCCGCGCAAAAAGGTACTCTATGGCCTCTTTGTAGCTCCTGAAGGCCTTTTTGGCCTTGACTCTGGCGACCTTGGAGGAGGAGGTTTTTCTTGTTCGTTTCTTTCCGGCTGTCTTATTCTGCTTTACCATCCAGAACCATTTATTGTAGCCGATCAGCCTCACTCGGTCAACCGTCCAAAAGGGCGGCCGCAAGCGCAAATCGACCACACCCAGGATCCAACTTCTGTTTTGACAAGGACTTACGGGCGAACAATTTTTTGGGCTTTTGCAGAAAATCCCCACCGATGATTAGATGTGCTTATTATAAATTCAGGGCTGCTTATATAAGGGGGCTGGCGGCTTACGCCAAATGGCAGCATCCGAGCGTAGGACTTTGCAACGCCAGTGCGCCTCGTGGCTTCGATGGCCGTGCTTCTTGCCGCCAGGCAGCCTCGCAGCTGGGAATAGCGCAAATAAAGCCCACTTGAGCCCTGGAGCTCGGCCAGGGCCCCGGAACTTAGTAGGAAAAAGGCTCCTTGCCGACTTTGGTCCGCAGCTCGTTCTGCATCCGCCGGAGCGTCTCGGTCAGCAGCTCGGCGAACTCCTCGTCGCCTACCTCGAGGGCCTGCTCAGCTCTGATAGGCTCGCCGTACGCCACCCGGATTGGCCCGAACGAGAACATCTTCTTATCCCGCGGCCAGCACTCGAAGGCCCCGTCGATGACCGCCGGGACAATCACCGCATTACCGCGGCGGCACAACAGGCCCAGCCCGGGCTTAAGCATCGCGATCCTCCCGTCGCTCGTGCGGGTACCTTCCGGGAAAAGGCATATCCCTTTGCCTTCCTTCAGCAGGGCCAACACCGTTCTGAAGGCGTGCACGTCGGCCCGGCCGGGTTTCAGCGGCAGCGCGCCGAGTGAACAGATCAGCCGTCGAAAAAACCAATTGCCAAACAGTGACTCGCGGGCAAGAAACCATAGCCGCCTTTTCAACCGCACCCCACACAATATCGGGTCGAGATAGCTCTGATGGTTGCAGGCCAGTATGAACGGACCTCTTTTCGGGACATTTTCCGCCCCGAAAACGCGGAGCCGGAAAAACACAACACAGATTATGCGCAGCAATGCCCGCGCGACTCGATACCACGCAGCTTTTAGCTTCTCTTTGAACATCTTTCTTCGATGTATGCCAGGAGCTTATCGACAACCTCTTCGATACTCAGCTCGGTCGTGTCGACCGTGATGGCATCGTCGGCCGGTCTCAATGGCCCAACCGCCCGACCCTCGTCGCTGACATCGCGATCCTGTATGGCCCTGTAGACCTGTTCGAGCTGCCGCTTTGTGCCCGCTGCTTCCAGTTCCGCCTGCCGTCTCTTTGCCCTGACAAGCGGCTCGGCCGTCAGATAGAACTTTACATCCGCTTCCGGGAACACCACCGTGCCCTGGTCGCGTCCCTCGGTAACTACCTTCTCTGTCGCTTCCGCAAATCGCCTCTGCATTTCCACCAGCTTCTGCCTTACCTTCGGCGCCGAGGCTACATACCTGGCATTTCGGGTCACCTCCGGGCTGCGGATTTGCCCGGTAACTTCGAGACCGTCAACGTACGCCTTAAGGCTGCCGGCCTGCTCGGCAAAGTTGAAGCGGGTATTCTCTATTACGTGCAGGATTTGCTCTTCGCTGGCCAGATCGACTCCCCTTCGCATCGCCGCCAGTGTTACCGCCCTGTACATTGCGCCGGTATCCAGAAAGCTCGCATTGAGCCGCTCGGCCAGCGAACGGGCCACCGTGCTCTTGCCGCTGGCCGCCGGCCCGTCAATCGTCACTACAAGCTTCGCCATCTGCTAAGAACCCGTACCGGGGGGAGCGCCCGGGCCGGCCGTCCGGTCTACCTTCACCGCAACAATGCTCGTATCGTCGATCTGTCTTGCAAGCCCGACAAACCGCCGGCGATACTGGAGTATGGTCTCGACCATCTGCTTTGCAGAGCCCTTCGAAAACTTCTTCGCTACGGCCAGCAGACGCTCTCTGCCCCACAGCTCCCCGTCGAAGTTGGATGCGTCGATCAGTCCATCCGTATAGAACAACAGGCAGTCACCGTCTTGGAGCCCCACCGTCTCGATTTCAAACTCGGCGTCCGGATCGACCCCAAGCACAAGGCCCCCTTTATCGAGGTCCGTCACCTGCCCGTCTCTGACCAGCAGAGTCGGCTCGTGGCCGCAACTGCAGTAGGTGATCGTCATATCCTTTACGTTTATGATTGCGTAGAACAAGGTAACGAATTGTCCCTCATCACACTCCTTGTACACCGTCTTGTTCAGTCTGTGAATGATCTGTCGTATCGCTTCGCCGCTGCTGTGGATGTCCGCGTACGCCCGCACGGACCCGCGGAAACAGCTCATCATCAGTGCAGCGGGGATACCCTTGCCCATAACGTCTGAGATCGCCACGACTATGCTGTTCGCGCCAACCTCCAGAAAATCGTAAAAATCGCCGCCCACATCGAAGCAGGGGATGTAAATGGCCGCTACGTCCAGGCCCGGCACCTGCGGCGGCTTCTCGGGGATCATCCTTCGCTGGATTATACCTGCAAGCCGCATCTGCTCTGCTATCCGCGTGCCCTCGATGGCCTCGGCATAGAGCCTGGCGTTCGTTATCGCCACCGCGCACTGGGAGGCCACGGCCCGGGCCATGCTGATATCATCCTCGTCAAACCGCTTGGGCCTCGGGCTGTAAAGGCGAAGCACACCGATAGGTTTGCCCCTGAACTGCATCGCAACCGTAAGCTGGCTGACAAGCCCCTCCTTGATCGTCGCCTCTTTATACTGCACCCGGTCGTCAACCCGCATATCGTCGAGCACCACGGCCTCGCCGGCAAACGCCGCCTCAATGACCGGATCGCTCCTGGTAACCGCGCCTTTATTCCGATACTCGTCGCTCAGACCGTAGGTGCTACGCATCTTCAGATCGCCGCTTTCCTCGTCCAGCAATCGAATCGAGCAGGCCTTGACGCCGGTTACCTTCACCGCCGCCTCGGCCAGCCTGTCGAGCACCTCTTGAAGCGAAAACTCGCCGGCTACAAGCGTGGTAAGCTGGTAGATCTGCTCGTCTCGTTCCAGTTGTCGCTTCGACTTCTGTGCCATAATTGATAGATCGCAAATCGCCGCATCCGTGCCCAGACTCTGCCGGCTTGCCACCGGTAGCGGATTATACGCTACTATTGACTCGCCGTGAACGCTAAATTGCTTTACTACGTCCTGTTTGAGCATTCGTTCGTATCTCTTCTCCATACCGGGCGGCCGTGCCCTTGACCTGGTACATCCGGCCAGCCGGCGATCAACCTTGTGGACACTATGACCGGTGGCGTCCTGGGCCCAAGCCCAAGTGCCAGCCGCGACTTTTGCTTTCACCTACCCCGTCACCCTGGTAAAATGGACGGACATTATGAGGACAGTAACGATGAAACTCCGTTATCTAACAGTGACAACCTGGTTCGCCTTGATTGCGATCGGCCCGGCGGGCATCATCGTGGCAGCCGAGCAGAACAAATCCCGGGCGGTTCAGCCGGCCCCCAAGGACAAGTTTGAAATACGCAACATCGAAGGCTGGATCGTCTATATCAACAAGCAGGATCTGGCCGAGCACCGCCGCCAGATGGATGCCGCAATTGACCATTTGCACAACCAGCTCTACCAGGTCCGCCTGGTTGTACCGGCGCCGGCGGTGGCAATTATGCAGCAGCGAGTGCCTATCTGGATGGAATACGACTCCGGCCCGGGCCTGTCGTTCCATCCCAGCTACAAATGGCTGCTGGACAGGGGATACGCCTCGCCGGACGGACTGACTTCGCTTGTGAGCAATTGCAGGTCCAGGGATTTCTGCCGTGGCACCCTGCACCAGCCCTGGGTCGTCTTGCACGAGCTGGCCCACGGTTACGACTACCTCTACCTGGGACAGGGCAAACACTACGGCAATGCACGGCTGCAGTCAGCCTATGAGCACGCCCGGAAAAGCGGAGCCTATGAATCGGTGCTCTGCCGTTACTCGACCGGTACAAGGCACTACGCGATGTCGAACAAGATGGAGTATTTCGCCGAGAATTCGGAGGCCTATTTCGGCACGAACGATTTCTATCCCTTCGTCCGCCCCGAATTGAAGGAGCACGACCCCTGTGGATACGCGCTGCTGGAGGACCTCTGGGGCGTGGACGCAAAAAGGCAACGGCGGCTCGTTCGCTCGCTGGTGAAATTCATCCGCTCACAGGCAGAGAGGCCCGGCAGATGCAAAAATACGGGGTCGTTTGTGCCGACCGCCGACTACGACAAACGGCACATTGAGGGCTGGACCGTTTACGTTTGCCCCGAACTTGTTCGGGAAAAAGCCTATGGAGACCACCTTTGCAGGCTCCTGCGGTATAAGTTGCACCTGGTGAAGCGTTATATGCCCGACAAGGCCCTCGAGAAGCTGCAGGAGGTTCCCATCTGGCTGGAACGCCGCAGCGAAACCGTGCCGTATATGACCTACCACGCCAGCGCAGAAGCGATCAAGGCGCGCAACGAAAACCCCGACAAACTTCACGCCGTCGAGATCGGCAATGCCGCAAGGTTCCGTCGATGGCAGAACCTCCAGCAATTTGCGATACTGAATCAGCTGGCACGGGCGTACTACGACCGGCTGGCGGATGCGGACCGCGAGCAAATCAGGCGGGCCCGGGATCGGGCCGTCGAGGGCGGCAGATATGACTCGGTTCTGCGATTTGACGGCAAGCGTGTTCCTCACCCGGCATTGAAAGGACCGGTCGAATTCTTCGCCGAGATGACCGAGTCTTACTACGGCGTCAATGACTACTTTCCGTTTCTCCAGTTTGAGCTGCGGCAGTACGACCCGGATACCTGCCGGCTGCTGGCGAAAATCTGGACAGGCAAGGCGAAGTAGTCCATTTTTGCCCCGCCGGCAGTGATTGTGCGATCCTAAGGGCAAACTCCGGTGCCGGCAGGAAAATCTGCTTGAAGTGCCCGGAGCGTTCCGGTATATGGGGGCGGCGATAAGCCCGGCTGGCCGGGTAGAAACTACGGACTTGTAGGCGATTCGATAGGACTAAAGGGCTGTTTCTTATTGGGAGGACGATTTGTGAGACCTATCGTCGGGGGAAAATTACGTTTTTGTACCGTAGCCGTGCTGGCAATCGGGACCGTGCTGCTGCTCGCGGCCGTCGCGCCGGCTGCCGATTGGCCCAACTATCGCGGCCCCAACCACAATGGCATCTCTTCAGAGACCAACTGGAGCTCAAACTGGGGGACCGATGGGCCGAAAAAGCTCTGGGCCAAGTCGATCGGAATAGGATTCTCCTCGATAGTCGTCAGCAACGGACGCGCCTATATGATGGGCAACACGGGCAAAGGCAGCGAGAAAGACGTGGTTTATTGTCTCGATGCCGTTACCGGCAAAGAAATATGGAGACACACCTACCCCTGTCCTTTACACCCGAAGTACTACGAAGGCGGAACGCTCTCGACGCCTACCGTGGATGGCAACGTCGTTTACACCCTCAGCAAAGTGGGCGACCTTTACTGCCTTGACGCGGCTACCGGCAAGGTCCTCTGGTACAAAAACGTCAACAAGGACTACGGATTCAATCTACCTACCTGGCGTTTCTCAGGCTCGCCGCTGGTGATGGGGGAGGTGTTGTTTTTCAATCTTGGCACCGCCGGAGCCGCGCTCGACAAGAAGACGGGCAAGCTGATATGGGATAACGGCAAAGGCGTTTGCGGCTACGCAACCCCCGTGCCATACCGGCTCGACGGGCAGGACTGCCTGGCCATCGCTGCCTCCGAGACGGTGGCAGCAGTCAGAGCGAGCGACGGCAAGGTGCTCTGGACGTATCCTTTCGTCAACAGGTACAAGGTCAATGCGGCTGATCCGATCGTCTCGGGCAACGTTGTTTTTGCTTCGACCGGCTACAACAGGGGTTGCATCAAGTTAGACATCAGCGGTGGTAAGCCCACCGCGCTCTGGGACAGCCGAGTGATGCGCAACCATATGAACTGCTCTGTCCTGTGGAAGGGCCACATATATGGGTTCGATGAATCGACGCTCAAGTGCATAGACCTTGAGGACGGCAGCGAAAAATGGAAGGAAGACAGCCTCGGCAAAGGAGCGCTTATGATGAGCGCCGACGGGCGGATGATCATAACGAGCGACAAGGGCGAGCTTGTCATCGCTAATGCAACGCCGAGCGGGTTCAAAGCCCTGGCCAGGGCACAGATCCTTCCGAGGAGCAAGTGCTGGACGGTCCCCGTGCTGGCCAACGGCAAAATCTACGCGCGCAACGCAAAAGGCGACGTCGTTTGCGTGGATGTCAGCGGCAGATAGAAAGCAGCCACAAACCGGACGACCCACGCGAAAAATCCCTTGGACCTCGTGAGCTCCCACGTGTACGCAGGGCTGGGTTCTTGAGTACTCTTCGTTCACGACTCCTGTCCATAGTATATTCTTCTGCGTGGTATTCGCAGCAGGCATTTTGGGGACGGATTGCGCGACCTTGCCGCAGTTGTCCTACGCTTTCAAATATAGCCCAGCACCTTTGGGGCCGGCAGCTGACGGCGCCCGAGGAAGAACAGCTATAGCTAAATGCCTGGCAAACCTGACGGCTTACCTGTACAATCAGAGATGATAATCGGTGAACTCGAAAGGCAAGCTGATATGCTTTTTAGAGGCAAATCGGCCAGGCTGTCTTTGTGCTGCCTGCTGGGCATGCTGGTAGTAGGTGCCCTGGCCGGTGCCGCGGATCGGCCCCAATGGCAGCAGAGGCACACCCGTAACGGGGTATCGCAGGAAAAGGGTCTGCCCGAGCGTTTTGACCCGGCTACGGGGCAGAATATAAAGTGGACGGCGCGGTTGGGCAGCCAGACCTGGGCAACACCCGTTATCGCCGACGGGCGGGTGTTTATCGGGACGAACAACGAGTCTCCACGGGATCCCCGTCACAAGGGCGATAGAGGGGTGCTGCTGTGCCTTTCCGAGGAGGATGGGCGTTTTCTTTGGCAGTTGGTCGTCCCCAAGCTCGGGCCCGACCCTCATCTTGACTGGCCCAGAGCAGGAATCGTCTCGTCGCCGAGCGTCGAGGCCGGACGTGTCTATGTCGTGAGCAATCGGGGGGAGGTGATCTGCCTGGACATAGACGGCCAGGCCGACGGAAACGATGGGCCTTACGTGGACGAGGGCCGTCATATGGCCATCGGCAACAGGGGGGACAAGGACCTGCCGCCGTTCGAGGTGACGGACATCGACGCGGACATCATCTGGTTGTTCGATATACCCAACCAGGCCGGGACCTGGCCTCACGACGCGGCCCATAGTTCGATCTTGATCGACGGGGATTTCTTGTATGTCAACACGAGCAACGGGGTCGACCGCACTCACAGGCAAGTAAAGCGGCCGGACGGCCCGAGCCTTATCGTGCTGGACAAAAAGACCGGCCGCCTGTTGGCCAGGGACCCCCTGAGAATCGGGCCGAGAATCTTCCATAGCACCTGGTCGTCCCCGGCGCTCGGGGTTGTCAACGGGCGCAAGTTGATATTCTTCGGCGGTGGAGATGGCGTCGTTTACGCCTTTGAGGCACTGGGATCCTCTCGGCCGGAAGGAAAGGTGCAGACGCTCAAGCTGATCTGGCGGTTCGACTGCGATCCGACGGCCCCGAAAGAGAACATCCACGAGTATCTCCGCAACCGCCAGGTAAGCCCGAGCAATATCAAGGGTATGCCGGTGTTCCACGACGGCCGGGTGTATGTCGCTTATGGGGGCGACATATGGTGGGGCAAGGAAAAGGCGTGGCTCAAGTGCATCGATGCCACGCAGAAGGATGATATAACGACCTCGGGTCTGGTCTGGTCGTGCCAGTTGAGCAAGCATTGTTGTTCGACGCCGGCAATTTACCAGGGGCTGGTTTTTATTACCGATTGCGGGCGTATGATCCGCTGCATCGACGCCGAGACGGGCGAGGTACACTGGAGTTACCAGGCGAAGGGGGATATATGGGCTTCACCGCTGGTGGCAGATGGGAAGTTGTACGTGGGAACTCGCCGGGGCGAGTTCCTGGTCTTCGCCGCGGATAAAGACAAACGGTTGATCAGTTCCGTTGAGCTGGACAGCCCGACGGCATCGACGCCGGTCGCCGCCAACGGAGTGCTGTACGTTGCCACGATGCGCACGCTCTACGCGGTCCAGAAGTCCGGCGGATAGGCCCGGGGCAAAAGCTGCTGCAAAGACGGGGACCAGGCTGCGCAGTCAGCGCTGATATTCGATCGACCGCCCTGGCGGGACGATGCGGGGGATTCGGCGCAAAAGTCTGGAAATGCACGAAATTGCACGGCCTGGATTGCCGATTCAGTTGGAACAGGGAAGGATCGCATATTCGGTTGCTTGTTGATTGTCCGTCGGAGATTGTATACAATCCGGCGCAATTCGAGAAATTCGCCAGTTTCGGGGAGGAAAAGGGTAGATCAGATTCAGGATTGGCAGCTTTCGGAGCGAGATGCGATGTTTGCGACGGTCGGCGCAAGGACAATCAGGGATGTGGGTAATATCGGACAGTTCGGCCGCTTTGCCGCCCAGACGGCCGGCGCCTGTCTACGCAGCTTCTGGAACCACCGGACGTATCCGCTGATATGGGCGCAGATGCACGTTATCGGCGTTCGCAGCGTACCGGTGATTATGATTACAGGGGCTTTCGTCGGTATGACCCTGGCGGTCCAGGCGTACGACCAGCTTGCGGGAATGGGGCTTGAAGAACGGCTTGGCGTTCTGATCAACATTTCGGTGGTCAAGGAGCTCGGGCCTGTGCTTGCGGCCGTGATGCTGGCCGGCCGGATCGGCGGCGCCCTGACCGCTGAGCTGGGCACGATGAACGTGACAGAGCAGATCGACGCCGTGCGGAGCATGGGCACCGACCCCGTCTGGTACCTGGTCGCGCCGCGGGTGCTGGCCTGTTTGCTGCTGACCCCTTTCCTGATTATTTATGCGGATCTGCTCGGCATATTGGGCGGTTACTTCGTGGGTGTGGTCCAGTTCGGGATCAACGACTGGGCGTACTGGAGCTTCAGTGCTTCCGGGGTCGAGCTTTGGGACGTGTGCGTCGGTGTTACTAAAGGCTTCTTTTTCGGCGGCGCCATCGCAATAATCAGCTGCTACAAGGGCTTTACGTGCAGGGAAGGCGCACACGGCGTCGGGCGGGCCTGCACAGAGGCATTTGTCGCGAGCTTCATATCCATACTGGCCCTGGACTTCGCCCTGGCGGTAATATTCAAAGGGATTTACAATACCTTCTGGCCTTTCAGGAGCCTGGTGGGGTAAAAGGCGCAAATTGAGAACCTCCAACTCAAAAAAACAAGAACAAGATGAACCCTCCGCCCAGGGAGGCTCGAACGGGCTGCTTAGAGTAGAGAACCTGACGAAACGATTCGGCCCGCACCTGGTTCTGGACAACATCTCCCTGGCAATACAACAGGGCAAGACGACCGTGGTGATAGGTCCGAGCGGTTGCGGCAAGACGGTATTGATAAAGCACCTGATCGTCCTGCTGCGCCCTACCTCCGGAGAGGTTTACTTCAAGGACCGCCGCATAGACAACCTGAGCGAGCAGCAGCTCAACGAGGTCCGCACCCACTTCGGGTTCCTTTTCCAGGGGGGAGCCTTGTTCGACAGTCTCAGTGTATTCGAGAACATCATATTTCCCATAAGGCAGCACGCGAACATAAAGCACTGGAAGCAAGCCGAAGAACTGGTCAAGGCAAAGCTGGCAATGGTCGGCCTGGATGGATTCCAGAACTACTATCCCGCCAACCTCTCGGGGGGACAGCGCAAGCGGGTGGCTCTTGCGCGGGCAATCGCTCTTAATCCGGAGGTGCTGCTATACGACGAGCCGACGACCGGCCTGGACCCGATTCGCTCCGACATCATCAACGAGCTGATCCTGAAGCTTCAGCGCGAGCTTGGCGTGACAACGGTGGTAGTAACCCACGATATGAACAGCGCCTACAAGATAGCGGACCGGATAATAATGCTTCATAACGGAAAGATAGTGGCGGACGGCGACGCTGATCATATCCGCAATCATCCTCATCCCATCGTTCAGCAATTCATCCACGGACAGGTGAGCGAGGACGATCTGGCGGTCCTGCGGATGAGCGGGACCATCTCTCAAACACAGTTCCTGCCCCGTGATTTCGAGGAGTAGGCGACGATTACGAGCCGCACGTGCGGCAGCTCGGCGGCGCCGCCGCAGTACCAAAGGAATTGACCTGCAAGTTCTATGACAAGGGCCACCAAAAACAGACCGGAACAAATTGCAGCCGAGCTGAGCAAGCAGGTCCAAGGGGACGTTTTCGAAGATATCGTACACAGGGCAGCATACAGCACGGATGCGAGCATTTACAGGATAGTGCCGGCCTGCGTGGTTGCACCCCGCGACCAGGCTGACGTGGTTGCGGTCGTGAAGTACGCTGCCCAGGAAGATCTGCCCGTAGCAGCCCGGGGCGGCGGGACGGGCCTCGCGGGCGAAGCACTCTGCAGCGGCATACTGCTCGATATGACGCGCTATATGAACCGCATCATCGAGGTCCAGCTGGACGGCACGCAGGTGCAGTGCGAGCCGGGCGTGGTTTTAAGCGAGTTGAACGCAGCGCTGGCGAGGTACGGCCGAACGATAGGGCCCGACCCGTCGAGCGCGAATCGAGCGGCGGTAGGAGGGTGCCTCGCGAACAACGCCACCGGCGCCCACTGGTTGCAGTATGGATACATCGGCCAGTACGTCGAACGGCTGGAGGTTGTCTTGAGCGATGGCACCCTCGCGGAGTTCACCAACCAGCTCGACCCTGCGGGGGTCGAAGACAAAAGGGTCGGGTCCCTCGCTGCGCAGTGCGCCGAGCTTATCCAGCGTAACCAGATGGTGATCAGGGGCGCCCTTCCTAAGATCCGCCGGAATCGCTGCGGCTACAACATCTGGGCAGTGTACCGCGAGGGGAAAATAGATATGGCCCGCCTTATGGCCGGCTCGGAAGGCACACTGGCGATCTTTACGAAGATTACTCTGCGAAGCGTACCGGTGCCCCGTGCGCGGGGGCTGCTGCAGCTTGAGTTTGATTCGCTCGAGAAAATGGCAGAGGCCGTGCCGCTGATCGTCCGGTGCGGAGCATCGGCCTGCGAGCTTATGGACAGGAACCTGACGAATCTGGCGCGCAACGCTCTGCCGGCGTATCGCGATATTCTACCTTCGGGCGCGGCGGCAGTGCTTACGGTCGAGCACACGGGCAAGGACACCCAGGAGGTGCGCGGCAAGATAGACCAGACCGACAAGGCCCTCGGCGACCTGCCAAGCGGCCGGCGGACGGTGCTTGACCCGGGCGAGCAAGCCCGGATCTGGAAGTCCCGCATGGACGCCGGACCCCTGTTGTACAGGAAGCGGAGCAGAAAACACCCGGCCGAGTTCATAGAGGATACCAGCGTCGATAACAGGCAGTTGGGACGCTACCTCAAAGGCATCGCGGAGATAGAGAAGAAATACGGCTTCGAGATGTACCTCTACGGGCATGCCGGCGACAGCGAGCTGCACATGCGGCCCTACCTGGACCTGGGCAGCGCCGCAGACCGCCAGAAGATGCAGGCGATCGCAAACGAGGTGTTCTCGCTGGTCTGGTCGCTCGGGGGCTCCATAAGCGGCGAGCACGCCGTCGGACTGGTGCGGGCACCATTTGTACAGAGGCAGTACGGCCAGGAATACTACAGTATATTGTGCCGGGTAAAGGAGATATTCGACCCGGCTGGCTTGTTGAACCCGGGCAAGATCATCAATGCCGACCAGGACGTGATGACAAAAAACCTGCGGAGGTCGCCGAAGATCCAGCGCGAGCGTACAAAGACGAACTTGCTCTTCCGGCCGGACGAGCTGGCACTGGAGTTGGAGCAGTGCTACGGATGCGGGCTCTGTCGCGCCACAGATGCGGGACGAATGTGCCCCGTCTTTCGCTCGCTCCGTGAAGAGCTGGGCAGCCCACGGGCGAAGGCGAATCTACTACACTTCTGGGCGACGGGGCAGTTGCAAGACAAGCAGTTTGAATCGGCCCTGTTCGGCAGGTTCCTGGATCTGTGCGTTCACTGCAGGACGTGCCTGCGGGAGTGCCCATCAGGGGTTGATATTCCCGGGTTGATGAGCTTTGCAAGGGCGCAGTATGCCAGGCGTCTCGGCCTTACCTGGGGGGAAAGGCTGTTGAGCGGTAATCATTTCCTCGAGGTTATGGGAAGTATTTTCAGCCCGGCCGCGAACACGCTTACCAAGTCGAGGCGCCTGCGGGGTATCCTTGAGCGGTGCTTTGGGATAGACAGGCGACGCCGGATACCGCAGTTTGCGCGGGGCAGTTTTATAAGGGCCGCAAGGCGGTACCTGGCCGCGCGCACGCCCCCGGCACAGCCTGTCGATAAGGTGGCGTACTTCGTGGATACCTACGCAAACTACAACGACCACGAGCTCGGTTACGCGGTACTTGATGTGTTCGGCGCCAACGAGGTAGAGGTAACTCTTCCAAAGCAGTTACCCGCGCCGCTGCCCGCGATAGCCTACGGCGATCTCGACAGGGCCCGCAAACACCTGGCGTACAGCCTCAAGCACCTGGCCGAGGCAGTGCGAGCCGGGTACAAGGTCGTCTGTTCCGAGCCGAGTGCGGCGCTCTGCTTGAAGGAGGACCTCAAGCGCTTGGTGCCCGGCGCGGACGCGGAACTTGTGGCGGAAAATACGTTTGAATTGACCGGTTACCTCTTGAATCTGTTCAAACAGGGCAAGTTAAGACAACTCCAGCCCGAACAGAAGGCCGACCTGATTCGTCGCTACGGCACTCGCCGTGAGGGTGCCGGCGGTCTTGCCTATCATCTGCCGTGTCATCTATGGGCCTTGGGCCAGGACGGGGCGAGCATTGAGCTTCTGGAGGCACTCTGCGGGCTGAAGGTCCTTGACTTGGGGGCCGGCTGCTGTGGCCTGGCGGGGACATACGGACTGCAAAAGAAAAACTATGAGCTCTCGGAGAAGATTGCCGAGGGCTTGAAGGCCGCGCTGGACTCGGCCGGCACGAAGATTGTTCTGACGGAGTGCTCGGCATGCGCGATGCAGATAGAACATATAAGCACCCGAGCAGCACGGCACCCGATCAAGGTGCTCGCCGAGGCGTACCGCGGGATTCCTGCCGGATAGGGCGCCGCACAGCCGGGTCCGCCGCGAGGCATCGAATCCGAGTTTCGTTTCGGTGGCACCATTTTAGGGCTCTGCCTGAATTGCTTTGCTTACAACCGGCCGGAGAAGGCAATTATTACTTGCGTCTGGCCCACAGGACTTGATAGACTTGCAGCGCCCGTCTCAAGGGCCGGGGGACAGTGTTATAATGGTTTTTGACAGCCGGATAAGCAGAGTACGACGATGACAGCGGATGGGAAGAGCTTCAAGGAAGCGGTGCTCTGGGAGAAGGAAGAAGGCCAGAGGGTCCGGTGCGCCCTCTGTAACCGCCGCTGTCTAATCGACGACGGCGAGCCGGGATGGTGCCGTGTTCGGCAAAATCTCGGCGGAGTGCTCTACTCGTTGACCTACGACAAGGTTTGTTCGGCAAACCCGGACCCCATAGAGAAGAAACCTCTGTTCCACTTTCAGCCCGGTACCCGGAGTTTCTCGGTCGCGACGATGGGTTGTAATTTTCGATGCGATTTCTGCCAGAACTGGCAGATAAGCCAGGCGGCGTACGAGCAGGGCAGAATCGCAGGCGAGGCGGTAAGCCCGGAGGAGATAGTCGATACGGCCGTGCGCACGGGATGCAAGAGCATCGCGTATACCTATACCGAGCCAACGATCTTTATGGAACTCTGCAACGACTGCGGGGTCTTAGCAAAGGAAAAAGGACTGGCGAACGTTTTCGTCAGCAACGGGTATATGACGACCGAGGCGATAGACCTGGCCCGCACGTGGCTGGATGGGATCAACGTTGATCTCAAGGCATTCAGCGAGGAATACTACAGGACGTTTTGCAAGGCCAGGCTTGAGCCGGTGCTTGATACGATCAGGTATATCGCCGGCCAGACCGATATATGGATGGAGATTACGACGCTACTGGTGCCGGGCCAGAACGATTCGGCCGACGAGCTCAGGCGACTTGCGGAGTTCATCGCGAATGAGGCCGGCGCCGATGTCCCCTGGCACGTGAGCCGCTTTCATCCTCAGTACAGGTACTTGGACTCACGGCCGACCCCGATGACGAGTCTCGAGCGAGCCTATCAGATCGGCAAGGAGGCGGGACTGCATTACGTCTACCTGGGCAACGTCCCCGCTTCCAAGGCCGAAAGCACCTTCTGTTATAACTGTGGAAAGATGCTCATCAAGCGCCTCGGCTATGCAATCGAGGAGAATAACATCGAGCACGGCCGTTGTCCTGAGTGTGGAACGGAGGTTGCAGGCTTTGAGCTTTGAGTTGCTGGTGCGGCCCGTCGTTGCCGCGACGTTATGCCAGACAGGCCGGCCCGGCGAGCCGGTAGCAGGCGCGGCTTTCGGAGGGGGACCAAAGTGAAGGTTTTTGAGAAAGGCGGCGGGTCCGTATGAAAATAGTGGCCGATGAGAATATCCCGTTTGTCCGGGAGTGTTTTTCGTCGATAGGCGAGGTCGAGCTTCTGCCAGGGCGCGAGATAACGGCCGAGCGGCTGCGCGATGCGCACGTCCTGCTCGTACGCAGCGTCACCCCCGTCAACGCCGAGCTTCTGGAGCAGACCAGGGTAAGATTCGTCGCCACGGCCACGATCGGCTTCGACCACGTCGACACGGACTACCTCCGGGCGAACGGCATAGGGTTTGCCTCGGCGCCGGGCGCGAATTCCAACAGCGCCGCAGAGTACGTCATAGCCGGGATACTGGAGGTCGCGCAGAAGTACAGGATCAAGCTGGAAGGCAAGTCTATCGGTGTAATCGGGGCCGGTAACGTCGGCAGCAAGGTAGCTAAGAAATGCGCTGCGCTCGGGATGGAGGTCCGGCTGAACGACCCGCCGCTGGCGCGCCAGACGGCAGATGAGAAATACCTGCCGATCGAAGCCCTGCTGGACTGTGATTTTATTACCCTCCACACGCCGTTGACCTACGAGGGCCGGGACAAAACCCATCACCTCGCCGATGATACGTTTTTCAAGGCGCTTCGCCCCGGATGCGTGTTTATCAATTCCTCCCGCGGCGCTGTGGTAGACAGTGAGGCGCTCAAGTCCGCCATACGATCGGCAAGATTGGGCGCGGTGGTGCTCGATGTCTGGGAGAACGAACCGGACATAGATACCGAGCTCCTGAAGATGGTGGACATCGGTACCCCCCACATCGCTGGCTATTCACTGGACGGCAAGGTAGCGGGGATGATAATGACCTATGAGGCGACCTGTCAGTACTTCGGACTGGAAGCACACTACAGGCCTGAGGATTTCTTGCCCCAACCCCAGGTGCCGGAACTGAGGGTCGAGCCGGGGACAGCACCGGAGCAGGAAGTGCTGATAGGACTGGTGCAGCGCATTTATGATATCAGGCGCGACGACGTCCGGCTTAGGCGAATTCGCGAGTGCAAGGCGGGCCAGGCCGGCCAATACTTCGATAACCTTCGGAAGGAATATCCGGTGCGGCGGGAGTTCCATAACACAAAGGTAGTGCTGGAGCGGCCGAGCCCGGCGCTCGCGCGGCAGGTGGAGGGCATCGGCTTTCGCCTCGCCGTTGAAGGGGCATAGGACGGTGAGATCCGATGTCGGGAACATTGTTGAATGGTCGGCCGGCCGGCTGGATTTTTCGCACGGAACCCTCGTTATGGGCGTGCTGAACGTCACGCCGGACTCCTTCAGTGACGGCGGGCTGTTTTTGGAGGCCGGCCCCGCAGTAGAGCACGGGCTCCGGATGGCTGAAGCCGGGGCCGCGATTATTGATGTAGGGGGCGAATCGACGCGTCCCGGTTCCGAGCCGGCCGAGCCGGCCGAGCAGATAAGGCGAGTAGTGCCGGTGATAAGGGCGCTGCGGGCAAAGCTCACCATACCGATCAGCATCGACACACGGGATTACCAGGTCGCCGCCGCCGCCCTCCACGCCGGCGCAGGGATTATAAACGACATAACGGCGTTGAGTGATGAGCGGCTGGGACTGCTGGCGGCGGAGAAGGCCGTGCCGGTCGTCTTGATGCATATGCAGGGGACCCCGAAGACGATGCAGATCGAGCCCAGCTACGCTGACGTTGTCAACGAGGTGCTGGGATATCTTCTCGGGCGGGCCGAACACGCCCAGAGCCTGGGCATCCCCCAAGAGAGGATATTCATTGACCCGGGAATAGGCTTCGGCAAGACTGTGCACCACAACCTGGAGCTCTTGAGGCATATAGACAGGTTTGTGGCCACCGGCTACCGGGTCCTCGTGGGAACGAGCCGCAAGAGCTTTATCGGGGCGGTAACCGGCAGGAACAAGCCGACCGACAGGGTGTTCGGAACCGCAGCAACGGTAGCCCTTTGTGCAGCAGCCGGGGTCTCAGTCGTACGGGTGCACGATGTTGCCCCGATGGTTGACGTGGTGAAAATGGTCCAGCAGATTCGCGGGGGCCCCTAAAGCACTTGCGACCTCAAGAGCGCCCGCAGACTTGCCGCATTTGGGCAAAGCCTCAAGCGGATCTTGCTCTTGATGCTCTGGCCTGGCTCTGCGAGCAGACCTGCCCACCTGAATTCGTCTGAGACGTCGAGGATTCGGACGTCGCGGCCGACCAGCTTATCCCCGGGGGCCTAATCGACACGCTGCCTGCGAGCGGTCGGTTTGTGACGCACAGCTCTTACTTGATTCCTATCGCATACCGTAAAGTATCAAACGGGTTTACTTCCTGCACGGAGCCATCGACGCAAGCTGCATTGCTTACGCCGCCGCACAGGCCGCCATCCGCCATGGCAGCGTAGATCCTGCGCATTCCCGCTCTGTGGTACTCGCCAAAGGCATCGGTATACGGTGGAGGATCGTCAGGATCGAATCCCTGCACCCATTCTAAGCTCGCTCCTCCAGACCAGAATGTGCACAGAGAATTGTCGTTGAATATTGCCCCGTTGACCCTCTTGCCGCTCGCATCCTTCGCTTGCCAGGCCAGCTCTTCGCCGGCAAAGAACGTGCGACTGGGATGTTTGACCATGCTAACCCTGGGAATGATCGGTTTGTCGGCGTTGAGCCACCAGTTGAAACTGTACGTAAAGCCAGGTTTTGCCCGATTCGGCCACTTCTTGTGGTACACGTCCTGGAGGACCGGGCAGATGTTGCTCTTGACATTCGCCTGCAAATAGGGAATGTAGGTCCCGTCCGGCTTGAGGTTGTGTTCAAACGGCACGGACGGATTCCATCCCCCCGCAAGACTGATCCCTTTATTGATCGTTGCCCAGGAATAGATCCCGGTGAAGGACTCGGGCAAGCGATCGTCGTAGTCGCCGGTATACAATTGCATCACCAGAGCGTAGCTCTTCAGGTTCGATTTACACTGTACGTTCTTGGCCTGCATGCGAGCTCGCTGCAGCGCCGGCAATATGATCGCCATCAGCAGAGCGATTATGGCGATGACGACGAGAAGCTCGATGAGAGTAAAGCCTCTTGTTGGAACGGTTCGACGCATATCAACACCTCCGATTCCCTACTGGCATCTCGGTTGTATTACGCCGGGATTGGTCATTTAATGCTATGTTCGACACTACTACACCCAACACAGCTAATTATACCATCTTACCGGCTCAATTTCAACATCGGCAAACCTCCTTGTCGGTTTTTTAGTTTACCCGGCAAAGAGGCCTTTTTTCTGCCACCCACAACCACACACTCGGCCACGATGACTGCCCGGGGCCGTACAATCCCCAGGTACGCAGGAAAACTGCTGAAGGACCTCCCAGATTGGGGCCTGGGCTGGCCAATACCCCAGCGTGCCGCCCGAGGCCAAAGGCTCGGACCGGCCGGCGGGCCTGCCGGTTACCTGGCGTCGATGGTCACGCCGGGCCAATCGTCCGTGCGGAAAGGTGAGGCGGGCAGTCCTTCGGCGTTGTAAAGGTTGCATATCGGGTTGTCGGCCCAGGCGTAACGCACAGCGACGGGCTTGGGAACCTGCGGACTGCTCACCACGACCGTGTCGCCCTGGATTTCCGCCTCGGCCCACACGAATTTCTTGTCCTCGCCGGCGATCGCAAAGCCCTTCAGCGGGCCGCCGCCCTTGGCTACAAGGCCCCCGTCAACGTGGTCAAACCGCAGGATAACCTTGCTGCCCTCGACCTGCATAGACTTATAAAGTGGGCCGGAATAAACAATCTTCTTGCCGTACGTCGTCCCGAGTGCCCACAGGGCCAGGCGCTTTCCGACGTCCTGCTTGTTCTTGGGATGAATGTCGTCCGCCTCGCCTATGTCGATGATCACCGCCATACCCGTATTCGGCAGAGCCAGGGCCTTTAGCTGGGCCTCGCGCAGCTCGGCCCAGGCACTGTCGGCAGGTTCAGGCTGGACGGCCTTGAAGTTGGCCAGCTGGACAAAGATAAACGGAAAGTCCCCCTGTCCCCAGTTTTTGCGCCAGCACTCGATCATCCTCGGAAAGAGCTTGCGGTACTGGTATGCCCGGCTGGCGTTTGACTCGCCCTGGTACCATATCACGCCGCGGATCCCATACGGGATCAGCGGGGATATCATCGCGTTGTACAAGCCCGCTGGGCGGTGAGGATTGAGGGGGCCGGCCGGGGGCCTGGGTCGCCGAGGGACCTTCTTGCCCTCGCTCTTGGCCTTTTCTACCGCTTGCTTCCACTGCTTGAGCCTCTGCTCGTAGTCCGCCATTCTCGCGGGGTACTTCTCGACCAGCTCCTGGTAGCGTTGGAGGATGGGGGCGAAATCTTCGTCGCCCTCGAGCGCGTCAAGCCTGGTCCACGCCTCGGCGGGTGTCCCGCCCCACGAGGTGTGTATCAGCCCGACCGGTACGTTGAGTTCCTTGTGGAGGTAGCGTCCGAAATAGTAGGCCACAGCCGAAAACCCGGGGACCGTCTGCGGGCTGCACTCGACCCACCTGCCCCGGCAGTCGGATTTGGGCTCCTCGGCCACTTCTCGCTCCACGGTGAACAGCCGTATCTTCGGGTAATCGGCCGCCGCGATCTCCTGCTCGGCGTTCGCAGAGGCCTGGACGGACATCTGCATGTTCGACTGGCCCGAACAGACCCAAACTTCGCCGGAAAGGATGTTCTTTATGGTTACGCTATTCTTGCCCTGAAGGGTCATCTGGTAGGGTCCACCAGCCGGCGGCGAGCTCATCTTGAAGGCCCACTTGCCGTCGCTGCCGGCCCGGACACTCCAGCGCATAGCCTGCCAGTCCACGCTGACGGTAACTTCCTCCCCGGGATCAGCCCAGCCCCATATTGAGACCACCTTGCCCCGCTGAAGGACCATATTGTCGCCGATCACGGCCGGCAACTTTATCTCCGCCAGCAGGCCCGGCGACCAGATCAACAGCAACAAGGCCGCAAGCGTCACGGGCAGTTTCCAACCGCAAGATGCTTCCATTTCAGTACGATCCATTTTCTTTGCTCCTTTCCAAGTTGCAGGTGGCCTGCGAAAACACCTTTCTGTCGCGTCGGCCGACCTCAAACCGGACAGTAACATCCAGCTTCAACAATAGCTGGCTATACAGAGTACAGAGACAGCTTGGAACAATGCTGGCCGGTTAATATACAACAACGGCCCGGCCCTGCCAAGTAGTTTTTCGCCGACCAGGACAGGCCAGGGGACACAGCGGCGCATCGAGGAACTTCCCGGGTGAATGGTTGGGCTGCATCTGCAATCCTGCCGGCCCGATACGCCGAATCCCCGGCTGACCTCCAAAGTTCGCCGCAAGCGTGCGCCGGCAAGCCAGGATCATTTGACTTGCACCACGAGCAGTATTTGGTAAAGTAGCCTATGCTCCCGGGCCCAAAGGAACCTGCGAGATAGCCGATCAACGTAGTACGATCGCTGCGAAAGGCCGGATATGCACAGGGTCAGTTGTGTCATTGCGGTGGTCCTTGTAGGCACGGCGGTCCGCGCGGCCGAGCCGTACCGCGTGGTGTTAACCGACGTAGAGCGGAATATTTATATCGAGTCGATTCGCATCAGCTCCCGCGAGGTGACGCCGCCGTGCCCGGTTGGGTGGTCAGTACACAAGTACGTGCTGCACGGGGGCAAGCAGGAAGGCGTCGAGGTCATCGAGATCAACAACGGGAGGCTCCGGTTGAAGGTCGTTCCCACCAGGGGGATGTCCATTCAGGAGGTCTCCACGGCAGAGCTGCGACTGGGCTGGGACTCGCCGGTCAGGGGCCTGGTGCACCCGAAGTTTGTGAACCTCAACTCACGAGAGGGCCTGGGCTGGCTGGATGGTTTCAACGAGTGGCTGGTGCGCTGCGGACTGGAGTTTTTCGGGGCGCCCGGGCCGGACGAGTTCATCGACAATACGGGCAAGAAGTCCAAAATGGAGCTGACCCTGCACGGCAAGATCGCAAACACGCCGGCCTCGGTCGTGGAATTGGTCATCGACCGCAAGCCGCCCTACCGCATCCGCGTACGCGGCCGGGTCGATGAAGCGATTCTGCACGGGCCTAAGCTGGAACTCTGGAGCGAGGTTTCGACGACGGCGGGGTCGGCCGCGCTGCAAATCTCCGACAAAGTCACCAACCTCAGCGCCGTGGAGCAGGAGTTCGGGATTCTCTACCACGCCAATTACGGGCCCCCGCTTATGGAGCAGGACGCTCGGTTCGTGGCGCCGGTGCGACGGGTCAGTCCGATCAACGACATATCAGCCTCGGGCGTGAACAGCTACGACTTGTATCCGGCTCCGAGAGCTGGGGTCGCCGAGCAGGTCTTCTGTATACAACTCTGGGCCGACGAAGAGGCCAGAACCAAGGTGATGCTTCGCAACGCCGAGGGCGATAAGGGCGTAGCGATGAGTTTCTCGACCGAGCAACTGCCTTATTTTACGCTGTGGAAGAATCCGGTGGCTCTGGAGGATGGATACGTCACGGGCCTGGAGCCGGGCACGGGTTTCTCGCGGAACAGGTCTGTAGAGCGGAAATTCGGGCGTGTGCCCCGGCTCGGCCCGCATCAAAGCCGGACTTTCACGATAGATTTCCAGCTGATAACCGACCGGGCGGGCGTCGCGCGGACCGCCAGGCAAATCGCCGCGATCCAGGGCGGGCGGAAAACCCGGGTAGATAAGGAGCCTTTGCCCGTCGAACAGGACTGATGGTGGGCTGATTCTGTGAGCCGGCAGGCGAAGACAACGGGCCAATCGCCGCCTACGTAGAGCCGAAAACCACCAGACCAGATTGAACGATGAACCTGGCCTTGTGTACGCTGGTATAGAATAAGGTATGAGATGTACGCAAATTTTGGAGTAAGAACGATGTTCAAGCTGAAAAACGGTATGCGTAGTTACTGCCTGGTGATTGTCAGTATGGAGCTGCTTTTCGGGACAGCCATATCGGCAGGATGCAAGAAGGAACCTTCGGAGTCTTCGCCGAGGCCGAACAGCCCGCCCGGCCAGGCCGCTGAGACGTCCGCTGGCCGGGAACCAGGCCAGAGTGCTTCCGCCCCGGGCGAAGCGGTAACAGGCTCCAAGAAGAGCCTGACCAGCATCGTCAGAGCCGCCCGAACGTGGGAGCCGGCGCGTGAGTTTAGCTCTCTTGTCGGCACGGATGCGCCGGATTTCAAACTGACCGACATCACGGACAAGCAACACAGGCTCAGCGACTATAAAGGCAAGAATGTTATGATAGTCTTCTGGGCCACCTGGTGTCCGCCCTGCAGGATGGAAGTGCCCCACCTGATAGAGCTGCGCAACGCGATAGGCAAAGACAAGCTTGCGATCCTGGCGATATCGCACGTCAGCCAGTACCCGCCGAACACGGCGGAGATGATCAAGCAGTTTGCCACGGATAGAAAGATCAATTACACCGTTTTTGCAGCCGAGCCGGGCAGCGCAGGCGGGCCGTATGACGCGGTCAGGGAGCTGCCGACGATCTTCTTCATCGACCCGAAGGGCAAGATCAAGCTTGTGGCGGCCGGCCTGATGCACCTCGACGAAGTCAAGGCCGTGCTCGAGGCGGACTGGCCATAGTACCCCGGGCCAGCGGGTATCAGGATCGCAGCTTTTTTCGCAAAAAAATCCAGAAATTTGGCCTGGACAACTCCGGCGGGAGTCGTTATCCTTTGTGGTTCGAGTGATCGACCAGCGTTGAATCGTTATTCTCGCGATAGGAGTCGCTATATCTATGGCACATAAAAAGGGACAAGGTTCATCGAGAAACGGCCGGGACAGCAACGCCAAGTACAGGGGTGTCAAGCTCTTCGGCGGCCAGTCGGTGAGGGCCGGCTCGATAATAGTGCGGCAATGCGGGACAAAGTTCTTACCCGGCGCGAACGTGGGTATAGGCAAGGATTACACGCTTTTCGCCAGGACGGATGGAACCATACGTTTTCAAGGGCGCAAGGTGCACGTGGTCTGAGAGCTTGGGATCTCGCGGTTCGCCGAGTAAGGATGGTGTAGGATATGCCATCCTTTTTTTATTCGGCCGATTGTAGCGGTCCGGGGGCACTATGTTCATCGACGAGGCGAAAATCTGGGTCAAGGCCGGCGACGGCGGACACGGGTGCGTGAGCTTTCGGCGGGAGAAGTTCGTGCCCAAGGGCGGGCCGGACGGCGGCGACGGCGGTAAGGGCGGGGACGTCTATTTCGAGGCAGCCGAGTGCCTCGATACGCTGCTCGACTTCGCCGGCAAGCACCACTGGCAGGCCGAAAACGGGCGGTCCGGCTCAGGCAGCAATAAGCGCGGCGCCGACGGCAAAGACCTGGTAATAAAGGTGCCCCCCGGCACGCTCATCTACGACACCGATCTCGACCTCCTGCTCAAGGACCTAAATGACGCGGGGCTGAGGGTGCGCGTCTGCCGGGGTGGGCGAGGCGGCAAGGGGAATAAGGCCTTTGCAACCGCAACCAATCAGACACCAAGATACGCTGAACCCGGCAAGAAGGGCCAGGAAAGGAACATCAGGCTCGAACTGAAGCTGATAGCGGACGTTGGCCTGGTGGGGATGCCGAATGCGGGCAAAAGCACGTTGATTTCGCGCTGTTCCGCTGCCAGGCCGAAGATAGCCGATTATCCGTTCACGACCGTCGAGCCAGTCCTGGGAATCGTTGAGTTGAGTGGTTTTCGGAGGTTCGTGATGGCGGATATCCCGGGTCTGATCGAAGGAGCGCACGCCGGAGCGGGCCTCGGACACGAATTTCTTAGGCATATAGAAAGGACTACAATCCTCGCCCACATTCTCGATATAATGCCTGCAGACGGCTCCGACCCCGTCGAGAACTACCGGGCTATCCGGGCCGAACTCGAGAAATACAGCCCGGCCCTGGCGCAGAAGCAAGAGGTCATCGTTGCCAACAAGATAGACCTCGACCCGCAGGGCCGTATCGTCGCGGATATACGGGCAAGGCTGAACGGGCCGGTACGGCCCGTCTCGGCGGTCAGCGGCGCAGGAGTAAAAGAGCTCATTGAATTGCTCTGGCATAAGGTAAGCCAGGCCAAAGGCAGAACGTAGGATCGGTGGGGCCGAGCAATGAACATAATCGCAGTAGATATCGGCAATACGAACATCGACATCGGGCTTTTTCTGGACGGGGTCGAGCAGTTCATCAAGTCGATACCCGGCCTTTCTTCCGAGGAGTTGGCCGAGTCTCTCAAGTCCGCCTGGCAGCAAATACCGGTGCTGGACAGCTCGAAAGAGAAGAAGCGTGACGGCGTTATCGTGGTCAGCAGCGTCAAACCCGCCTGGACGGAGCTCATGCGGGACATAGCCAGGACAGAACTGGGTGAAAAACTATACGTGATCGGCGAGAATATACCGCTGCCAATGACCTGCTGGGTGGATGAGCCGGAGAAGGTCGGTACCGACAGGGTGGTCTCGGCGGCGGCGGCCTACGCGGTGGTGGAAGACGCGGTGGTGGTGGCGGATTTCGGGACAGCCGTCACAATAGACCTGGTCGACCAGAACGGAGTCTTCCAGGGCGGGGTGATCTGTCCAGGCTTCGCCAGCAGTGCCGATGCGCTCCAAAGGGATACCGCCCGGTTACCCAACGTAAGAGTCAGCAGGCCTTCCGCTCCCTACGGCAAGAACACCGCCGATGCCATCAACTGCGGTTTGTACTACTCGATCATCGGGGCCCTGCAGGAGGTGATCAGGCGGTACGCCGAGCAGATCGGCAGATGGCCGCAGACGATCATCACCGGTTCCGGCGCGAAAGTAATAGCGGAGGACTGCGAATTCATCGACAACTACGTTCCCAACCTGGTAGTCAAGGGAATCGTGCTGGCCTACCAGAAATACATCCGCGAGAAGGGGTAGGTTTTGCGGGCCTATGGCTGTTTACTCAGCGGTACTGACCGCTAAAGCAACTGGCGCAATATCGACCATAGGGGTCTATGGGACCTCGGCCGCGGCGATTCTGCAGAAGATTTTCACCTCGAAGGCCCACCGGCACGTGGAATTCAAGCCGGGAAGGATCGCGCTCGGGGTCGTCGCCGATGGCAAGCACCTCATCGACCAGGTAACGGTCGGATGCGAAGGGCCTGGTTTTTTCGCGATACACTGCCACGGCAATCCGCTGATCGTGGAGATGATAATGGGTTTGCTCGGCCGGGCCGGTGCGCGAGCGGTCAGCGCCGAGGAGCTGCTGCGAATGGCCCTCGCCGAGGCCCCGACCTGCCGTAGGAACGCCATCGAGCTCGAGGCGAAGGTCGCACAGTTGAACGCTGCGACGCTCGAGGGCACCAAGATGTTGGCGAACCAGGCCGGCCCCGGTCTGTACGCCGCAGCCCGGGCGTGGCTGGCCCGGCTCGGCAAGGAAGACCTCGACCGGGTCAGGGCCGAGGCCGCCCGGATACTAAGGAACAGCGAGGCCGCAAGGTCGGTGATATACGGCTGCAAGATGGTGTTGACCGGGCCCCCTAACAGCGGCAAGAGTACGCTGCTGAACCGCCTGGCGGGGCGGGAGAAGGCCATCGTTGCTGAGATCGCAGGGACAACACGCGATTGGGTCTCGGCCGAGTGCCGGATCGGCCCCCTCGCGGCGAGGGTTACTGATACGGCCGGCCTGGACGGGCGGACCGGTGAGCACCTCGGCGGGCCAGCTGATAAGGCCGCACGGGATACGGCCGTCCAAATCCTGGCCGAGGCCGACCTCGTATTACTTGTTCTCGACGGCGCACAAGGTGCCGAGCAGATAGATCGAGAGTTGATCGACAAGCTGAAGGGCACCAGGAGCGTCACCGTATTAAACAAATCTGATCTGCCCTTGCGGCTGGACACGGCAAGGCTGCCCGAAGACCTGGGCGATTTCGTACAGATAAGTGCTAAGTTCGGCACGGGGATAGCAGACTTGAAGGAACGAATCATCGAAGCACTTGGGGCAGCCGACCTGGATCTGGCCAGGCCCGTGGCGTTTACGCGGCGGCAGGAGCAGCTGCTGGAGGAACTGGCCGCCGCGACCGGCGAAGACCACGCCAGGCGGTTGATACAGAGGCTATTGAACGGCCCCCTGACCGAGTGACCACCCCGCTGTTGGCTGCGGCATCCTCAACAAGTGCCAGCCAAGAGACCGACAATCCGGAATTGTGCGGTTGTTAGAGGCGGTCCGAGGTGTATAATCAGCACCTATGACCGCGCCGACCGAAAAGTTGACGCCTGCAATGAGGCAGTTTCACGCGTTCAAGCAAAAGTACCCGGACTGCATACTTTTCTTCAGGATGGGGGATTTTTACGAGACGTTTTACGAGGACGCGAAGATATGCGCAAAGGTCTGTGGGCTCGCCCTGACCAGCCGGGACAAAAACAAGAGCACGCCGCTTGCGGGCGTTCCCTACCACGCCGTTGACGGGTATCTCAAGAAGATGCTTCAGGCCGGCTACCGCGTCGCGGTCTGCGAGCAGGTCGAAGACCCCAAGACCGCCAAGGGCGTGGTCAAGCGCGACGTCGTGCGGATCATCACGCCGGGGACGCTCACCGACGAAACGTTGCTGGACTCGAAGCAACAGAACTTTCTTTGCGCGGTGAGCCTCGGCAACAAAGGCACAGCGGCGATAAGCTGGGTCGATGTGTCCACGGGCCATTTCTTCGTCCAGAGCATAACCGAACAGAAGCTCCTCGACCAGATGGTTCGGCTCTGGCCTGCCGAGTGCTTGCTGCCTGAGAGGCGGGGGGAGTTGTTTGAGGCCGAGACAAACAGACTCGCCAGGGAGATTTCGCAGTTGACAGGGGCGACGATAACCCAGCGTCCGTCGTGGTATTTCGATGCTTATCAGGCCAGGCAGCGACTGCTCAAGCACTTCGGGACGGCCACGCTCGAAGGGTTCGGGATACACGACGCCGAGACCGGGCTTGTTTCGCCGGCCGGTGCGATCATCGAATACCTCCACGAGACGCAGAAAACCACGCTGGGCCACATCCGGACCATCAAAAAAATCGAGCCGAAGGATTTTCTACAGGTGGACCCGACGACCTTGCGGAGTCTGGAGGTCTTGCGGACGATTCGCGGCGAAAGCCGAAAAGGCTCGCTGCTGGACTGTCTCGACCAGACGCTGACGGGAATGGGAGGGCGGATGTTCACGAGCTGGCTGTGCGCACCGCTATGTGACCTGGCGGAGATAGAGCGTCGGCAGGACGCCGTAGCGGAGCTGAAAGACGACGAAACCACCCTTGCGGAGATTCGCAAGCTGCTCGCCCAGATAAGCGATACCGAGCGGCTCGCCGCGCGGATCAGCACCGCCCGCGCGACGCCACGGGACCTGCTTGCACTTGCGCAGAGTCTCAGGCGTATACCTCCGCTGCGGGAGCTTCTCGGCCGATTTACCTCTGCGCTGCTGAAAGACCTGGCCGGCAGATGCGACAGTATGGATGAGCTGGCAGAGCTGCTGTCCTCGGCGATCCGGTCGGACTGCCCGGTGCACCTGCGCGACGGAGGCGTGATAAAGGCGGGCTTCAACGAGGAACTCGACCGCCTGCGCTCAATCTCCAAAGACGGGCAGAGCTGGCTGCGGGAATACCAGAAGAAGGAGTCGCGACGGACGGGGATTGCGGGCTTGAAGATCGGTTACAACAAGGTCTTCGGCTACTACATCGAGGTCGCCCGCAGCTCGGCAGAGAAGGTGCCGGCCGATTACGTCCGCAAGCAGACCATAAAAAACGCCGAGCGGTATATCACAGAGCCGCTCAAGGAGTATGAGACGCAGGTACTCCAGGCAGCGGAAAAGGCGCTGGAGTTGGAGCTGCGCATCTTTGAGGAGCTTCGCTCCCGTTCGGCCGACTACGTATCCCGACTCCAGGCCCTGGCCGACGTGGTCGCACAGTGTGACTGCCTGTGCGGGCTGGCGCACGTGGCGATGCGTCGCAATTATGTCCGCCCGAGGATGACGACGGGGCGAGAGCTTATCATCCGCGACGGCAAGCACCCGGTCTTGGCCGAGACGCTCGGGGCCGGATTCGTCCCGAACGACGTGCAGCTTGGCGACGGGGCAGGTGACATCGCGGTGATAACCGGCCCTAATATGAGCGGCAAGAGCACGTATATTCGGCAGGTCGCGCTTCTTGTCCTGATGGCCCAGACAGGGTCATTCGTCCCGGCCAAGGAGGCGCAGATAGGGTTGGTGGACAAGATTTTTACCCGCGTGGGCGCCTCGGACGAGCTGGTCCGCGGGCAATCGACCTTTATGGTCGAGATGACCGAAACGGCCAACATCATCAACAACTCCACCGAAAGATCGCTAGTGATACTGGACGAGGTCGGCCGAGGCACAAGTACCTACGACGGGCTGGCCCTGGCCTGGGCCATCACCGAGCATATCGCCAACAACATAAAGTGCCGCACGCTCTTCGCCACCCACTACCACGAGTTGACCGAGCTCGCCGAGCTGTTGAAGAACGTAAAGAATTACAACGTCGCCGTCCGTGAGTGGATGGACGAGGTGGTCTTTTTGCATCGGATTGTGCCCGGAGGGACCGACAGGAGCTATGGAATCCACGTCGCCAAGCTCGCCGGCATACCCGGCTCGATACTGGAGCGGGCGAAAGAGATCCTCGAAGAACTCGAAGCGACATTCCAGAAAGAAGCGACCGGCGGTCGGCTGGCACGCCACAAAACCAGACAGCCCGACCAGGATACCCTGTTCGTCCAGAGAAACAAAGACGTTTTGGACAGGCTGCGCTCGATCGACATCAATCACTTGACGCCGCTCGAGGCGATCAACCTGCTCAGCGAGATCAAAGAGCAGACCGGCAAGTAATCCGATCCCCGCCCGGCCGTGGGACAGGGCCGAGACAAATCCCAGCAGAGGACCGCCTTTTTCCTTGAAAATTGCGCAAATCCTGCGCTCGAGCCAATCTCTTGACGCGCCGAGCCCGCGCGGGATTTTCACCGGCCATCGAACAGTCAGGGGGCCAGGTCCCCGGCTACAGGCGGGGTGGTGATTTGCCTGTTCGGAATGATGAAGTGCTCAGGCACAGGGAACTGCGAGCAGAGCAGCAAGACCTCCCGGGCGACCTGCTCGATGACCGACTCGCTATCGATATTTTCGGCGACCTTGTTTATCAGCGTTGCGATGTGCTCGGCTTCGGGCTCCTTCATTCCCCGGGTGGTTATGGCCGGCGTCCCGATCCTCAGGCCGCTGGGGTCGGACGGCGGCGCAGGGTCGCCGGGAACAGTGTTGTAGTTGGTAACGATCCTGGCGCGGTCGAGGGCCTTGGCGAGCTTCTTGCCGGAGATGCCTTTGTTGCGCAGGTCGATAAGGATAAGGTGGTTGTCGGTCCCGCCCGAGACAAGCTCGAATCCGTACTCGAGCAACTTGGCGGCCAGGGCCTTTGCGTTCCTGACGATCTGTTGTGCGTAGGCGACAAACTCGGGAGTGTCGGCCTCAGCCATAGCCACGGCGATCGCCGTTAGCGTGTGCATATGCGGTCCTCCCTGGAGGCCTGGAAAGACGGCCTTGTCGAGCCTCTCGGCGTGCTCAGCCTTGCACAGCAGAATCCCGCCCCTCGGACCGCGAAGCGTCTTGTGCGAGGTCGTGGAGACGATGTCGGAATAGGGCACCGGACTCTTGTGGATACCGGCCACGACCAGCCCCGCGACGTGCGCGATGTCGCTGACGTGATATGCACCGACCTCCCCGGCTATCTGGCCGAATATCTCGAAGTCAATCTCCCTCGGGTATGCAGTGGCCCCGGAGATGATCAGCTTCGGGCGGTGTTTCTTGGCCAGCTCGCGAATATGGTCGAAATCCAGCCTTCCAGTCTGAGGGTTGACCGGGTACTGGATCGACCTGTAGAACTTGCTCGTCACCGAGACCTTCCACCCGTGCGTCAGGTGTCCGCCGTGCACGAGTGACATACCCATAATCAAGTCCCCCGGTTCTATTAAGGCAGTGTAGGCACCGAGATTGGCGATGGAGCCGGAGTACGGTTGTACGTTGGCGTGGTCGGCTTTGAAGACCTTCTTCACTCTCTCCTGAGCGACCTTTTCAATCAGGTCGGTAACCTGCTGGCCCTCGTAGTAGCGCTTTCCAGGGTATCCTTCGGCGTACTTGTTTGTCAGGCAGCTTCCGCTGGCCTGCATCACGGCCCTGGAAACATAGTTCTCGGAGGGAATCAGGCGGATAGAACCGCTCTGGCGCACAGCTTCCTGTCGTATAAGCTCGTAGATTTGAGGGTCGTATAGCTCAAGGGCCGTTTTCATCTTTTTTTGCTCCGTAACGAAGTTTCGCCGCCTGGCGCGGGGTTCGGGCACGCCCAAACCGCGCCCGGCAGAGCTTATAGCACGTCCGTCTTTTTCAGACAAGTTTTATTTGTTGACATTTTTGCGGTGCGCATTACGATTTGAAGTTCGGACAGACTTTCGAGCACAAGGATTCGGTTGGAGACCTATGCCGGAGCAAGCTGACGGTCAGGCGATGGCCAAGGCCAGGGCTTTTTTTGACAGGGCCAAGCAGGTCGCCGAAAGTAAGAACTACGACTACGCAATACAGATGTACCTCGACGGGCTGCGTCACGCCCCCGATGCGCTCGAAGAGGGCCATCTGCCGCTGTGCAGTCTTGCTCTGCAGAGACAGGGGGCCGGCGGCAAGAAGCCCTCGATGATGGAGAAAATGAAGCACTCCCGCGGCAAGACCCCCTTAGAGCAGATGCTCAATGCAGAGTATCTCTTTGCCAAGGACCCGAGCCATCTGCCGTACGCCGAGGCGATGCTCAAAGCAGCGATCGCGGGCGGCTACAAGAGAACCGCAGGATGGCTGGCGAACCTGATTTTCCAGACCAACAATGCCGCACCAAGGCCGTCCGCCCAGACCTATATACTGCTCAAAGATTCTTACGCGGCGCTGGGGCAGTTCGACAAGGCACTGGTGGCCTGTCAGAAGGCCTCGCAGCTAAGGCCGAGCGACGCCGAGCTGGCCGACGAGTTCAAGAACCTCTCGGCCGAGCTGACCATGGCAAGGGGAAAGTACGACGTGGACGGAGATTTCCGGCAGTCGATAAAGGACCGCGCGCAACAGGAGAAATTGCACGCCCAGGCAAGCATCGTCAAGACCGAGGATTACCGCCGAAAGGCGGTGGAAGAGGCTCGCAAGCGGCTGGCGCAGAATCCCCAGCTACCCCAGAACATCTTCGACCTCGCCGATGCCCTTTCGGACCTGGAGACCGACGAGGCCGAAAACGAAGCGATCGAGCTACTCGAAAACGCTTACAAGAGCCGAGACGATTTCAGCTTCAAGCAGAGGGCCGGCCAATTGAGGTTGAAACAGCTGCGGCGCAAGATAAGGCATACCAAGCGAGTCCTGGAAGCCGACCCCGACAATGCCCAGGCCAAGAAAGTGCTCGAGCAATTGAACGCAATAATGAACAAGACCGAGCTGGAGCACTACCGCCTCTGCATGCAGAACTACCCGACAGACCTGAAGGCCAAGTACGAGTATGCACTCTGCCTGGAGCGGAACAAGCGCTACGATGAGGCCATACCGCTTTTCCAGGAGGCGATGAAGGACCCGAGACGAAAAATCACATCGATGAACCAGATCGGTGTGTGCTTCTTTATGAAGGGCTGGTATGCCGATGCGATCGACGTACTCAACAAGGCCATCGAATCCTATCCGATCCAGGACGATACCACCGCCAAAGAGCTACGGTACAATCTGGCCCGAGTGTACGAGCAAGACGACCAGACGGATAAGGCCCTGGAGATATATCGTAAGATAGCACAGACGGACTTCGGATACCGTGACGTCAGCCAGAGGGTCGATAAACTAAGAGCAGGCCCGAAAACCTAAGAGCGCCCCGGAGGCCCGCAAGATAAGGAAACCAAGCAACCAACCTCTCAGCAAGTTTGCGTGGATACAATAGTTTTCAGGAGACAATAGTGGCACATTCGTTATCAGCCAAGAAAAGGATAAGGCAGAACGCCAAGCGAAGAACGATAAACCGCACGCGTAAGAGTGCGGTGAAGACTCAGATCAAACACTTCGAGGCGGCGCTCAATGCCGGCGACGTAGCGGCGGCAGAAGAGCAATTCCGGCTGGTTACAAAGAAGCTGGACAAGGTAGCTTCGACCAGTACGATGCACAAGCGGACAGCGGCCCGCAAGAAGTCCCGTCTGGCCAAGCGGCTCAACACTCTAAAGGCGAAAAAAGGCTGAACATCGCGGCCCGGCACAGCGACGGGCCGGCGGTCATACGTATACTGGAAAGAAAAAGGAGCGACTTTGCCGCGGGGAACCCGCCTCAAAAACTGATCGATGGTAAAATTCTATAAGAAGCGCATTATCGGCCTGCTCAAAGACGCCGATTACCAGCCCGTCAAAGTCTCCCAGCTGGCCCGGGACCTCGGCGTGGATTCCCAGGATTATCCTCAATTCAAAGAGGCCTTTGATGAGCTTCGCCGGGCCGGCCACGTGGTCATCGGCTCGCGGAACCAGGTGATGCTCCCGGGTCCTTCGGGCCTGATCATCGGCACGTTCAGGCCCAATCCAAAGGGCTTCGGATTCGTGATCCCTCGCGAGCCCACCGCGCACGGCGACCTGTTCATACCGGCCGGGCGCACCGCCGAGGCAATGGCCGGAGACACCGTCCTCGCGAAGGTTACCAGAAAGGGCAAACGGGCCGATCGGACCCGCTACAGCGGAGAAATCGTCCAGGTCATCGAGCGTGCACAGAACAGATTCGTCGGGACACTCCTCAAGCATCCGGAAGGATGGCTTGTGCAGCCCGACGGTTCGAGTTTCATCGAGCCCATTGCCGTCGAGGACGTTACCGCGAAAAACGCCCGCGCCAAGGATAAGGTCGTCGTCGAGATTCTCTCGTATCCGACCGCCGAATACCTGGCGCGCGGCGTGATTGTCGAGGTGCTCGGCAGGGCCGGACGGTACGACGCCGAGATAAAGTCGATCATCCGTCAGTACCACCTGCCCGGGGAATTCGGCCCGGCCTGCCTCGAACAGGCCCGCCGGGCCGCCGCAGCATTCAAACCGGATAGGGCCAGCAATAGAGAAGAGATCACCTCCACGACCATCATCACTATCGACCCGCCCGATGCAAAGGATTTCGATGACGCAATAAGCCTCGAAGAAGACGCCAAGGGTAATCTGGTCCTCGGAGTGCACATCGCGGATGTCAGCTATTTTGTTGAGCCTCACTCGCCCCTGGACATCGAGGCAAGAGAACGTGGCAACAGCGTTTACCTTCCCGGGAAGACCATCCCGATGCTGCCGGAGATACTCAGCAACGGAATATGCAGTCTCCAGCCCGACCAAAAGCGATTTGCAAAGAGCGTTTACCTCACTTACGACAAAGACGGCAACGTGATAAACCGCCGGTTCGCCAACAGCATAATTCGGTCAACGCAACGGCTGACCTACGAGCAGGCCGATAAAGCCCTCAAGGGCCGGACCAGGGGTGTAAAACCTCCGGTGGTAGAGCTGCTCAAGAAGATGGAGGCATTGAGCAGGGCCATCGAACGAAGGCGCAGACAAAACGGTATGATACACCTCGACCTGCCGGAGATAGAGTTGGTAATGGATAAATCCGGGCGGGTTGTGGATGCCCACCCGGCCGACGACAGCTACCCCCACACGATTATCGAGATGTTTATGGTCGAGGCCAACGAGGCCGTCGCGTCCCTCCTCGACAGGCTCAATGTCGCGTTTATCCGGCGGATTCACCCGGAGCCGGACCCACTCAGCTTCAAGAACCTCGCCCGCCTGCTGCGAGCTTTCGGCCTGTCGTTGCCGCGCAACCCCGACCGCCGGGCGATCCAGAACCTCTTGACGGCCGTCAAAGGACACGAGTACTCCTTCGCGGTCAACCTCGCCGTCCTGCGAAGCTTCGAGAAGGCCCAGTACGCGCCCCTGCATATCGGGCATTATGCCCTGGCATCGACTCACTACTGCCACTTCACCAGTCCTATCCGCCGGTATGCTGACCTTCTGGTGCATCGCATACTGCAACATTACCTCGAAAAAGGGAAAGATTCTATTGAGCACACCACGGCCGGGTTGGACCTGACCGAGATAGCCAAGCATATCACCTTCACCGAACAGCGAGCTGACGAGGCCGAGAAGGAGCTGACCTCCGTCTTGATACTCCAGATGCTGAGCAAGAGGCTCGGCCAGGAGCTTTCCTGCGTGACCACCGGACTGACAAGTTTCGGGGTCTTTGCACAGTGCCGGAAGTTCGGGATCGAGGGTTTGATCCGGCTGGAGGACCTCGGCCCAGACCGGTGGCAATTCGACCAGAAAACCGGGTGTATCGTCGGTCGAAACACCGGCTATGCAATTCGTCTCGGCCAGTCGATAAAGGCCCGCATCGTTTCGGTCAACGTGCCCGCCAGGCAGTTGAACCTGGTCCCCGCCGAACCGATAATAAAAACCACCCCGAAGGCCAAACGCCCCAAGAGACGACGAAAGTCATCTCGCTGAACCGCGACCCACCGCTCTCGTAATAGGCCCAAACAGCCCCCCAGGAAGCGCCGTTTTCGAGGCCCCAGGCCGGTACGGTAGGCAGACAGTAGCAAAAGTACACAAACCCAGACACTGGCCCCGCGAAACCAGGGTGCCCCCAACAAGGCACTTTGGCGGCTTAAATGCCTGCTTGCGGTAGCAAAGCACAGATTGCAATCTTGCGCGATATACCCCCAGACTCCCGGCCAATACGGCCAATATTGTTGACACCATACGCCGAAATAATGTATGATTGGGTTAGTTCCATACCGGATTAATGGCTCCCTGTAAAGTCGATGGTCTCTTTTGGAAATGAGGGTAGATAAAGTGATCTCGTCAAAACTCAGACTCGCATTTTTGCTCGTAGCGCCGGTTTTGTTGACTTTCAGTGCGGCTCGGGCTGCTTATGAAGCTATCGGCAATACTTCTTCTGCAGGCGAGCCTTACCAGCTGGCCACGGGGGTGCAGTCGGCAGGTCCTGGCTCGGCCGATGTGCTTCAAACCATACCAGCCGATAGTATCCTGTGCGTCCGGATCAACAATTTCGAACAGACCGTGGGTATGATGGACCAGTTCTTGGGTGGGATAATGCCTATGCCCTTTATGCTCTCGAGCGGCCTGCGCGCGCAGTTAAGCGGGTTGCTGGGCAATCCTCAATTGCCGGGCATCGATATGAACGGCAGTTTCGCCTTGTTCGTGGTCCCGACCCAGCGGGCGATGGAGCCTAACGCCCCGCCGGTCGTCGGGGTACTTGTCCCCGTAACCGATTACAACCTCTTGGTAAACGGCAACCCAAACGTCTCCCAGCAGGACGCACAGGGCGTCTGCCAGGTTACGGCCGAGGGTTTTCCGCCCGTGATTGTCAAACAGGCCGGGGGCTTCGCCCTTCTTGGCTCGGCCGACCAGCGGGAGATGCTGGCAGCGACGGCCGAGGCAATAGCTACCGGCCGGCTGGCGCCGTTGGCCGCTTCGATGGAGCCTTCGGAGACGCGGGCACCGGAGCCGGTATGGGTGTATATCAAGCCAAAAGAGGCTCTCGAGCTCGCTATGCCCGCAGTGCAGGAGCAGATAAAGGCAGCGGAGCCGCCCACTGGCCGCCTCGGAGGCATCCCTCCCGGGCCGGTCGAGCCGACGGACCAGATACAGCCGGGCCAGATTCTCCGGCCGACGGGACCTTCGCCAGGTCTGGCCGACGCTGGCCAGATGCCGATGATGCCGGGAATAGCAGACGGCGGGCTCAAGGAGCTCGGCGAGAACGTTGAGGTCAAATCGATCGTGCTGACCCTGAACCCAACCCCGAGCGTCCTGACCATCAGCGCGCGGATTACCGCGATTCCGGGCACAAAGGCCGCGCAGGACCTCAGCCGTGGTTCGCCGGCGTTGCGGCAGATCGCCGAGAAACTCGGCGCCAAGGAGCCCGGGCTTATGGGGCCGGAGTTCTCGGCCGTCTCGACCCTGCTCCCATCAGCCGGACAGGCCGATTTCGCCGGGACGTTTAACCTGATGAAATTGCTCGCTCTGGCGGCGGCATTGGCGCCAATCCCCGTTCCCGTTCCTGATGCTAACGTGCCGGTCAGCAGCAGCATCGCCTACGCGATCGCCGCTGATGCCGGCAAGATGAGGGTCGATGTGGCGGTGCCGAAGGAGCACATCAACGAGATCGCCGCCGCCCTTAAAGAGGTGAAAATTGAGATCAAGCCCGGCGAAATGATGGCAGGCGGCCCCGGTCAGGACGAAGCGATATTAAGTGCAGCGGGCGGGGGCGGCGTATTCGCCGGCGACGGTGAGCCAGAGCCTGACGATGAGGTTTCAATGATAACTGCCTCGCCCTTCGGCGAGTTCCGCCAGGCCGAGCAGCCCAAGGCGCCCGAGGTAACCATATCAGGGCCGAGCCTGGAGCCGAGCGGAGGTGTGCTCGTTGGCGGCCCTGGCGAATCTCTCGGCGGGATGCTTGGTGGCCCCGGGGATGCCGGTTCCCAGCCGAGGCCCGGCGATCAGCGCGTCAGGATAGTTGGTGCCCGGCTGGTGAGTTACTCGGATCCTGAGCTTGGCATTCTGCCGCTCGGCCAACGCGAAGGTTATACCCTGTCGTTAGTAGCCGACCTCCCGGAGCCGGCGGTCAAGATCGTCGGCGGTTGGATCAACAAGGCAGTAACCAATACGGGCGCAAGCCTTTTGCCAGACGGGCAGTGGGACCGGAGGATAAGGTTCGGGCGGCTTTCGAAGGATTTCAAGATGGCGGTTTTCGACGTTGAGTTGAAACTGCCGGATGTCGGGGCGACGGCCCTGGAGGAGCTCTCCGGTACGCTGGAATATATGACTGCCAGCGGAAGCAGACAGGTCGACCTGGGCGTTGTGGATCTCAAAGAGGGGGCAAGAGGATCGCAGCTCGCTGCGCGTATCAGTTCGATCGTGGCCGACCCGTACAGAAACAATGCGACGGTCGTCACCCTGCGCCTGGAATTGGGCGGCAACCTAGCCGAGTCCGTAGAGCTATACGATACCGATGGTACAAAACTGGCTGCCAGCCAGGGCGGATTTACGACCGTCGGCGATACTGTGCTGGTAAAGCTTTCGATCGACGGGCAGCCCCCTGCCAGGGCCCGCATCGTGGCGCGGATCTTCGAGGGCCTCCAGAAAAAGGAGCTTGGCTTCACGATAGCTTCTGTCTTGTTGACGGGCCAGCCCCTCCGGTAGTTACCATCAGGCGGGCATAGAGCCGCCGCCGCAGAACGCTTCTGGCGCTCAGAAATTCTCCAGTATGGCGGCGGTATGGATTGCCAGCAGCATAAGGTAGTCCAGATCGGCCAGGCTGTAGCGCCGCTTTTGCGGTGTGTTGTCCAGATAGAAGACACCGAAGCAACCGTCGGGATTTATCAGCGGCGCGATCAGGGCTGAAAGGGTTGCCTGGTTCTCCGGGTCCGCCGGGGTGCTCGGGAAAAGCAGGAATAGGCCCTTTTCAACGGCGTAAGTGACCTTCTCTTTCAGCTGAATGTCGTTCAGGCTGATAGCCTCCCCGCCGAGCCTCCTGCCGGTATGTGCGGTCATCGGGCCGGCAGGCTCATTCCGCAGTGCGCACCAGACACGGGCGGCATTGAACTGCCTGAACATCACGGCCAGCAATGTCCTGATGAGATGATCGAGGCCGCCGGCCTTGCAGATCTCTTCTATCGCCTCGAAGAAGTCCTTGGCCCTTTTCGCAGGGAACTTTATGTCCGGGGCGTGCTCGGCATCAAGGTTTCTGGTTATCAACTCAGCCTTGCGCGGGGCGGTTATGAGAGTGTCTTCGAGCTGGGCGACCTTCTTGTCTTCGGTACCGGCCTCGAGATTCACGTGGATCGTGAAATCCGCGATTCGCAGCTCGTCACCGGTCTCGATTTTCGACTTGTGAACGGGCGCATCGTTGAGGTAGGTCTTGTTGGCCGAGTCGAGATCCTCGACCATCCATTGCCCTTCGGGGGTGCTGAAGATGACTGCGTGCTGTCGTGAGACTCTCCTGTCCGGGAGCAAGACGTGGCTTTCCGGGCCTCTTCCGATGTGAACGGGGCCGGCGGTAAATTCGAATTCGCCGATCCTCCGACCCTCTTTTTCCACCGTAAGACGCATCGTCTCTTGCCCCATACCGGAATCGAATGTCCGCTCGCGATGATTATGGCCGATCCCCCCCTTTCTGTCAAGCCCGCCCGCGGCAGACGCCGCGCACGTCAGGTAAAACACGCCGACCATCCCCCCCCAGACACTGGCGCCGGTGCCGCAGGCTATGCGAGATCGGATAGATGGATCGACGTCCCTGCGGCCAGGATGGTGCAGGAGCCGGCAAAATGGGCGCGGAACACGGCTTCGGCTTTGTCAGCAGTACAGTGACCGAGAGCAACGTGCTTGACCTTCCACCTCTCGAAGGCTGAGACGATCTTCAGGATGGCGCTTTTGCGCTTCCGCTCGAGGTGGAAGCCGCCGAGGACCAGCTCGATCCGCCTGCCGGTCAGCGCCTTAGCCTTTCTTGCAATCTTCAGGATGCCCGGATGAGAGCAGGCCGCCAGGATTACCACTCCTGCGCGTGTGGTCACGATTAAGGATTGCTCCTTGATCCACCTGCCCAGAGGGCCGGTTGAGACCACGTTCGGGCATATCCTGGTCGGCCCGCCCACCTCGACGAACTGTCCACCGCAACCTGAGATGGTGCGTCTGAGGCTTTTTGCCGATGGTTTCGGAACGTAGACAGTGATGCCGGGCTTTGCCCGGAGCAGATGGCGCAATCCACCGGCGTGGTCGGGGTGGTTATGGGAGATGACCGCCGCGTCGATGCTCTCAGGATCGATCTCCAGGCTCCGCATGTTCTCGAGCAGCTCTGCGCCAGGGCCCGTATCGAACAGGATGGTTCTATCGGTACCGCTGAGAACAGCAGCGAATCCCCAGCCCACTGCCAGATTGCTGGCGCCGGCCTTGCTGTCGTACACCACTGTAATGGTCGGCTCGGCAACGTGCCGGTCGCGAACGGGTTGTTCTTGTGGCGGTCTCATCCGGGGCCCTTGCTTGCTTGCTATAACCGTTATAACCGATAGCAGCGCCACGGCAATGACAATCGCGCTGGCAACGACCTGTTTTGCGGCGTTTATCAGCGGAGAACCCTAATCAGCTGGCGGTGCTCTGGTGCGCCGCCGGTCTTGTAATTACAGGCTCAAAACAGGTGAATCACGCGATTTTCCCTTTGAATGCGCTTTTCGTCTTGTTATCATCAGCCTCGATGGAGGTAATTCTATGAAAACCGAACATCTGAGCCGACGACATTTGCTCAAAACGACGGCCGGTCTGTTTGCCGGGCTGGGCTTGACCGGCTCGTGCGTATCGCCGGGCCGCCGGGCCCGGGCCCACGAGGGCTTCAGGATAGGCGTCTGCGACTGGACGATTGGTAAAAGGGCCGACCCGGGCTCGTTCGCCATCGCTGCGAGGATCGGTGTGGATGGCGTGCAGGTGGATTTCGGAAAAGCCCAGGAGGACCTCCCGCTATTCGACGAGGCACTCCAGAGGCGGATGCTCGCCGAGGCCGAAAAGCACAAGATGCAGATTGCCTCGCTGGCGATGGGCGTGCTCAACGGCGTACCCTACAAAAGCGATCCGCGTGCCGAGCGCTGGCTGGCTAAGGCGATCGACGTCTGCAACTCGATGGGCACCAAGGTAATCCTTGTGCCGTTCTTCGGCAGGGGCGATATACAGAACGACCCCGCCGGGCTGGACGTCGTGGTCGAACGATTCAAAAAGGTCGCGCCGAAGGCCGAGGACGCCGGCGTTGTTCTGGGCATCGAATCGTGGCTCGGCGCCGCCGAGCATCTGGAGATTATCGAGCGGGTCGGCTCGCCGGCGGTGAAGGTCTATTACGATCTGGCAAATTCGCACAAGGCCGGCCACGATATCTACGCCGAGATCCCCCAATTGGGCCGGCATATATGCGAGTTTCACGCCAAGGACTACGACGACCTGTACGGACGGGGCTCGATCGATTTCGAGCGGGTCCGGGTGGCGATCGACGAGATCGGCTACCGTGGCTGGCTGGTTATGGAAGGAACCAAGATGCCCCTGGGCCTGGAGCAAAGCTGTCGGTACGATCTGCGATACCTGCGGACAGTCTTTCCACCGAGCCTTTAGGTAGCCTTTGCGGTAAACAGTTCGGCAAAAAAGAGAGGGTCGTGTGGTTCGGCCGATAAGGCTGCTCGACTCTGAACCCGGCCGGCGGCAAACCAGGAACCGGCTATGCGACAGTGCAATCATAGGGCGGTTTTGGTGGGGTTGGTGTTGGCTGCGGCGGTTCTTGCTGGTGCTACGCCGCTGGATGACTACGTCGCCGCGCCGGACCCGAGTTACCGCTACACCCTGGTCAGGACGATCGAGGCCGAGGCATACACGGCGTACGTGCTCGATATGGTTTCGCAATCGTGGCGATGCCCCACCGAGGTTGACAGGACCCTCTGGCAGCACTGGCTTACAATCATAAGGCCCATCGACGCGCACGCCGATACGGCGTTGTTGTATATCAACGGGGGCAGCAACGGCACCGACCCGCCCGGTTCAGCCAGTCGGCCGCTGGCGATGATTGCCACCGCCACCCGCTCGGTTGTCGCCGAGCTGAAGATGGTCCCCAACCAGCCGCTGGTCTTCGCCGGCGGTGGGGGCAGGCGATACGAGGATGCGATAATCGCCTACACCTTTGATAAGTACCTGGCGACCGGCGAGCCGAATTGGCCCCTGCTGCTGCCGATGACCAAGAGCGCCGTGCGGGCGATGGACACGGTTCAAGCATTCCTCAAGTCTCTCGAAAGCGGTCCGATGCAGATCAAGAAGTTCGTGGTCGCCGGAGCATCGAAGCGCGGCTGGACGACCTGGCTGACCGCGGCCGTCGACAAAAGGGTGGTAGCGATATGCCCCGCCGTGATCGACGTACTGAATATGGCGGTGCAAATGAAGCACCATCACAGCACATACGGCTTCTGGGCGCCGGCGATTCGCGATTACGAGCTGATGAACGTATTGGATCGGCTGAACACGCCGCGCGGCAAGGAGCTTCGCAGCTTAGTGGACCCCTACAGCTACCGCCAGCGGTACACGATGCCCAAGTTGCTGCTCAATTCGACGGGTGACCAGTTCTTCTTGCCGGATTCAGCGCGGTTCTATTTTCACGATCTGCCGGGCAAGAAGTACCTGCGCTACTTTCCGAATACGGGGCACGGCCTCGATGCCGGTGCGTATGCCTCGGTTTTGGGTTTTTACAGGGCAATACTGACCGGCGCAGAGCTGCCGCAATTCAGCTGGACGGTCCGGCCAGATGGTGCCATCGTGGTCAAACCGGTGACCCGGCCAAAGCAAGTGAGGCTGTGGCAGGCCACGAACGAACAGAAGCGCGATTTTCGGATAGACGTTCTTGGCCCGAAGTGGACGAGTTCACCGATGAAGCCCGAGGCAGACGGCACTTATACCGGCAAGGTGGCCGAGCCGCCTCGGGGCTGGCGAGCGTATTTCGTGGAGTTGGTTTTCGATATGGGGCCGGCCCAGACGTATATCTTCACGACGGAAGTGCGGGTGACCCCGGAATACCTGCCTTATGCGTACGAGTTGGAGTTCGACAAGGCAGGTGATCTTTACGGCCGGTGCCCCGCAATGAGGCTACTTGCTCAAGAGCCATTCTGCCTACCAGAATCTCCCCTGAAACCTCTTCTACATATCCCCGGAGTTCTGCCTTGACAGCTATTGCTTGCCCCCTTACTATGCTGAACCTTCATCGGTTCTTTTCTTCAACTACGAAGGGACTGATACGGCTCGTAACATCAGATGTGCGTTAACCGTATGCAGATTAAGCCGTTCAGAGCGTTCAGATTCGACCCCGACGTCGTCGGCAACGTCGGCGATTGCATAGCGCCGCCCTACGATGTCATCAGCGCCGCACAGCAGCGGCGGCTCTACGAGCGGAACCAGCATAACGTTGTCCGCATAATCAAGCCGGAGACGAGTCCGGCTGCGCGAAACACCGCCGACCCATACACCCGGGCCGCTGCCTGCCTCGATAAATGGATACAGACCGGGGTCCTCAAGCAGGACAGCACCGAGGCTATTTACGGGTACCTCCAGGATTTCCAGATCGCCTCAAAGGCATTCCGCCGGCTCAGCTTCATTGCCCTGGCAAGGCTCGAAGAGTTCGGGCCGCCCGGTCCGGTCAGGCCCCACGAACGCGTCCTGAACGAGCCAGTGCTCGATCGGCTCAACCTGAAACGGGCCACCGAGGCGGACCTGGGCCTGGTGCTGATGCTCTATGAAGATCAGGACCGAACCGCTGAGAAAATCATCGAGCCAGTCGCCACCACGGGCCCGGTGATCGACTTTTCTGACGAGCAGAACGTCCGGCACCGCCTCGTGGCGATCACCGAAAAAGCCGACATCGACGCGATCGTGAATATGATGACCCAGAAAACCTGCGTTATCGCCGACGGCCACCACCGCTATACCACGGGCTTGACCTACGCAAAGCAGAGCCCCAAGCCCGAGGCAAAGTACCAAATGATGGCCTTTACCAACATCTGCCACGAGGGCCTGGTCGTCCTGCCTGCCCACCGCCTTGTGCAAAACGTCGAGAACTTCCCTTTCTCGAAGCTCCTGAGCGAGCTCGAAAAGAACTTCGAGCTAACCCGATACCCCTTCGACGACGGCCCGCAGGCGAAAAGCACCGCCAGAGGCAAGATGCTCGCCCGGATGACGGCGGAGCAAAAAAAACACAAGTCTGCCTTCGGAATCTACGGCCCGGGCAGCGCCTTCTATGTCGCCGTACTCAAAGATCCCCAGGTAATGGACGCCGCTATGCCCGATAGGAGCCCGGCCTACCGCTCGCTCGACGTCTGCGTCCTGCACAGACTCGTCATCGAGCAGATCCTTGGTATCAACCAGGGCCTTCAGGCCAAAGGCCAGCACCTTCAATACATCAAGGACAGCCCCGGCGCAATCGACGAGGCCCTCGCCCAGATCGACGCCGGCCAAAAACAGGTCGCATTCTTTATGAACCCCGTAAAAATGCAGCAATTGATGCAGGTTACCAATGCCGGCGAGAGAATGCCCCCGAAATCAACCTACTTCTATCCCAAGGTGTACACAGGACTAACCATCTACAAGCTCTGCTGAAGTTGTTCTGGAGGACCCGAGAATGACAGATTGGAAGAATCCGCCAAGATTGTTCATACCCGGGCCGGTCAAGGTCAACGACGACGTGCTCCAGCAGTTGGCCCGGCCGACACTCGGGCATCGCGGCAAGGAATACGCCCAGCTCCACGAAGAAACCGTCACTATGCTCAAGAAAATACTCTTCACCGGCCAAAACGTCTTTCTGTCCACCTCCTCAGCATCGGGAATCTGGGAGGCGGCCATACGCAACTGCATCGCGCCGGGCCAGACGGTCCTGGCCACCTGCTGCGGCGCCTTCAGCGACAAGTGGGCCGCCGTCGCCAGAAGCTGCGGCGCCGAGGTTCACGAGCTCAAGGTCGACTGGGGCAAGCCCATCCTGCCAGAGATGATCGACGAAAAGCTCGCCACCGGCAAATACGCCGCGATCACGCTCGTCCACAACGAAACCAGCACGGGCCTGGCAAACCCCGTCGAACAGATCAGCGAGATGATGAAGGAAAAATACCCGGATGTCCTCGTTTTCGTCGACTCGGTCAGCGGAATGGTCGGCCTGCCGCTCAAGTTCGACGAGTTCGGCTGGGATATAGCCTTTGCATCCGTCCAAAAGGCATTCGCGATTCCACCCGGCCTCGCCGTCGCCGTTGTCAGCAACCGGGCCCTGGAAAAAAGCAAGTCCGTCCCCAACCGCGGGTATTACTTCAACTTCGAAAACTGGGCGAAAGCAGCCGAAAAAAATCAGACCCTTGTAACCCCGAGCATCCCCCACATAATGGCCCTTAACTACCAGTGCCATAAGCTGGTAAACGAGGGAATGGAAAACGTCTGGAAGCGGCACGCTCAGATGGGAGAATTCGTCAGGGCCTGGGCCAGAGAAAAGTTCGACCTGTTCTGCGACGAAACGTATGCCTCCAACACACTGACCACCGTCAAGAATACCCGGGGCATTAACGTCGCAAAAACAATCGCCGCGATCCAGCAGAAGCACAACACCGTCTTCGGAAACGGCTATGGCAAGCTGAAAGAACAGACCTTCAGAATCGCACATATGGGGGACATCACCCTCGACGAGCTCGAAGAACTGCTCGGCTGGATCGACGAGGAAATCGCCTGACTCCGGCTGGAGAACCGGTTTTCTTGGCCCGGCCATACCCCGGGGCCTCTTGTCCTGCTTGTCAAGCGTAGAGGCCCTACGAAGTCACGTGGTAGCCGAACGCAAGAACCTTCGGCTTGACCAGCCGACGATAGTCATCCATACTCATCCGCACGGCCTTGTCGTGCGTGCCGGCCTGGAAAACAATGTGGTCGTCCGCATCCAGAGCCTTGTCGATTATCGTCTCTATCTCGTAGAGATTTCCGAATGGCGGCTCGGCGCCCAGCTCACAGTCCTCGAATACCCGCCCGATCTCGCTTTCCTCGGCCAGCTCCACCGACCTGGCCCCCAGCTGCTCTTTGAGCGACCGAAGGTCCACCTTGCACGGGGCCGGCAGAACGCACATCACGTACCTGCCGTCGGCATTGACGATCACAGGCTTGGCCACGTACTGGCCTGGCTCGTGCTCAACCGCCGCCATCTGCTGGGCCGTGAACACCGGCGGATGCTCCGTAACCTCGTACTTCACGCCCGACTTGTCCAGAAAATCGATAACCCGCATACTGCACCTCCCGAAAACCCGTACCCGGAAAATCCTTGCTCGGCGGCGCCATCTAAGCACCGAAGGCCCCGGAAATCAACACTTCCGTGCCGCTTTTTTTGCCGCCCAGCCGTCCGCCTCAAACCGTCCCTGCGCGCAAACCCTTATCCCGGCGGGAGGAAAGAGCCTCGATTTCTTCAGGATCGAACACGGAGCAACAGCGGGCTAAAACAGTGTCGCCCCAGAATTGTCGGACACTGAACTAAAAGCCGTATACGGGCCTTAGCTCTTCACTCGTGGGCAGGTGGTCGTAGTACTCGCCCCTGGTGCCGAGGTACCCTATGCCGTACTTTCTGAGCCTTACCTGGCTGATGGAGCCGTTGCTGTTGGTCATATTGACGGTCACGTAGTTCATTTCGTCACGGACGTATGCGATCTGGTCGCGGGCCTTTCTCTTGTCCTGTTCGTTGCCGATCATATAGCCTGCGCCTCCGCCCACGGCTGCGCCGATCAGGGTGGCCTCTGTGCTCTGGCCCGCCAGTTGCCCGACGCCTGCTCCGATCAGGGCGCCGAGGCCTGCGCCGGTCTGCCCGCCGGTTTCACAGCCTCCAACCAGGACCGAGCCGACACCAGCAGCGATGAGTATCAGGGTTGTCGTCAGATTCTTAGCCATTTTTGCACCTCCATTCTGAGTTGCAGGTGGGTAGCTCTGGGTTTTATCATTCCGGTCCGCCCGAACAGGCCTGGTGTGGATCAAGGGCGCACCGCAGCCAGTTGTAAGCCAATAGGGCAAGGTCATAGAAGTCGATCTTGCAGTTGCCATCGGCGTCGCCGGCCAGGTTTTCGGTGCATCGGGCGTAGTCCGGGCCGGCTATGCGGACCGCATAGATGTTCCAGGGTCCGTTGCGGTTGTCCTGCCAGGTGACGAGGTTGCCGCTGACGGCCGGGTTGATCTGGTCATGCGGATCTTCGGTGAGCCGGAATTGGTGCCTGGTGATGCGGTTATAGGCATAGATGTCGTAGTTGCCGTCGCGATTGTCCTGCCAGACGATCAGGTTGCCGTCGATGTCGGGGTTTTCCTGGTCCGCCCAGTGGAAGGTGACCGGGAATTCGAGGGGTCTGCGGGGGTCCGAGATGTCGGCGGCGTAGATGTCCCAGTCGCCGAAGTAGTTGTCCTGCCAGACGACGATGTTACGCCAGATGGCGGGGCTTTTCTGGTCCCGGTCGGTCGCGGAGACCCCGAACGTCATCGGCCTGTTTCTGCGCCAGATATCGCTTGCAAAGATGTCCCAGTCGCCGAAGTAGTTGTCCTGCCAGACTACCGTCGCTCGGTACACGGCGGGGGCCTGCTGGTTCTCGACGAAATAGGCGATGACGAATTCGAGGGGGTAATCAGGGTCGGTGACGTCCGCGCCGTAGATGTCGTAGTCCCAGGGCGCCCCATCCTGCCAGACGACGATGTTGCCGTGGACGGCTGGATGCTGTTCGTCGTTGTCGATGATGTCGGAGACGACGAAGATATTGGGCTCGGCAAAGTTGGTGATGTCGGCCATATGTATATCCCAGTCGGCTGAGCCGCCCCAGGGGACGTACTCCTGCCAGACGACGGTGTCCTCGAAGATCGCCGGGTATTTCTGGTCGTTCGCTTCGGCGATAATCGTAATCTGTGGGTCGCAGGGGTCGTTGACGTCAGCGAGGTAGATGTCGTGGTCCCCGTAGGGCGGGTCGAACTGTTGCCAGACGATGACCTCCCCGTAGACGTCGGGAAACTGCTGGTCGTCGGATGAAGGGGCCACGGCAAACTCGCCGGCGGCAAGGGCCGCCGAGCCGACCAGGACCGATAGCAGGGTGACGGTGGCTCCCCGTGGTGATGAGCGATATTGCTTAGTCATCTTCTTTGTCCCCGGGCTCATCGCTTGATTGATTCGGCTGGTGGCCTTGTGCCTGTGCGCCGGCCCTTAGCTTCTCGAGCAGATCGAGAAGGATGCCGGCGGATTCTGCGTTGTTGACGTCCTGGGCGGCCTTGAGCAGCGGGTCGCGGGCGGCATCGAGCTCGCCGATCCCCAGCAGGTGGTATCCGAGCAGCAGCTGGAGGTCCGCGTCGAAGCTGTAGAACTCGGCCTTTTCCGCCAGCCTGTCGATGTGGTCGAGGAGCGTGTCGTCATCGCTGTAGAGACCGCGAGGGTAGAAGGCGGTTTGCTGGTCGGGCTTGATTTTGGCCAGGGCCGTGCGGAGCACCGCCGCCGCCTGGGTGTACTGCTCGTTCGCGAAGAGAGCCTGCGCGTAAGCAAAGGGAAGGATTATATCGTCGGGTGCAAGCTCGATTGCCCGGGCGAATTTCTCGGCGGCCTGCTGGTACCGGGCCTTTTCGAATGCCTGGACGGCTTGTTCGAAGCACGTGTCGGCGGCAGTGGGCTGCTCGGGTTCCTTTGCGGCCTGCGCGGCGAGCTTGGCTCGGACGTCGGCGAAGGTGGTGTGATCGACGGGGGTAATCTTCGCAGGGATCGCAGCAGTCTCGTAGGATGTAGGGGCCGTCGCTTCGCCGCTGTAGTAATAGTTGTAGGTGTAGTAGTTGTAGGTTTCGTGGCGGACCTCGCGCGGGACCGGATAGTATCCATACCACGTATAAGGGTGCCAGCCGTACCAGTAGTAGCGGATGTATCGGTAACCGATCGGCCAGAAGCCGCCGAGGCTGACGAATACGTACTTGCGGTGATAGTAGGGATAGCAGTACCTAAACGCTGAGTACGGGCCGAAGCTGTAGTGCAAGAGAAATCTGTACCTGGGCCAGATCGTGCGATGACAGGTGCGGTTGCAGAAGTTCCTGTAGATGTGGTCGCGATGGTACGTGTGGGTTATGGAGAACGGGCGGTCGTGGTAGGTGACGTAGCCGTGCTGGCGGTGCCACGGGCCGTAGCGGTGCACCCGGAGGGTGTAGGCGCCCGGGATGTTGTTGATGATGGTGGTGTTGTTGATGATGGTGGGCCGCTGCTGGCGGGGCAGCTCCGGGCGAGTGGGGCGCAACGAGGCGGTGTCTGAGACAGTTCGTTGAGCTCTGGGGGCTGGTGCAGGGGCGTTTTTGGGCGTGCGGATCGCCTTTGGAACAGCCAGAGGGGATGGGGTTTTGGCGATTCGGTGCGTCCGGGCGCCGAGATGCTTGCCGGATTGGGTAGCCGCGCCGGCGTCCTTGCCCGGTCTGGGTGGGCTTTGGGTACCGTGGACTGATTTCTTGGGGGCCCTGTTCGCCGGGGGTCTGCCTTTGGCCTGAGGGAAGGCTCCACGGCGAACCAGGACGTCGCCGGTACCCTTGGTAGATGCGCCGGGCGGGCCGGCCCGGCTGGCAGTAGACCGGCCGGAAGGGTAGATAATGGCGGCCTTGCCAGAGCCTGTGCTTGAATGCTTCAGGGCAGAGGAACGCAGGGTCGCTGCAGTGGGGGGCCCTGCGCGGGAAGATTTTACCTCTGAGCGCCCCGGGGCTGCGGTAGTGGTGGCTGTAGGCCCACGCGGTAACGTCACACGGGGACTGTAGGGTCGCTTGACGATGATGGGGCTGACGATGCTCCTTGTTCTCGTAGAGGTAGCGGTGCCGGCGGGCCTTGTGTGCCGGGCAGTCGGGGCGTTTATGATATTCGGGGTGGGTCGCCTGAAGACTATTATGGGGCCGCCTATGCGTCTTGAGCGGATGGTGATTGTGGGTTTCTTGGGTGCGGGGGCCGGGCGGGCCGGCCCGCTGGGAGCGGGGCCGGCCCGGGGTGTTGTCGCGGTCGGCCGCACGGGCCTTATGCTGCTGCCAGCAGGCTTGCTCCGGGCAGGTGTGGTTGCCGGGGGCCGAGTAGTCGGGCCCGTCGGTAAGGGCCGGGTCGGCCTGGGCGAGGTTCGGCGGGCAGATCTGGCCGGTGCAGCGGCAGTGGTGGAGGGGCGCGGCGCTATCCTGGGGGTGGATTTGGGGGCTGGCCTCGGGGCAGGGGCCTGCTTCGATGGGGGCGCTTTTCGCGGGGGGGCCGGAGGCTTGCCCTTTGTCTTGTCGGCCAGGGTCGGCTGCGTAAGCAGAATCGCCGAAAGGGCAAGGCTCGTTACCGAGATTTTCAGGGCCAAGGGGGATTTCAGGGCTGACATTGGGCGTTTCCTTTCGAGATTGCCGGCTTTTCGCGGCAGTACTACTATATAGTAAGGTTGCCGCTCTACTTAGAAAAGGCCCGGCCTGTGCGCAAGGTAACGAGATTATGTACAAAGCGCAGCTTTTTCCAGTTGCAACGGGCCTGATTCAGGGGTATCCTATAGGTATTGTACATTCCGTCAAACCCCGGGGCGAATATATTGTGGGCACAGGGCAGCCAACAGAGCAGCGACGCGGATACAACAAGACTGTCTGCGTCGTCTTAGCGCTGGCGCTGGGCCTGGCTGCGGCGGTGGGATTGTTCCGGTGGCGGGCTGGCTCACAGCTACGCAGCCGTATTGAACAAATCCGGGCGGCGGGGTACCCGGCCAGTGCCGCGGAGCTGGACCAGTGGTACAGCATACCGGAAGGGGCGGAGAACGCAGCAGAGATAGTCCTTGAGGCGGCGAGCCGCTACAAGAAACCTGCCCGGCAGGAGCTTTTGCCCGTGGTGGGCCGGGCTGTCTGGCCCAAGCACCCCGATACGCTCTCCGGCGAGACAAGAAAGCTCGTCCAGGAATTTCTGGCTGAGAATAAGGAAACCCTTGAGATACTGCACGAGCTTGTGGGTATGGAGCACGGTCGATACCCCGTGGACCTCAGCCTTGGGTTAGAGGCCTTGATGCCTTATCTGGCCGAGATCCGTGATCTGGCCCGGCTGCTGAGCCTCGATGCCTTGTGGTATGCCGAGGAAAACGACGCTGAAGCGGCCGTGAAATCCACGCTCGCTGTCTTCGGCCTGGCCGGGTCTCTTGCAGATGAACCGTTGATTACTTCGCAACTGGTTCGGTTCGCCTCGGAGGAAATTGGGGTCTCAAGCATCGAGGCGGTGATCAACCGGGCCGAACTCGGCGACGGACAGTTGGCCCAGCTGAGCCGGGCCGTTGCGCAAAATCAGGACCGTGACAGCCTATTGAGGGCGCTCGTGGGCGAACGAGCCGTGGTGTTGGAGTGTATGGAACGGCCGGCAGACGCTCTGCTGCGGCCCTTGAGTGGAAGGCCAGTGGCTCTATCGAGCTTGCTTATGATATTGTACGAGGGGGTGGGATTGTCACGGCGGGGGGCTGTAATCTACGTCGACCTGGTAGAAGAGGTCCTCAAGGCCCTCTCGCTGCCCGAGCATAGGCGTGTGCCTGCCGTCAAGGCCGTCGAGGCGAAACTGGCTGAGATCCCCAAGGTTTACTGGACGGTGCACATGGTTACGCCGGCGTACTCGCGAATTGTCGAGGTCGGGCTGCGAAATACCGCCCATCTCCGCGTCGCCCGGACGGCCCTTGCCGTTGAGCGGTACCGCCTGGCGGAAGGAAAACTGCCGGAGGGCCTGACTGCTCTGGCGCCGGACTACCTGGATGCCGTGCCCAAGGATCCATTCGACGGGCAGGACCTGCGATTCAAGAGGCTGGAGAAAGGCTACGTGGTTTACAGTATCGGTGGAGACTGCAGCGACGATGGGGGCAAGCAGCGCGACCCCGAGAGCAACAGGAGAGAAAACTGGGATGTTACCTTTACTGTCGAGCGGTAACTCAGGGCAGATCGGGCACAAACGAGGGTCTGCACGCCTCAGGCAAACAAATCACCAGCCGCTGGAACCACGAGACCTTCGGGTCTCTCGAACAAGGGCTTGCTTATCCCGGGCAGATACGCCTTGCTGTAGACGACCCAATCACGATTGTTAGCAAATAGGTGCTCAGCCGGATAGCAACTCGGCGATGGATTTTCTGTTTGGCTCTTTCAGGCCTTCGGCGATTTGTTGGATAGATTTCTTGAAAGCTTGTCCGGATGATTTGACGATGCAGGTGTTAGCTTTGATGTGAAGCCTCCGTGCCATAGCTTTTTTGGCTTATATCGGCGCCGAGGCCGTTTTTTTCTGCGCTCGGCGTGTCCCCAACACAGACCCGACAAGAATGGGTTGTCGCCAGGTAATCGGCCAATGCAGGGGCGTTCTGATTTGCATTCGGTGGGTGCAGCCGAGTCGGCCCTGCGCGGTTTTTCCGGCGTCGTCAAGGACCGGTGTCTCTGTCACTCTGCGGGCGAGGGCGGGCCGGCGGTCCAGTTGTTCGGATCGTTGCCGTAAAGCTCGTCCGAGATGCGGATAAGGGACTGTCCCTGCCCATCAGCCGAGGTGGGCCACAAGTCCACGCCGCCGGGGCAATCCTCCGGATGCGAGCCGTCGCTGTACACCACCCGCTCGATACGGACGTAGTGCCGACGGCCAAACTGGTCTATGTCACCGGGCATACTCAACTCGAGCGTCTCGCCTTCGTTGGCCAACCGTCCGTCGTAGGGGCCGTAGACCCTCTCCGGCGGTACCGACGGATAACGCCATGTAAAGGCATCACGATCGCGGACGACCACTATCGATCCGCCGGCGGGGATGACAGCCTCGTCCGGCCAGCCGGGAAACTCGTAATCCACGCCAGAAGTGAACCTCCACGGCAGGCCGCTGTCGTACCTGTACAAGGCGACCGGCTGGTGGGTTATGTTGCGAAGCTCGATATACTCGTACCTGTCGTTTGCATAGGGGCCGTCGACGGGCCAGTCGGGATTATACATTATCTCGCTGATGACTATCGGCCCGACCTGTGGGTACGCGTTCGGCCCCCGCGGGGTAGGCTCGCGCATCGGCACAAAATTGTAGTTGCCGGTGCTTCGCTTGAAGTACCGCCCGAAAGAAATCCCGGTCGCAGATGCCCCGAAGCTCTCGACGGCGCGGTAGCCCGTTAGGATGCCGTTTGTGGCGGAGCTTAGATACACCGTCTCGCCGTTCTCGCTCAACGCAAATCCCTTTTTCCTGCCCGGGTCGGCGGCCAAAGGCCCGAAGTTGACGTCTTCGTAGAGCACGAGATACCCCCCGGCCGCGATCCTGGTACCGTCTGCGAAGCGGTATTTCTTGAGGTCCAGCTCGCTGTCGCTGAGGTACCAGTCGCCGATGTCGATCTCGCTATCGGTGGTGTTGTGCAGCTCAATCCAGTCGGGGGCGGCGGCGTGCGAGTGGGCCATCACCTCGTTGATGACGATGCTTCCCGGGTCGGGCAGGATGCCGCTGTCGTCGTAGCCGCGCGAGCCGCCGGCGTAAACGCTCGCGCGCCAGGCATCCTTCTGGCCCCAGCTATTGGGATCCGGCCTGGCCGGGTCTATTACCGTCAGCGAATATCCCCCGCCGTCGGTGATCTTGCGCCAGTCGTCGCAGTAGTCAAAATCGAGGATTGTTTCGCCCGAGGCATCGACGAGCTTGATTCGTTCGCCGGAGTTACTGAGGCTGCCGTGGTACTGGCCGGCTATGACGCCGGAGAAGCCCGGACAAGCGGCCAGGAAGGCATTTACGTCCTTGACCACGAGCACGTAACCACCGGGCTGAAGGTCCAGATCACCGAAGGTAAATTCCACGCCCTTGGTGAAGCGGACCAGGCTGAGGTTTATGGTCTGGGGGCCGACGTTGGTAAGCTCGATGAATTCCTCGTTTGGGTCGCCGGTCTCGGGTGGATGGTACATTATCTCGGTAATGCGCAGGCTCTCTGCCACGGGTCCGACGGCGAAGGTAGCCTCGTTCAGCGCGCTCCAGGCGACTCCGGTCTTGGCCCTGGCCTTGATGTGAGTGCTCTTATCGAGCGTAATGGGCCCGGCGTACTGGGTCGCTGTCGGAGAGACGTTACCGCCGTAAGAGCTGGCCTTGCCGGCGACAAGCTCGGCGTTGATCAGGAAGTCCGAGCTTGTCGTGGACCTGTTCAGGCCCTGGACCGCAAGGATGTTCTGGCCGGCCTTTAGCGCAGCGAGGCGGTCGGATATATCGAAGGACTCGAAGACCGAGGCGGCCTCGTGCCCGGCACCGGCCCGCGAATCCCACTCAGGCTGGCCGGTGAAGTTGGCCCGAGCGACCTCCTGGCCGTTGATGTAGGCCACGAAAGCGTCGTCGTACTGGACATTTAACGTCATAAAATTGAAGCCCTGCAGGTCTTGAGCGTCAAGATCGAAGCGGACCCGCAACAGCGCGGAGGTGTTGGCGTTCGGGTTGAGATCACCGTTCATAAGGGCTTCGACGTCGTAACTGATGAAGGGATCGTAATCGGGTCTCTCGTCGTATCCGACGCCGCCGGGGCTGCCGCTGACGACGTGCCAGCCTGCGTCGTCGAACGGCTCGCCGCCTCGCCAGTTGTCGCTGACTGGCCCTGTCGGAACCAGGACGCGCTTGGCGGTACTTCTGCTGACAAGAGTGGTGCCGCTGATCTCCGAAGTCACGGGGTCTCTGGGGTCGGTGCCGTCGGTGGTATAGTAGATCGTGGCGGTCTGCGGTCCCATAGAAACCAAATCTGCAGCCGAGATGTGGCCGCCCTGCTGCTGTGAGGAGTTGACGTAGAATACGGGAGCATCGACGTTGGGATAGAGCCCTGCGCTGCGCAACTGCGACAGAACGATCGGCGATCGCTGCGGCATATAGGTGTTGAGGACCCAGTCGCGCCGAGTGCGCCAGGTCTCGAGGGTGTGTGGTGAGCCGCCTGCGACGTCTCCCCACCTGGCCGTTTCGCAGATTACGGCGTGCTCGATGGCCTCGGCCAGCCCGGCGTACAGGGCGGCCGGGCGGTTGCGCTGAGGCTGCTCCGGATCCCAGGCGGGATTACTCGGATCGGTGTAGAGCGGGCCGTCGTTGAAAAACGCTTTGTGAACGTGGTCGGCAAAGAGCAGACGGAATTCGGGATTCTGCCGAAGATATGTATATGGTTTCAGGAGGTAGTTGCTCGTGGTGGTGTCATTGACGCTGTTTTCGTTGACGCCCGATCGCATGCCGATGACCCATTCGGCATCCCAAGTGTAGCTCTTCCAGCCGGTGCTCAGCGGCCCGCGGCGTCGGCCGGCATACCAGTTGTGGCTTATCCAGTCATTGTTTCCGCCCCAGAAGTTGACGATCAAGAAGTCTATGTACTGGTCCACATCGAGGTAGTCTTCGTAGTCTGGATTGTCGGTACCATCGGGGTTGTTGCCCTGGAGTCGCTGGTAGGCCTCGTTGCCCGCGAGGCTGCCGTCGCACATACTCATCAGGGCATACCAAGCGTCGCGGGGACTGCTGTTGACGCTCTGGCCGCTGTTGACGCCGTCCCACTCCTCCTTGTCGCCGCCGTAGTAGCTGGCGGAGAAGGCCGTGTCCGGCCGTTGTACGGGATTGTACAGACCCCAGTAGAGTCCGTTAATGTAAAGGTGCACGAAACTGCCCGTCGCCGAAGGATGGCCGAGCAGGTGCTGCATCCGCCGCATCCACTCATCGCGGATGAACTGGGAGTCCGCGCCACCCCAGGGATAACCATCGTTGAAGTTGGCCCGAAGAATGATCGTGTCGAACTCGTCGGTAGCCTCGTCACCGAACAGCGGATACCGCAACTTCGATGCCCCGTACATAGACTTGAACAACAGGCGCAAGCTCTTCTTCTTTTCGCGTCGCCCCACGCCGCCGTATATCCGCACCCCGCAGTTGACGTGAAACTGCTCGGAACCGTCCGGCGTGAAGTACTCCACCGAGACCGGCCGTTCCCAGGCTACGCCCTTGTTGCTCCAGTTGCTATAGATTCCATCCGAGCCGAACAGGTCGTCGAGCTCCATAACCAGCGACATCACCGGCAGTGACTTCAGGCCCTGCCTGATTGAGTCGGCGTGATCGTTGGCGATTTCGGGGTCGATTTCGTAGTCACCGGATGTCGAATCCCACCAGGTGGTGGGCCAACCGGGCGGATTCGCCGGTTGGGTGAGTACATCATCAATGAAGATGTAGGTTTGAGCGTCGACTTCGGAGGATTTCCATCCGCGCTTGACGGCTCTTGCGCGGATGCAGGTAGTTCTATCGATAAAGAGCGGGGCGGTGTAGCGTACCCCGGTCCTACTTCTTCCGCACCAGATACCAGGCTCACTGCCGTCAAGCGTGTAATAGATCTGCGCGCCGTCAGTTTCACAGGCCAACGTAAGCTGGAAGGGCCGATCGTAGAAACCCCGCTTGAGGCTGAACTCGACATCCGAGACAAATCCTTCGCAGGTCGCCACGTTGGCTGAACCAGGGCTGGCAAAGGCGAAAAGCTGCCAAGTGTCGTTTCCGTCGGGGCTTCTCCCGAACGATACGTTCGGATCCAACGCCGGAAAATCGATACGGTCTATGAGGATCACCCCGCTGGCATCATAGAGGCCCAGGTCCTCTCCGCTGGCATCGAGGCGGAAACTCGCGTGCAGGCCGTCGGGATAATCCTCCACGTCGCCGTCGGCCCAAATGAGCAGATAGCCCCCGGGCTGGATAGTCGTCAGTGCCGGGTTGCCCAAGGGAATCCGCCACTTCGTCGGATCTGCCGCCCTGTCGGTCAGGTACATCCCGCCGACGTCAAACGCCCCGCTTGAGGCATTGTACAGCTCGATCCAGTCGTCGTCTTCACCCTGGGGGTCGAACGCGCTGCCCGCGTTCGATGCCATCAGTTCGTTGATTACTATTGGGTGCCTGTAGCGAACCTTGATGTCGGTCGTCAGGGCGTCTGAGACGTCAACGTCCTGCGCAGCGGGGGTCATCCAGTCGGGGATCGGCTCGAATTCAACCCTGTAAGTACCAACCGGAAGAGCCCCGACAACCTGCCCACTGGAGCGCCAGACGTCACCTGCAACCCGCCATCTGGCCCCCAACGTCACAGCCCCGTCGGGGAGAATACGAACACGAATGGAACCGGTCTGCTGAACGTAGCTTCTTTCGATGCTGGTTGTCAGTCCTCCCGAGACCCGTACACTCTCTGGTGCGGGCTCGTTCCAGCCCTCCACGCCCATAAACTCAACCGTGTGTAAGCCAGCCGCGACGTTGGCGGCCGAGCCGCTGGCGAGCCAATCACCACCGTCGAGGCGCCACATTGCGCCGGCTTCGATCGCCCCTTCCGGGGCTATCCACACCACGACCAAACCCGTTCCCGTGCCCGTTTGTAGCCAATGCTCGGCAATCTTCGCAAGGTCGGCAAAGTTCACGCCGTCGTTGCCTACCACGTCCGCAGGACTACCCACAGGCTCGAGCCAGTGTTCGGCGAAGAACTGCACATCCAGCCAATCCACGCGGCAATCCGGGTAAACATCCCCTTGCGGGCAGCTTCCCTCAGCCGGTGAATACGAACACAAGACCACTACGATAATCACCGATATCGAGCACATTGACGTTATCGAAAAACGCATCCCTTTGACCCTTCCTGAATTCGTCGCTGCGTCCCCGCCAAGCCCTTTTGCGCCGAACGGCTGGAGCATCACCCGATTTTACGCATCCGCTCGGGCATTGCCGGCGCACCGCAGCAGGCCTCGATACCAAGCTCGCTATGTCCTCTCGTCGGCCGCTCCGTCAAATGCCGAAGACCTCTATGGACTTCCGCCTGGACTCGGCACCTCGGCCCGCCAGTTCACAGGGTCATTACCGGAACGACTGCCATCCGAACAATTCC
>CAZWAP010000005.1:0-97624 GCA_964632005.1 uncultured Pirellulales bacterium | reverse complement strand
AACGAGGTCCATATGCCCCGGGCAAATTCCCAGAGTATAGGTTTATGCCCTGCCCCTTACGGTGGGCCAGACACGGCCAAGATACTCGGCGGAGCCAACAGTGTCAAACAAGTTATGATGGGATGCCGGACCAAGACCGTTGTTGTTTCGCTGACGGAAACTATCCTGCTCTGCTCAACGAGCGGAATCGCAGGACCGCCGGTGCATATGTTGGGCTGAATCATCTTGACCTGAATCGGTGGATCGGTTTGAATCGAGAGAATGGATAGGTATCAGATAACATTGCTCAGGAGAATCGATATGAAGCGAATCGCTTGGACTGTCTGTATAATTTCGGTGCTTATGCTCCAGAACAGCGTGTTACGGGGACAGAGCTCGGATGTCGGAGATTCCACAGCGAGTTCCAGCAGCCCTATGGAAGGCGGGCCAGTCCGATTGAACCCGGAGCTGTTTGGCGAACTCCGGCTGAGGTCTCTGGGGCCGACTTTCAAGCCGGGCCGAGTTGCCGACATCGCCGTGGATCCGCGAAATCGCAGCGTCTGGTACCTTGCCGTCGGCTCCGGCGGCCTGTGGAAGACCACAAATCGCGGAATCAACTGGGAGCCAATTTTCGACCAGGGTGGTTCCTATTCCCTCGGCTGTGTGACTATCGACACTCGCAATCCCGATGTTATCTGGCTGGGAACCGGAGAGAACTCATCAAACCGAAGTGTCGGCTACGGCGACGGAGTCTACAAGAGCACCGATGGGGGTCAGTCGTGGAAACACATGGGATTGAGCGATTCACAGCATATCGGCAGGATTCTCGTTGATCCCCGCGACTCGGACGTGGTATTCGTCGCGGCGGAAGGGCCGCTCTGGTGCGAGGGAGGCGATCGCGGGCTGTTCAAAACTACGGATGGCGGCCGAACCTGGAAGGCCGTGCTCCAGATCAGCGACGATACCGGCGTTACCGACATCGCGTTCGATCCGCGGAACCCCGACGTGCTTTATGCCGCCGCCTACCAACGCCGGCGTCATGTGGGCCTGCTGATCGGAGGGGGGCCGGAATCGGGGATATACAAGACCACCGACGGCGGCCGAACGTGGAAGAAGTTGAGCAACGGCCTGCCAGCGGTTGACATCGGGCGCATCGCCCTGGCTGTTTCACCTCAGAATCCGGATATCGTCTATGCCTTGGTCTATGCCGCCGGCGACGAGGGCGGTTTCTTCCGCTCGGCCGACCGGGGCGAGACATGGACGCTGCAGAGCAACTACAAGGTGCTCGATCCGCAATACTATGGAGAAATCTATGCCGACCCGCATCAGTTCGACCGGATCTATGCGATGGACGTGACAACCCACGTCAGCGAAGATGGGGGCAAGCATTTTCGGTCCGTCTCGTGGCGGATGCACGTGGACCACCACGCGATGGCTTTCGATCCCACGGATCGGAACCACCTTCTGGTGGGAAACGACGGCGGGCTTTACGAATCATACGACCACGGGCGCAGCTGGCGTCATTTCACCAACCTGCCCACGGCGCAGTTCTATCGCGTGGCAGTTGACAACGCCCTGCCCTTCTACAACGTGTATGGTGGGACCCAGGACAACGGCTCCATGGCAGGACCCTCACGTACGATCAACCGCGTCGGCATACGGGCCAGCGAGTGGATCCAGACAGGGGGCGGTGATGGTTTCCAGTCGCGTGTAGATCCGGAAGACCCGAATATCGTGTACGGCCTATCGCAGAACGGCGCACTGTTTCGACTCGACAAGCGCACCGGGATCAGGACCAGCATCAGGCCCCCTGAAGACCCCAATGGTCCGCCTGTGCGGTGGCATTGGGACACGCCGCTGCTGATTAGTCCGCACTCGCCTACGCGGCTGTATGTGGCGGGCAACCGCCTGTACCGTAGCGACGATCGAGGAGATAGCTGGAAAGCCGTCAGTGGAGATCTGACGCGCCAGCTCGATCCCGAGAATCAGCGCATCATGGGCCGAATCTGGGGCGCCGATGCCGTGCAGAAAAATCGCTTTACCACGGCGCTCAGTGTGAGCTCGGCCCTGGACGAATCACCGCTCCAAGAGGGTCTGCTCTACGTCGGCACGGATGATGGGCTGGTACAGGTCTCCGAGGACGGCGGCAAGAAATGGCTGCGGATAGCCAGGTTCCCGGGCATACCACGCCACACTTACGTTTCCGATATCTGCGCATCACGGCACGACGTCGATACGGTCTACGTGGCCTTCAATAACTATCAACGTGGTGATTTCAAGCCGTACCTGCTCAAGAGTCCTGATCGAGGCAGAACCTGGACATCAATTGCCGGCGACCTTCCCGACCGACACGTGGTCTGGTGCATCGTTGAGGACCACGTCAACCCCAAGCTGCTTTTCGTGGGCACAGAGTTCGGACTTTTCTTCACGGTCGACGGCGGCGGAGACTGGATCCGGCTGCGAGGCGGACTGCCCACGATCCAGGTCCGTGACGTGGCGCTGCAGCGTCGCGAGGGTGATCTGGTCTGCGCGACGTTTGGGCGTGGATTCTACGTGCTCGACGATTACACGGCGCTGCGTTACATCGGGCCGGCCGTCCTCGCGCAGAAGCCCTCCCTATTTCCACCTCGCCGGGCGCTGGTTTACAACGAAATCGGTTACGTCGTGGCGGCGTTCGGCAATTTTGCCACGCCAAACCCGCCGTTCGGCGCCATACTCCATTACTACTTGCCGAACGGGTCCGCACGGAACGACGAGGACAGAATCGTGCTGGCCATCACGGATGCTAAAGGCAAACTGGTACGCGAAATAACGGGCCCGACAACAGGGGGATTGCATCGCGTGGTCTGGGACCTGCGACGCCCCGCCCGGCTCCAGAAGCAAAAGGACGGCCAGGGCCGCCGGAGAAGCCGACAGGGGCCCCTGGTCGAGCCTGGCGAGTACACGATCAGACTGCTCAGGATCCGCGATGGCCAAGAGACCATTCTGGGCAAGCCCCAGACAATTCGCGTTAAGCCGCTGTGAAGGATTTCCCTGGAGGATCGGGACCGGCGAGTAATCGCATCAGCCAGGCCCGCTATGCGGGAATAGAACCCCTATAGGCTACCAAAATCGCGAACGTAGGCGTCCTGGAGGAAAATCCCAGGGGCTGATGGCCCTGAAACGAGGGCTGGGGGTTGTCAAAGCCTCAGGGCAAATCGGGTCTCAGGGGTCTGAGTTGTCCAGCCACATCGCGTTGATCGCCTCGACGGTCCGGTCGACCAAGATGTTCCCGCCTTGGGGCCCGACTATGTTGCTGTAGACCGCGGTACTGTAGCCTCCGCCCCGAAGAGCCTCTTCGGTGGCGAGGTAGGCCCCGTACGCGCACGCCAGTTGAACGACGAAGGTCTGCAAGGCCTTGCTCCGGGCCTTGATGCGGACCCCATATTCGGTGTACAGCTCGAATGGATTTGTACAAATGGCCACATCACCCAGGCGGATGGTGTGGAGTTCCATCGTGTAATAGGGGTCTGTGCTCTGTCGTTTGTAGCGCTCGACCGTCTGCCGATTCCACATCCTTTCCAGACCTAACCGAGGGTTAGGCTCCTCCTCGTTCGCTATCGCATCACAAAACGCCTCGGCCTGTGCGAACTCTTTTTCCGTGACCATCCGTACGGGAAGCTCGATACTTCTGCAATGGTGGATCAGGGTCACGTCGAAGTGGATCTCCTGTTTGGCGCCCTGGTAGGCCTCATCGACGGCAAGGTCGATTCGACGAGCGATTTCCTCCGATCGAGTCAGCCCGCTGAGCGTGCGCATCCGTTCTTCGGCTCGCTTGTACCAGATCAGGTGCGGCGACTGGTCGCCGCCGGTGCTCCTGGACCGCCCGAGCCTGACCGCCCCGAAATGGTATCACAAAATAAGCAGAGAACGCATCATAGTCCCGGGGGGCGTTTTATACTTTTGGCGTGCGGCCAGCCGTATTTTTCGTATTTTCCGAATTCCATCTCCGACTTGTCGCTCGGGTCCTCTTTGAGGGCCGAACGCACTTCCTGGACATGGGCATCAACAAAGACGGCGTTGGCCGTGCCGGCGTTGCGGTTGCTGCTTGAAGTACCGTGGAAGGTCCCGAACCAGTCGCGGCCGTCGGGACATAAGGCGTTGTCGTTGAGCACCCAGTTACAGCCCGGCCTTCTCCACATATTCTCCTCGGCAAAGAAAAACACCTCGGATGTTCTCCTGGTTATGTTGGAGAACTTAAGAGCGCCACTCGTGGAGCCGAGAAATGCATTCATACTGTAACTGTACATAGGAATCACAGGTATGGAAGGATCATGATATGGATGTTTCTGGCCTTCGGTCTTGGCCAGGACCTTGAACGTCGGACACAGGTGGAGTTTTATTGCCGGCAGGTAGGGCCAGAACGGACCGTCCGGCGGGTATCGAGGGTCGTGCCATCGGCAAAGACGCTGGTATCCGGGCACAGGGTACTCGGTCTTAACAAGAGATGTCCAGGCGCTTGGATACCGGTCGTCGTAATCGTCCAGATACACTTTCTGGGCTATTCCATATTGCCGCAAGTTGTTCCTGCAGCTGACCTCTTTTGCCTGCTCTTTGGCCCGCTGCAGCGCGGGCAGCAACATCGCCATCAGCAGGGCGATAATGGCGATCACGACCAGCAACTCAACCAAGGTAAAAGCTCTTTTCTTGTTCCTAAACATCTCCAACCGTAGCTCCTTTTTTCGTCCCTCACATCGGGCTCGATAAACGCTGCACGCGGGACAGTATGAACGACGCGTTCTGCGTCCCTTTGGTTCATAGCGGTTGGCCCAGGTTAATAATTCCCCGTCCACCTGGGCCAATCCCTTCTTCTTAGATGCGCTACCCCCCGCCCTTGTTTTAGAGCATCCGTAATCAAGGATCGGACAACTCTTCACCGGCAAGACCACCAACAGTTTCATTATATACCCTGGCCGGCCGAATCTGCAAGCCAAATCATCCGGGCGGACGTCTTGCGTCCTGTGCTGACCCGTACGAGCCGCACGTCCTCGCTCGCTCAGTAATCCTTGAAGTGCCTCATCCACTTGGGCCAGTCCAAGGGCTTCACACCGCCAATTCTTGTCCAGATGCCCCCTGTATCGAACTGCCGGTGCCACTTGAGCATCCACAGCTCCTTCAGCCCGACCGCCCGCACGGACCAATCGAGGAAAAGATGGTTCACATAGCCGTCGTGCCGGTTGATACAGAAATGTTTCATCTCGGCGTTGTACCCGGCCCATTGGCCGTCATACTCCGGCGGATCGCCCCGGAGACCCGCCTCCGACGGTCCACCGCCTCTCCACATCGTGTCCGCAAAGACCGGGATTCCGTTTCCGTGCCGCACATAGACAGTCTTCCAGTTGTAGGCGGTTGGTCGGCCCTGGATCGACGTAACGCCCGGGGCGCAATCATACAGCCAGTTGTTCGCACCGTAGCTGCACTCTTCCCGCAGGTTCTTGTACCCACCGCTACCCATCACGTAAGTGTGCAAAGGGCCACCCCAGGCCTTGCCGTCGGGTCGACGATTAACGGCCATCGGGCAGCGCAGGATGTTGGTCTTGGTTCTCCACTCGTAGCGAAGGGCGATTATCCAGGTCCCTCGCTTCCAACCGAGCGGGCCGGCCTGGCAGAAATGCCCGTCGTTATCCTCGCAATACAACGACCAGATCAACGACCACTGGTGGAGGTTCATCTTGCAGGCAGCGGACCTGGCCTGCTTCCTGGCGCGGTTGAGAGCGGGGACCAGTATCGCCATCAGCAGGGCGATAATGGCGATCACGACCAGCAACTCAACCAAGGTAAAAGCTCTTTTCTTGTTCCTAAACATCTCCAACCGTAGCTCCTTTTTTCGTCCCTCACATCGGGCTCGATAAACGCTGCACGCGGGACAGTATGAACGACGCGTTCTGCGTCCCTTTGGTTCGCAGCGGTTAGCCCAGGTTAATAATCCTTATATTTCCACATCCACTCAGGCCAGGCCTTGGGGTCCACCTTGCCGGCCTTTGTCCACGGACCGTGGATGTTGTACCGCCTGTGCCACTTGAGCGTCCAGAGCTCCTTGACGCCTATCTTTCTGGCGGACCAGTCCATAAACAGCCCGCCCAAGAAACCGTCGTGTCGGTCCACGCAGCACCTCTCCATCTCGTTCTTGCCGGGCCTGTCCGGAATGGGTACGCCGTCGGGCAGCCTTGGAGGTTCATCTATCTCCAGAGGCCAGAAGTCCACCCACCAGCTGCCGCAAAAGACCGGTATGAAATTGCCGCCCCGCACACTGGGCGTCCGCCAGTAATACTCGATCTTGTAATCGGGCGGGTTCCGGCCCCACATACCGGTCGTACCCGGCCTGGGGTCGCAGATCCACGCGTTTGGACCGTAGCTGCCTGTATCGTTGGCGCTGTACTTGCTGCCCGCCCGCCAGGCCCAGTCGCTCCGGGCGCCTATCTTGCCCCCGCCGGCGTACCACCTGGTTGCCTGCGGGCACAAGCGCACCTCCTCGTCTTTGTAATAAGGACGCATCTCGTCCATCCACCAGTAGCCGTTCCCCTCGCCCTGGCCGCTGAGGAAGCGCCCGTCGTTGTCCTCGCAGTACGTCGCGAATAGCAGGCCCCATTGCTTCAGGTTGCCCAGGCAGGCCGAAGCCCGTGCCTGCCTCTTGGCCCGCGAAAGCGCCGGCATCAGTATCCCCATCAACAGTGCGACGATCGCGACTACGACCAGTAGTTCAACGAGCGTGAACGCCCCACGCTTCCTCATCGCATCATATCCCCCGGAAACGCCATCGTTTCCCTTGCTCGGCTCTGTTGTCGGGGCCGCCCGTGCGAACTTACATTCGTTCGGTAATCCGGCCTGATGCCATATCCCACCAAGGGCCGACATACCACCACCTGCCGAGATGCCAAAGAACAGCCAGCTGCCTCGGCAAGACTGCCGGTCTTCCAGCTGCACTGACAGCCAGCCTTTACGTCACGGCCGATTCCTTCTTCCCCACCACAGCAAAGATGCGCCGACTGCCCGAGTTGTTCCATAACGGCCGTAACAACAGGCTGGTCAACTCTTCTTCACTGCCAAGGCCGCCAGCTCTCTAATTATAGGCGCTGGCCGGTCGATCCACAAGGCAAATCGGCCCGGGCCCACCGGTGGCCCGGCCCGCCGGGAGCTCTTATCTGCCGATCCGATTTCTCCGCAGGCCTGACGCCCTCAGGCCCTCCGGCCGCGCGCAAAAAAAGAGCTGGAACGGAGCGGGTTCCAGCTCTTTGTGAGACAGTGTCGCGATTAGGAAATACTGCAAACCTATGATTTAAGCACTATCTCACGAAAACCAAGATATAGAAGAAAAGAACAAATAACTTACATTAGTCATTATATGCGCACCGGGCGGTTTTGCAAGGATTTTCTTGGAATTTTCTAAAAAATTTTTTGCCGCGTCCGCCGTCGCGTAAACCCGGGTTTTTCCTGGGTTTAGAGCAGCTTTTCGGGCGTTCTTAGCCGAAAAACAGGGAAAAGAGGCCCGAAAAAGGCCTTGCAGGCGCCCTCAGGCCGGCTTTACGCACCTGTCGGAGCCACACAGTAGATATACCTCAGGGGCTCGGCGCCGGTGTTTTTCACGTCGTGGACCGTCCGCGGTCTTATGTAGGCAACGCTGCCGGCACCGACCTCGATGACCCGCTGGCGCTCACCAATGAGCAGCTGGCCGGTGCCCGAGAGAAATATGAGTATTTCCTCTTTATTTTCGGTACTGTGCCGCCCGCAGGCGCTACCCGGCTCTATGTATACCCTGCCGGCCTTCAACCCGCAAGTCTGCGGCGGGCCTTCCAGAAGCCGCTGGTATTCCGGCCGATCGTTCAGTTCCACCACAAACGCTTCTTCCCCAGATGCCATAAAGGCTCCTCTTTGAAAAGTGATTCGTTTAGACGTGGGTATTTATATGAGATACGGCATTTTCTGTCAAATATTTTCTTGACGCGGTAGCACGAATTAGTTATTTTTATGCGCCGAATGAATGTTGTGCGATATGAAAGGTTGGCAGATGAGAATTCATCAAGCGAAAGGAAAGGCAAGTACAGGCAGAATGACGATTGTTCCGGGCCTGGCGCTATTATGGGCTGCGCTATGTCCTGCAGCGATCGAGAGTTCACGGGCCGAGCAGGTGGACCCGACCATCAAGGCCCGGAGGAAGGCGCAAACGCTCACGGATGTTCTCTGCGGTTCAGAGGACCTTACAAGCGCCGGCATAGAAATAAATCTGGGGGTTACGAATATCTATCAGCAGAATGTTCGCGGCGGCATCAGCCGCCACCGCCGGGCCGGTCGGCTCTCCGGCAGCTACGACTACGAGGTCTTAGCAGACCTTCGGAGGTTGTTAGGCTTTGAAGACGGCGTTTTTTACTTGCATGCCGAGGGAGGCTGGCCAGACACCGCCGGCATCGACGGGCCCTCGGTAGGCAGCGCCTTCGGTGTAAACGGTGACGCGATCGGCGACCGAGCCATCGACCTGGTGGAATGCTTCTACCAGGGACCTTTGTTTACCCGGAGCCTTACCTTGATGGTCGGTAAGATAGACTTCACCGCGGTCTTCGACACGAGCGCTTATGCGAACGACGAAACGACCCAGTTTCTCAACGGGGCCTTCGTCAATAACCCGACGATACCGTTTCCCGATTATTCGGCGGGCGTCGTACTCAACTGGAGCCCGACCGATTCGTGGTACATTATGGGCGGGGCGGCGGACGCCCAGGCCGACCGCAGAGAAACAGGCCTGAACACGGCGTTCCACGACGAAGACTATTTCCTGTTTATCTTTGAACTTGGCTTACAGCACGAACTTGATTGCCCGAATGGCCCCCTGCCCGGCACCTACCGCCTGGGTTTCTGGAACGACCCGCAACCGAAGGCCAACTCCGACGGCACGAAGAATTACCGCGACGACGCAGGTTTCTATGCAACCTGCGACCAGATGCTCGTCAGGGAGAACAACGATCCGGATGACGCCCAGGGGCTCGGCGCATTCTTCAGGTACGGATACGCTCCGAGCAAGACAAACGACATTGCCAATTTCTGGAGCGTCGGGTTTCAATACCTCGGGCCGTTCGAAGGTCGCGATGAGGACGTCTTTGGCGTTGCCTTCGCTCAGGGCTTCTTCAGCGACCGGGCTTCGACCACCTACACCAACGACTACGAAAGTGCGGTTGAACTTTATTACAATGCCCGGCTTAGCTCCCAGCTGAATATCAGCCCGAGTATCCAGTACATTGCCGAGCCGGGCGGCAACAGCGCGGCCAGTGATTCGGTCGTGGTAGGTGTACGGGCACAGATGTCATTCTAAGTATCGGGCTTCTGCCCGGGAGGAATCTATTATGCATATGGCCAACGAATTATTGTCGGTTCCGGTGGCCGCGGGCACGCTGGCCACAGCGGCGGGCGGCCTGGGGCTTGTCTGCAGGAAGGCCAGGCAGCTTATCAGTGGCGAGAAACTCGCCTTGATGGGCATACTGGGGGCCTTTGTCTTTGCGGCCCAGATGGTCAATTTCCAGTTGCCTGCGATGCCGGGCACCAGCGGGCATATGGTCGGGGCGGTGCTGCTGGCGATCGTATTAGGGCCGCACCTGGCCGCGGTCGTTATGTCCTCGGTGGTGATTGTCCAGTGCCTCATTTTCCAGGACGGCGGCCTGCTGGCGCTGGGTTGCAACATTATCAATATGGCGCTGGTGCCCAGTTATCTCGGCTACTTCTTGTATCGCGCGGTCACGCGGGGGTCGGCCTCCGGACCGCGGATATACGTGGGGGCGATGATAGGCTGCGTAGCCGGCATCGAGGCCGGCGCGGCCCTTGTCCCTCTACAGGCCTGGCTGGCGGGGGTGCTGGTCGTTCCGTTCTCGACCTTCCTTGCAACGATGCTCGGGGTGCATTTGCTGATCGGGCTTGTCGAGGGGCTGATCACGGTGGCGGTACTGGGCTATCTTCAGCAGGTCAGGCCCGACATAGTCGTGGATTCACTGCCGGGCAAGGTCAGGCTCAGCAGGAAGGCGGTGCTGGCGACGCTGCTTGCGATGACCGTGATCATCTCGGCGGGATTGTCGCTGTTGGCTTCTGACTTGCCGGACGGGTTGGAGTGGAGCTACGCCGAGAGGCCGGATCAGCCCGACTTCAAGCCGGCCGTATCCAACGAAGACCCCAGGATCGCCGTCGTGGACGATTTGCACTCGAAGTATGCCCTGATGCCCGACTATTCCGTGCGGGCTCCGGAGCCGGAGCAGCCGACCGACGACCAGCCGGAATCCTGGGCCGGCTGGACCAGCTTTGCGGGCGTAGTCGGGTCGGCCATAACGATGGCGGTGATCTGGTTGGTGGGAAGATTTCTTAGAAAAAACCGGCCAGCCGCCGCGTGATTCGTTAAAATATCCCGCAGTGTTGGTTTCGGATGCCCGCAGCACCGACCCGGGCGGTTCTGCGGGTTTTGGTTTGCTGGCTTTGGACGTGCCGGGAAATGCACCACGCATACATAGACAAGTTCGCCTACCAGGATTCGGCCATACATCGGCTTGACAGTCGGGTCAAGTTCATCGTGGTGGTGGTTTTTACCGCGGTGGTTATCTCTCTGCCGCGGACCTCGCTGAGTATCCTGGCCTGTTACGCTGTCGGGCCGTTTGCCGTGCTGGTCTGGGCGGGGATACCACTGAGGTTCGCCTTCAAGCAGGTCTTGTTGGTCTGCCCGTTCGTTCTGGTGCTGGCGCTGAGCTGTCCATTCTACGACAGGACGCCGCTTGCGGTCGCCTTCGGGCCGTGGGTCTGGGACGTTACCGTCGGGTGGATGCGCTGCTTTGTGATACTCGGCAAGTTCGTCGTTACGATGCTCGCTCTTATCGCGCTGGTTTCGACCACTCGGTTCAACGACCTGCTGGTCGGGCTGCGGTGGCTGGGAATGCCCCGGATACTGGTCGTCCAGTTGGGTTTTCTGTACCGTTACATATTCGTCTTGATCGACCGGGCCCACCACATATTGCGGGCCAGGGCCGGAAGGAAGCTGCGGAATCTGGGCTTCAAGCGGGAGCTTTCGATCGCGGCGGCAATGCTCGGGTCGCTGTTCGTCCGCAGCATCGATACCGCCGAGCACATCAATGTCGCCATGCAGGCTCGCGGCTTTGATGGGACGTGGAAGACGCTGAGCCGGCTGCGGGTTCGGCCGGCGGACTACGTTTTCGCCTCGGCGGCTATGTTCTTCGTCTTCGGGCTTTACTTCTTTCTCAAGCCTGCCTTGCAGTAACCACGATGACAAAGGCAATCGAGATAGAGAGTTTTTCATATACGTATCCGGACGGCACCCCGGCGTTGAGCGGGGTGAGCCTGAGCGTGGAGCACGGAGAGAAGCTCGTGCTGATAGGCCCGAACGGTGCGGGTAAATCGACGCTGCTGCTGGTGATGGCCGGGTTTTTGCGAGGGACCGGGAAGGTCCGGATCGACGGGCTGGAAGTCAATCGGGCAAACCTTAAGAAGATACGCGCTTCTCTCGGGTCCTGCCTGGAGAATCCCGAAGACCAGTTGTTTATGCCCAGGCTGTTCGACGACGTGGCATTCGGGCCGATCAATATGGGTCTGGAGCCAGAAGAGGTCACCAAGCGGGTAACCGACGCGCTGGAAACCGTTGGTCTGGCGGGGATGGGCGAGAGGGCTCCGCACCACCTTTCAGCCGGTCAGAAGCGGGCCGCGGCGATAGCCACGATACTATCTATGGCACCTAAAATCATCACCCTGGACGAGCCGGAAGGCAGCCTGGATCCGAGGCATCGCAAGAACCTGGTAGAGTTGCTCAAGACTCTGCCTCAGACGCTGGTAATAGCAACGTGCAATATGAACTTCGCCGCTGCACTTGCCGAAAGGGTTGTGCTGGTTGACGACGGCCGAATCATCGCCGACGGCGACCCGAAAAAGATTATGTGGGATTCACGACTGATGGCCGAGCACGGCCTGGAAGTGCCCGGTTCAATGTAAACAGTTGCAACAGCCGGCCCCACCGGCCGTGCCCTGTTCGCGTGTGGGGGCGCCGGCGGGCACCTTCGCCTTGCTCCAACCGCATTCATACCGCCTTTGTCTTGTATGGAAGAAAGTTGGTCTTGTAAAGCAAGCGTATCATCGTTAGGATAACGCTCCGTTTGGAATAACCTCAGAAGCCAAGTTTACAATTTAAGGAAGGATCAAGCAGTATGGACGTTATCGATCAGGTGGTGAAAATCGTAGAGAAACGCAACCCCGGCGAATCGGAATTCCTCCAGGCGGTCACGGAGGTGCTCGAGAGCCTCAGGCCAGCGATCAGTCGCCACAAGAAATACCAGGACGCGAAGATCTTGGAGCGGATCGTGGAGCCGGAACGGCAGTTGATCTTCCGCGTGCCCTGGCAGGACGATAAGGGTGAGGTGCAGGTGAACCGGGGCTTCCGCATCGAGTTCAACAGTGCGCTCGGGCCATACAAGGGCGGACTGCGTTTCCACCCGACGGTAACGGCCGGCATCCTGAAGTTTCTCGGTTTTGAGCAAATCTTCAAGAACGCGCTGACCGGGTTGCCGATGGGTGGCGGCAAAGGCGGCTCGGACTTCGACCCCAAGGGCAAGTCGGACAGCGAGGTTATGCGCTTTTGCCAATCCTTTATGACCGAGCTGTTCCGCCATATCGGCCCGCATACCGACGTGCCGGCCGGCGACATCGGCGTGGGCGGCCGGGAGATCGGCTTTCTGTTCGGCCAGTATAAACGGCTGGCGAATGAGTTCAGCAGCGTGCTGACCGGCAAGGCACCCGGCTGGGGCGGCTCGCTGATTCGACCCGAGGCCACTGGCTATGGGTGCGTATATTTTGCCCAGGAGATGATAAAAACCCGAGACGATACTCTCGAAGGGAAGGTCTGCACGGTCTCCGGGGCGGGCAACGCGGCTCAGTACACGGTCGAGAAGCTCATCCAGGTCGGCGCCAAGGTGGTCTCGATGTCCGACTCGAACGGTGTGGTCTACGATGCGGACGGCATCGAGGAAGAGAAGTTGGCCTGGGTGATGGAGTTGAAGAACGTCCGCCGTGGGCGGATCAGGGAGTACGCCGAGAAGTTCAAGGGCGCAGAGTACTACGAAAACCAGCGGCCGTGGAATATCAAGTGCGATTGTGCGTTTCCGTGTGCGACCCAGAACGAGATCAGCGGGGAAGATGCGAAGTCGCTGTTGGACAACGGCTGCTACCTGGTTTGCGAGGCGGCCAACATGCCGTCCGAGCCGGCGGCGGTCGACCAGTTCCTGGCGAAGAAGATCCTTTACGGGCCCGGCAAAGCGGCCAACGCGGGTGGCGTAGCCGTTTCCGGCTTGGAGATGGCCCAGAACGCCATGCACTTGGCCTGGACGCGCGAGGAAGTGGACCAGCGGCTGCACCAGATCATGGTCGCCATCCACAAGGCCGTCTACGAGACCGCAGAGGAGTACGGTGAGCCGGGTAACCTGGTGATGGGGGCCAATATCACCGGTTTCCTCAGAGTCGCCGATGCTATGCTCGACCAGGGAGTTGTTTAGCCCGCGACGGTTCACCGAGCACAGAAAGGGGTTTGCCTACGGAATCGGCCCTTTTCTTGGTCCCATACGGAGGTGCTCGTTGCAGCCGTGAGCATTGAGGCTACGGTGGGTCCGGTCTTGCTGCCGGAGTGGTCTGCAGCGACGGGATAGACATCCACATTTTCGCTGATGGCTCAGGCGGTCTTGTGGTCGATGAATCCCTCGAGCTTTCTTGCGCGGACGGGGTGCTGGAGTTTTCTGATGGCCTTTGCCTCGACCTGCCTGACGCGCTCGCGGGTTACCTTAAAGATTCTGCCGACCTCTTCGAGCGTGTAGGTATAGCCGTCACCGATGCCGTACCGCAGTTTGATAATCTCGCGTTCTCTGTATGAGAGGGTTTTGAGCACGACGTCGATCCGCTCCTTGAGCATCTCCTGCGTGGCTGAGGCCACGGGCGAGTCCACGTCGTCGTCCTCTATGAAGTCGCCGAAGTAGCTGTCCTCGCTCTCACCTATCGGGCGGTCCAGACTGATGGGATGCTTGGAGATTTTCATTACGCGGCGAGTTTCCTCGACGCTCATATCCGCTTCCTTGGCGATCTCCTCGATGGTGGGTTCTCGTCCAAGTTGCTGGTGCAGGATTTTGCTGGCAGTCCTGAGGCGGCTCATAGTCTCTATCATATGTACGGGGATGCGGATGGTTCTGGCGTGGTCGGCTATGGCCCTGGTGATAGCCTGCCGGATCCACCATGTCGCGTAGGTGCTGAACTTATATCCGCGTCTGTACTCGTACTTATCCACGGCTCTCATCAGGCCGGTGTTGCCTTCCTGTATCAGGTCCAGGAAGCTCAGCCCCCTGTTACGATATTTTTTTGCGATGGATACGACCAGCCGGAGGTTGGCGCTCGAGAGCATTCGCTTTGCGTTCTCGTACTGCGAGAAGACCCTCTCGAGGGCCCGAAGCCGTTTCTCTAACTGCTTGGGCGTCTCCACTACGAGGTCTTGCAGGCCCGCCAATTCCTGTTTCATAGTGTCGATATCGTCGGCGGTCAGGTCGCCTCCGGGCCCTTCTTCAATCGCCTTTTCGAGCTGATGCATCTTTTCACAGATACCCTGCAGCTTGGCCTTCATCGGTTGAATCCTGCTGGTTCGCAGGCTGAGCTCTTCAAGCAGGGTGGCGATCTTCCGCCTGTTTCTGTGGATACGCTTGAGCAATTCCCTGGGTTCTTTGGTGTCGTTGCTCTCCAGGCTTTTTCTGAAGAGGTCCTGGTTTATCGTGAGCAGCGCGTCCACCGTCTTGAGGTTGACCGGAAGGCGTTTCTTGATCGCGTTCTTGGTCTGGTCCGGGGCAGTGCCGGTCTTTATCGTCCGGTCGAAGGACATCTCGCCTGTGTAAACCTGGCGTAGCAGCTCGACTGCATTGCGCGCACAGTAGTCGCACTGGAGCATTTTCCGTCTGAAGCCCATCCGCGTTATCTCGATCTTTCGGGCCAGTGCGATCTCGGACTTTCTCGTCAGCAATGGTATCTGGCCCATCTGCGTCAGGTACATACGGATAGGATCGTCGATTCTGCGGGACGACTCTGTTTCCACAAGCTCTTTTTCGAGAAGTTCGTCTTCGTCGCTGGGCTCTTCGGTGGCTCCCTCGGCGACCTCGTCGGGCTCGGCCGCTGCGAAATCATCATCCCCCTCGGCGCCGGTCGGCTGAGCCTTGACGTCGGCCTCGTCGAGGAGGGTAATGCCCATCTCGTCAAGGGTACCAAGGAGCCTGTCGAGGCGGGCGGGGCTGACGGCCTCTTCGTGCAGACTATCGTTTATCTCCTCGTACGTGAGGAAGCCCTTTTCACGGCCTCGCTCGAGCAGCATCTTTATTTGTTCCTCGGCATCCCGAGGCTTCCGTTCTTCTTTCGACTGCTCGGCAGAGACGGTTGCCTGTGCCGCTTGGGTCTTTGAGGTTGTTGCCTGTTTTCGTGCCACGGCTTACATCCTTACCAAAGAAAAGGTAACAGGGCGGATTTCACATTGCCGCATCGCGGCAACCCTGCTTGTGCGCCCGCACTGCTCCGCAAAAAACGCCGGGCGGCAAACAAGCCGTAGATTTACAACTGCACCTTCTATGCATTACGACGCATCTCAAACGCTGATTCTCGCCCAAAAAATGCTGAAAGCCTCCCAAAAAACTCGGCCCGAATCCGTTCTTGCGACGGTTGGTATATGCGCCATCGCGCTCAAGCCCACTCTTATTAGCCTGATAACGCCGGGTTTGTTCGCCTCCTGGGAGTGGATGCTGGCAACACGCGCTCAATCGACCAGAATCTCTGATCTTCTGCACTGCCAATCCAACTCCAGGCTGGGCTTGCTGGCGCTGCAGTTTCAGCCGGTATTATCAGACCGGCAAGGAAGCTCCACCATCCACGGGCCTGCCATATTCACTACTTACATATAGCCCAAGGGCGAGAAAAAGTCAAGTACGCGTCCAAAAGGCGGGTTTTTGGGGCTATCAGTGCGGATTCTAATGCGATTGGACACCTGGTCAGATAGGACTAAGGCGGCGTCAATGCCCCCAGCTCGAGCGTGGCGTCCTCTCGCGAAAAAGGCCCTTGCATCAGGGGCTTATCGGCGGTATAATTCGGTCTGGGAAGCTCGGCCTACGTAATTGGTGGGCCTTGTGTTCATCCAAGACAAGGTTACGCGTTGTGGCACGCACCAGCCAACCATCTTTCTTCTTGGGCAGGCGGTGCAGACCAGCGCTCGGGGCAGAAGAAAGGCCGGGCCTCGGAGGTGGGTATCGCAGCGGGCTGTCTTGCGAAAGGCTGGCAGTGCAGCCGGCGGTCCGGGCCTTGCAAGACCGGGCAGGTCCGGACGGGGGTGCTTGACTCGCCGGGCGGCGAGGGTCTCGAGTGGTAACCCGGCAGATGCGGATCGAAATAGCACTACCGCGCAACTCTATATCGGGAAACTGGTTCTTGCGTTAATACGAAACGAACATCGAACACCGCAATGCACAGAGCAAGGTTACATAGCAAAATGCAGAAATTTCCCGCACCGACAACGGACACTTACGCTTCGAGTCGTGATATCCCTGCCTCGGACCTGACAAGCGTGTACAACAACTTGCACAGTGATATCATCCAAACAATGGGGAAGCCAGATCGTAATGGAGCCGGAGTTTGAGGGAGGTATTTTGCCTGCCGGGCTTACGGGGGATGTTTTTATGGGCCAGAGCATTACGGGAATACTGAAAAGCCTCGGCAGACAGCAGTTTGCCGTCAGGACAGCCGAGCGGTCTTACCGTCGCGGGACTACGGAAGTGATGGTACACCCCGATTTGGTGAATCGATTCGATTTGACCGAAGGAGCGACCGTGACCGGCCGGACCAAGCGAAAAAAAGGCCGGACCCGGCTGGTATCAATCGAGTCCCTGGGAGGTATGGAGCCGCAGGCCTTTGCAAAACGAAGGCGCTTTTCGGAACTGGTCGCGGTTGATCCGTGCGAGCGATTCGACCTGGGGGCGTGCGGCCAGGAAAGTACCCGCATCGTTGACCTTATCGCTCCGATAGGCAAGGGCACACGGCAGTTGATCGTCTCGCCGCCGAAGGCGGGAAAGACCGTTCTCCTGGAGCAGATCGTACAGGCCATCGGGTATTGTTCGCCTGAAAGTCGGATCATTGTGTTGCTGGTAGACGAAAGGCCGGAGGAGGTCACGCACTTTCGCAGGGCCGTCGATTGCGCTGAGGTCGTCGCAAGCACCAGTGACCACACCGCCGACGAACACGTGGAGCTGGTCGAGCTGATGCTCGCCCACATTCGGACGGAGCTGGAATGCGGTCGGAATGTGGTCCTGCTGATCGATAGTCTGACACGGATCGGCCGGTCGTTCAACAACCGGACGCGCCGCAGTGGCTCCCGTCAGGGCCCGACGATGACTGGCGGGTTGGAGGCGGGTATTCTCGAGGTGCCGCGTCGCCTCTTCGGCCTGGCGCGGAACATCGAGAATGGAGGGTCGGTAACGATCATCGCCACGTGCCTCGTGGATACGGGCTCGCGGATGGACCAGTTGATCTTCGAGGAGTTCAAAGGGACCGGCAACAGCGAGATCGTGCTTGACCGTTCGCTGGCGGAGGCGCGGGTCTTTCCTGCTATCAACATTCCGGCCAGCGGGACGAGAAAAGAAGCCAATCTACACGGCGAAGCCCACGCAGCCGGCCTGGCAATGCTCCGGCGGGTTTTGTCGAATTACAAAGCCCCCGAGGCCATAGACTGCATGCTGAAGCTCATCAGGAAATACCCGGACAACGCAGAGTTTCTGGAGAGTATGTGCTCGGCTGCCTGTGAGCCTTAGGAGCTGCAGCTGGGCCCACTTCCGCCGATCTGCAAGCCAACTGCCCCGCCAAGAGCCGCTGCCTGAGGTTTGGCAGGCTGGTCCGCTCGGTATTGCTCTGGTCTCTGGTCTGTCACAAAGAGGGTCGTCCGGCCAGGGATACGACGCTGCCGTCGCTCAGGGATACGAACAAGCGTCCGCGCGCCGCAATCATACCGTCAAAGACGGGGGGTGAGTCCAGCGCAAGCTGGGCCAGTTTTTTCCCGTCTTCAGCAGAGACAGCAACGAGGGTGGCGCCGCGACGTCCTTCGAACGGTGCGTAAGGGGCGTCGGCGTCGAACGTGTCCGGTGGGCCGGCGACGAACAGAGTCGGGCCGGCCTTTACCATAGCCCTGATTCTGACGGGCAGCCAGAGCTTCCAGACGGGGGGCTCAGCGCGGGTGTAGCCGATCATTTTGTCCAGGCCGAAGGCCTCGCTTTCGAGCTTTCGAACCGCGTTGCCGCGGGCCCGGGAATAGTCCGACTGGGGCAGCCATCTGACGGGGGTGCGTGCCCCAGGCTCCCCGACTATCTGTGGTTCGTTGGTGTTCACATCCGCAAAGAGCAGGTAGCCTTCCTTTCCCGGGAAGAACATCGGGCTGTGCACGTTACGGCGGTAGAAGACGCGGACGGCGTAGGTCTTTTCCTCGCCGACCACCAGAAGCTGGCCGGTCTTCGGGGCCTGGTTGGCAAGCTGATATCCGGGCCATCGCCTGGAGTACATCCAGAAGGTGCGGTTGTACCACGAGCCGTCCAGCAGGCTCGAGGTCGAGAAGATGTGCAAGCCGACGTCCTGTGCGCCCTTGCTTGAGAGTACCGGCACGTCGATTACTTCCAGCTCGGGCGTCATTTTTTTCTGGCGCATATAGATGTATCCGCCCTCGCTTACAAGCACATCAGAGTTGGCCCCGAGGATAAAGAAGGCCAGGTCGCGCTGGCCCTGTTTGAACGGGTAGGGCCCCTTGAGGATGGTCTTGTGGAGAACCTTGCCGGTCGTAGGGTCGAGCGCATAGACCCGGATTCCGCCGTCGAGGTAGGTAGAGCGTCCGGCCGTGAAGTAAGCGATGCCGCGGTCGACGAGGATGCTGCCGTGGACGGGCCAGGCGGATTCGATCTGGTCGAAATACCCGATTCTCCGGTCGGTGGGCGCAGCGAGAAAACGCCACGCAAGCTTGCCGTCGGATGCGCGCAGACAATAGACGTGCCCATCTCTTGAGCCGAACAGGAGCATTCCCTGGTAGGCGGTGGGCGGCGAGTCGATTCGGCCGTTTGCCGTAAACCGCCACAGCACCTTGCCGGTCGAGCTATCGAGGGCGCAGAGACTGTGGGCGTCGGTTTCAGCGACGTAGAGCCTGCCGCCGACGGCTATGGGAGCAGTAAGCTTACCCTGGAGTGCGGTTTTCCAGGCCAGGACAACATTTTCGGGCACGCTGCTGCCGGTACCGCCACTGCGGGCCGGGTCGTGGCGGTAGGTGACCCAGTCGTTCTCGAGGTCGTACTGGGTGGTCTCGATCGCCTGGTAGGCCGGGCCTTTCTCCAGGCGTTCGTTGTCGTCGCGCTCGGCGGGGGCTCGCGACGGTTCGGCAGCGAGCGCGGCAAATCCGGGCAGCTTCGCCCCTGGCTGGCAAAAGCACTGGTCGGCAGGAACATAGAGCAGTCCGTTGGCCGGCACCATGCCGTACCTGCAGGCGCCGCGAATCCAGTTGTTCTGGGAATGGTTGTCCCGCTGGAAGTCCAGGAATTCGGCTCCCTCGTAGGAGCCGATCATATAGCGGACGGTGGCCTTGTTCCGGTAGCAGCGATGGTGGTGCTCCGGGCTTCGCAGGTTCCTGACGAGGATGCGTTTTTTCTCTTTGCCTGAGCGCAGGTCCCAGCCGATCGCAAGTGCGTGGGGGCTTTTGCGAGCCGGGGCGCCCCGTTCATCCACGCTGAGAATTCCGCGCCACACAAGTCCGTTGACTACAAACAGGTCCGCACCGTCGGCTCCACCTATCGGCGGTACGGTTTTCTCCCAGAGGACCCGGCCGTCGGTCGCATCGTGAGCGACGACCAGTTTGCCGGCCAGCATTACGATGACATCGTCAACAGCGACGAGGGTTCTGGGGGTGGTCAGTTTAGGCCGGGCCGTCCAGAGCTTCCGGCCGTCGGCCAGGCTCCGTGCGACAAGCTCTTTTCCGGCCAGGTAGATGATACGGCCGTTGTCGATTGCCAGGGACAGAGGCTGAATCTGCCCGGTCTGCCTGGTCCAGATCACCTTGCCGGTCTTGCCGTCGAAGGCAACCAATCGAGGCTGGTCCGCATCTTGTTCGTCGGGGCTTTGCGGCCCCTGGCCGACGTGCACGACCACGGTGCCGCCGCTTGCCAGTATCTCGCGAGCGGGGTACGTTTGCTGGACCGTCGCGATGATATCGCCGGTGGCCGCGTCGAGAATGGAAACGGGGGCGTAATAGGCAAGGGTCGTGTAGAGGCGGTCGCCGGCGGCGACTATTCGGCGTTGATTCTCGGCAGGGACGTTGACTCGTGCGGCGCGAAGCTTTGTCCAGTCTTTTCCCTGCCACTTCTCGAGGCTCCACTCTCGCCAGCCCCAGGCCTTCAGGGGCCGTTTCCAGAGGAGTTTGCCGTTGAAGGCATCCCTACAGACCAGTGACCAGCGGTCGGGCAGGCGTTCATCGGTGATGCCAATAAGGCCCTCGTCGAAGAAATAAAAGAGCCGGCCAGCGGCCGAGATAACGCTCTGGATACCCGATGGCGTTTCGTGGCTGCGCAGCCACAGGGGGGGCGCGAGCCACTGGAGCCTGCCGGGCGGGCCGACGAGCCAGTCGCGGGCGACGGCGTTGTTGGTTGCGTCGTGGAGGAAATGGGTCCACTGGTCGATATTGTCGGGCCAGGGCTTGACCATCTTCTTCCAGGCGCCCTGACGGCGAATACAGGCGACCCCGCCCGGGGCCAGCACCCGCATAATCTCGTTCATCGGCACCTTGCCGGGCTCTTCGACGACAACCAGGTCGATGAGGTTCTCAGCATAGGGCAGGGTCGGCCCGGAATGGAGTTCTGCAGAGACGGGGCCATAAATCCCCTTTGCCCGGACGTAGTTTCTGGCCTGCCTGACCTCTTCGGGGTCGGCGTCGAGGCCGTGGACGGTGTAAGCGTCGTTGGCGCGCAGTGCCGCCGTGAGCCTGCCTTTGCCACAGCCCAGGTGCACAACGATTCCTCCCTTGACACCCGCGAGCTCGAGCACCTCTCTGGCCAGGACCGCAGAGTCGTCTCTTGCCTCAAGGTCTGTCGCGCAGAAAAACGCAAGCGTCGAACACAGAATCAGCGATAAGGACCTCAAATAGCGCTTCATTTTCAAAAGACTCCTGATTTGGTTGTCCGTTGCTGCAAACAGATGCGGCGAATGCTACTATAACACTGCGGGTCGAAATCTCAAGTGCCGGTTTCGGCGTCAGGGCCCTGGGCGGTGCGGCGATGCACCACGGTGGATAGGTCTGGCCTGTCGGACAAGGGAGTGTTAGCAGGTCATTCCGGCACGTTCGCGGTTCTGGCGGCCTTGTTTGTCCTGTCTGCGGCGCGGGATTTGCCTGCCTTTTTTCTTCCGAGCAGTACGTCGGCCTGTTCGAGGGTTTCCGGCGGCCACTTGCCGGCGGCCTGAAGCTGCCTTAAATGGTCAAGCTGTTTGATGCTGATAATCGTCCTGCACTTCGGGAACCTACCGCAGCCCAGGAACGGTCCTCTCTTGCTCTGCCGAATGACTAATTCACCTTCTTTGCACTTGTGACACTTAAGGCCTGTCGGTTCCGCCGGCGGCTTCGGCGGAAGGACGTTGCCTTCTTTGTCGAGCCTGAGGGTCGTCTTGCACTGCGGGTAGTCACTGCAGCCAAGGAACGGACCGAAGCGACCGGTCTTGTGGACCATTTTCTTTCCGCAAGCCGGGCACGTGTAGTCGCTCGGTTGCTGCTCGACCATTTTACCATCCCTGTCGCAAGCAGCAGCGAAGGTGCACCGCGGATACCCAGAGCAACTGAGGAATCTGCCGTTCTTGCCGAACCTGTAAACCAGCTGCTTGCCACACTCCGGGCAGCTATACTCGCTCGGTCTGACCTCGGCTTTGGCGTGTTTCATCTGGGCCTGGGCGGTTTCCAGGCTCTTCTTGAAAGGCCCGTAGAAGTCCCTCAAGACCCCAAGCCAGTCCAGATGCTGCTCCTCTATCTTGTCGAGCTGTTCCTCCATATATCGCGTAAAGGCGATGTCCATTATCTCGGGGAAGTACTCGTTTAGCTTGTCGGTAACTATCTCGCCGAGGTCGGTTGCGAAGAATTTTCGGCCCCTTTGTTCGACGTACCCTCGCTCCTGGATGGTGCTGATGATCGTGGCGTAGGTACTGGGTCGGCCGATTCCTTCCTTTTCAAGTGTCTTGACGAGCGAGCCTTCGGTGTACCTGGCCGGCGGCCTGGTGAAATGCTGCTCGGGCTTGATATCCACGGCGGCCAGTTCCTGGCCAAGCTTGACGGGCGGCAAGTGCTGTTCATCGGAATTGGTCGGCCAGAGGCTTGTGAACCCGTCAAAGACCTGGAGACGTCCGCTGGCCCTGTAGACGCAACGTCCCACGGATGTATCGGCGGCTATCTGCAGGTTCGTTACCTTCCACCTGGCCGGCTTCATCGCCGAGGCCATGAACCGCCGCCAGACAAGCTCGTAAAGCCTGTACTGCTCGTCCGTGAGGAATTGCTTTATCTCCTCCGGGGTCAGGTCGACGTCGGTCGGGCGGATTGCCTCGTGCGCCTGCTGGGCGGTCTTCTTCGAGGCATAGATGTTGGGCCTTGAAGGCAGGTACGCGGGGCCGAGATGTCTGGCGATATAATTCCGCGCATCCCTGATCGCCTCGGGAGAGACGTGAGTGCTGTCGGTCCTCATATACGTGATAAGACCGAGCGACCCCATCGTTCCGAGGTCGATACCCTCGTACAGTTGCTGGGCCACCCTCATCGTTCTCTTTGCGGCGAAGCCCAGTCGATTTGCCGCGGCCTGTTGCAGGGTGGAAGTTATGAACGGAGCCGGCGGCCGGCTCGTGGATTCCTTGGTCTCCATATCGGCGATCTTGAATCGCGCCGACTTGAGGGCTTCGAATATTCGCTCCGCCTGTTCTCTGTTGTGGGCCTCGAATTTGCTGCCACCGACCCTGTGCAGCTCGGCTCTGAAGGCGTTGTGTTCGGCCAGCCACCTGGCCTGCTCGGCCTGTGGCGGCGGATTCTCACCTTGTTCGTTGGGCGTGATAAACTCGAGCCAATCCTTGCTGTAATCAGCCTGCAGGTCGGTCGAGAAGACCGCGGGGATAAGCCAGTATTCGGCAGGCTTAAAAGCGCGGATCTCCCGTTCCCTCTCAACGATCATCTTCACCGCGACCGACTGCACCCGGCCCGCCGACAGACCTCGCGCGACCTTCTTCCACAACAGCGGGCTTATTTGATAGCCCACGATCCTGTCCAGGATGCGCCGGGTCTGCTGGGCCATAACCTTGTCCATATCCAGTTTGCCCGGATTTTCAAAGGCCTGCCGGATCGTGGATCTCGTTATCGCATTGAATATCACGCGGAAGGTTTTCTCTTCCGGCACGCCCAGCACCTGCGCGAGGTGCCACGCGATCGCCTCGCCCTCACGGTCGAGGTCGGTGGCCAGATAAAGCCTGCTGCACTTCTTCGCGGCGGCCTTGAGAGAGTTTACCGTGCGCTTTCTGCCCGGAACGACGGCATAGGTCGGCTCGAAATCGTGCTCTATGTCGACGTTCAGGCCCTTGGCAGGGAGGTCGCGGACATGGCCCATCGAGGCCTTGACCTCGTAGCCCGGGCCGAGGTACTTGTCGATGGTTCTGGCCTTCGCCGGTGATTCCACGATCACCAGAGCCTTGCCGTTAGACGGTTCGGACTTCACCATACGCTCAATTTTTCCTGGGTATTCCAGCCCGGCCTCAGCCAGGCACTCGGCCGTTCCCGCTAAATGCACCGATACTATCGGCCATTGCGTCCGCAACATTTAGCGCTGCAGCCCAGCTCCATATCAAATCTTAGGCACAAGTCAGTATTACACAAGCGCTTATCTAAATTGTGTTGAATCCGAGATACGAACGTCCAAATCCAAATAGCGACGCGCAAGCCAAATCGCCGGGAATCCAAAATCCGCTATGGACGGAACATCGGACCACAGCATCAGAATCCGGACAAATATAGGTCCCCGGTGTAATTGTCAAGCGAAAATGGATTTGCATGGGATCATAAGGATTCCCGTGGGACGTGGGATGCGCAAGGTGATCCGACCCCGTTTTACGTACGACACGGAATTAGAGAATTCCCGACGCTGTCTGTCTTGTATCCTTCAGGACGAGCTGGAGCCGACCTGCTACACTTGTGCGCCTGTACGCCTACGAGTCGGTGCCCGCAAGCCACCACGCAGCCAACTCGGCCGCATCAGCCATATCAACCGCGCCATCCGAATTCAGATCCGCGCCTCCGCAATCGTCGCAATCCCCGAGGCCATAGTAAGCTGCGAATACGGCAAAGTCAGCCAGGTCAACGTCGTAGTCCCTGTCCATATCGCCCGGCTGCGGTATGCTCTGGTAAAGGTGCACCTTCCCATCGCTCGCCCCGATCAAGACGTCAAGATACCCGTCATCTGTCCAGTCGCAAACCGAGGGCCTGGACCGTGGCGAGCCTGGCAGGTCGATGGCAACGCCGTTGGAACGCACAAGCTCGTATCCTGCGAAGTTCGGCTCCGAATCGGTCCCGGTGTTGCTGTAAAACAACAGCTGGCCGGCCGTGTTGCCCGCCAGCAGATCCTTCTTTCCGTCGCCGTCCAGGTCCATAGCCACAGGACTGGAGCGCCCGGAGGGCACGTATAGATCGGCCCCGTTGGCCCTTACCGGAGGAAAGCCATTGATCGTTGAAGTCGCAAAGCAAGGCGGTAATGCCCCGCCGAACCCGCAGTTCGTGTATAGATGGAGCAACCCATCGTATGCACCAACCACCAGGTCCATCATTCCATCGTTGTTCCAGTCGACGAAGTCCGGCATCGCCCGCGCTCCTACATCGAGAGGCTGGCTCGCCTCGCCTCCCACGACCGTCACTGCAGCGCCAAAAGTCGGCTCCGCGTCGCTGCCGATGTTGTAGTAGACCCTCAGTGTCCCGTCGGCCAGCCCGAGCAGCAGATCCTTTTTCTCGTCTGCGTTCCAGTAAACAACACGAGGGAAACAGCCCATGCACCCGGCGCCAGGACAAGTCAAATCTGCCCCATTCGATTGAACGTAGAAGAAATCAGCGAACGCCGGCTCCGAAGCAGTCCCCACGTTGCGGTAGATCCGCACCTTGGCCGCATAGCTGCCGCTGCCCTGGCCTATCAACAAGTCCGGGAGGCCGTCGTTGTCCCAGTCCACAAATGAGGGGACCGAGTACCCCGGCACTACGATATCAGCGCCGCCGGCCTCTACTATCTCCTCCGGCCCCAGCCGTAACAGCAACTCACCGCACCGCCCGACACCGGCCCAGCCCACCACCGCCAGCCCCACCATTACAACCAGCACTTTTACCGTCGAACGCATCACCCACACCTCCTCACCTGAGCCTTTCTTCGCCACGGAATACAGATGGACACGTGTAGCTGCCCCTCCTTGATAACAGCTTCAGTATATTCGATTCCTCGGGGGATGGCAATTCAAAATGCCACGCGATGCCCACCTGTATGATTGCCTGAGTTTTCCCGGCGTTCTCGGCGTTCGGTTCTGGCAGGTGTTTTTTTCGATTCATCGAGAGTACCCTTTCATCGAAGAGCCGTCATTTCCCCCGATACTCTCTAACGTGCACTCATAGAGTTTTCGCCGGTCAGACCACAAGTGCCTCGGCACGCTCAAGTTTTCGCTCCCAAGCCGGTCGGACCCATCGCCCGGAGTTGACATCTGGTGCCTGAATGGCCCACCCGTTGCGTCCTCAGTGCTCATTTTGGGGCACTTGCGGCCTTGTGTCTGCCATACCGATAGGCCAGTCGCGATAAAAACCCCTGGCGTGCGAATTATCAAAGTTGCATATCCCCGGTGGATCTGGTATAACGGCCTGGAATCAATAGTTGTCTTGAACCAAGAATGACTCAGCTCTCAACGTTATGTACTATGGAAGCATCGGAACTGAAATCAGCCATCGCTGATTTGTCGGCCCGGGTCGAAAAGATCCGGGACTGGCTTTGACTTGCCCAACAAGAAATCCCAACGCCTGGAGTTGGAAGCCCGAATGGCCCGGGAAGGTTTCTGGGACGACCCGGAATCGGCACAGGCGGTCGTCGCCCGATTGAGCGCACTCAAAGCGGTCATTGAGCCGGTCGAAGAACTCCAGCGTGAATCCAAAGACCTCCAGGAGTTGCTCGATCTGGCGATAGAATCCGACGAAGACGAGCTGCAGGAGCTGGAAGATGACCTCAAGGTGCTTCTCAGGCGTTGCGAACAAATAGAGCTACAGGGGCTTCTCTGTCGCCCGGAAGATATGAGAAACTGCTTTTTCAGTATCCACGCCGGGGCCGGCGGGACCGAAAGCTGCGACTGGGCAAATATGCTGCTGAGGATGTATACTCGCTACTTCGAGGCCAACAAGTTCAAATTCCAGGAGCTGGATGTAACGCCCGGGGAGGAGGCGGGCATCCGCTCGATCACGCTGCGGGTCAGCGGGCCTTTCGCCTTTGGCAAGCTCTCCTGCGAGATAGGCGTGCACCGGCTGGTGCGAATAAGCCCGTTCGATGCGAACAAGAGGCGACATACCAGCTTCGCAGCCGTGGACTGCGTGCCCGAATTTGACGAGGATATCGACATCAAAATAAACGATGACGACCTGCGCATAGACTTCTACCGCGCCAGAGGGGCGGGCGGACAGCACGTCAACAAGGTAAGCTCGGCCGTGCGCATCACACACCTGCCCACCGGAATAGTGGTCCAGTGCCAGAATGAGCGCAGCCAGCACAAGAACCGGGCCCAGGCGATGAAGGTCCTGAAATCTCGGCTGTACGTGCTCGAGCAGCAAAAGCGAGATGCCGAGCTGGCGAAACTATACAGCGAGAAAGGCGAGATAGCCTGGGGTAACCAGATACGCAGCTACGTTCTGCAGCCTTATCAAATGGTCAAGGACCACCGCACCGACTTCCAGACCGGCAACGTCGAAGCGGTCCTTGATGGAGATCTCGATGGCTTTATCGAGAGCTACCTGCGGCATCGGGCCAAGGCACGTGCAAAGCCGGGTTAACCCGCGAGACCGCCGGCGACATCGCCGGAGGACCAGATAAGACTACAGCAAGTAACGATTAGGAACGATTCAAAACCAGAGGCAGCGCTAACCAAATGAAAGACATTATCGATGTGGACCTGAAGACCCGGAAAGTCGGCCCGGACATCGCGGCCTGGAAGACCGATATGCTCGTTGTCGGCCGCTTCGCCGGCGAAAAAGGCCTGGACAGACTCGAGAAGCAACTAAGTAGCAGACTCGACGGGGCCATCGAGCGGCTGATCTCACTCGGTGATTTTAAGGCCAAGCTGGGAACCAGCACCCTGGTATACGGCAACGAAAAGACCGGTGCCAGGAGGATTCTGCTGGTCGGACTGGGCGAAAAAAAGGATGCAACTCTCGATACCGCCCGCAAGGCCGCCGCGCACGCCGCCAACAAGGCGGTGGACCTGAAAGCCGCAACTCTAAGCATTGCCTTGCACAAGGCCTTCGGCGGGCGGTTCGACGCTGCCTCGATGGGCCGGGCAATGGCGGAGGGCGCGTACTTCGGTAGCTACAGGTACGACGAATTCCTCCGCGACGACGAGAACGGTCGGCTGGACTCGCTCAAAGTCGAGGTCATAGATACCGATCCGGCCAGGGTCCGCAAACTCAGCGTAGGCGTCCGCTGCGGCAGGATAATCGGCAAGGCGCAGAGTTATGCCCGCACGCTGGCCAATCGGCCAGCGAACGTGATAAATCCACCGGCCCTGGCAGCCGAGGCAAAACGCCTGGCCCGAAGCCTTAAGAACGTTAGCTGCACCGTCTTCGATGAAAAACAGCTCTCGGCCAAGAAGATGGGCGGAGTGCTGGCCGTCGGGTCCGGCTCTAAAAGTGCACCGAGATTCATTACCTTGAAATACAGCGCGGGCGCCAGGGCCGGCGGCAAGCCGACCGTCGCCCTGGTGGGCAAGGCCATAACGTTCGATTCGGGCGGAATAAGCCTAAAGCCCGCCACCGATATGGACCGTATGAAACTGGATAAGTCCGGTGGAATAGCCGTCCTGGCCGCGGTAAAGGCTGCTGCCGAGATGGGCTTGGCCGTCAATGTCTACGGGATAATTCCGTCGGCGGAAAATATGCCGGGCGGCTCGAGCTATCGGCCAGGCGATATAATAACCACCTACAGCGGAAAGACCGTCGAGATCCTCAATACCGACGCCGAGGGCAGGATGATACTGTGCGACGCCCTGGCCTACGCCGTCGAGAAGAACTGCCGCATAATCATCGATATTGCGACTCTGACCGGCGCCTGTATGGTCGCCCTCGGCAAATATATGGCCGGCCTTATGGGAAACGACGATAAGCTGATAAAGCAGTTGCAGAAGGCCGCCGTCGAGAGCGGCGAGAAAGCCTGGCATATGCCCTGCGGGGACGAGTACGCAAAAGAGATGAAGAGCAAGATCGCCGACCTGCGGAACATCGGAAGCAAATGGGGCGGAGCGTGCACGGCAGCGGCCTTCCTGAGGCAATTCGTCTCCGAGGCAAAGTGGGCCCACCTCGACATCGCCGGCATGGACATATTCACCAAGCCCACCGAGTACACCGCCCAGGGCTCAACCGGATTCGGCGTGCGATTATTGACCACCTTCCTTATGGACCTGGCTGGAAAGGAGACGCGGTTTTGAACCAATGGGTAAGAAAGCCAAGACAATAGACTCCGAGCGGATAGAAAATGCCGTCAGGCAGATACTCCTTGCTGTCGGCGAGGACCCCGAACGAGAGGGACTGGCAAGAACGCCTCAGCGAGTCGCCGCAATGTACGCTGAACTGCTGGGCGGAATGGCAGAAGACCCCGCCGAGCACCTTCGCAGCGTCTTTACAGAAAACTATGACGAAGTCGTCCTCCTTCGCGGCATACCGTTCTACAGTATCTGCGAGCACCACCTGATGCCCTTTATCGGGTCGGCCCACGTGGCCTACCTGCCCACCGGCTCGGTCCTCGGCGTCAGCAAGCTCGCCCGCATAGTCGAGTGTTTCGCAAGGAGGCTCCAGACCCAGGAGAGGCTGACGTACCAGATAGCCGACTTCCTGATGAGCCGCCTCAAGCCTCGCGGCGTCGCGGTCGTCCTCGAGGCATCGCACAGTTGTATGACAATCCGTGGAATAAAAAAGCCCGGCTCGGTGATGGTAACATCGGCGCTTCGCGGCATCTTCAGAAAAGACCCCAAGAGCCGGAACGAGGTCCTCAGCCTGATGCATAGTAGTACCAAGTGATAGGGCCAATTTGGATGCAGGGACCAGCAGCCCCTGACATCCCGTTGCGGGTTGCTTATGCTGAGCCGCCAGTCAAGCCCAAGTCAAGCCCGATGTTCGAAGGTTGTGCCCGGCCGAGCCGTTTGCGCCCAGGCCGACCGCAGCGCCGGTCCTGATTCGAGCGGTTCGGCGCTGCTCGCCCGGGCAGTTCGATTCTCGATCAATCCGTTCTTGCCGCGACAATCTCGCGGGTATAATTCCTTCGCCTCGGAGCCCGCCGGCGAGGGCCTGGCGATATTCCTTGAGCTGCTGGTGGAGCTGATCGGCCCGGTCGAGCCGAATACCGGCTTCGTCGTCAATGTCGTCGACATCGACCGGGAGGTCCGCAGCATAGTGGTGCCGATCTTCACCGAGCGGATACGGGCCGATTTCCAGGCCGGCAGCAGTATCGCCTTGCGCGACCTGGCCGAGCTCTTGAGATTGGCCTGGAATGGATTGAATGGACGTTTTGATACCGCAAAGCTAAGCAGACTCACCCTCAAGCTCAATCCGTACAGAAAACTCGCAATAGGTTGTAAGGAGGGCAGAACAATGTACTTCACTGAGAAGTTTGGCTTCGCAGCGACACATAAGCTATGGAATACGGATTTTTCCGAGCGGCGCAATATCGAGCTGTTCGGAAAGTGCGCGAATCCTGCGGGCCATGGACATAACTACGTACTCGAGGTTACCATCGAGGCACCGAAGGATAAGGACATCGCTATCGGTGAATTCGAAAGGGTCGTGGACGCCGAGCTTGTACAGGTCGTCGACCACAAGAACCTCAACGTCGATGTGCCCGAGTTCGCAAGCGTGAACCCGACTGTCGAGAACATCGCGGTCTTTGCCTGGAAAAGACTGGCCGGCAAATTCCGCGACGCGACGCTGCGATGCGTTACGGTCTGGGAAACCGACAAAACGTATTGCTCCTATTACGGCCCCGGCTCACCGGGGCGATGCGACGCCTGAGAGGTGGTACGTGCCCGGGCCAGCGGGAACAAGCAAGCATAAGCTGACCGACGGAATCCTCCTGCTCGCGGCCGCCTTCTTGATGTACGGTCTTGCCGCGCCCGGCAACCTGCCCGGCGACACCGAGCTTCGCTGGTCCGGGGGCTATGCGTGGTCTATACGATACCAGGTCCCCGTCCTGCCTTTTCTGGTCCTTCCGATAGCAAGCGTGCTGGGCCGACCTTAGCTATCGAACTATTTGCACAGCGAAGACGGCGTATCCGACCCCCAGAACCCAATCCCCAGACCCACAAAAAGGAAAGACACCGCCCCGGAAAGACCCTACCCGCTGCACCGCCGAAACGCCCTGATGTAATTCTTACAGAAGCGATCTTTTCCTGCCAAGGCCTCCGACGCCGTGATCACCTCCATCAGCTCGCAGTCGAGCGGGTCAAGGATCGCCGAATCCAGGCCCGCTGCTATGGCCATCGACAGAAAACACCGGTTCAGCCTGGCGCGCTCCGGCAGACCGAAAGAGATGTTGCTGAGCCCGCAGGTCGTCTTGACTTCGGGGAACTCCTCCTTGACCCGCCGGATCACTTCTATTGCTATCAGCCCGAAATCGTTCTGAACGCTGATCGGCTGGACCACAGGATCAAGGAATATCCGATCCTGCGGTATGCCTGCCGCACACAGCGCTTCAATCAGGCCTCGGGCCACCGCAAAACGGCCTTCGGCAGTCTTGCTGATCCCGCTGTCATCCAGTGACAACGCCAGGACGGCAGCATCATACTTCACCGCCAAAGGCACTATTTCTTTGAACCTTCTATCTTCAGCGGTAACCGAGTTGATGATGGCCTTGTTCTTTGCCACTGCGGCTCTCAGCCCCGATTCGAGAGCAGCCGGGTTTGCACTGTCAAGAACCAGGGGCGAATCAACGGCCTCTTGAATTATCCGCACCAGCCATTCCATCAGACCGGCTTCTTTCTCAGGAAATGCCCCCGTATTGACGTCAAGGTAATCAGCCCCGGCCCGGACCTGCTCCCGCGCCAGACCCTGTAAAAAAGCGACGTCCCCGTCGGCGATGGCCCGCCTGATCGATTTGCGCGTCGAGTTAATCTTCTCGCCGATGACTATCATATCGTCCCTTACTTGAAGCCAATGCCGTAGCCCTGGAGTTCTTTGATTACCTCATCATACAACCTGCGTAGTTCGTCGTCCGGCTTCATCGTTTCGAGGTCGTAGCACTGGTAAAGGTCCCTTCCCTTTGGTGCGTCCTTGATGCCGGACAGGTACTTGTCCATCAGCTTCTTGATGATGGCGTTGGCTTCCTTGCGCGTGATCCCAACATTGCCGTGCCCGAACGCACAGGTAAATTCGCTGTCAAGCGGCAGCGCCTGGTTTGTCCCGACCGCCTTGTTGGGGTGAACATCTTCGATACCAATGCCGGACGCCTGGATGGCCAGCAGGTAGGCTGCCGCTTCGTAGAAATACTGCTTCGTCGCAGGCCCGGCCGAGGCGTACCCCAGCGCGTAGTACGGCGCGCCGATGTTGCGGGCGAATGCCTGGCTGCTGGTGCTGATTACGAAGATCATTCCGGGAGTCGTCGAGCAGACGGGCATCATTTGAATAGGGTATGTAAGATGGTAGGTCGCCCGCACTACGAGGATTCCGTGAAAGGCATACGCGAGCGTGAGAACCGCCGTGCCCTCCGGCCCCCCCGCGTATCCTCCGAGCATCGGTCCTGCCTCCTGACCGATGTTCGCGCCCCAGCTGCTCAGATAAGCGACCTGGTTGAGCGAATCGAAGCTTATCTTCAGCTCCGCTTGCGGTGCCACTATCCAGCCGTCAGACTTGCGAGCACCAAAATCGGGATTGCTCGCAGCGATCGTCGCGACACCGGAAGTGCAGGAGGGGTGCAGGTCAATGATCGCCATTCCCGGCCGACCGGCCCGGCGCAAACCGTCACGCGCGATGCGCAGCATGTTGATGCCTGCAAGCACCTCCATCGGCGAGGCAGAAGAGGCATTTAGAGTCCCCACGGTGGTCAGCGACGGGATACTCACCGTCTTTGCCTTAGTGATCCGCCCATAAGCTTCGACCATTTTGAGTGCCACATCTTCGCTCGTATTCGTGCCGGAGCCGACATGACAGTGCGGCAGCTTCTCGTCGTCGGGCAGTCGGCCACGCCATTCAACGCGGTCAGGGCCTTCGCCGAAATACACTACCTTCGGGCACTCGTGCACCGCCTGCTCGATTTCATCCTTCGTGAACCGGATTACCCGCTCGGTGTCCGTGCAATACGTCCCCACTTCGCTGTAAAGCTCGAGCCCCGCCTGGTACACTCGGTCGGCGAGGTCATCGTCAGACGGACAGGGGTTCTCCGGATCAAATTTGATCTTGTACTTCTCGACCACCTTCCGCACGGCGGGGATGAAAACCTTCAAATCGTACTCTTTGGCCGACATCATCGGGCCGGTCGTCGCTCGTTCCAGTACTTCCAGAAAGCTGATCATCTGCTATTTCCCTCCTTTCTTGGCCGTTACTAATTGCTTGGCTATCGCCACCGCCTCGGATGCCAGCTCAGCATATCCATCCGCTCCGATCTTGTCCGCCCAATCCTGCGTGACTACCCCGCCCCCAACCATAACGATGTACTTGCCGCGCAGGCCCCTGGACGCCAGCAAGTCAATAATGTCTTTCTGGTACGGGGCCGTGGTCGACATAATCGCTGAAGCGGCGATGATGTCGGCCTCTACTTCCTCGGCCTTGCTCAGGAACTTCTGGGCAGGTGCATCACAGCCGATGTCGTGCACCTCGAACCCAGCGGTCGTCAGGAGGTTCGCGACGATGTTCTTGCCAATCTCGTGTATGTCCGTCTGCACGGTCCCGATTACCACCGTCCCTTGCTTTTTCATGCTGGCACCCCTGGAGACCAGCCTTGGCCTGAGGATTTTCATCGCCTCTTCCCAGGCCTCGGCGGCCATCAGCAATTCCGGCAGGTATACCTGCCCCTCGCTGAATTTGTTGCCCACCTCCGTCATGCCCGGCATCATCCCCTTTTCCACTATTGCCAGAGGGTCAACATCATCAACGCTTCCCTGTACCAGGCAGACCAGCGCCTCGCTGTCGCCTTCGAAGACAGCACGGCTCAGTTTCTCAAAAAGCTCTTTTTCTTCCATTTACCGATTTCTCCCAACAATGAATTATGCTCAGCGTTCAATGCCCGGCCGCTCCTTTTTCGCCCGTCACTAACCAGCCCAAAGTCCGTCGGACAGCCTGTTCTTACCCACTTGGGCTTACCTGATTGTCGCCTCGCTGTCAACGTTGCATTGCGATAACGCCCTACTCTCGCTGATCCTTCCCCTCATACGATTCCAGCCGATATGGGCAAGCCTCTTGCCTGCACTTCGCGCAATCCCCGATTCTAATCCCACTGAAATCTCCATCTCCGCTCAGAAGGCAGACGAACGTCAGGGACTTTTCCGGTATCATCAGGCAACCGCCTGTCAGCGCAACTCCAAGCGTGTTCGGCAAGCAGCGGAAGATCTCCCTCTGCGCCTCCATTTTCCACCCGCAGAAGCCCGGTGCATATCGGCGACTCACTTCCCAGCCGCAGCGTGCGCAGTCCTGGCGGACCTCGTTCTCCAGAAAATCAGCCGTCCGCTCTACAGCTACTGTTCCAATCGCGTCAACGATCAGTCCCGCTGCCCCCTGCTGCCTGTCCACCAATTCCTTTGCCCTACGCTCGAGGGCATCGCCTATTGTGGCCAGCGCCAAAACGATGCCCTCGGCCCGGGAGAAAGGCTCAAATCCCTTCTGCGGCGCCTTGCCCAGCCTCAAATACGCCCCTCTTGGTTCCAGCAACTCCTGCGTTTCGGCAATCTGTAGACGGATCTTCTCGCGCACCGCCGCAGGAACTCGGCTCCGCGGCGGATATCCTAACTGCCGCAGAACCTCCTGCACGGTCAGCTGCAGGACAATATTATCAAGAATTGTGAAGTCCTGCTCCATTCAGTCACAAAAAACGTATGTACCGCAGAACACGTCAGGTTCAGTGCTTCAATAATACACCTTCAGCACCAAAGGTTCAAACTCCTGCCCGGGATTCCAGCCCGCAGGTCGTGCGACTGGGTTTGAAACCATTTCGGAGTTGATTCGGTGCAGCCAGCTCGGTAGAATGGACGCGGTGTACCTCGCTACCGCTGTATAGAGCTGATTTGAGGGCACCGAAGCAATACTCAACCTCGGAATCCTGCAAGAGAAAAAAGAGGCCCGCCCAAATGAATGCGAACAACAACAGCCTACGAATCAGATATTTCTCCGATGAACAGGTCGGAACGATACACGCTAATGCGATGGAGCTCCTGGAGAGCCATGGTTTTATGGTCGAGCACCGAGAAGCACTTGAGCTGCTAAACGACAGCGGTGCTCAGGTCGACTTCGACAAACAGGTCGTCAAAGTAAAATCGGATTTGGTCGAGAGATGTATGCGTTCGCTCCCAGGCCGGTTCCTCCTCGGGGCCAGGGATTCGTCAAAAGATGTTGTTGTCCAGACGAATATGCCGTTGCCAATTTGTAGAAACGGCGGCGGCGTCGACAAAATCATCGACATCGAAACGGGCCAGTTCCGGGATATGCTCCTATCCGATATCGTGGAATTGTATCACGTTCTCGATGCCCTCGATTTCATCAACGTGGTCTCGCCCCTTTACCCCCAGGATATACGCGAAGACATCAGGGACCTCGTCGCGCTCGAAACACTCTTTGAGAATACCTCCAAGCACGTCAACATTCGGACCTTCAGCAAACGAAATCTCGATGTATTGGTAAAGATGGGTGAGATCGTTGCCGGCGGGCTGGGAAATCTCAGAGACCGACCCGTCTTTAGCCTCTTCGATTCCCCGCTTAGTCCGCTCAAGTTCCCCGAACTGACGGTCGATGTTTTCATGACCGCCGGCAAGTACGGCATTCCCCTTTACCTGGCAAACCTGCCGATAGCAGGCGCCACCGGGCCGCTTACACTGGCCGGAATGGTCCAGCTGCTTCACACCGAACTGTTGGCCGGCCTGGTCATCTGCCAGACGGCTAACCCCGGTGCCCCGATATTCCTGCATCCCCTCGCAATGACGATGGATTGGAGAACCGGGGTGGGGCTGAGCGCCTCGATCGAATCGACTCTGATAACCGCCGGCAGCGTCCAGGTCTCAAACGAGGTGTTCAACGCACCGGTTGATGTCCACGGCCCGTGGTCCGACACACTTATCGCTGACTCTCAGTCGGCCATTGAAAGGACCTTCCAGATGCTTCTACCGGCCCTTAGCGGGGCGGCAAGCATCGCCGGCTTTGGAGACGTGCAGCAGGGCCTCGCATTCTGCCCCATTCAGCTCGCCATCGATGAGGAACTTGTTGGATTTGCATCAAGAGCGATGCAAGGAATACCCATCGACGACCACAGGCTCTGTGTCGACGCCATAAAGCGAGTCGGATTCGGCGGAAACTTTATGACCGACGAAACGACCCTGAAGTACCTCAGAACCGATTACTACGAGCCCAAAATCTTCAACAGATTGTCACGGGAAGATTGGGTAAGGGCCGGCTCGAAAGATATTAACGCTCTGGCCAAGCAACGCATAACCCGGCTGGCGGCAGAACATCAGCCGAATCCGTTGGACGAAAACCTCAAAAAGGAGCTTAAAGCCCTCGTAAATTCAAGGAAGTGAACGTCCACAAATCAACGATGTCACTGCCTGCCCGAGACGTCTAAAGCGCCCACTCCAGGCCCAGCTCGAGTAGCTTGGCTCTTGTGGGATTGCCCGTTTGTGGGTCCCATCCCATCAACTCGTAGTAGTCGTCCTGCATTCTGCGCAGTACCTCGGGGTCGATTCGCTTTCCCCTGGCAGGTCCGTCCGGCAGGGGGGTGCTGAAGCGGTCCGGCAGCCTGTCTTCTTTGCGAGTAAAGCCTCTGTTGGCGTTGAAGTGCCGCATCATATTCACCCGCCGCTCGCCCACCTTCATCAGCTCCCACATCGTGCAATCCCAGCCCGTCGTGTATCGCAGAAGGTCTTCAAGATCGCGGTAATCGTACAGGTTGCCCGGCCCCCAGCAGAACATACATAGACTTAAAGCATCCAGCAGGCTGTAGAAGTATTGCGAATATACGGTCATACGGACCTTCGCAAAATCCGTGGAATCGGGCACCCCCAGCTCGGTCAGGCCCAGGCCCCGGGCTGCTTCGCTGTCACTGGCTATCAGCCAATCATGCTCGGACGACATATGGTCGGGCCCGATCGGGCAAACCGCATACATCAGTGCCTGGCTCGGTTTAACCGACGGCATATGTACCGCCAGACCCTGATTCTTGACCTGAACCGCGTACGCTGAGCTGCTCTGCCCGAAGTGCCTGACCGCGGCCCCAAAACCCTCTGCCAGCACCTCGCCTATCCCTCGACGATTGCCAACCTGTTCGATCAGCCAGAGAAGCCCCTCCACGTCGCCAAAACCAAGTGATCTGCCGTCGAACGCCTCAGGACCAATGATCCCATTTTCCGCGCACTCGAAGACATAGGCCGCCAGACCACCCATCGTTATCGTGTCGATCCCGTACCTGTTGCATAATTCGTTGGCCTTGGCTACTGCCGCGGCGTCCAGGATATCCAGGTTCGAACCCAACAGCCCAAGTGTTTCGAATTCCGGGCCGCCCAGCCGCTCTGTAACCTTGTAGGGCTGCTCGGTCTTGACCTTCTTGCGGCAGCCGACGATGCACGCCGGGCACGTGGTATGGCCCGCCCCGATTCGCGGCTCGAATGTCCCACCGTCCAGCTCCTTGTAGCGTGGATGAAAGCTCCTCGAATAGTTGTGCGTAGCCAGGTTGCCCGCCTCGGCCTGGAAACCCAGCACGCCCGGTGTGCCGTACTTTCTCAAGGTATTTGGAAAGGCGCAATGAGCAATCCGCTCGGCCGCCAGCTTCGCAAGGCGCTTGAGGCCCTGAGGATCGGCAAAGCTTATCCGCTTGTTGCCCCTGACCACCACCGCCCGAAGGTTCTTGCTTCCAAAGACCGCCCCCATTCCGGTTCGGCCGGCAACATCGTTGAGGTCAGCCAGCAAGCACGCAAATCTCACGAGCCTCTCGCCGGCAGGCCCGCACTGGAGGATGCTCAGCCTGCCAGACCCGAGTTCGGCCTCCAGGGCGTCGTAAACCTCCAGAGCGTCCTTTCCCTTCAAGTGCTCCGCATCCCTTATCTGCACGTCGTCACCGTCGACGAGCAGGTACGACAGCTTCTTCGCCCTGCCTGTCAACACGATCCCATCGTACCCGGCCCGCTTAATCGCCGGGCCGATCTTGCCCCCGCTTTGGCTGTCCCCGATGGCACCAGTGGCTGGTGACAGTGCCGTCACGCAGCACCGGCTGGCGCCGCTGACCGGTGCCCCCGTTGTCACGCCAGGCGCAATGGTCAAGATGTTCCCTTCCGACAGACCCTCGATGTCCCCCGGTGCCTCTTTGAGCAGATAGTATGTCCCGAACGCGCCTCCACCCATATACTTGCGGTAGAAGCTCTCATCGGGCCGCTCCCGCTCGATACCGCCCGTAGTGAGGTTCACCCTCAAGATACTACCGGTCAAACCGCCAGCCATACTATTCCTCTGTCCTGACTCTGGCCCTTAGGATGGAGCTTACCGGCCATACGCCTCCTTGTATAGATTGAGCAGGTCCTCTTGACTGCAGGGGCGAGGATTCGATTGGTGGCAGGGGTCCTCGAAGGCCTTCTTCGACAGTGTCACGAGCTGTTCCTCTCTAACTCCCACCTCCGCCAGCGTTTTCGCTGTTCCCGTGCGCCGGCTCAGGCCCACAACTGCCTCGATCGCTTTGTCAGCAGCCTCTGCATCCGACATCCCTGAGGTATCAACGCCAAACGCCTGGGCGATCCTGGCGTACTTGGCGGCCGAGACGTCCCTGTTGAACCTCATCACTGCCGGCAGACAGATGGCATTTGCCAGGCCATGCTGTACCCCGCAGTCCGTTGACAGCGGGTGCGCCAGAGAGTGCGTCGCCCCCAGGTCTTTCTGAAACGCTACTGCGCCCATCATAGCTGCCATCATCATGTTGCCCCGAGCCTCGATGTTGGTCGGATTCTTCACGGCCTCTTCGAGGTTCTGTGCCACCAGCTCTATCCCTTTCAGTGCAATGGCGTCACACATCGGGTGGAACATATCAACCGCGAAAGCCTCTATGCTGTGCGTAAGCGCGTCCATCCCCGTGCTCGCCGTCAGACCGGCCGGCAACCCAACGGTCAACTCCGGATCCAGAATGGCCCGCCTGGGCATCATCTCAGGATGACAGACCAGAAACTTCCGCGCTCGTTGAGCCGACGTGATGACCGAGCAGCGACCCACCTCACTACCTGTGCCGGCGGTGGTCGGTATGGCGATCATAGGCGGCAGCGGCCCCCTGATACCCGCATTTCCGCCACTCTGGATGTCGAACCGCTCCAGCGGACCGTCGTTCACGGCCAGCACCGGCAGCACCTTGGCTGCATCCAGTGGACTGCCCCCGCCCAGCCCGATCACACCGTCGCACGCATCCGCTCGATAGACCTCGAGCAGCTTTTGTACGTCCTCGACATGAGGATTAGCCTGAACATCGCCCTCCAATGAAAAGGGGACCGATGCCCTTCGCAGCACCGCGGTTACCGTCTCAACGACCTTCGTCTTTTGAAGTCCGACATCCGTAACCAACAACGGCCTGTTGATGCCAACCTCCTTCAAGCAGCGGGGCAGCTGTTCTACTGCGCCGGCACCGAAAAGAATCGTGGTTGGAAATGAGAATCGCACGATTTGTTCGTTCACAGCGTCTTTCTCCTTCGGGCCAAGGCAACAGCCAACCCTGCTGGCTCGGGGCCGTTGCCGTACCGGACCCACGATCCACCGCAACACCGACACAGGATCATATCACGATCGGCCGGCCGTGGGAACAACCAGCTTGTTTATCCAGTTGACAAACTCGCACTGTCGAATCGAATCGCAGAGCACGTCGTCGTCAATGGCCAGTTGCCACCGCAGATCCTTGCGACCAGGTTCTTTCGCCAGCGTCTCCATCCGCCTGACCAGCTCCATCATATCCTCCCGGCCGCGGAAAAAGCCGTACTTGATGAGCTTCTTCTCTCGGGCAACGATTAACCTGGCCATCTCATGCAGGTTATATTCGGGATGGTACTGCGTCGCCCAGAACGTGCCGGCTTTGTGCGTGACCGCAACCGCCTGGACACTCGTGAAGCTGTTGCCGGCAAGGTGCAGGCATTCCGGCGTCATCTTCGTTACCATATCATCGTGACTTATGAAGCCGTCAAAAACCCTCGGCTTGCCCTCGAACATCGGGTGCCGGCAGCCCTGGGCAGTGAGATGGATCTTCCGGGCCAGGCCCATTTCCCGGCCTTTCGGATTCGGCCTGACCTGACCGCCGGCCGCCACCACCGCCATTTGCAGCCCCCAGCAGCTCCCAAAGCTCGGCACGCCCACCGCGTATGCATCCTTTGCCAGCCGAATCTGCCCCGATACGCTCGGGTTCTCGGTGTCGTTGATCGACAGGTTGCACCCGGTCCAGATTATGCCCGCGTACTTCTCGATAAGATCCGCTGACGGGCACTCAACACCGGGGTCGCTCGGCAGCAGAACGTCATAAACTGCGTCGGGCACGTGCTGAAGGAGCATCTCAGCGTAGAGCTCCCACGCAAGCTTCATACCAGCCTGCGCAAGTGCATCTCTGCTGCGCGGCGGATAACCGTCAATTATCAAGAAACGCAGATGACCTGACACGCTTTCAGTCTCCAACTCACCGCCCCTCCAGCTCCTCCAGCAATCCGGGCAGCTCACTGAAGTCCCTGCAAACGGCCTCTGCCTTTGTGGCCCGGCCGCACCGGTCCCTGACAACGGTGCACAGTATGGCCCTGGCCCCCACCGCGTGCGCCCCTTCAACGTCTTTGGGCTCACGGTCTCCCACGTGAACAATCTCGTTGGTCGCGACCGACAATTCCCTCGCCGCAGCCTCGAACATAGCAGGACTGGGCTTGGCACAGCCGATCTCATCCGAAAAAATGAAGCTTTCGAAGAAGTGCTTGATCCCGTGATATTCCAGCAACTGCCGCAGAACACGCCCCGGACTGAAGATGGCATCGGAAATCACACCCAGACGGTATCGCCCCTGAAGTTTTGCCAGGGCCTCCGCGATCCCTTCGGCTAAGTCCGGAGACGGTCCTAACTCCATCTCCTCGTGCAGCCGGACCAGCTCGGCCAGTTCATCTTCCGGCAGCCGACGATTAAGCTGCTTTAGAACAGCCGAGAGGCGCTGCCGTACCGTCCACGTGATGTTCTGTTCATACCAGGCCCGCCGAAAGGCAGCATCGGCCACGTCGTAGGCTCGATCGACCTGCTCCCGCCGGACCGCACCGTTTTTGGCCAGAAATCTCTCCACAAGATTGCGCCTTTCTACGCACTTGGGTGCAAGTCCCTCTGCTGCCCTCTTGGGCTCGTCGGAATCATCGACGAATACCGTGTCCCACAGATCGAAAGTGACCGCTCCTATTCGCGCCTCAGTCATAGGTTTACACGGGTTCTGGCATCACTATGGACTTGCTATCGCCGGCTCATCGCACGCGCGCGGCCGACGACAGGAAAAAAGCACCGGCTTCAAGCACTACTTCGCGAATCCGCGAGCCACTCTACAGCACCCCAGATTGTCTGTCAAGTTTGTGCAGTTCAAGAACGTTTGGCCTGCCGCCGGTCGCCGAAAGGTGTCCGTGCCCGTCGCAGAGGCGGGCCCAAGCAGCTTCCAGGCCCGCCACAGAATCAGTACAATAAGTCCACTGCTATTTTCACCCCTTGATCTTCTGCATGCGACTCGCTGCTCTGGGAACCATCGGCTATTCGCTGCTCGAGACGACCGCTTCCGAGCTGATCAGCGCACGACCGGCCTCGGCCACTCGATATTGCTATCTCCCTTCTTGCTCTGCGGGGACACCGCCGGTATTCCAGAAGATCGGTGGGCAAAGCAGGGCCAATAAAGGTCCTATCGGCCGGAGACTTCCTGCGTTAGGGGCGCCGTCTCCGTTCGGAGCGCATCGGCTTGTGCTCCGGGCCTGTCAGCTTGGCCGGCACACCAGCTATCCGGTAGCATTCAGCCAGTTCAGCATAATAAGCGCCGTGCTCTTGGCCTCCTCGACATAGAAAGAGCGTCTCGGACCTGTGAGGATCTCCGGCGTAGGCTTAATCTCAGCGGCGTTGGTTCTTGTGGGGCTGTTCGCCAATTCGCAGTAGAAACGCTCCCAAGGAAAACTGCAGCTATTTCTGGATGGGAATTGCGACCAGGCCGGAAGCCACGCTGACCACGGCCATAAGCCAGATTCCCGACACCAGGCCATAGCTGTCAAGCCACCAGCCCATAAAGACCCCCGCAAAGGACGCTCCGATGTACATCCATCCGTCCAGGATACCAACACCCGTGCCGCCCAACTCGCTGCCCAGAATGTCGCCGGGCAGATCGAACAGCGGCGTTTGAATCGCCTGGATCAGACCGCCTGCAATAAAGATCGCCAGGCCGAGCATAAACAACCCCCGCGTAACCTGGAGCACCTCGAATCGCTCCTCCGACCTACCCCCGGAAGGCACGGAATCTGCGCCGGCGGGCGTGGGGACCTCGGATGCCGAAGCCCTCTGCGGACGCTCTAACAGTTGCGCTTCCCGGGCACTCTTCCGGGCCCTATTCTTGAGCTTAACCTCGAACAGGACCCTCTTATCCAAAACTTCAGGTCCCTGTGCCAGCCAGAACAGTGGGATAGCCCCGATAAAGAAGCCGATCGCTATGGTCTGCCATCGCTTGCCCTTGAATAGAAGGTCGCTGACGGCGCCCAACACGAGTGAAAAGAGCGCGCCGCCCCAGTGAGCGAGCGACGCGATGACACCGGCCGCGGCAATATGCACGCCAAAACCGCGCTCCGTAACAACGGGTGCATCGACGGGAGCGTGGAGAATCTTAACCAGCCAGCTTATGATGCCCCAGCGGACAAAGTTGGCCCCGAAACCCGACACATAGGCAAGAATCATCTTGCAATTGCTCAAAGCGCCCCAGTACTCCTTCTTGCCGGCACGCCTGGTCTGCTTTTCTTGCTCCCAGTCGGTCTCGAAGCCGGCATCCCGGGGCGAACTCTTGCCCAGTATCCAAAATATCACCGTCATTACGAATAGAAACGCCGCCGGCACGAAAAACGCCGCTCGCCACGTCCCCCAGTAATGGATTGCAAAGCCCGCCACTATCGTGACAATCGCGCCTCCCGAGTAGCACAGCGCATTGTACACCCCCATCCACGTTCCCCAGCGCTTCTCGGGGAACCAGTTGAACAGAATCCGCGAACCGGGCGCCCACCCACAGGAGGAAAAGTAGGCATTGAGCAGCCAGAAAATTGTGAAAAAGACCAGGCCGTTCGACCAGCCGAAAAAAACCGATACAACTACCCCTCCGAGTCCGCCGATGAGCATTATCCGTTTCGGCCCGTACCGGTCTCCCAAAAAACCGTTCACGAACTGTCCGCCGGCGTACACCAGCGCAAAAACCGTGGTCGTTATCAGGCCCCAGAGCTCGCTTGAAAACCCAAACTCCTTCTGAATCTCCGGCGTCGCCACGCCGAGGTTGTACTTGCAAAAGTAGTAAAACAGGTAGAATATCCCCATGCTGAAAAATGCACGGATCTGCCAGATATGCACCCGGTCGGCCCTTAAGATTTTCCTGCCGGTTCCGCCTTCCATAATATGCCCTTCTTCAATGTCTCGAGCGCCGGAGCGGGCCTATCTTAGGTTACTGATTACAGTTGCACAAGGTATATTTTCTCGAGCTTGAGAGAGGATCGATGCGATTCGAACAAAACGCCTCGACCACCTTCTTCGCCAAAAAAGCCCATCGGAAACAACCTGGTGACTTGACGACGATGCCGAAATACATCTTCAGCCGACATACCTTCCAAGCACTCCCGCCGCAGTGCCTGTGGACGAGGATTTCTCTCCATCGCTTAAGGCCTGCAGCAGGAAGCCCTCCGGATTCTTACTCCGTGCACAGCCTCGTGCAGTGCGAGAATTCGCTTGTGGCCTCGGCATAATCCGGTTATCATCTGGCTATGAGAATGTGTTGGGCGCGCTGCACTCGACGCTGCGGCTCCACAGCAGACCTTGGGCACCAACGCTGCAGCGGGACTCGACCAGCAGGATATCAAATAACGGGATACACGGAGTGAACTCACTACTGCATATATGCGAGATGGCGCAGAAAGGGCCGGCCATATCGGCTGAATCCTTCGACCTGGATCGCCTGTATGCGACCCTGGCCCGGCTGGTGGACAAATACGAGATCCGATACGACCCCAACAACCCTGTTCCGTCCGATGATGCGCTGGCCGACAAAGTGTTCGATGCCGCCGTCGAGTTCTTCGTGGATTGCGGAGTCTACTTTCAAAACACAAAGACGGTCGTTCGGTTCACACGCCGTGACGTCCTGGACGCAGTAGCCAACTACAACGGCGACTGCCGCTTCGGCCAGGGCAAAGAAGCGCGGGTCTTCCGCTCGCGCAAGCCAGACTCCACCACGAGACCCTGGTGTCACGTAGGATCAGGCATTGTCGCCTCCACAGAGCAGATCGCCTCGCAGATAGTCCAGGGCAACGCCTCGATCAAGGCAGCCGACTCGATGAGCGTCAACGCCCTTGATAAGATCGATGGCCGTCCTATTGAGACCGGCCGACCCACCGAAATCCTCGGAGCGATCCGCTCAATACAGGTCGCGCGCGAAGCCTGTCGGCTGGCCGGCAGGCCCGACCTGCCTATAATCAACGGCATCGCTACCGCCGGCAGCGCAATTGCTACTATTGCCGCAGCCGGGCCCCAGTTCGGCCTGAGGCCGAGTGACGCAATCATTGTCGGTGCCCTGGCCGAGTTCAAGACCAACTGGGAAATGATGGCGAAGGTCACTTACTGCCTGAGCTCGGGTTTCAATATCGTCCTCGCCAGCGCGCCGATGGTGGGGGGGTATGCGGGCGGACCCGAGGCCGTCGCTGTCTTGAACACCGCGTATGTCTTCTTCGGAATTCTCCTCTATCATTGCAACTACTACCTCTCACTGCCGTTGCACATCAATCTAAGTTGCTCCACGAGCCGAGACGTCATCTGGGCCACAGCGCTGAGCGCGCAGGCGATCGCTCGAAACACAAATATGCCGACGCTAACGCTGGCATACGTCGCAGGGGGCCCGATGACAGAATCTTTCTACTACGAATCCGCCGCCTTCATTGCAGCTTCAATCGCCTCGGGTGTCTCCACACAGACACCGCACCCCGCCAAGGCGGTCCTGCCGGACTACGTGACGCCCCTGGAGATGAAAACCTCAACCCAGACAGCACTTGCCTGCGCGGGTATGACCCGCAAGGAAGCCAACCGCGTTCTCAAGGCCCTCTTGCCCATGTACGAACAGGGCCTCGCCACGGCCGATATAGGCAAGAGTTACACCGAGTGCTTCGACCTCGCTACCGGAGCCCCGACCGAAGAGTATGTCGCTTTCGTAGAGGCAGTCAAGAAGAAGCTCCGCGACGTAGGAATCCCTCTAACCTGAGAACCCCCGCCGCAAAGCGGCTGCCCCGCTGACCGTCGCCGATTCTCGGTGCTCCTCGCCGAGTCCTCGTGCCCGCTTCGACAGGCGCGAAGACCCCCGCACAACACGGTTTCGACGGCACCAGCCCCCACGCAAGCAAGCTCAACCCTGTTCAGGCCAAAACCTCTCAGTGACAATCCTCGCTTCCGTGAAAAACTCGATAACCGCCTTACCCTGTGCCTTGATCTCTGCAAATAACGATGCTTTTGCGCCGCCGAAGGGCAGATATGCCACCGGAGCCGGGATCCCGACGTTTATGCCGATCATTCCGCACTTTGTCTCAAGTTTGAACTTCCGGGCCCAGTAACCGTTCTGGGTGTAGATCGAGGCCCCGTTGCCGTACTCGTGATCGTTGATAATTTTTATCGCCTCGTCCAGACTGCCGGCCTCGAGGATTACAACCACCGGGCCGAAAATCTCCGTCTTGTGGATTTCCATCCCGGCCTCGACGTCCGTAAAGACCGTGGGCCCCACAAAGTACCCCTTCTCGCAGCCCGGCACGACGATGCCCCGGCCGTTCAGCGCAAGAGTGGCCCCTTCCTTTATGCCCGTCTCGATCATCTTGTGGATGAAGCGCTTCGACTTGGCCGAGATCACCGGCCCCATCACCATCGGCTCATCTGCGAACCTCGGATCAAGCGGATCACCCACCAGTACCTCTCGTGAAGCGGCAATAAACCTCTCGCAAATGGTTTCATACGTTTCCCGGCCGACGGCAACAATCGCCGAGGCGGCCATGCACCGTTGACCCGCGCAGCCGTAGCATGAGGTGATCATATTCCGGATCACCTCGTCGATCTTCGCATCCGGCATAACCACAAGATGATTCTTCGCCGACCCCAGTGCCTGGCAGCGCTTGTGGTTGGCGGCACACCTCGCCGAGACAATCCGGCACGTCGCAGTTGAACCGACCACCGATATCCCTTTGACAACCGGATTTTCCACCAGACTCTCGCCGGCCCGCTTGTCCCCGTTGACGAGATTGAAAACGCCTTTCGGAAGCTCAACTTGATCGATGTACTCGGCGATCAACTGCATCGTAAGCGGGACCTGCTCCGAAGCCTTCACGACGTATGTATTGCCCGTGGCGATCGCATAAGGCAAAAACCAGAACGGCACCATAGCCGGGAAGTTGAACGGCGCTATCATCGCAAAGACGCCCACCGGAAGACGCATCACCTCGCCGTCAATCCCGTAGGATGCCCCGATCAGCTTGTCCCCTTGTTGTAGGACCGGCATACCAGACGCCGCTTCGATATTCTCGAAGATACGCTTCATCTCCGCCCGCGCATCCGGCAGCGACTTTCCCATTTCCTGCACAAGCGTCCTGGCTATCCGCTCCTCGTCCTTGCGCAAGAGAGCATCCAGTTGATATAAAGGCCGGACACGCCGGGCGACCGGGGTACGGCTCCAGCTCTCAAATGCCTCGGCCGCTGCGCGCACCGCACGGTTCACCTCTCCAACGGTTGATAACGGCACTTTCCCGATGACCTCGCCTGTGCTGGGATTCTCAATGTCCAGCCAGCCGTCGTTCTCCGGCTCGAACCATCGGCCATCGACGTAGTTCCTGGCGATTCTCAAACTCATCGCGCGCTCCCACCAGGTTTCTAACCATCCGCCCCCTACAACAATGCTGCCAGCCTAAGCACCCACAATGCACACACCCCGCCACGCAGCCGACCTCCACCGGGACCCCGGAGTCCCCCCTGTCCTCAGGGTCTCTGGCCCATCTTCAAGCGCTCTTCAATCTCGACGATAATCGGCGGAACCTCCGCAATCGACTCTACAACGTAATGTGCGCCCGCCTTGGCCAGACCGTCCGTGGCCCGCTCCACTTTGCGCCTGACCTCCTCCGGATTCAACGCAGCCAACTCCTGCTCGTTGAGCCCGACCTCGTTGCCCGTCTTCGACAATCCTATCGTCCACGTCCCGGCGTTCAGCCCTTCGGCAATTCCGGGCTTGGTATCGTCCACCTTCACAACTGCCTCCGGCGGAAACACCCTCGCCTGCTGCATATTGCTCATTACCATCCACGGCTCCGGCCGGCCCGCCGGGACATCGCTCGCACAGGCGTTAACGTCCGGAACGTACCCCTGCTTCTTCGCCTCACGAAAGTTTATCTCCATCGCCTCGGTGAAGTAGCCGCTCGTCGAGCCAATCTTGATCCCGCGGCTCTTGAGCTCGTCGACCGTCTCCACCGTCCCGGGAATAAGTTCGCTGTAGTCCCCTATGCACGCCAGCTGCAGTGGAACAAAATCCTTCTCGAACATATCCTGTACGTCCTCCTCCGTGCACGCCCTGCCGTGCACCTCTTTCCACAGCTTGGCTACCTCATCTTGCCTGGAAATAGCGCGGATGTGGTCCAGCTTTTTCAAGCCCATAGGCCGTCGGGCTTGCTCCATCGTGATCTCAACGCCACGCCGCTTGAACACCTCGACAAAGACCACCGCAGGTGCATAACAGCCGTAATCCAGTGTCGTCCCGGCCCAGTCAAAGATTACCAGCTTTACCGGTCCCTTGTAGATTCTGCGATACTCGAAGCTCATACCATTTCCCTTCAACATCCCAGACAACATTCCTTTACACTCTTCGATCGGAGCAAGGCCGACCCTCCAGTCTCTTACAGCTTCAGGTTGAACCCCATTCGCCTAAGCTCCTCTTTTACACTGCCATACAGGTCCACGTATTCCTGGCAGGGCAGCCCCGTCTCCACGTCATAGCAATCCTGATACTTCCTGCCCTTGGGCGCATCGTCCAAATGATCCTCATACTTGGCGAGCAGCTCCTTGGCAAGCTCATTACCCTGCTCCCGGCTCATTCCCACACACGCCTGGTTTATCTCAACCGAGCCTAAAATCTCCATCGGGGTAACATAATCGTTCAGCAGCGCCCTGGCCGGGTGCGTTGTCTGCGCCGAGAGGCCCGACGGTATCACCGCGGCCATATATGCCGCGGTCTCGTAGAAAAACTGCTTGGTCATAGGACCCGCAGCTATGTACCCAAGCGACCAGACCAGTTCCTTCGTGTTCCGGCTGATAGCCTGAGAGCTCACCGCCACCGTCCACAGCACTTCGCGGGCACTGCTGCACGATTTCGTAATGTGTATCGGAAAGGTAAGGTGGTAATCGCACCCGAGCACTAACAGGCCCGCGAGCCTATATGCCACATTCAGTATGGCCGTTCCCGCCGGGCCGCCCCCGTAACCACCTACCAACGGCCCGGACTCGTTGCCGATATTGGCGCCCCAGCTTGACAAATACGCCGCCTTGTTCAGCACGCCTATGTTGTACTTCATCTCGGCCAGGCCCCCGAGCAGCCAGCCGTCCGAACAGCGAAGCCCAAACTGTGGCATACTGGCGGCTATCGTGGCCAGCGCCGTACCGGCAGTCGATATGCAGTTGCCTATCGCCAGACCAGGGCGACCCGCGCCACGCAAAGCATCGCGGGCAATTCTTATCCCCTCAATCGCCCCCAGGATCTCCGACGGCGTGCCGCACGATACCGCCCGGCCGCCTATCTTCTCCAAGGCCGGCACGCTGACAGAATTGGCCTGCCTTATCTGGGCATACGCCGTGACAAGGTTGAACGCGATACGCTCGTCCGTGTTAACAATGCCCGTTCCCACGTGATACCACGGCTCAGTGCTGCTGTCGGGCAGGCGCGGCCTCCACTCATACCGATCCCGGCCCTCGCCCATCACGCACCGTCCGCGCGAATTGCCGACCGCCTCCAGTATCTCGTCCCGCGTGAACTCGATCACGCTGCTTGTCTGAGGACAGTAAACACCCGCCGCCGCTACAAAGTCAACGGCCGCCTCGTACACCCGGTCCGCCAAGTCGTCATCCGCTGGCACGGGAGTGCTGGGATCATAACGGATCTTGTATCTTTCACACAGTCTCCTCGCGTTGGCGAACACAACGTCCAGGTCGAAGGTTTCGGCGCTCATTCTCGGCCCCAGCTCCGCCCGCCTGCATATCTCCAAAATGCTCGGCATCGACTGACTCCCAAAGATATCCCGTCGCTATGACCGCCGCTAAAGCCACGCGACAGCCTCACAGGAAAATGCCCGCAATCGCATTGACGGTTATTCCCACCTTTACGCTTCGCGCCGTGGATCGCGCTCTGGCGGTCCCGTGGCACGTCAGTTCAGCCCTTACCCGAGCTTGACACCCATTTCGCCGATTGTCTGGCGAATGGCCCTCAGAAGATCTCGAATGTCGGATTCGAAAATCCGCCCAATGCTGCCGATCCGAAAGCACTCGGCGCTACTCACTTTGCCCGGGTAAATCACATAGCCCTTTTCGTTAAGCCGTTCATAGAATTCTTCAAAGTGGAAGTTGTCATCATCAGGGTAGAGGAACGACGTTATTATGTATCCCTGGTTTTCCGGCCGGATGTATTCTCTAAACCCCATCTGACGCATGCCGTCCACCAGGGCCTTGTGATTGCTCTGGTATCTCTTCGCACGGCCCTCTACGCCGCCTTCTGCCTCCAGCTCAGCCAGCGCCTGGCGAAACCCTATCAGGGCGTGCGTGGGAGGCGTGAACCGGAATTGCCCGTTCGTCTCAAAGCCTTCATACTGCTCCAGAAGGTTCAGGCTGACGCTCCGACCATACCCCGCCGTCCTCCTCAAGGAACCGATCTTGCAGATAATAAACGAAAACCCGGGCACACCCTCTATACACTTGTTTGCCGAGGATACAAGATAATCAATCCCGCATTCGCCAACGTCGATGGGGATCGCGCCGAAACTGCTCATCGCATCCACGAAGTAGTCGGCCTGGTAGCGCTTGACAACTCGCCCGATCTGCTCAATCGGATTGACGATGCCCGTGGTGGTCTCGCAATGCACCACGCACACCTGTGAAACCCGAGAGTCCGCCTCCAAGGCAGCCTCGATTCTCCCCAAATCAGGCACCGAATTCTCAGGAAACTCCACCTCCACGACCTCGATACCAAGCACCGATGCGATCCTCGAGATTCGTCTCCCATACGCCCCGTTTATAATGACCATTAGTTTGCCGTCCCGCGGAACGGTCGATGCGACCACCGCCTCGAGGCCGAACGTGCCGCTGCCCTGCATCAAAACCGCTGTGTATTCTTCCGGCCCCGCCTTGCACAGCTCGACAAGTTTGTTCCTGATTTCCTTAACCAGGTCGATGAATTCATAATCCCGCGACCCCAGATCCCTGAGCATAGCCTGCTTGACCGTACGGCTGGTTGTGAGCGGCCCAGGGGTAAAAAGAACTTTGTCCTTCCAACCTGTAAGCCTCGTCTCGCTCCACATCGTCAGCTCTCCGCCTTTTGCTCTGGTGATTTGTGCCTCAGGATAAATCCTGGCCGGTCACTACCGTTGCTATGCTTCCAGCCTCGTACACCCACGGCACACGGCTCACCTGCACGGGCAGGATGATCCGGCAGAATGCCAAAACTCGCCGCTAGCGTTCCAGAAGGCTCTGCCCGGTCATCTCGACCGGCTGTGGCAGGTCCATCATCTCCAGTAGCGTCGGCCCTATGTCCGCCAGCCGACCCCCTTCCCGCAGCCTGCTCGTCCTGTATCTCTCGTCGAAGACTATCATCGGAACCTGGCCGACCGTATGTGCCGTGTGCGGCTGGTTCTGCTGGCTGTCCCACATCTTCTCAAAGTTGCCGTGATCCGCCGTGATTATCCCCACTCCGCCCATCTGCTTGACCTTTTCGAGGATTCTGCCAACGCATTCATCTACCACCTCCGCTGCCTTTATCGCCGCCTCCAGAACGCCCGTATGTCCCACCATATCCGGGTTTGCAAAGTTGACCACCACCACGTCGTACTTGTTCGAATCAAGCCGCTCCAGAACGACGTCCGTCACCTCGTACGCGCTCATCTCGGGTTTCAAGTCATACGTGCGCACACGCGGAGACGGAACGATCTGCCTGTCTTCACCGGCAAATGGCTTTTCCGTGTAGTCGTTGAAGAAAAATGTCACATGCGCATATTTCTCCGTCTCCGCACAGCGGAATTGCCTGAGACCCAGGCTGCTCCAGTAGGCGCCGAGGATGTTTTTCATCTTCGGCGGTTTCGGAAACGCCACCGCCGCCGGTATCGTCGCGTCGTACTCCGTCATACACACAAAGTGTATCTCCGGCCGCTTCGTTCGCGCGAACTCCTTGAAGTCAGGTTGAACAAACGCCCGCGCGATCTCTCGCGGCCTGTCGCCTCGGAAATTAAAGAAGACCACGCCGTCGCCATCGTTTATCGTACCGATCGGCTCGTCGTCCTCGTTGACGATACACGTCGGCTCGATAAACTCGTCCGTCACCTCCGCCTCGTAGCTCCGAGCGACCGCCTCTGAAACGCTCGATGCCCGTAAGCCTTTGCCCATCACCATACACTCATAGGCCCTTTGCACCCGGTCCCACCGGCTGTCGCGGTCCATCGCATAAAACCTGCCCATCACCGTCGCGATCTTCCCCACCCCGATCTCTTTTGCCTTCTGCTCGATCTGCCTGAGATACTCCGCTCCGCTGTCCGGCGGCGAATCACGACCATCCGTGAAAGCATGTATGAAAACCTCCTTGATCCCGTTGCGCCTGGCAAGCTCGAGCAACCCGTAAAGGTGGTCCAGAAGCGAGTGAACTCCTATATCGCTGCACAAACCCATCACGTGCAGTCTGCCTTTGTGTCCCTTGATGAACCGCACCAGCCTGGCGAATTCTTTGTTCTTGAAGAAAGACCCATCCCTGATCGCCCGGCTCAATCTTACCGACTCCTGCGGAACGATACGACCGGCCCCTATGTTTTGGTGCCCCACCTCGCTGTTGCCCATCGTCCCCGCAGGAAGCCCCACGTCCTCCCCGCTGCTGTGGAGCAGGCAATTCGGGTATTCGGCCATCAGCATATCGTCCACCGGCGTCTTGCCCCGCTTGACAGCGTTGAATTCGTCCTCTGCAGGTTCAGGGTTATACCCCCACCCATCCCGGATCACCAGGACAAACGGCCTTATCTTCAAATTGACGCCTTTCTTGGCCATCTCGAAACGACCCTTCAAATAGCAATAAAGACGAGGCCTGACCTCGTCTGAATCGTCCCACCCACATTGTCGCTGAGTATGATACAGGCTGCCCCCAGACATGTCAAACATTTGTAGTCCTGCCCCTCTCTGAAACTGCCTGGTCATTTTCGCAGGCAAAGAGCAGCGGGAACCAGGATTAGCTCGCAAAGAGCGGGCATTGGCCGGCCATACGTGCCAAGTCCGTAGGACCAGCAAGGCAGACCAACACACCAGCAGCATTTCTTGTGCTTGCGTTGTGGCAGCGCCTGATGAATTTTCTTGCAGTGCCGGCCGGCGGGATGTAGAGTCTTAGGAAACCCGTGGAAGTGCGGTCTGCTTCTTCAGGTGATTCCGGATATAGCAGGCGCTGCCGGCCAAAACCGTAAAAATTAAACCACGGCTCAGATCCAGACGGCGGCCCGCCTGCGGCGCTCAGCAGGCCCGACCGTTGTTCCTGGGGAATGGTGTAACGGTAGCACGACTGACTCTGGATCAGTTAGTCCAGGTTCGAATCCTGGTTCCCCAGTTGCTCCCGCTCGACGATACTCCGGGATGAGGCGCCCAGCCCGGCTAAACGCCCGCAGCCACCCAAGAGAAAAGGCCCTGACCCCGCCCTCCGACCGGGCCAGTGTCTCCAACATAAAGGCCTCAGGCCTACGACCCTGCCGGCCACAGGACATCTGGTTCCGGCACCTTCAACTCTCGCGTCTCGATTTCGTTAGCTGCCGATACGAGTTTCAAGACCCCAGGTTACGCTCAACACGCGAACTCCGCTACTATTGGCACGTGGTCGCTCGGCCGGCCGCCCGTCCTCGGCCTTGTATCAATGTAGCACCGCGTACTCTTATTCGCCAGCTCCCTCGTGGCCATGATGTGGTCGATGCGCCAGCCCAGATTGTTCTTCAACGGATCCCGGCTCCGGTAGTCCCAGAAAGTGTACTGCCCGGCCTGCTTGCAGTGCATCCTGAAGACGTCCACAAATCCCCAGCCCATAACCTTCTTTAGGGCCCTGTGGACTGCCGGGTGGAAACACACGTGTCCCAATAAACTCACCGGATCGTAAACGTCAATCTCGCTCGGCGCAACGTTCAGATCGCCCACCCAGACAACCGGATCGGAAGGGCTGAAGTTCCTATCGAAGTAATCGAGCAACCGTTCGAACCAGTTCAGCTTGTAGTCAAACCTGACCGAATCCGGCAGGTAGCCCTGTGGAACGTACGTATTCACCACTGCAATGCCACCGATCTCCGCCTTTATCAGTCGCGCCTGGTCCTTTGGCTCGTCCTCAAAGCCCGCTGTCACATTTCTTATCTCTTCACTGGCGAATATCGCCACGCCGTTATAACTCTTCTGGCCCTTGAATGTATACCGATACCCGATCCGATCGAAGGCCTCGGCCGGAAAGTCTGCGTCCTGCACCTTGGTCTCCTGAACCGCCAGCACGGTCGGCTGATGCCGGGCCAACCAATCTGTTACAACCGATAACCGCGCCCGAAGTGAATTGACATTGAAACTTGCAATTTTCATCGCCCGTATCTCTATTTTCTTGTACCTACGCACCCGTATCCGGGTATGTCAGCAGACGCCAATCGAAACAGCGGCAGTTTGGCTCAGCCTCGATTGGCCGCCTGCGGTATAGTGGCTGTGCCCCGCCAGGCTTTGCGCCCGTTCTACTTCTGCCGGGGAATAATTACGAACAACGCTGAGCAAAACGCCGATCTGGAGAATAGAAAAAAACACGGTGGACTGGGACGCGGAGGGAGAGAGGAGAGAGAGGATATCCCCAGCCCACCGATACCAGGATTTTAACCGGCTCACAGCACAAATGCAAGAGAATTATCGCAAAAAATTTTGACCTTGCCGACTTTTCCCGCCGGCCACGGACCGGTCCGCTCCGCCCCAAACGTGCTTGCGCAGCTCTATGCTTCAACGGCTTCTACCCTGACAAAAACGTAAATTGTTCGCCCAACACACTTACCGGCGATATCTGGCCGTCAACAGCCCTCAGTCCTTACCGAGCCACGTCGGCCCCCAGAAAATATCAACCTTCAATGGCACCTCCAGCCGGATCGCCGAGGACATCTCCTGCTCGATCCATTGGGCGTGTTGCTCGGCCTGGTCGCTGGGCAGTTCGAAGACAAGCTCATCGTGAATCTGGAGGATCAACTTGACCGGCAGATTCTCCCCTTCTATTCTCCGTTGAATCGCCACCATCGCCACCTTGATAAGGTCGGCTGCCGAGCCTTGAATCACCGTATTCACCGCCAGCCGCCGGGCCTGCGCCCGCCTCCGAGAGTTCTTGCTCTTCAGGTCCCGGATTCTGCGGCGCCGGTGGAGGATCGTCTCAGCGTACCCGGTCTTACCGGCTCGCTCGATCACCGAATCCATAAAGTCGCGGATAGAGCTGTACCGGGCGAAGTAGTCCTCGATGAATCTCTTGGCCTCAGGCACGCTCATCCCCACCGTTCGCGCCAGCCCGTAGGCCCCCTGCCCATAGATGATGCCGAAATTGACGGCCTTGCACCGGGAACGCATCTCCCTGCTCACCTCCTCGATCGGTACGCCGTAAATCTGCGACGCGACGAACGCGTGGATATCCTGGCCCTGGGCGAACGCCTCCATCAAGGTGCTGTCCTTCGAAAAATGCGCCAGGAATCTCAGCTCCACCTGAGAGTAGTCCGCGCTGAGGATGCAGTCGGTTTTCTTAGCAGGGACGAATGCGGAGCGTATCTTGCGCCCGAGATCGGTGCGGATGGGGATATTCTGCAGGTTCGGACTGCTGGAGCTGAGTCGGCCCGTAGCGGTAACCGTCTGGTTGAAGGACGCGTGGACCCGGCCGGTACGCGGGTTAATCAGCGAGGCCAGCTTGTCAACGTACGTGCTCCGCAGCTTTGCGAGCCTGCGATACCGAAGGATTAGCTCTGCGATCGGGTGCTGCCCGGCAAGCTCTTCGAGCACGTCCGCATCGGTACTTGGCCCCGTCTTGCCTGTGCGGATGGGTGTTAGGCCCAGCCTCTCGAAGAGAACCTCCCCCAGCTGTTTGGGTGAATCAATGTTAAAAACGCAGCCCGCCAGGGTGTATATCTGCTCGGTAACCGATTCCAGGCTCGCCGTGATCTCGCCGGACATCTTCCGCAGCAGATCGGTATCCAGCGAGATCCCGTTGTACTCCATCGCCGCCAGCACCGGCACAAGCGGCATCTCCACCCCCTGGAACAACCTGTAGATATCTTCGTCCGCACGCAGGCGGGGTTCGAGATATTCGTAAAGCCGAAGTGCGATATCGGCATCCTCGGCGGCGTATCGACACGCCGCGGAGGTATCCACCCTGTCGAACGTCAGCTCGCCTCTGCCCTTGCCGATCAACTCGGAGATGGGGATACACCGGTAATTGAGAAAGTCCAGCGCCATCGCCTCCAGCGAGTGCTTGCGCGCCGGGTCCAGGCAATACGAGGCGACCATCGTGTCAAAATAAACGCCCTTCAGCGGCATCCCGGCGTTCCGCAGCACCAGAAGGTCGAATTTCATATTCTGCCCGATCTTTTTTATCTCTTCCTCAGCAAGGACAGGCCCCAACTGGCCTCGGACGTCGTCGAGCTCGAGCGAATCTGAGCCCGGCGGAGCCTTGATCGGCAGGTAGTAGGCCTCGTACGGCCGCCAGCAGAAACTGATACCCACCAGCTCCGCTTTCATCGGCAGTATCCCAGTGGTCTCCGTATCGATGGCAAAAAGCGTCTGCTTTCGCAGCTCCTTCATAAAGCCCCGAAATTTCTTCGCCGTGTCAACCAGGTGATAGCGCTGTTCAGTGGTCTCTATCGTCGCCGTCCCGTCCGCCCAGAGCCCCTGCGAGCTTGCCTCCTCTCCCCGCTGCCTACCGGCCTTCGAGGCCCGCGGTCCATCCTCCGCGGACATACCTAACTGACTGAGCAACCGCGAAAAGCCAAGCTCCCTGAAAATCTCCGCAAGCCTGGGCCGGTCGACCTCGGTCAAGGCCAGGTCCCTGTAATCCACTCCCAGCGGCACATTGCAGTCGATCGCCACAAGGCTCTTGCTCAGTATCACGTTCTCCCGGAAGTCCCGGAGACTCCTGCCCCGCTTTCCCTTGATCTGCTCGGCGTGTCGATAGAGATTTTCAATCGAGCCGTACTTCTGTATCCACGCCAGGGCGGTCTTCGGCCCGACGTCCGGCAGCCCCGGCACATTGTCCGAGCTATCCCCCTGCAGCGCCAGAACCTCAAGGAACTGCGCGGGCGATATGCCCATCTCCCGCTTCATCCACGCCACGTCGTATTCGACGTCGTTCTTGATGTCGTAAGCGCGGATACGCTCATCCAGCAGCTGCAGGATGTCCTTATCCCTTGAGCATATCAGCACATTGATCCCCTCGGCCGACGCCCTTTTCGCCAACGTACCGATTACATCGTCGGCCTCGTAACCCTCGACCCTCAGCATCGGGATATTCATCGCCTCCAGAATCTGCTCGATTCGCTCGATCTGCGCGGGCATATCGTCAGGCATAGGCGGCCGGTTGGCCTTGTATTCGGGGTAGATTCGGTTCCTGAACGTGGGCGTCTTGCTGTCCATCGCCACGCACAACATATCCGGATGTTTGCGCTTTATAAGCCCGATCAACGTCGTCGTGAAAATGTACGTGGCCTTCGTCGGCTCGCCTGAAGGACTGGTTAGCTGGCTGCGCATCGGGGCGTAATACGCTGCGTAAATGTGCGCGTGGCCGTCGATGATGTAAAGGCTCTCTGCCATCGGCGCCACTGTATGCGGTCCGCAGGTACCTGTCAAGCAGGGCGGCGGCAAATCCGCCCGGCGGGTCCAGCGAAGTTACGATCGGCTCATCCGAACATACGGAAGCGCCGGCCGGGCCCTCAACAGCAGACCGAGCCGACAATCCGCACGCCGCCTTGCAATACGCCGGCCGTCGCTGTAGAATCGCAGTCAAAATGCTGCTCTCGGAGTGGTGGTAATGCTCGATTGCCTGCTGTATCCGAAGTCGATCGCCGTGATCGGTGCCTCGCGAACGCCCGGAAAAGTCGGCCACGAGATAATGCTCAACCTTATCAGGGGAGGCTACCAAGGCCACGTCATACCAGTCAATCCCTCGGCCCAGGAGGTGCTCGGGCTCAAGTGCCTCCCCGACCTCGCCGGCTACAACGGAGCGATCGACCTGAGTATCATAGCACTGCCCCCGCCGCAAGTACTCGACGCCGTCAAGAAATCGCTCGAAGCCGCCGCCAAGGCCGTCGTCGTCGTTACCGCAGGGTTCGGGGAATTAGGCACAGACGGAAGCGATATGCAGGCCCGCATCGCCAGACTCTGCGCAGAAGCCGGTGCCAGACTGCTCGGGCCCAACTGTCTCGGCCTGATAAACACCGAACACAAGATGAACGCTTCCTTCTCCAAGCCGATGCCTCGCCAGGGCCGGATATCGGTGCTCTCCCAATCGGGCGCGGTCTGCACGGCGATGCTCGACTGGGCCGCCGCCCGTGGGCTCGGACTGGCAAAAGTCGTGAGCATCGGCAACAAGGCGGACTTGAACGAAACCGATTTCCTCCAGGCCTTTGCCGAGGACCAGCAGACAAAGGTAATCGTCGGGTATCTCGAGACCATCAGCTCCGGCAAAGACTTCATACGCGCCGCCCAGGCAGCCGCCTCGGTAAAGCCCCTTGTCCTGCTGCGGGCGGGCATAACCAAGGCCGGAATGAAGGCCGCCTCGGCGCATACCGGGCACCTCGCCGGCCACGACACAGCCTACGCCGCCGCCTTCAAACGCGCCGGCGTGATCCGTGCAGAGAGCTTCGACGCTCTCTTTGACTACGCCGCGGCCCTGTCTATGCAGACCCTGCCCAACGGCAAGCGCGTGGCCATAATCACCAACGCCGGCGGCCCCGCCGTTATGGCCGCCGACGCAGTGGAGCAGGCCGGCTTGCAGGTCGCCACGCTCCAGCGAAAAAGCACGGACACCCTGCGTCAGCAGTTGCCCTCGGCGGCCATTCTGACGAACCCCATAGACGTCCTGGGCGACGCCGACCCACAGCGGTACGCCGCGGCCGTCCAGGCCGCGAGGGACGACGAAACCGTCGATGCCATAATCGTTATCCTCACCCCGCACGCTATGACCAGGCCCACCGAGACCGCCAGGGCAATCGCAGCCTGCTCAATTGGGCCCGGCCGCAAGCCCGTACTGGCGGTTTTCCTTGGCAGTGTCGAGGCTACGCCGCAGTGTAAGGAGCTGGCCGAGTGCTGCCTGCCCGTCTATCCGTCGCCCGAGCGCGCCGTCGCCACGCTCAAGGCAATGTACGGGTACCAGATGTGGAGAAAACGGCCCGCAAGGGTCGTTGCCCGCTTTCCCGTCAACCGCCGGCGGGTCGAGCGAATCATAGCCAGGCACCTGAAGACAAACCAAACGCAGGTCGGAGAGGTCGGGGCCAAGGAGATACTCCGGGCCTACGATTTTAACGTCCCCGACGGGCACGTTGCCAACAGCCCGGAAGAGGCGGTTGAAATCGCCGGCCGGATCGGCTTCCCCGTCGCTATGAAGATCATCTCGCCCGACGTCCTCCACAAGTCCGATGTGGGCGGCATAAAGCTGAACATCTCCAGCCCCGAAGCTGTCCGCGATACATACGATTTGCTAACCCTCCGAGTCACACGCCGAGCGCCGCAGGCCCGCCTCTACGGAATATACGTCGAGAAAATGTGCGCACGAGGCCTCGAGGTCGTCCTGGGGATGACCTGCGACCCACAGTTCGGCCCGCTGCTTATGTTCGGGCTGGGCGGCATCTTTGTGGACGTTCTCAAAGACGTGTCCTGCTACCTGAGCCCCATCACCGCCGAAGAGGCGATGCAGATGCTCACCGACACACGATCCTACGCGCTCTTGAAAGGCTCTCGCGGGCAGGCACACATCGACCTGAAGGCCATTGCCGCAGCCCTGCAGCGCATAAGCCAGCTCGCCACTGATTTCCCCCAGATCAAGGAGCTGAACATCAACCCCTTCATTGTCGGCGGCGTGGATGCCGAGCCGATGGTGGTGGACGCCAGGATCACCCTTCTTGGGGGGTAGGCAAAAGTAAATGGTCCGATCGAATCCCGATTTCGCCGGCAGCAGCACCCCACATAAGCTGCCACAGTATCACAGCGTGGTAGCCTCGGCCAGCCAGGCCGTCGCCCGGATTCGGCCGGGCCAGCGCGTGTTCATCGGCACTGCCTGCGGCCAGCCCCAGGTCCTCGTCGACGCCCTACTTGATCGCGCCGACCAGCTGGATGACATCGAGATCGTCCATCTGATCACACTGGGAGAACCCGCCTACCGCCACGCGGAACTCGCCAGGCACTTCCATCTCAACAGCTTCTTTATCGCCGGCGACGTCGACCAGACTCCACGCCTGCTCGGGGACTACACGCCCATATTCCTGTCCGATATCCCACGCCTTTTTTACTCGGGCCAGTTGTCGCTCGACGTCGCGCTGATACAGGTTACCGAACCAAACCCCTACGGGATGTGCTCCCTGGGGGTCTCCGTGGACATAACCAAAAGCGCAGCCGAAAATGCCGGACTCGTCATCGCCCAGGTAAATCCAAAGATGTCCTGGACAATGGGCGACAGTGTGATTTCAGCCCACGACATCGACATCCTGGTCCCCTGGGAAAGCGAGATCCTCGAAGCCAGCCTTCCGCCACCCACGGAGGTCTGCCGCCGGATCGCAGAGTACGTCGCGGCGCTGATTCCCGACGGCTCCACCGTCGAGCTTGGTACCCGCAGGATACCCCTGGCCGTGCTTGAGTTCCTCAAGGAAAAACGCGACCTCGGTATCCATACGGACGTTCTTTCCGACGGAATTATGGACCTGGTAAGATCCGGAGCAGTGACCGGCGTGCGAAAAAACCTGGATCGCGGCAAGGTCGTCGCCAGCATGTGTATGGGCACGCGCGAGCTCTACGAGTTCATCCACCGCAATCCCGACTTCGTCTTCAGGCCTGCCGAGGAGGTTTGCGACCCACACCTCATCAGCCGGCAGCACAATATGGTCGCAATAAGCGTCGGGCTCGAGGTGGACCTTACCGGCCAGGTCTGCGGGCACTCCGTGGAGGGCGGCTTTACCGGTATGGCCAGCCATATGGACTTCACGCACGGAGCCGCCAGGGCACCAGGGGGCAAGTCCATAGTCGCCCTCGAGGCCACAAGAGCCGGCGGAACCGTCTCGCAAATCGTGCCGTGTCTCAGCCGCGGCGCGGGCGTGACCGCAACCTCCAGCGAGGTGCACTACGTTGTGACCGAGTTCGGCGTCGCCTACCTCCACGGAAAGAGCATCCAGGAACGCGCAATGGCCCTCATAAGCATCGCCCACCCCGACTTCCGCGCCGACCTGCTCGGCGCCGCCATCGACCAAAAATACGTAAGCTCCGACCTGGCCTCCATAGAAGGCAAGATATTCGTAGGACCGCGCGAACTCAAGACATCGTTCGTCCTCGATGACGGGACACAGATAAATTTTCGCCCGATGCATCCGACCGATGAAAAGGCGATGCGCGAGTTTTTTCACTCCGTCTCAAGGCAAACAATCTACTATCGGTTTATGTCGAATATCACGCGCATCCCCCAAAAACAGGTGCACGATTTCGTTTATATCGACTACCGAAGCGAAATGGCCATCGTCGGTACGATTCCGGAAGCACACGGCGAGGAGATCATCGCCATCGGGCGCTACTATCTAAACCCGCGGACCAACCTGGCCGAGGTCTCATTCCTGGTGCGCGACGACTACCAGAACAAGGGCATAGGGACCTTTCTGCTCAAGTACCTGATCACCGTAGCCAAGCGCAACGGCATCGCCGGCTTCACTGCTGAGGTCCTCCGCGACAACAAGGCTATGCTGGCCGTCCTCGAGAAGAGCGGCTGCGAAATCCGCAGCCACCTTGAGGGCCGCGTCTACAGCTTCCAGTTAGACTTCGCCTGAGCCCCGCTGCACCTGACCGCCCACTACACGCCCAACCTTGCCCCGCGCAAAAGCGCTCCTCTCAGCCGGCTTCCGTAACTGCCTGGGTCCTCTCCGCCCACGCAGGACCGCCCCAAGCCTCGCACGCTACCAGACGGATCGTCTATCCTGGCTGCGTATGCCTCAAGCCGCCTTTGACTCGTAGCTTCTGGCTCAGGTACACCCCGCCGTAGATGGCCAGGCCCACCAAGTAAAAGTAATAACGCAGCCCACGATCGAGCTTGAAAATTTGCACGGCAGCGCCTGGGTGGAACAGCAGCAGCGCCGCCAACAGGAAGCCAGGCGTCTCATACCACCTGTTTCTCGTTAGACACCGCCCCTGCACGGCGTTGGTAAACGCGAACGCCCCCGCCACCGCCGCCGCAAAGATAAGAATCGCCTGCGCCCAGCTATCGATCTGGTAGAGCAGCAGCTCGGAATTGAACACGAACATAAACGGGATCACGGCCGTCCTCAGATCGTAGATGAATCCCTGAATCCCGGTCTTGATCGGGTCGGAGCCGGCTATCGCCGCGGCGCTGTAAGCGGCAAGCCCGACCGGCGGCGTGTCGTCGGCGAGGATACCGAAGTAGAAGCAGAACAAGTGCGCCGCGATTGCCGGTATCATAAAATCGGCACCGCCAGAACCCAGCTCCCGGATCGCAGGAACTGTGATGGAGGCCATCACTATGTAGGTCGCCGTCGTCGGCAGACCCATCCCCAGAACCAGGCTCGCCACCGCCGTTATCACCAGCAGCGGAATGATATAGCCAAACGACAGGTCCGCCACGACCTCGACAATCATGCTGCTGACCCCCATAAAGACCACGCCCACGATAATACCGGCGGTCGCCGTCGCCAGCGCAACGGTCAGCATATTCCGCGAGCCTTCGATAAGCCCGCCGCCGAGCATCCTCACCGTCCCGATAATCGCGCCGCCGAGGGCCGCCCTGCCTCTTGCCGCGACAAGAACCTGATGGACCAGTACCACGATCACCAGCGCCACGATAGCACTGAAGGCCGCTAAGTTCGCCGAGTGGCGCCGGATGATAAGCTCGTAGATCAGAACCAAGAGCGGTATCAGGTAATGGTACCCCGCTTTAAGCACCTCCACAAGGCGCGGAACATCCTCGGCCGACAGAGCCTTCATACCCAGCCTGACGGCCTCGAGGTGCACAATATAAAACAGCGCCAGGTACGAAACAAACGCCGGGACCGCCGCCGCCTTTACCACCTCGATATAGTCTATGCCAAGGTACTCGGCGATGATAAAGGCCGCCGCCCCCATAATAGGAGGCATAAGCTGCCCGTTCGTGCTCGCCGCCACCTCCGTGGCAGCCGCGATCTTGCCGGGATAGCCCACCTTCTTCATCAACGGTATCGTAAAGGTCCCCGTCGTTACAACGTTGGCGATGCTTGAGCCTGAGACCAGACCCGTCAGACCGCTGGATACTATCGCGGCCTTGGCAGCGCCGCCCTTGAATCGGCCCAGAAGCGAAATCGCCAGGTCGTTGAAAAAGTGCCCCGCCCCCACCTTGTTGAGCATCGAGCCAAACAACACAAATAGAAAAACGGTGCTGGCTGAGACCCTCAGCGGCACGCCGAATATCCCCTCGCTCGAAAGGGCCACCTGGCTCAGATACCTTCGCAGCGAAACACCACGAAACGCGATGACCAGCGGCATATGCGGGCCTAAGAATGCGTACGCCGTGAAGACAAGGGCGACAACCGGCAGGGCCGGCCCGATCGCCCGCCGCGATGCCTCCAGCAACACCACGATCAGCAAGATGCCCATCACGATATCCCGCATGGGCGGATTTGCCGCACGCAGCAGAATCCCGGTCCACCCCACTACAAAATATAACGCGCAGAAAGATCCCAGCCCCGCAAGTATGTAGTCAGCCAGCCCGACCCGTGCACGCCCAAGCTCACCCATTTGCCCCGTCTTTGGTCGGCCCCGAGCAGGGATCGTCAGAAAAACGAGCGTCAGCGCGAATCCCAAGTGAACCACCCTTACCGTGCTGCTGTCCAGGATTACCACGCCCGGCAGAGCAAGCTGAAACAACGCCCAGCCGATCGAGACAAGGCCTACCAGCGTCCGATTGAACTTTCCGCTGCTTCTTTTCAGCATCTATTCATCAACTATCAGCCCGGGCTCTATGTACTTTGCAAGTCCGCTCTGGCGGTAGTACCTCAGCGCACCCCTGTGCAGCGGCGCCGACAGCCCCCTGAGCATATCCCGTTTCGTCAGAATCTGATAAGCTGGATGGAGCGACTTGAACTGCTCGAAGTTCTCGAAAACCTCCTTTGTGACGGCGTAGACGACATCTTCGGATACCCTGGCCGAGGTGACAAGCGTCGCCTTGACGCCGATCGACTGGATGTCCTCGGTGTTAAGGGCATAACGGTAAAAGCAATGCGGTATGACGGATTTGGCATAGTACGCGTGCCTCTTGATAAGCTCCTCGACCCCTCTGCCCGTGATGGGCACGATCCGAACCTTGATCCTGCCCGAGGTGGCCTCCTTGATGTTGCTGTTTGGGTGTCCTACCGTGTAGAAGAAAGCGTCGAGCCTTCCGTCCTGCAGCAGTCCCGGGGCCTCCACCGCCTTTACATACTCGGCGGATAAATCATCCTCCCTGAGCCCCGCCGCACCGAGAACGTCCCTGGAGTTCTGGAGCTGTCCGGAGCCCGGATTTCCTAAGTTCACCCTCTTGCCTCGAAGATCGGCAATGCTCTTTATGCCGCTGTGTTCCGCAGCCACGAGCGTGATGGATTCCGGGTGGATCGAGAATACGCAGCGCAAGTCTTTCTGCGGCCCGGCCCGGCGCCATTCCGCCAGCCCGTGGTAGGCCTGAAACTGCCTGTCCGACTGCGCAATCCCGAACACCAGGTCGCCGTTTAGAACCGCGTTCAGGTTGAACACCGAACCGCTCGTCGATTCCACGGTCGCCTTGAGGCCGTACCTCTCAAACTTCCTGTTGATCATTCGGCTGATAGCCACTCCGGTCGGATAGTAGATGCCTGTTGCCCCCCCGGTCCCGATGGTCACGAATGTTACCTTCTCATCCCTGCAGCCGGCCACAAGAATGCTCAGGCCAAGCAGTAGGGCTCTATGGGTGTATTTTGGGCACATCAACTTTCCTTGCAGGGCCGTCTCGTGCTGTTTACGGGCGCTATTATAGAACAGCCAGAAAGCCTGTTCAAACAATCGCACGGGCAAGCCAAGCTGGTCCGAGAAGCCTCTGGTAGTTGGCCGGTTATCTTGGCAGCGCCTGCTTTATCTCCGCGATGGAAACCGCCAGGACCGCTCGGGCGATGGGATCGAGGTCGGCCTCCGGGCCCTGCAGGTGGATCGTCCGGTGCACGTGCACAATGGATTCCCCCGGCTTCAACGCCGCAGCCGGCGAAGACGTCTCAAGCTCGTAAAAGGGCCCGAGCGGCTGCGCGCCCGGCTCGGCTGGACCATCGTTGTACGAATTCACCGCGTCCCCTTTGTAGGGTTCGCTCTGCAATTCCCACATGGAGTTGACGTAATCGCTGGCACCGGCCGGCTTATTGTACTGGACAATCGTCAGCACGTTGTTCACCCCGTCGTAGCTGCCAAGCACCGGCTTGGCCCGCCGCGCAGAGACGCCGATCTTGCTGCGGTACCTGCCGTCGCCGCTGAAGAAAAGAACGTTGTCCTTTACCACGAGCCTCTCCGCGGGAACCTTGCCGAAATAGGCGTCGTTGACAATCCTGCCAAGCTCGCTCTCCGGCCCCGCTTCGAACGGGATAACGACCGTTGTCGCCGGCGATGGATTGAACATCCCGAGTATCCAGATCGACAGCAGTCCGCCTTCTTTCTCCCAGGCCTTCTCGCCCGTATTGGTCATCTTGTTGATCGACTCGAAGGCCACCAGCTTGACCGTCTCGCCCGGCGCGATGCCCAGCTTCTCGACCGCCTCGGCCTTCTCAAGCACCCTGATCCGACGGCCAACACGAAGCCTAAAACTCGTCCCGGAGTAGTTCACCAGCTGCATATCTTTCTTGAGGACGGCCGTGTTCTTCGTCGCCGAGACCAGCTCGAACGGCTCGGTGTCCAGTGGGGCCGGCGTATACCAGTGCTCAAGGTCGAAGGGCACGCCCTTCTTGAAGAAGATGGAGAACTGTCCGCCTTCCGGCCCGATCCAGAACCTGTCTTCTCCGCCGAACACGTTGATGTGCTCGGCGATTTTCCCCGACGCGATCAACTCGTAGTTTATCCAGCCGAAGCTCAGCCCCCTTGCCCCGTCCGCCGTGCTCGTCATAACACGACCCTGCATCGCCGGGAGCACAACCACCTGGCCCTTGCCGGTAGAATCCGAGACAACAACCACCTCCGTGTGCTCCTTCAAAAATGCCAGGTCATCGCCGAAGGTTTTTCCGGCCATCTGCTGTTCCTCCCGCTCGCAGCCGGCCGTAGCGCCAAGGCCCGCCAAGAGCAACACGAAAAATACACTCCGCATCATCGGCCTCCCACAGAAACTGCCGTTCGCCCAAGCTCCATCACAAACCTCTGCAAATCCACCGGAGAATAACCCCCGCCCCCCATAGCTGTCAACCGTCCTTTTCAAGAATGCGCAGCCCGAAAACTGCAGACCGACGCCCAATATGCCGATTATCCAGATATGGCCGGATTCGTTGTTGACCGTCGAGTTTACGGCTGGTAGATTCCGGATTTTGTGTTTTGACTATCACCAACGAGGTCCTGTGACGGCTGAGAAAACAGTAAAAGTGGGTCTGGTGGGCTTCGGCACCGTCGGCACCGGCGTGGCCAGCTTGATCCTGCACCACGGCGAACAAATAGCCGCCAAGACGGGAGTCCGCCTGGAACTTGCCTGCGTCGTTGACGTCGATACAGAATCCCCTCGCCCCATCAAGCTGCCCGAAGGGATATTGACCAGCGACCTGAACAGACTGCTCAGCGACCGCAGCATAAAGATCGGCGTAGAGACCGTCGGCGGTACAGGGCCAACCAGGGATATTCATCTCAAGATGCTCCAGGCAGGCAAAGACGTCGTTACAGCCAATAAGGCCCTGCTGGCAGAGCACGCCAACGAGCTGTTCCGGGCCGCACGCTCCCATGACCGGTGCATCGCCTTCGAGGCCAGTTGCGCAGGGGGAATCCCCATTATCGCCGCCATCCGAACCGGCCTGACGGCAAACGAGATCACCGCTATGTACGGAATAGTCAACGGCACCTGCAACTACATCCTCTCCAATATGACCGCCAGGAACGAAGACTTCGCCACCGCCCTGGCCCAGGCGCAGCAAAAGGGCTATGCCGAGACCGATCCAACGCTCGATATCAGCGGCCTCGACAGCGCCCACAAACTCGCCATCCTGGCATCCATCGCCTTCGGCTGCGAAATAACACTCGAGGATATCTTCGTCGAGGGAATCAACGCGATCTCCAGGGACGACATTCGCTACGGAGCTGAGATGGGCTATTGCCTCAAGCTCCTTGCGATCGGCCAGCGCAGCAGGGACGGTAAAATTTCGCTCCGCGTACATCCGTCATTCATAGCCACAGACAGCGCACTGGCCCGTGTGAACGGCCCGTTCAACGCCGTCAGTATCTTCGGCAGCGCGGTCGGCGAGGTAATGTTCTACGGCCGGGGAGCCGGAATGATGCCCACCGCAAGCGCAGTTGTCGCAGACATAATCGATGTGGCCCTGGGCAACTCCATTACCACCTTCCGCCACCTCAACCTCAAGCCCAGAACGGAGACCAAAAAGCTGATACAGGACATACAGGATATCAAGAGCAGATTCTATATCCGGGTGATGGCCAAGGACCAGCCCGGTGTGGTGGCAAGTTACGGCAAGGTATTAGGCGACCACCAGATCAGCATATCCGGAGCGCTCCAGCACGAAGGCAGCGGCCCGGACAACACCGTACCCGTCGTCATAACCACCCATATGACCCCTCAGAAGAATCTGACCGCCGCCCTCAACGACCTTGAAGGCCTTGATGTTTTCAGCGGCAAGCCAGTGTGTATAAGGATCGTGGATATCCCAGAAGACCGGGATTAGCCCGGCCTGGCTCCATCGTTCGTACTTTCAGCAAGACCCAGAACGAATGACCAAATATGCCATAATAATCCCCGACGGAGCAGCAGACGAGCCGCTCGACGAATTCAACGGGAAAACGCCTCTCGAGGCTGCACAGACCCCGAACATCGACCAAATCAGCTCCGAGGGCAGGCAGGGCCTCGTCCGAACCGTCCCGCCGGGCATCGAGCCCGGCAGCGACGTGGCCCAGATGAGCGTGCTCGGCTACGACCCCCGTCTCTATTATTCCGGCCGGGCACCGATTGAGGCCGTCGCCAGAAACATAAAGCTCGCCCTCGAAGACTGGGTGTTCCGCTGCAACCTCGTAACGATCGCCGACGGCAAAATGCAGGACCACAGCGCCGGACACATCTCCACCGAAGAGGCCGCCAAGCTCATAAACGAGCTCAACGATGCCCTCGCCGACGAGAGAACCCGATTCTATCCCGGTGTGAGCTACAGGCATCTGCTGGTCTTCAAGGGTCTCGACTTCGATGTCCAAACCTATCCGCCCCACGACAACATCGGCGTAGCGGTCGAGAAAATTCTCCCGCGGGGCAGGGGGGCACACATCCTCGTGGACCTGATGGCACGAGCCCAGCAGATCTTCGCCGGGAACGAGATTAACAGGGTCCGCGCCGACCTCGGCGAAAACCAGGTCAGCTCGATCTGGCTCTGGGGACAGGGCAGGCGCGCGCAGATGGAGCGATTTGACAAGAGGTTCGGCCTGAAGGGGGCGGCCATAGCCGCCGTCGACCTGGTCAAAGGCCTGGCAAAGCTCATTGGCTTCGATCTCATAACCGTCCCAGGGGCCACCGGCTTTATCGACACCAACTACCAGGGCAAGGGCGAAGCAGCCGTGCAGGCCCTACGCAAATACGACCTCGTCTTTGTCCATATCGAGGCCCCGGACGAGGCCTCTCATACCGGCAGCGCCGCTCTGAAGAAAAAAGCCATCGAGCAGATCGATCAACACATCGTCGGTCCGATCCTCCAGAGCCTCGCCGCCACCGATGACTGGCGGATACTCGTGATGCCCGACCATCCCACGCCGGTCCAAACAGCCGCACACTCCAACGAGCCGGTCCCGTTCGCAATGGCCGGCACCGACGTCAAGGGTATCCTCCACAAGCCTTTCGGTGAGACCAACGCCGCACGCTCGGGGTTCAGAATAGAGAACGGATTTGAACTGATGGAGTATTTCCTCAGGAGCTAACCCTTGACGAACCGGGCCTAAGCGGTTAGAAAAATACGGTCTGAATTCTCTAACAGGTCCAACTATGGCTGTAATAGTGCAAAAGTACGGAGGTACGAGCGTCGCGGACGCCGAGAAGATCCGCAGGGCCGCCAGGCGCGTCATACAAACAGTACAGAAGGGCTACAGCGTGGTCGTCGTCGCCTCGGCCCGCGGCAAGCAGACCGACGAGCTTATTGCCGACGCGCTCGAGCTGAATCCCAACCCCCCCAAGCGCGAAATGGATATGCTCATCAGCACGGGCGAGCAGCAGTCCGTATCCTTGTTTGCTATGGCCCTCGACGCTATGGGGTACGACGCCATAAGCTTCACCGGCGGGCAAATCCGCCTGATAACCGACGGAGCCTTTACAAAGGCCCAGATCAAGAGCATCGATGCACAGCCGATTCTCCGACAATTGCAACAGGGAAAAATCGTCATCGTCGCCGGCTTCCAGGGTATAGACGAGCAGGAAAATATCACGACGCTCGGCCGAGGCGGCTCCGACACGACTGCCGTGGCCCTCGCCGCTGCGCTGGACGCCCAGCAGTGCGAAATATACACCGACGTCGATGGAATCCACACCAGCGACCCCCGAATATTCAAGCCGGCCGTCAAGATGGAAAAAATCAGCTACGACGAGATGCTCGAAATGGCCAGCTTTGGTGCAGGCATTATGCACAACAGAGCCGTGGCCTTCGGAAAAAGGTATAACGTCATCATCCACGTGAGAAGCAGTATCAACGACAGTCAGGGGACAATAATCACTTCAGAGGAGCCAGAAATGGAAGGCGTGGTAGTAACCGGAGCGACCGTTCAGAAGGATATGGCCAAGATAAGCCTGGTCGGCGTCGACAACGTGCCCGGCAACGCCGCGAAGGTCTTCGCACATCTGGCCAAGGCAAAGGTCGTCGTCAACGATATTATGCAAACCGAAATCAGCAAAGAAAAAGCCAACCTCGCCTTTATGGTCGCCATAGGCGATTTGCAGGCCGCCAAGGAGGCTGTTGACCAGATCAAGGATGAGGTCAACTGCCAGAGCGTCTTCGTCCGGGAGGACCTCGCCGAGGTCTCGGTCATTGGCGTGGGAATGAGAACGCACTACGGCGTTGCCGGTAGGATGTTCAGTGCCCTCGCCGACGCCCGGGTCAACATTGACTCAATCACAACCAGTGAAATACGTATCAGTTGCGCCGTTGACGAGGACCAGGCCGACAAAGCGCTTCAGGCGGTCTGCCTCGCGTTTGAATTGGACAAGCCCGCCAAAGAACGTGAACGGTGGAGCTAAGATAAGGGGTCGCTGGAGACGAGCGGTAACAAGCGCTATGCGATAAGCAGGCACGGCCGTGCCTGCATAATTGCTGCGTGCACAGCTGCCCTGTTGTTGCTGGCCTGGCTGGACAACGGGTCTGCCCGGCACGAAAAGACGGGGCCCACCGGCTCCGCTGCCCAGATACGCCCCGACGACCTCCAGAAGTATCACGCCAAAACCTTTACGGTCGTGAACGTCGTCGACGGCGACACGATCGATATCGACATCCCCGACGGCCGTCACGAACATACCAGAATAAGGCTGTGGGGCATTGACAGCCCTGAGACCAACAATCCCAAAACCGGCCCGATGTATTTCGGCCACGAGGCAGCTGCGTTCGTTACAAAAATCGCCATGGGCAGGCAGGTCCGGGTCTATCTGGACAAGGCCAACCGCACCCGCGGTTATTACGGCAGGCTCCTGGCATACGTCCAACTCCCGGATAACCGCTTCCTCAACGAGCTGCTACTCCAACAGGGCTACGCATACGCAGACCTCCGATTCCGCCACAGCCTCTATAACAAGTATAAACAACTCGATTCCGCCGCTCGCTCCCAGCGCAAGGGCCTGTGGAAGAACGTCAAACGCAACCAATTACCCGAGTGGCTCCAAAGGCTAAGGCCCACTTTGCTGCGGGACAAACAACGGCCGGCCGAACCTCTCGGCAAGAGCGTGCCGCTACCTGGAAAGTGATTTTACAAGGAGCGTTTCCGGTATGCCCAAAACAAAGATCATCGCCACAACTGGGCCGGCAAGCAGCAACTACACCATCCTTCGCAAGATGTACACCGCCGGCCTGGACGTCGTTCGTCTCAATTTCTCGCACGGCAGCTGGCAGGACCATCTCGAAACGGTAGAACTCGTCCGCCTCCTCAATAAAAAGTACCGCCGGGCCGTCCGTATAATGCAGGACCTTGAGGGCTTCCGCATCAGAATCGGGCGGTTTTCCGGCGAAAAGTCCAGGCTCCTGAAGAACCGGACCGTCGTGTGGTTGACCAACAACACCGCCAAACGCGGGCCGAAAACCATCCCACTCGACTACCCCGGCGACTTCTCCCGCCTCAAGGTCGGCCAGCTCATCTACATCGACGATGGCAACCTGGTCCTCCGCGTCAAAGCCGTCACCACAGAGAGCATCAAGGCCGAAGTCATCGAGGGAGGTATTCTCAAGCAGAGAAAGGGCGTCAATATCCCCGGCGCGGACCTCGACTTCCAAGCCATAACGCCGAAGGACAAAAGAGACATCGGCTTTGCCATAGAAAACGACCTCGACTACGTCGCCCTGTCCTTCGTCCGCGACGCCGCCGATGTGCTGCGGGTCGCCGAACTGCTCAAGCCGAGGCTGCCCCGCTGTAAGCTGGTCGCGAAGATCGAAAGCGGCGAGGCCTTGGCCAATATCGAGCAAATCATAAACGTATCCGACGGCATTATGATAGCACGCGGCGACCTGGGCATTGCCCTGCCGATTTACCAGGTCCCCATCGTCCAGAAACGTATCATCAAGAAGTGCAAAACGGCCGGCAAGTTCGTAATCACCGCCACGCAGATGCTGGAACATATGACCGAGCACTCGCGACCCACACGCGCAGAAGTAACCGACGTGGCCAACGCCATTATCGACGGCACGGACTTCGTGATGCTCTCGGCAGAAACCGCGGTCGGAAGGTTCCCGTATGAGTCTGTGGCGATGATGAACGAGATTATCAAGTTCACCGAAAAGGCGATACCAAGCCTGTAACCCCCCAGAGTTCGCCAACGCCACCAGGCCCGGTCAAACAACTCGCCCCGCCCGGCTCGTTCACAGGTTGTATTCCTTGATCTTGCGGTACAGCGTTCTTTCGCCGATCCCCAGAATCTTCGCCGCCTTCTCACGGTTTCCATTGGTCCTGGCCAACGTCTCGGCGATTGCCCGTCGCTCAAGCTCGTCGAGAGACACCCCTCCCAAGCCGCTCGAAGCCGACCCCGCGGCCAGCTGCCGCACCTGGTGCACCTCCGGCGGGATGTCCCGAACGTCGATCTCCTCGCGGTCGCACAATACCACCATCGTGCGCACAACGTTGCGCAGCTGACGGATATTCCCGGGCCAATCGTAACTCGCCAGCACGTTCATAGCCGCATCCGTGATGCCCGCCACCTTCGAGCCGGTTTCCGCCGCCGCCTCCTTTAGAAAATGCATCGTCAGTTCCGGAATGTCTTCCGCCCTTTCCGCAAGTGACGGCAGCGAAATGTTTACGCCCTTGATCCTGAAATAAAGGTCCTGCCTGAACTTCTTTTCGTTGATGAGATTCGGCAGAGACTGGTTCGTCGCGCTTATCAGCCGAACGTCCACCCCGATAGGCCGGCTCGAGCCGACCGGAACAACGATACCGTCTTCAACGACACGAAGCAGCTTCGCCTGCATGCTAAGGGGCATATCACCGATCTCATCCAGAAACAGCGTCCCTTTGTCGGCTACCTCAAAAAGCCCCTTTCTGTCGGATGCCGCCCCCGTAAACGCCCCCTTTACGTGCCCGAAAAGCTCACTCTCAAGCAGCGTTTCGCTCAGGCCGGCACAGTTTATCGGCCTGAACGGCTTGTCCCGGCGCTTCGAGTTTTCGTGAATCGCCCGCGCCAGCAGCTCCTTGCCTGTGCCCGACCCGCCCTCTATCAGAACCGATATGTCGGTCGGCGCTACCCGGCGGAGAACCTCGAAAATCCCCGCCATCCGCGGACTTTTGCCCCGAACGCCGTGGAAGATGAACTCGCCCTTCCGCTCCGTACGGACGCCCCCCCGGCCCAACCGTCCCGCAGAGCTCACCTTGGCCGCCTCGGCAACGAGCGCCCGTAGCTGGTCAACATCGATCGGCTTGACCAGGTAGTCATAGGCCCCCCGCTTGATCGCCTCTTTGCAGTTCTCGATCGTCGCGTAAGCCGTTATCAGGATAACCTGCGTGCTCGGGTTGTGTTGCTTGGCCGCCTCCAGAACCGCCAGACCGTCGATGTCGCCATCGAGCTTCAGGTCAGTAACGACCACGTCGACCTGCTCTGTCCGCACCATCTCCAGCGCATCCTTGCCGGTGTAGACCGCCACCGCCTTCGTGCAGAGCTTCTCGAGCGCCTCGACAACGCCGTCGGCGTGGTCGCGCTCGTCGTCAACTACCAGAATCACCCCGGCCTTTTCACTCAAAGGACCACCTCAATTCCCACAAAGCGGCAATCGAATTGTAAACGAACTTCCCTTCCCCACGTCGCTCTCCACCGATATCGAGCCGTTATGCCCCGTGATGATCTTCTTCGCCGTGGGCAGTCCCAGGCCGCTGCCGTGCGGACGCGAAGAGTAGTAGGCGTCGAAGACCCGATCTAATTTCTCAGGCGCTATCCCGGGCCCCGTATCGCTGATCCGGAGCACCGCCATCCCCTCTTCTTGGCCGGTTGTTATCATCAGCTCGCCCCCATGCTCCATCGCCTGCTGGGCGTTGATCAGCAGGTTCAATATCGCCTGCTTTAGCATACCGGCGTCGATCCTGCAAACCAGCGGCTTGTCGTACAGATGCTGCCGGAGCGTAATCGAGTGCGAATAGGCCTGAGGCCCGTAGAAATCGAGCATCTCTGAGACGATCTCATTCAGGTCGGTCTCGGCCAGCTCGAGCGGGCTGCGGTCGATGTACCGCAGAAAACCTTCCAATATCTGCTCCAGCCTGTCCGTCTCCTTTTGCAGGATACTTATCTTACGCAAGGCCCGCGTCGCGTGTTCGCCCGCGCCGCTGCGCTCGCAAGCCCCGGAAGAGCTGGAGCTCAACTCGCTCAATTCTTCCTGTATCAGCTTCAGGTTCACCTTTATAGTCGAGAGAGGATTCTTTATCTCGTGAGCAAGGCCACCGGTCAGCTTGCTCAACTCCTCGAGCTGCCCCAGGTGGTCCCTGGCCTGTCTATCGCCGCCGGCTCTGCTTCTGCGTACCAGCAACACCACAATCGGCGCAACGGCCAAGAGAGCAACAGCGAAACCCCATATAAAATGCTCCACCTCAGCTTCCCCCTGACTGCCGCCACGCCCCGACCCGTTCCGGATGTTCCGCCCCGGCCAGACCGATTCCAGCTCAACGCCTTCTCCTATGGCCGTCCCTGCCCCTATCGACTCCACGCTTCGGGGATTTCTCCGAACCGGCCGCATCGTCAGGGATACCCAGCTCACTCAATGCTGCCCTGCGCGATAGCTTCAACCGGCCTTGCTCATCAATCGAAACAAGCTTCACCGGTATCAGGTCTCCCACCTTGCAAACATCCTCGGCATTCCTGACGTAACCAGCGGTCAGCTCGCTGATATGGCACAGCCCTTCCACGCCTGGAGCAATCTCCACGAAGACCCCGAAATCCTTCACGGAAACCACCCTCGAGTTCCTGTAGATCCGGCCGATCTGCGGAGGCTGCGTCATCAACTCGATAATCTCCTTTGCCCTGATGTGTCCCTCACCTCCGAAACAGCTTATGTAAATCGTGCCGTCTTCCTCAACCTCGATAGTGGTATCCGTCTCATCCTGGATGCTCTTGATAACCTTGCCGCCCGGACCGATTACCCTTCCTATCAACTCGGGGTCAATCTCGATGCTCAAGAGCTTCGGGGCATAAACGCTCAGTTCAGCCCTCGGTTCGCTGATAGTCTCGGCCATCCTCTCAAGTATCTCGCCGCGTGCCTCTTTGGCTCGCTCAAGAGCCTCGACCATTATACCATGCGAAAGCCCCATCGCCTTGATATCCAGCTGGATGGCAGTGATTCCTTTGGCGGTCCCGGCGATCTTGAAATCCATATCCCCGAAGTGGTCTTCTTCCCCGATGATGTCCGTCAGCAATTCGTGCCGCCCGGCCTCATCGCTAACCATACCGATCGAGATGCCCGCCACGGCGCCGCTGATGGGAACTCCCGCGTCCATCAGGGCCAGCGACCCGCCGCAAACCGACGCCATCGAGCTCGAACCGTTCGACTCGGTGATGTCCGAGACGACCCTCACCGTGTACGCGAATTCATCATCAGAGGGCCTGACAGCCTCAAGGGCGCGTTCCGCCAGCACTCCATGGCCGATCTCCCTTCTTCCGGGACCACGGATCGGCCGAACCTCACCCACAGAAAAAGGCGGAAAATTGTAGTGAAGCGTGAAACTCTGCGCATACTCGTCCAGAAGGCCGTCGATGATCTGCGCATCCCGTATCGTACCGAGCGTCACGCTCACCAGGGCCTGGGTCTCCCCGCGAGTGAATAGCGCCGAACCGTGTGTCCTCGGCAGAATCCCCACCTCGCACGCTATCGGCCGAATCTCATCGTAAGCCCGACCGTCAGGGCGCTTGCCCTCCAGCAAAAGCTTGCGGACAACCCCCTTTTCCACTTTCTCAAGAATCCGCCTGAGCATCGGCTTGTCGCAACGCGGCCTGGCCCCCACCTCCGGATGATCCGCCTCGCCGCAGTACTCTGCCTCGATCGCGCCGAACAGCTCCTCAACCGCCGCTTTACGCCGCTGCTTGTCCGGAATCTGCTTGACCTCTGCGAGCTTGCCAGCCAACTTCGCCTCTATCTCGGCATAAAGCTCCCGGTCAATTTCCACCAGCGGAGTTTCCTTCTCAACCCCAACCTTGTCACAAAGCTCGTCTATCATATCGCAAACCTCGCGCACCGTCTTCTGCGCGGTCAGCACTGCCTCGGCAATGACCTCTTCGCAAACCTCCTTCGCCCCGACCTCGATCATATTGATCGCGTCCCTTCGGCCGCCGACCAGAAGGTTAAGGTCTCCCTGTTCGACCTGCTTGTGAGTGGGGTTTACCACAAATCGCCCATCAACCCGCCCAAGCCTGCACGCCCCTATCGGACCCTGGAACGGGATCTTGCTGATAGCCAGGGCCGCGCTCGCACCGATCATCGCCGGAACGTCCGGATCGTTTTCCCGGTCCGCGCTCATCACCGAGGCGACGATCTGAACCTCCTGAAAATACCCCTCCGGAAAGAGCGGCCGAATCGGCCGGTCGATCATCCTTGCCGTCAGAATCTCCTTCGTACTCGGCCTGCCCTCACGCTTGATAAAGCCCCCAGGAAACTTCCCCGCGGCGCTCTGTTTCTCACGGTACTCAACGCTCAACGGAAAGAAATCAATGTCCTCAAACCTCGGCGGCGCCGTAACAGCTGCCACAAGGACCACGGTATCGGCGTACTGTACGAGTACCGCGCCGTGAGCCTGTTTGGCGATCCTGCCCGTCTCGATTGTAAGTTTCCTGCCCCCGATCTCTCTTTCTACCTTGCATACGTCAAACATAAACTACCTCACTTGCGCTGCATAAGATAAGCAGGTCCGTGAAAGTCCCTCTGCTGCTCTGTGAACCGCGCCGCGCCCGGCAATTAGGTGGCGTATCGCACCCGGCCGGCCGAAAACATCCGCCCAGCGTCACTTCCGCAGCCCGAGGCGGGATATGATTTGCTGATAACGCTTGACGTCCCTCTTGCTCACGTACTTGAGCAATGCTGCCCGGGCGCCAACCATTTTCAACAGACCCCGCCTTGAGGAGTGGTCTTTGCGATGAGTCTTGAGATGCTCGGTAAGATCGTTGATCCTCTTGGTCAACAGGGCGATTTGAACTTCCGGAGAACCCGTATCGCCCTTGTGTCTCTCAAAGTCGCGGATAATACTTTCTTTTTCCTGCTTTCTCAGCATCTTTCGGACAAATCCTTTCACGTATGTCCTTCAACCTATCCTGTTCTTATTTTCTACAAACGCGCCATTTTATACGCTAAGCCCCGTCACGGCAAGGACTTTCCGGCCGCTTCGCAAAAAACAAGCCTCAAAGGCCGAACCACCGGCAATGCCCCGACTTGCCCCCAGGAAAGCCCCCTCCTCAGGCTCACGCCTCCTGCGACGCCGATCCCCTCTCCCGCCCGATCACGCAGCATATTATAGGTCCGACCGGCGCGATCGACCCTTCCTTTCCAGGAAGGCCTCGAGAATCTCCGCCGCCGCCACCGCGTCCAGCCGGCCCCCAGCCTTCGACTTGCCAAGCCCCGCCGAAGCGAGCTCCTGCCTCGCCGCAAAACTGCTCAGTCTTTCGTCCTCGAAGTACACCGGAATATCCAGATGGGCCTTGAGCTTGCCGGCGAACTGCCGTACCAGCCGGGCCTGAGGCCCCTCGGAATCGTCCATATTAAGCGGCAGGCCCACGACGACGGCATCAACCTGACGCTCCTGGACGATCCGCGCGATCCGGCCGAGTAGCGACTTCTGGCCCCGGACAACCTCCAGCGGCGATACTATCTTCTCCTGCGGATCGCAAATCGCCAGGCCTGTCCGCCGTGTGCCGTAATCTATCGCCAGGTATCGCATCGCCAAGGCCCAAGAAGGCGCTTAGAGAAATCTCTCCAGCCCGCGTTTCTCCAGGAGCTCCAGCAGCTCCTTGATTCGGTCCGCCTGCTCGACCCGGCAGACCAACGTCGCATCGGGGCTGTGCACCACGACCATCTTTTCCAGACCGATCCCCGCAATCAAGTGACCCTCTTGTTCCGTCACAAGGATGTTGTCCCTGCATTCCAGCAGTTCACTCAGCCCCCCGGCAACCACGTTGTTGTTCTCCTCAGGCACAAGTACGTCAGCTAGCGCCGCGAAGGTGCCCAGATCGTGCCACTTGCAATCAAGCCTTATCCCGTAAACACCCTCGGCCTTCTCCATAACCGCGTAGTCGATGCTGATTTTCGGCATCTTCGGGAACCACTCTTCGAGCATCCGCTCTTGGTCCGGGCCGGCCCACGCCGCCTGGATCCTGGACAAAGGCTCGCTCGCCTCGGGCAGGAATCGCCCGAGATTCTCAAGGATTGTCCTGGCCTTCCAGACGAACATCCCCGAATTCCACAGGTAATCGCCGCTAAGCAAGTATTTCCTGGCCGTCTTTTCGTCCGGCTTTTCCTTGAACTCCTCGACACGGTAAACTTCGCTCCGGCAGCCCTTGAATCTCTGTGACTTCCCGCATCTTACGTAACCCAGTGCCGTGCTCGGAAAGGTCGGCTGGATACCGAACGTTACCATTCGATCGGGATAGGCATCCACGAAGGCCAGGGCGTCCTCCAGTGCCTCCTGAAGCGCTTTGGCCGGCTCGATCATATGGTCGGCCGTGACCACCGCCATCGTAGCGTCAGGGTCATACTTGCTCAGAATGCAAGCCGCCAGCCCTATGGCACCCGAAGTGTCCCGCACTGCAGGCTCAGCAATGACGTTATCGAACGGCAATCCAGCCAGGTTCTCGCGGACGGTGCCGGCATAACCCGCGTTGGTCAGCACCAGGATGTTTCGCGTATCGAAAACAGGCACAAGTCGCTCAAAGCAACAGCCCAGCAGGGTCTGCCCGTCCAGGAGCTTCAGCACCTGTTTGGGCCTTTTTCTCCTGCTCAAAGGCCACAGCCTCGTGCCCGCCCCTCCTGCCATCACTACCGCGTAGTTCATTGCGATCCTCCCTTATCCAAGTTACAGCCCATTTGCTCACTGCTTCAAACGATAAAATCACTGTCGATATCGGTCTTCTGGTGAATCCGCCGCGCGAATTCCTCGTAGGTGCTCCCGGACTGTCCGTGCAAGCCGCTCCTGCCCATCAGCGCGAACGTGGCCTGTTTGCCCAGCTCGACGGCCGGCTGGTCGTAAGGATCGATGCCGAACAACGCCCCCGCAAGCGAGGTCGTAACCTCGAACAGATATATGAATTGGCCCACGCTGTACGCATCCACCGACTCGAAAATCACCGTAAGGCAGGGACGCTCGTCCTCCAGCAGTGCATACTCGGTGGCCTGTTTTTCCCTGGTCAATAGCTCGCCGAGCGTCTTGCCTGCAAGGTAGTCGAGCTCCGGCGCGTACTCCGGCGCAGGCCCCATTACCAGGTCCCGCTCGAAATTCTCCACCTGCAGGAAGGTAAAAAGCTTATCGTTCGGTCCTTCACGGTAAAGTTGCACCTGGCTGTGCTGGTCGGTCGTACCCAACGCCTTTATGGGCGTCGGGCCGATGTGAACCGGCCGGCCGTCCAGGTCCACCGATTTTCCGAGGCTCTCGGCCCATAGCTGGCGGTACCAGTCGGCCATATCCTTCAGGGCGTAGCTGTACGGCATAATCACCGAATTTCTCTTGCCGCGATTGTAGAAGTGCCAGTTGACCGCCGCATTGATTGCCGCCGGGTTGCTGAAAAAATCCTCCCTGCTGACCCTTTGATCCATATCCCGGGCGCCGGCAAGGAGCGAATCGATGTCGATGCCGCACATCGCCGCGGCGAAAAGCCCCACTGCGCTGAGAACGCTGAATCTTCCGCCCACCCCGTCCGGCACCACGAGCGTCCTGAAGCCTTCCCGCTCCGCAATGCCTCGCAGGGTTCCCTGGCTCTTGTCGGTCGTAGCGATTATCTGTCTTGCTGCGGCCGCCGGCCCGAGCCGCTCGGTCAGCAGCGCCCGGATGTAGAGGAATTGAGCTGCGGTCTCGGCCGTCTGCCCGGACTTGCTGATCACGTTGAAAACCGTCTTCTCAAGCCCCTCGCCGAGCCAGTCGAAAAACGACGCCAACTGTACGGGGTCAACATTGTCGAAAACAAAGAATCGCGGCCCACGGCGCTGCTTATCATCGATGTTGTACATATACGGGTTCAGGGCCGTTTGCAACGCTATGTTCCCCAGCGCCGAGCCGCCGATCCCGCAAACAACCAGCGTCTCGCATCCGTCCCTGACCTGCCCGACAAGATTCTTGACCGACTCGGAGATATCCTCCCTGAAGGGCAGCTCCCTGTAAGGCGTCTTGCCAGCCCCTCGCTGCTCATTCAGCCACTTGATCTTGGGGCAGGTCTGCTCGGCCAGCTCCTCGAACTGTCTCCGCGTGATCCCGTGCTCGGCCCCTATGACATCCGCAAGTACATTTTTGTAGTACAACTTGATCTGTTCGCTGGACACCGTTTCTCCTTACTTGTCGTTGTTCTCGAGCAGTCTGTTCACCGCCCGGGTCTTTGCGGCGTTGTTACTCGACCTTGTGGCCCATAAACCTCTTGTCCGGGTCCAGAACCCGGCCCCTGAGGTTCTCCGTGTGCGACTCGGCCGCATATCCACTCAGCCGGGCCACCAGCCCGGGGCGAGCGGCGGCGATATTATCCTGTTCACCCGGGTCGGCTGCAAGGTCGTACAGCTCGAAGGGCTTGTTTTTTCCTGGCCTGACGGCCTTGAAGTCACCCATCCTCACTGCGACCTGCGAGCCGTGCTCCCAGTAGAGGAACTTATGTTGCGGCTGTTTTCGGCCGACCACGTCCTCGCCCAACAGGGTCGGGACAATGGAAATGCCGTCGATGTCCGCAGGCGGTTCAGCCCCGGCCAATTCGGCCAAGGTGGGCATTACATCGGGCAGATACCACAACTGGTCGCTCACCCGCCCCGGCCTTATCCTGCCCGGCCACCTGACGATCATGGGGATCCGCAGGCCACCCTCGTACAGGCTTCCCTTGCCGCCACGGAAGCTCACGCCGGTCCGGGGGTTCAAATTCGGCCCGAAGAAGCCTTGCGGGTACGGCCGGTCCGGAGTCCGCTTCGAGGGGTCCCCGCGACTGAAATACGCCTGCCCACCGTTGTCGCCCGAGACGAAGACGATCGTCTGCTCGTCTATACCGAGCTCCTTGAGCAGGTCGAGTATCTCGCCGACTTGACGGTCAACCATATTCACCATAGCCGCGTAAACCTTCGCATCGCTCGGGCGCTGCTGCCCGGCGCGCCACGGCTTATCCTTGTACAACGCCCAGGCCGGGTCCGTCTCCGGTATGGCCCACAAGCCGTGCGGGGGCGTCCAGGGACAATAGCAGAAAAACGGCCTGCCCTTGTTCTGCCGAATGAAATTGAGGGCCTCTTCCACGATGAGATAGTGCGAGTATTGCTTGCCCTTGTAGAAGTCTCCGGTATTGCCCTTCAGCGGCACCTTTTCGCCGTTCCGCACCAGGTAGCAGGGGTAATAGCAGTGCGCGTGCACCTGGTTGTAGTACCCGAAGAAGACGTCGAAGCCGTGCAGCTCCGGCGCCCCGGTGGTGCCACGGTCGCCGCAGCCCCACTTGCCGAACCCACCTGTGGCGTAGCCAGCCCTCTTGAGAACTTCCGCCACGGTGACGTCCTCGGCACGCAACGGCCAGTCCTGCCGGTTCATACGCACGGTCGTATGGCCCGTGTGTTGGCCCGTCAGGAACGCGCTGCGCGTCGGCGCGCAGACCGCGCCGCCTGCCAGAGCCTGCGTGAAGCGGACTCCCTCCGCTGCCATCCGGTCGATGTTCGGCGTCCGAAGGTGCTTGTTGCCCATACAGGACAGCTCAAAGTAGCCCAACTCATCTAACATTACGTAGATGATGTTCGGCTTTCCGGGCCGTGCCCGCGTTCGGGCAGTACCTCGCGTGCAGCCGACCAGTGCCCAGGCCGTCGCGCCGGCAGCAGCCCACAGAAAGTCGCGCCGGCGCAGGCGGCCGGCCGACCGGTACTCCAGTAATCCGCCGCTTATGTCAGTCAAATCGTTCTCCTGTAAAGAGCCGATCGGCCCTCGATCCGTAGTCGCCTGGGCCGGATATACAAACGATTCCACAGGACGTTCCCGGCTGCCCCGTAGGCCAGCTGCCGCCTCAACCAGACATCTCGCTGAAAAAACGCCGACAGATCCGCGATATCACGACCTCACTTGCGCCAGTTGAACTTCTATGGGTAGGTTTGCGTCTTTGTCGAAGTTGAATTTCCCGGTCAGCTTCTGCTCGCCTTTGCCCACGGTGACCTTGTACCGCCCGAAAAAGCCCCGGAAACTCAGCCGGCCGGCCGGCCCGAGCTCCGCCTCCGTCCGCGTCCACCACCTGCCCTTGATCAGCGCCTTTAGCTGGTCGTACGCGGGTTTCGGCGTCATATCCGCGCGAATCAGGCCTGCAGGTGCGCCCCGCCAGGCGCCCTGGTCCGTAAAGTCCCACCAGGTGATGGCCTCGACGGCAGGGTGGGAAAACAAAACCGTGTAGAACTCGGTAACGTACCCGGCCTGCGCCTTCTCCCCCTCGGCCGTCGTAACCCACCCCCGCGCCGTCTTCGGGCCTGAAACGATGGTGGTCTCCGTGAAATGCAGGGGCCTGTCGTACACGGCGAATCGATCGCACACATCCCACGTCCTCGCTGCGCCCCAGTACCTCCCATGCATATGCGACTGGATACCGATCGCGTCGTAGAGCGGCCTGTCGTACCGGCCAACCAGCTCCCGCAGCACCCTTCGCCCGTACTCTGCATCCGTGCGGTAGTCGTTTATCACCAGCGTGGCATCTTCATTCGCCTTGCGGGCGGTCCTGAAGGCCCGCCGAACGTACTCGCCGACCCCCATCCGGCGGATCGCCTCGGTCAGTCTCGGTGCACGACGCTTGGCCTCTTCGCGGTCGTAACCGGTAGCCTCGTTCACCACGTCCCAGATGTCGATACCCCCCTTGAATCTACGTACGCAACGCTCGATACGCGCCATCTGCAGCTTCATAACCTCCTCAGGGTCGTCCGGGAGCCAGTCCTGTTCACCCCAGTTCCACGCCAGGGGGTGCCCCTTGGCCGTGACGCCGTGTTCCTTGCACCAGCGAACCATCTCTTCGATCAAGGCGTCGTTCGTCTGGCCCTTGCTCCGCTCATAGTGCCACCAGTAAAACGGCAGGGTCGCATAGTTCAACAGCCCGGCAAACAGCTCCCCGTAGGCGGCGTTCTGTTCTGGTCTCCGGCATCGGCCTAACTTGAAGATATTGCAGCCGAAAAGAAACTTGTGCCCCACCTGCTCGATCCGGACGGACCGACCCGCTCGCACGGCCTGGCCCCGGGGGTCGACGAGCCTCAGGACGGCCCGGCCCATCCGGTACCGCTCGATTCGCTCGCCGGCGCCCTCCAGCACCTGCCCGGCCTCCTGTCTCGCCAGCGCCCTCGAGCGCGCCGGTATCGCCAGCGCCGCCGTGCCCGCCGCCGCGGCCTTGAAGAAATCGCGCCTGTTCATCGTCCGGACCTTTCCAACGATCTCTTTTCGCTGCGCCCCCCACAACTCGCCTCCCGACCGCGGTTCTTCCCCGGCCGGCCAGACGACCGTCACACCTTTACAATGCCCGCGTATTTTAGCATAAAGCACTTCGTCTGTCCCGTGTTGAATTTGACCGTGAGGGTGCTGTTCTCCCCTACGTCCACAAACTCAACCACACGCCCGAGCCCCAGAGATGGATGCCTCACCAACTGGCCCACCTCAAACTTGCAAGCACGGCAGCCGCGTCCCCTCCACTCGCTTTGCCGATAGCGCGGCTCGTGATCATCGCTCGAATCGGCCTGCCCATCGAACGGGCAGCCTAACTCGTAGAGAAACTGCGACGGTATCGTCCGAAGCAACCGACCCCGCACCGTGCGGTACCTGCTGTAGCTTATTTGGAGGTTTGTCTTGGCCCGCGTTATCCCCACAAAAAAGAGCCGACGCTCCTCTTCGAGCAAATCGCCCGACTCTTCCGCACCGCTTCTGTCGTGCGGAAGCAGGCCCTGTTCGGCTCCGATGATAAAGACATTCTCGAATTCGAGCCCCTTGGCCGCGTGCAGCGTCATCAACGCGACGCGGTCCGCCTGTGAATTGTACGCATCGGCGTCGGTGAACAGGGAAATCCGCTGCAGGTAGTCAACCAGGCTGGGCCGATCGCACTGCCGGTCGTATTCGCCCGCAGCCCCGATCAACTCACCTACGTTCTCCAGGGCCTCCCGCCCCGCGGGCCCCGCCGTACGAAGCGACGCCTCCAGCCCCGATCTGTTGAAGACCTTCTCCACCAGAGGCGCCACCGGGCCAGCCACCTCGTTCCATAAACCCTTGAACAGACTCACAAACCCCGCCACTCGTGCCCTTGCGCCGGCCGATAGCGAATCGATCCGCTCGGCGCCCTTGAGCGCCTCGAAAAGACTTATTCCCCGGCACGCCGCGTACGATCGGACAGTCTCCATCGTAACCTTTCCTATCCCTCGGGCCGGCCTGTTGATGATCCGGGCCAGCGAAACCTCGTCCTCCGGATTGACCAGAACCTTCAGATAGGCAAGCAGGTCGCGGATCTCTTTGCGGTTGTAGAACTCCAGCCCCCGGACAACCTGATACGCTATCCCGCTGCGGATAAACTGCTCTTCAAGCACCCTGCTCATCGAATTGACACGATACAGCACCGCTATCTCCTTCGGCGAGACCCCTTTCTCGATCAGCTCCTTTATCCTGCAGGCCACAAAAAACGCCTCCTCTTCCTGGTCCTCGTACCCCCTCACGACAACATCCGATCGCTCCGACCGCACCGGCACAAGCCTCTTGGCCTTGCGTTTCTGGTTGTACCCGATCAGCTTATCCGCAACCGCCAGGATATCCGCAGTGCTTCTGAAGTTTTCCTCCAGCCTGACTATCTTGGCGTCCGGCCAGTCCTTCTCGAATGCAAGGATATTGTGGATGTCCGCCCCTCGCCAACCGTAGATCGACTGATCCGGGTCGCCCGTCGCGCAGATGTTGTCATGCTCCGAGACCAGCGCTCTTGCAATGCGGTACTGGGCGTGGTTGGTGTCCTGATACTCGTCGATCAGAAGAAATCTGAATCGGTCCGACAACTCACGCCTCACCTCGTCGCGGCCCTCCAGAAGAACCGCAGCCCTCATCAGCAGGTCGTCAAAGTCCAGAGCGTTACGCGCCGCCAGTAGTTGCGCATAGGACGCGTACACTTTGGCAAGCGCCTGCGAAAAGTAGTCCTCTGCGCCCCGGGCGAATGATTCGGGGTCTATCAGCTTATTTTTCAGTATCGAAATGGCTTCCCGGATACGCCCTGGCGGAAAATTCGTCGGGTCGAGATCGCAATCCTTGATGGCCTGCTTGATGCACCTGGCCTGGTCCGACTCGTCGTATATCGTGAAGTTCGGCTTCAGTCCCGCCTGCCCGGAATAGCGCCTGAGTATCCACAGGCACAGCGAGTGAAACGTGCTGATATGGGCTCCGCCGGGTGACCCCACTGAAAAGGCCCGCTGACGCATCTCCTCCGCAGCCTTGTTTGTGAAGGTGATCGCACAGATGTTCTCGGCCCGAACGCCCGATTCTATCAGGGCTGCAATCCTGCAGGTTATCACCCGCGTCTTCCCGCTGCCCGGACCCGCAAGAACCAGCAGCGGACCTTCAACGTGGTAGACCGCCTCTCTCTGCGAGGCTGTAAGCTGTTGGCTGCTGCTCAAGTCCATCATGCAGGCTGGTACCGGGTTTCACCGTTCCTCGTTCGTCTGCGGCGGCCGTTCTTGCCCTTCTCGAGCCGCCATCTGCTTGAGCTCGCTGTAAAGATCGGGCCGCTCAACCTCAATCCTGTTCAGCAGCGTCGCCTTGAGATACGGGGAAAATTGCTGGTCGTTCAGAAAATCGACCAGTGCAAGATACTTGAGCAGCTTGAAATCGGGCAGGTTGATCCTGTTCTCGTCGAGATACATCCCCGTGTAATACTCGTGTATCTGCTTGGCCAGCCCCTCTCTGCCAAACGCCGCCGAGTCGTCGTGAATCGCGTACAGGTAGTAGCCTTCCTTGAGAATAGCCAGTATCTGCTCTTTTGCGTTGGTTATATCCAGCGACTCCAACTCCTCCAGCATTCGCTTCCTGGCGTACTCGACAAGGGGCACCTGGAATTCGGGCAAAGGGTAGAGCTCTCTGAGCTGATCGTAGATCTTCTGGGCATACTGTCGATGGCCGGACTGGTAGAAGGAAAACATCGCGTTACGCAGCATATTCCGATGCCCGTTCTGGAGCGACTCGTATGCCCCTCTGTCGTTGGCGTCCTTGTATTTCTCGATAACCGCCATGATAGCCTCGTTGTACGGCTCGAACATCCTCAGATCCGGCCGGAGGTACACCTCCTTGAGTATCTTCACCTCGGCCTGTTGCGAGGAATCTTCCGGCGGAACCCGCACGGGGACACTGTGAATAAAAATCTGGCCGTTTCTGAAAAGATTCTGCAGGCTATGAACGACGATACGGTCCGTGTTCGTCTCGTGGATGCTGATCTGCTCGTCTTTCTCTGCCGCCGCTATCTCAAGGCCTCGCACCGCCCAGTATATCGCGTGACAATCCGGGTGCCGCCAGTCCAGCGGCAGGTGCCTGTTGGGGTCGTTCCAGTCGATCGGCCCGTACTTCTTATTGAGCCTCCGCATCAACCCAGGCTCAAGTTTCCAGACCCTCTTCAACTGGTAGGCCCTGGCCAGAATGTCGAATCTTTCAAGCGCGGCGCTCTGCCGCAGCTCGTCTATCACCTCCGCCGCGGCCGGCTCGAACCTGCGGGCGTCCCGCCGCAGCGCCAGGTAATTGCTGATAAAGCGGTCTTCGTCTGCAAACGCCTCGTCGGCCCCGCGAAGCCGCTCTATCAGCGCCGCAAAGTTCGGATCGGCCGCGATACGACGCCAGACACGCCCGAAATCGGGCCTGTCCTCCTCGTCCCACATCCAACGGGCCGCCTCCACTAAGGCATCAAAGTACTCATCGTCCGCCCGCCCCAACAGCGGGCCCAACGCCTCGGCCATCTGCAGCTTGTAGTACTTGTGAGCATCGTCCGAAACGCTGCCGATCTTGTGTTGAAATATCCTCGCAAGCTCGTGGTAGAGCTGGATATCCTTTGGATTCGAGGGGATGCCCTTATCGCGAAGGAGCTCGTAGCCGTTCTTGACCCATTGCCACCGCTGGTCGGGCTGGCTGGCCGGTATCGTTACCGAGATGTTGTACGCCATATTCCAGGCCTGGAAAACCCAGACAGCCCCAAACCGGGGCTGGAGCGTCGTAATCCATTCCGCCAGTTGCCGCGCATCGAAAAAATGCCCTTCCTCCTTCAGCCTGTCGGCGCGGATCCACAGCACGTCCACCACCAACCCCCGGAATGCACCCATCGCAACCGTCGCAAAAGCCAGCGACGGCGGGGCGTTTTTCAGCGGCTCGTTGATAACCAGCTCCATCTGCTCGCGCTGGGAGTTTATATAATCGAGCTGCATCCCGGCCGCCGTCAGCAAAACCACCGCTCCCAAAACACAGACACAGCAGATTAGAGCATCACGCCACCGCATACCAATTACACCTCGCTCCTGCAATCCGTCTTAAGCTCACACCGCAATTCTCGCAACCTCCCTCAACGAAAAAACGATCAACCCCAACGCGAGCAGCAAGAGCGACTTTATGCAGACCATAAACGCGAACACGCGCCCGACCACCGACCAACTGAGCAGTTCGGCCGGAACGAGATATTTCGAGGGGTTATACTCGTCGAACCGCGGCAGCAGACGCACCAGCAGCTTGACAGTATAAGAGTAAACCATCGCCGCATTGCCCCCCAGGTAGTCGAAAGATTCGATAACAAAACCGCTGACCGTCGCGGTCAGAAAAACCACCGCGCAAACCAGTATCGCCACCGGAAAGGACAGGAACGACGCCGTGAAAATGCCAAGGCACGCCAGAAAAACCAGGCGAAAGAGTATCAGCAAAACCCCCCTTACGAAGTTGCCTGTGAACGTGTCAGCCTTGTACAGCACCTCGAGACCGTCTTCCAGCGGAAAGATGATCGACGTAGTGTTCATCGGGTCGTTGAGAAACGCCACGGCCAGATATCCGTCCTCGGCAGCGGCATCAGCAGGAACCTCTATCTCCCGGAATTTCCGCACCGGGTCTTTCCGACGCACCGGATACAAGGGCGCAGAGCTCCCCCCGCCGTACTTGTACCGGCGATAATCCCCTATCAACCATCGACTGTAGACCTGAGAATCCGGCGGAGTAACCGAAACGTTGAACTTGAACTTCACGAAAATGCTCCCGTTCGGATCCCGAGGACGAACGCCGTCGAACTCCCAGACGAGCTCCTGCCCGACGTCGGCACTCCGACGAGCCAGCTTCTTGATATTCGTAAGCTCGGCCACGATCTCCTCCAGTGACATCCCCGCGTAGAGCTGCTCGATGTCACCGCTGCTAACCAGCTTCTGCATCGCGCTGTGTACCTCTTCCCGGACGTCCGGCTCCGGCGGTACCAAGACGCGACGAGCCGTGAAAAACTGGTTCTCCACCTCCCTCAGCTCCTCGGGCCCAGCATTGAGATAGTGCGGCATATAAAGCGCGGTCGCGTAAATCAACGCCGAGAAAAGAACCAAAAGCCCCGCGTTCAGCAGCACCACCCCCAACAGCTTGCCAACCAAAAACTGAGATCGCCGTATGGGCTTGGTAATCACCGTGTATATCTGCTTCTGGTCAATGTCACTGGTGACGGTGTAGATCGCCCCGACTAACGTCAATACGCAAAGAAGAAAACTCGTCAGCGATAGCCCGTAACTCACAAATGTCTGCAGACGACCCTTGAGCGTGTTGTCCCCCGTCACCGACAAGGCCATCACCGGTAGCAGAATACCGAGCAGTACGATGCAAATCAGGGCAACTTTCAGCCTCAGGGCCTGCCTGACCGTGTTGACAGCAACAGCCCAGACACTATGCATCGCCCGAGTCTCCCGATTCCGGCTTGTCTTTCTGCTCAGCCTGCGTTTCTTCCCCGCCGGCCAGTTGCTCCAGAATGTCCTCTCGCACACCCTCTTCGGCCACGGGCCGCCGGGTTTCCACCGGCGGCCGCGTCGGCTCCGTGCCGGTGGAGACGGGCTCCGGCTCCGCCGAGTCGGTCAGTTCCTTAAGCAGCCCCTCATCCGCTTCGGGCTCTGCCGGTTCCTGGGCAGCCGGCTCGGTCGTCTTGACCGCCTGCCCCTCACCTTCAGCCGAGACCGACGCCGAAACCAGCTTATCCAGAACATCCTCGGATACCCTTTCGGCCGTGAGGAAATCACCGAGCTTCGTCGTACCCACCGCCCCGCTTGTGCGCTCCTCCCGCCGCTCAGCCTCGGCAACCGTCTCTATGAAAAAGCTCTCTAACTTGTTCATCGGAGAAGTCACCTCGCAGTCCGCCTTCTCCTGGCGCACCACCTGCTTGATCTGCTCGATTGCATCATCGCTTATGGCATCTGCAGTGATCTGTACCTTGTTTGTTTCCTTGAGCAGCTCGTCCACGCGGCCCTCCGCCTGGATCTTCCCGCCGTACAGTATCGCGATCCTATCACAAACATCTTCGACGTCCGCAAGCAGATGGCTGCACAACAGAACCGTCTTGCCTCGCTGGGCCAACCTGAGAATCAGGTCCTTTATCTGGCGCGTCCCGATGGGGTCCAGCCCCGTCGTCGGTTCGTCAAGTATCAGTAGGTCCGGGTCGTTGATTAGCGCCTGGGCCAGCCCAATCCTGCGGGCCATACCTTTTGAAAACGTCCCGACCGGTCTACTGGCCACGGCCCTGAGCCCGACCATCTCCAGCAAAGCCTCAATACGCAGCCTCCGCACATCACGGTCCAGCCCGAACAACCGCCCGTAGAAATCGAGCGTCTCCCAGGCACTCAGGTACCTGTAAAGATACGATTCCTCCGGAAGAAAACCTATTCTGGCGCTGATCTTCGGATCTCTGGCCTCGCCCCCGAGACACACCGCCTTACCCCTTGTAGGATGCAGCAGCCCCAGAAGCATCTTCAGCGTCGTCGTCTTGCCTGACCCGTTCGGCCCCAGAAGCCCGAAAACCTCGTTGTACCGAATCTTTAGATTCAAATCCTCCACCGCGCAGACCTTCACACGCCCCCACCAATCTGAAAACACTTTCGTCAGAGAAAATGTCTCAACAGCGTACTCCATAATAGCTGTCCCCAGACCCTGTCTTGGTGGTTGGCAGCACAACTCCGGCGATAATAAACAAGCCACCTGCAGTCAATAGGCCGTGGCCCTCAGTGCTCCAGTTCTTCGCCAAATCGGACCAGACGGGCACTGTTGAAAACAACTACCAGCGACCCGACAAAGTGCAGCAAGGCCGCGTAAATCGTCGACAGCCACGCCGCCGCAGCCGCTGCGATACCAAGTATGATAAAGGCTATTCCGAACCCGAGGTTCTGCGCTATAACCCTCCGCGTCCTGCGTGAGAGCCTCACCAGGAACGGCAGGCGTTCCAGGTCGTCGCTCATCAACGCGATCGAGGCTGAATTTATCGCCACGTCGCTTCCGGCCGCCCCCATTGCGATCCCCAGGTCCCCGGCCGCCAGCGCCGGTGCGTCGTTGATACCGTCCCCCACCACAACCACCGTATGGCCGTCCTTCTTTATCTGCTCGACGATCGCCAGCTTGTCCTGCGGCAGACACTGCGACTTGAAATCCGTGCAGCCCAATTCGGCGGCCACGCGGTTCGCCACCTCCGGCCTGTCACCGGTCAGCATCGTGATCCTCTTTACGCCGAACTCGCGCAGCTCCTCCACCGCCTTCCGCGCCTCCGGCCTGGTCTTGTCCTGTAAACCGATCCACCCAATGCAGCTCGAATCCCTCGAAACGTACAGCGTGCTGAACCCCTGCTCCTCGTGGAGGCGCGGATCCGGAACGTTGCTAACGTCAATACCGTTTTCCTTCAAAAAACTGTCCCTACCCACCAGCACCTTTGCCCCCTCCACCGCCGCGGAAACACCCTTGCCCGGCGTCTCCCGAAAATCCTCGATCGCCGGCAAAGACAGGTTCGCCTCCTTCGCCACCTCCTGCAGCGCCCTGGCCGCCGGGTGCTTGCTCATCTGCTCCGCCGAGGCGGCAACCGCCAGCAGCTCCGCGGGCTTGATGCCCTCGGCCGGCGTCAGCTTCGTAACGTACAGACGACCCGTAGTCACCGTGCCCGTCTTGTCAAAAACCATCGCCGTTATCTTCCCCGCGATCTCAAGGTCCGCAACGTTCTTTATCAAAACCCCAAGACGCGCAGAGGCCGATATCGCCGCCACCATCGCCGTCGGCGTCGCAAGAATCAGTGCGCACGGGCACGATATCACAAGTATTGCAATCGCCCTGTTGACCTCCTGAGTGAAAAACCACACTATCCCCGCGATCATCAGGATGGTCGGCGTGTACCACTTCACGTAGCGGTCGATGATACGCATTATCGGTATTTTCGTCTGCTCGGCCTGGATGATCAGCGACTGAACCTTGCCCAGCGTGGTGTCCTTGCCCGCCTTGGTAACCGTGATGTCCAGAACCCCCGTAAGGTTGCTCGTGCCCGCGAAAACCTGCATCCCAGGCACCTTGTCCACGGGAAGCGATTCTCCCGTTATCGTAGCTTCGTTTACGGAACTAAGTCCCCGTGTGACCTCCCCGTCGGCCGGTATGTTGTCACCGGGCCGCACCCGGATGGTATCCCCTGGCTTCAACTCAGAGACTTTCACCTCCCGCTCGGTGCCGTCCCGCTCGATGAGGTTTGCCTGTGTCGGCGTCAGCTTGATTAGAGATTCGATCGAAGCCCGGGCGCCAAGAGCCGTACGAGACTCCACCAACTCGCTGAGAAGCATGAAAAATGCGATGGTCCCCGCCGCCACGTAGTTCTTGTTGGCAAACGCCGCAAGAATCGCCAACGCCGCCAACTCGTCCATGTGCATCTCTTTCTTGACGAAGCCCTTCACAGCGTGCAGCACTATGGGCACCCCCATCAGCACCGCCCCCAACATCGCCAGCAGCTCCGCCTGGAAACTGCCCGCCCCGTAGAGAAAACGCCGACCCGCAACACCACTGCTTATCAGCAGTACTCCGCCGGCTAACGTCCCTATCAGCGCCAGGCTCACGCGGACCTGCTTGCCGTGTGTGTATTCGGTAGCAACGTCATCCTTAAAATGTAAATGCTCGTGGGCCATAATCCAAACGTTCTCGTCAACTCTCCAGCTACTTCATCACTGCTGTTCCTGTTCCTTCGCTTTTTCCGAGGCCCGCTGCCGGGCACGTTTGCGGCGTATCTCCGGATCCCTGCTCAGGTGGATCCTGATCTCCTCGCCCTCGGTCGGCTGGATGATGAATTTCTCATCCGCACCCTCGAGCACACGCTCAATCGCCTCCCGATAGATGCTCTGGATCGTGATCTCCGGGTGCTTCCTGTACTCCGGCAGAAGACTCAAAAAGTAGTCCGCGTTCGCCTTGGCGGCTGCCTCAACCCGCGTGGCGTAGGCCCGCGCCTGAACGAGCTTTTCCTGGACGTCGCCCGCCGACTGCGCCCACAGCGACTCCAGCGTAGCCGCCTCGACCTCCGCATCGTGCAGCGCCTCGTACAGACTCTCAGCCACGGGCCCGGCCGTCTGGTTCAGAACCTTCTGCGCGTAGGTTCGTGCCTCGCTTATCGCCTTCTGGCTCGCCTGACTGGCCTTGTGAGCCGCCTGGAAGGCCTCATCCACCTGCCTCGGCCAGGTGATGTCCGTCAGGTAAACCGAGACAACCTTTATCCCGCAAATGTTCTCCGTCTCCCCTTCGCTTATGCTGTTGAGCTTCTCCCGCACCAGATGCTCAACGCTCCTGCGTATGGTATCCTGGCTCTTGACCGCCTCGTCGATCGTGTAGTTGACCAGAGCACCCGCAACGGCATTCTCCAGGATACTCTTGAGCAGCGGCTTGACGCTCTCGGTCATTACGTCAAGGTAGACCTGTCCCGGCTTGAGGTCTTTGACGTAAACGTTCTTGAAAAACAGCTCCGGGTCCGCAACCTGATAGATTAGCTGCCACTTGGAATGCACTATGTTGTAGTCGCTGCCCCCCAAAACGACCTCTTCGTCCGCACGCACCGGGCTGCGGGTAAGACAGTAACCGTCCTTGACAGGATCCAGCCAGTCGTTCCGCGGTGCCCTACGCTTGCCCTGGCTCTCTTCCAGAAGCTCCTGCTCCGACTGGTAGTACCAGAACGTGCGGATCGAAAGGTCCACCATCGTGCCCACTGGTATCTTGATCATCTCTTCGATCGGATACGGGAACACCCAGTATGGCCGCGCCCTCGGCTTGAGAATCTTCGCCTCCCCAACGCCCCGTATCTTCCCAAACCGCAAGACGATCGCCTGCTCGCCGGGCCCCACCGTCTCCAGGCCCGAAGCAAGAAACAGCACAACCAGCACAACCATTATTATCTTGAGGATAACAAAGCTGATCCGCAGCGCCTCAGACAGGCTCCTGATCGCAGCATCGGTCTCGACGAACGGCCCCTCCTCGGACGGCCCTTGCTGCAGATTTTCCTGATTGTTGCGGTCTTGGTCAATCATAGCACCAGAACCCTCAGCGCCTATCCTGGCTCATTGGCATCCGCGGGCTTCAGGCTCGGAATATGACGCAGCAGGTCGAAAGGCTCGGTGTCCCCCTTTATGACAATGGTCGAATTCGCCTCCAGCGTCTTTTTGAGGGCCTCTATGTTCCGCAAGAACATCGCAAATTCCGGGTCCTCTTCCAGCATCTTGTAGTACTTGGCGGCCTCCGCATCGCCCCTGCCGCGGATCGCCTTGGCCCGGGCTTCAGCCGCTGCAAGAAGCTCCGCCCGCTTGAGCTCCGCATCCTTCTTTATCTTCGCCGCCTCAGCGTTACCCTGGGCGATCGTCGTCTCGGTCATACGCTTGCGCTCAGCCTTCATCCGCTCAAAAACATCCTTGCTGACGTCCTTGCTGACCTTGAGCTGCTTGATACCGAGCGCCTTGATCTCAATCCCGTAATTTTTCAGCGCAGGACCCTTCAAATCCTCCAGCATCTCCGCCTGGATTTCTTTGAACCTTATCTCGTTCGGGTCACTGTTCACGAACTGCGAAAACGAATACCGCCCGATGACCCTGCCCTGTGTGTCGTTGATCTGGCTCAGCAGCTTCTCCTCGGCCCGGGCCACCGTCTCCACCGCCTTGTAGAATTGCAGCGGATCAGCGATCCGCCAGACAACGTAAGTGCTCACTATTATCGGCACCGCCCCCTTGGTCTGAGTCTCCCGCAGTTCTGCCTCCAGCACACGCAGCCGCGTATCAAACTTGTAAACCCACTGGATCGGCGGAGGCCACTTGAAATACCACCCGGGCTCGGTTATGGGCGAAGCGGGCGGCTTCTGAAACGTCATCACCAGCGCGGCCTCCGTCTGACGAACCTGGAACGACGCAAACGCCAGCCCCAGAATCACCAGTATCAGCACCACAAAAATCACTAAGCCAATGTTCTTCATTTTTCGCTGCTCTCCTCAAACCCCGTTATGTCGTAGAGGTTCGGCATCAATTCTTCCTCGAAATTCACCGTGAAAACCAGCATGTCATTCGGGTCCGCAACCACAACGTACTTGCGAATCGCCCCCAGCACCTCTTCAAAAACCCGCAGCCGCTGCTCACGCTTGTAAATGCCCTTTGCCGCTCGGTACGCCTTCAACTGGTCCCCAAATCGAAGGCCCGTGGCCTTTGCAAGCGTCTCTCTCTCGAATGCGTACGTCTGGGCCTCTCTCAGCTGGGTGAAGATCTCCCCGCCGGCCCTGGCAAACGCCTCGTCCAGCTCCTTGCCAAGGCGCTCGAGCAGCTCGGAGTCGTTGGCCGTCTTCGCCTGCCGGTACCTCTGCGCCAGCCAATAAAGCTCGTCGGTGTCCTCCAGCGAGCCGGCCAGGGCGCTGAGCTGGCTGTTCCTTTCGGCCTCGGCCTCCAGGATGGCCGTCTGACGCTTCTGGACGGCCCCCACAACCGCCTGGTAGTCCGCCGCCACCTCCACCGGCGGGTGTATCCCCTGAAGCCCCAGAAACACGATCTCGACACCCAGGCCGGCCCGGTCAGCAGCCTGCTGTACCCGTTCGGTAAGAACCCTCTTGGCCCGCTCCTTGCCCGCACCGAACAGGCTCTCTTCCAGAGAGCCTGAACCGGCCGGCCCCTCGTCCACCTCTACCTTCGCGCTGGCGATGAACTTCGTCAGCTCCTGGTAGCAAATATCCTCCAGAAGCGATTTGGGATCGTCGTAGTTGTATATGTACGAATAAAGGTCCTTGACCCTGTACTGCACCGGAACGTTGGCTTTGATCAGGCTCACGGGCACGGCCCCCGCAGCCGGCTCCCGACCAACATATTCGCTCGCCGCCAGCCAGTCATATTCTTCCTTGTAGTGTTCAGCCCCCCACAGAAGGTGCTTCTCTCGTATCACCCGTCCGGTCTCAGGGTCCGTCTTGGGAACATAACCTATATGAAGCTCCCATACCCTCTGCGTCGGGAACCTCCGTACCCTGTCGATCGGCCACGGCCACTTCAAAGCAAGTCCCGGCCCGACCAGCCTGACCCGGCCGCCCTTGTCCAGAGGGTCCCCAAGGTGCTCGATAATCGCCTCTTCGTTGGGCGCCACCACGACTATACAACTCAGCAGGTACAAAATAACCCCTGCAAAAAGCAACAGCGGCACAATCGCCTTCTCAAGGAGTTTGTAGAACCAGGTCTGCGAGACCTTGAACCCAAACTGGTAATCGATCGCAGCCGCCGCGCTGCGGAAGATCCCGCCCGGCTCGTTTATGACGCCCAGCAGTCGGCTGTCGAAGGCCGCCCGGCTGTACTGGCCCTTCAGCCGAGGACGGTAGATGTCCAAAACGACGTTCATCGCCGTCTCGGCCCCGAGAACCAGCAACAGAACCGGCACCACGTAATCGATCACCCGCACTACCGTGCGAATCTGGAAGTTCGCAAGCGCAAGACCCACCGCAAGGCCAAAGCATACCACCGCTATCCCAAGCAAAAAGCTCCCGCCCGCACGCAGGGGCCGCCAGTTCGGCTCCGCCGACATCCCCGTGGCATACCGCGACATCAAAAAGCTCACGAACGCCACCGCCGTCATACACACCGCGCAAAGCAAGAAAGGTCCGCTCTGCCCCGTCTCAGACCCGCCCGGGACGCCGCGAAGCAGGTAAAGACCAACCCCGACCTCGTAAGCCGCGATCGCCACGGCAAAGATCGGAATAAACCACTTCTCCAGGATTTCCAGCCGCCTGCTCGCTGCCTCGAACAGGACGCCCGACTCGCCACGCCCCTCGAAGATCGTGCCCGACTGCCGGTCCGCAGCCAGCCGGCCGGCATCAAGCCTCTCCTGCTCGGCCAGCGCACGCTGGTGAAACTGGATCGCGAGCACCAGCCATATCAGCACCGCGGATAGGTGAAGCCAGCTTACCGCCGAAACCGCGAAAAACTCGCTCCAGCGCCCCAGCAGCAGAGTAACAACGAAAAACAGGGCACTTAGAAACAAACATCCCCACGCCAAGTGTTCAGGGCGTTTTGACGAGGCTTTCATCAGCTACACCGGCTCAACGTCACGAACAAAAGACCGCAAAATCAGTATTTATTCAATATGCGTCGCACCCTTTACAGGCTGCAAGCTATGTAATATAACAGCCCACAGTATACCGCGCACAGGGACAATTGCAAAGAATCAGGCAGCACCCATTAGACGCCGAAGCGCTACTCGCCGCGGGCACTCGGCCAGAACGAAGTGAACCGAACGGATGAATAAGTTACTTACGATAGCAAAAAACACATTCATCGAAACGATCCGCCAGCCCATCTACGCCATCATAATAGCCGCAGCAATGCTGCTGTTCTTTCTCAGCCCTTCGTTAGCAATGTACACAATGAGCGACGACAATAAGCTCTTGCGCGAATTGGGTTTATCTACGTTATTTCTGGCCAGCTTGTTCGTTGCAATATTCTCCTCCTGCGGTGCCGTCTCCGAAGAGATCGAGAACAAAACCATTATGACCATCTTGAGCAAGCCCGTCCCACGTCATATATTCATAATCGCCAAGTTCCTCGGCGTCGCTGCAGCGGTCACCCTCGCCCACTATATCTGCACAATCGCCCTGCTGATGGCCATCAGGCACGGGGTCCTGGAAAGCGCAGCCGACACCCACGACCTGACAGTCCTCACCGCCGCAGGCGCCATCACCGGCGCGGTCATCCTGCTAAGTGCCTTCTTTAACTACGCTTACGATTGGAAATTCTCCTCCACCGCTATCGTCCTCACCGCCATTTTTGCAACTGTCGCAATACTATTTTTGTGCTTCATCGACAGGGACTGGAAATTCAACCCGTCCAGGAACGGCATCAACAGGGCCGACGTTTACGGCTCGATACTCCTGCTGCTGGCCGCCTTCATCATCGCCGCCCTCGCCGTGGCCATATCCACACGCTTCAATATCGTCGTTACACTCGCCGCCTGTACGGGCATTTTCCTCCTGGGCCTCGTCAGCGACTACGCCTTTGGAGAGCTCGCCAAAACCAGCCTCTGGGCGAAAATATGCTATTTTTCCGTCCCAAACCTGCAAATCTTCTGGATCAGTGACGCAATATACGAGGGAAGTCCCGTCCCCGCAAAGTACATCGCCATAGGCGCATCCTACGCAGCCTGCTACACCGCCGCCATACTTGCACTGGCCATCGCCGCCTTCCAGAAACGCCAGGTCGGCTGATCTCCCGCCCTGATACCAGCTTCAGCCATCCAGCCGTACCTCCCGTATCACCGCTATCTCGTCGCAATTATCCTGCTTCGGGCACCGCGCGCAGTCGCTCCAGACCTTCATCGGAAGTCGCTCCTTGCCCACCACCTCAAAGCCCAACTTCTCAAAAAAAACCGGCTCCAGGCTAAGCGCAAATACCCGCCGAACCCCGAGCTTCCGCGCCTGCTCAAGCGCAGCGTCCACCAGCAGCCGACCAACCCCCTTATCTTTCCTCGACTCCTCCACTGCCAGCGACTTGATCTCCGCCAGGTCCGACCACACAACCCCCAGCGCACAGCACCCCACAACAGCCCCGCCATCCTCGGCCACCAGAAAACTCTGAAGGTGCTCGTAGATCTCCGCCATCGACCGAAACAGCATCTTATCCCGCTCGGCGTAAGAGCTTATCAGTCCGTGGATGGCGCCAGCATCGCCGACAGTCGCACCTCGTATGTTCATAAAGCGCCAGTATAGACCCAGGGGCTCAGAAATACAATCTTAAAGCAGCCGACCCGGCCCCGTGCCCGCCCGTCCCCCCTAACACCCCAAACACCCGACGGCCACAACCCCGCCAGGCTCCCGGACTCTGGGATCGCTGCCTGCCCCCGCCAGCCCAATACCAGAGCCCTGGC
>CAZWAP010000004.1:0-102704 GCA_964632005.1 uncultured Pirellulales bacterium | reverse complement strand
TACATTACCAGAGACCAACTATCCCAAAGGGGATACCATGTACCCTGGTATCCCTGGCGGTCATGAAACAACAGTTGAAAGGTGCGTTATAGTTCTGGTATCTTAGTCGGGTGTGTATGTGATCAACGAAAGCGACTAAAGGCAAGGCCGTATGGATTTGTCCGGCAGGATTGGAGGATCATTATGAGAAGTGCATTGTTTACCATCCTTATTCTTGTGGTCGTACCGTGGACCTGCAAAGGCAAAGACAATACCCCCAATCGAAGAGGCAAGACCGCGGGAGTCATCACGCAGCGTTCCGGCGGTCTCCACGGGTACATCGGCTTCAGCGCGACCCGTCCGCCCAATCGGTCCGAGTACAGTGTGGGTATGGGTTTCTATTCCGCGGTCTGGCCGCTGATTGATCAGCCGTTGGCCAACTTTCAGATTGGTCTGGCTGGTTGCTGGATTACGCCGGACAATTCCGACAATAAGGACAAGCCGCTTGCTCCAGAAGGTACGCTGGCCCGGAAGTGGCTGGAGCGCGGTCCTACATGGGCAAGCGTATTCCAGACCGTGGAAGGCGGCCTGGGCTATTGGGCGGGCAACCACTTCCGCTACGGTCCGCCGAAGTTCAGCATGAACGCCACGCCGCAATGTTACGACTACGAGATCGGCTCGCCGGGGTGGTCTTTCTTTTACAGCAGCAAGGCCCTGCCGGACGACCGATTGGGCATTGCCCAGCTGAGTAACCGGCTGCTGATTCCTCCTGATGGATTGACGTTCCAGGGGAATCCCAACGGCGAGTTCCTGGGCTATACCTGGATGGCCTTGCCGTTTACGGAGCCGACCACGGGAGATCCGCCCACGGGTGAGCAGAGTTGGACCTGTTTTTTGAATGCGGCCAACTTCAAGGGGCCGATCGCCTATTACATTCCGGAAACCTGGAGTAAGATCGGCAAGTTGTTCAATTACCCGTTTATCTATGGACGTGGGCTCGACGCCAGGCCGGGAAATATGGGCGGGGGCGCTATGGAAATCAATACCGTGCCTCGGTTCGACGCCAAAGATGCGCGGGGTATTGTTTATTCGAAGATACCCAAGTTGCGGTTCCCGGTGGACGAGGAGGGAAAGGCCCTGCTGGTGCAGGACGTGACATACTACTCGAAGGCGGCCCTTTATGACGCCTTCAAAGCGTGGCGGGATGGAGGGCCGGCCTGCTCCGGGCGATTCGACGAGAAGGGTGCCTGGAAGGCGGCACTGAGAACCAGCACGCCGCGTTTCGACCAGGCCGGAAAGGTGATCGTCGGCGTTGATAAGGTGTTCGACACCAAAGTCTTCGGGCCCAACGTCTGGGGCCTGCGGTGGTATGACAGCGGTGTCAGCCCGAAAGGTGTTTTTCCACAATACTTCAAACAGGTCGGTGACAAACGTGTGGCCGTCTCTGCCGCGGAGGTTCCCCCGGAGACGAAACTCCTGTCACAGCGGTTCAAACTGGCACGTCCCGGTAGGCCCTACACCTCGCCGAAGAGCGGCGCCTGGGCCCATCCCGGCCCTGTCCGCGGGCCGTTCAAGGTCAAGCTTGTCGATGGCTCCTTGGTTACCTATTACTGGTATCGTTTCGTCGATCAGCCATCGTTCCAGCAATACAAGTGGAGTGACGAAAAGAAGGCGAAACTACAGTCCTTTGTTGAGAAGATCCATGCGAACTGGCCGATCGACAGAGATTATATGCCTGCCCCCAGCAGCGGGACTCTGGTGACGCTCGACCCGGCTCTGCTCGTAACACCGCCCAAGGGCTTGGAAGTCGGCTATGTTCCCATCGTAACGCGCCAGGAAATAGCTCCCAAGTGATCGAACTGATCGCTTCTTCGCGGGAGTCTGCTCAGAGAGCCCAGAAACGCAGAAAGGGGCAGGAAGACGCTTTGTCCCCGATGAGAGCCGCGCGTCACGAAGCGCCAGTTCAGGCCCTGGCGTTCAAAGGCTGGGTTCGGCGGACTGTCCCGGCGGAAGTAAACGATGCTGAACGGAAGGTGCTAATCTGCAGTGGTACGGTGAAAGAGGAACACCGTGCGTGCCTGATTCCCGGATGAAGCTTGGCGATGAAATCATAACGGTCGGCCTGTCCCCGAGCTGGGATACGGTGTTCCAGTTTGACCGGATCGAATGGGGGGATCATAAGCCGGCCAGATCGGTAGATTCTCGGCCGGCAGGCAAGGCGATGAACATCTCGCGGGCCCTGGCATGGTTGGGCCGACCAAACACGGCAGCAGGATTGTGGGGACGCCACGACTACGAGCTGATGCGCAAAGCTGTGCGGCGGTCGGCGGGTCTCGTGAAGGTCAGGTGCACCGCGGTTGAGGGAGCGACGCGGCACAACGTCACAGTGGTCGATACGGCCAACCGAAGGGAAATGCATCTAAGATCGAGTTGCAGGTTGGTCTCGCCGGGAGCCTTGCGAAAGCTGCACCTGGATCTGCGGGCTCTCATTAAGAGGGGCAGTGTTTGCGTTTTCGCCGGCCGAATGCCCGAAGGGCGGCTGTTGCAGCAGGCGGTTCGCATTGTTGAAGACTGCACCGTCCGGGGCGCGAGGGTTGCGGTGGATACGTACGGCCAGGCGCTTCGGCGAATTGTTGAAACAGGTCGGGTTTGGCTGATCAATCCCAACGTGGCCGAGCTGCGAGAACTGGTGGGCGCCGATGTTGCCGACAGGCCGGCCAGCCTGGCCAAAGCGGCGCGCCGGCTGCTTGATAGGGTTGAGATTGTGCTTATAAGTCGCGGCGGAAAGGGCGCGGTGGTGGTTACAGGCGCCGAGGCCTGGCAGGGGCGGTGCCTCGGTCGCGGGAAAGTGCTTTCGACCGTGGGCTGCGGGGATTACCTCCTGGCGGGATTCTTGAACGGGCTTGCGGAGAGCTCCAAGGTCTTTTCGGCGCTGAAGATGGCCCTGAAGGCGGGCACGGCCAAGGCCTGGGGCTGGCCTGAAGAGAAAACCTGGGCGCAGGTGCGACGGCGGATAAGGGTCCAGGCCAACAGACTATGATTTTTTTTGCGGACACGCAGGAGGATTTGGGGGGTCAGCCCTGCTGGAGGCCTGATTATAGGACCGGCCTCGATTTTCCCGGCGAAAAAAAGGTTGATAGTCGGGGGAGAATTCGATAACCTACCCTATTTGCAATCGCCCTGTCGCACGGGGTAGAGCTCGGCCCGCCGGGTGCGGGCAGTTGGGGTCAACAGTGCACGGCTTGGTTGACTCAAGCCTCCGACGGGGCCAACTCGGACCGGCCTTTGGCAGGTCTCCGTGGCATGCGATTGAGAACTGGTTGTTGATGGTTCGCAAGGGTATTGCCGGTACGCACGGGATCATCGACGATCAGGTTTTACCCGGTGGTGTAATTGGTAACACATGGGCTTTTGGTGCCCATATTCCAGGTTCGAGCCCTGGCCGGGTAGCTAATTCGGCAGAAAAGTCCGCGTTTGAGGTTAAGTTTGGGCAGAGAAATGGCTGAAAGGGCGGCGGTAATACTGGCGGCCGGCATCAGCAGTCGGATGAATACGATGATGCCGAAGGTGCTGCACGAGGTTTGTGGACGGCCGATGCTGGCATACGTGCTGGATGCGTGCCGGGCGGTCCGGGTCAACAGGATTTTCGTGGTGGTCGGGTTCTCGGCCGAGCAGGTCAAGGAACGGTTCGGCGGGACCGAGGACATCGAGTGGGTGATCCAGAAAGAACAACTGGGCACCGCGCACGCCGTTATGTGTTGCAAGGACCAGCTAAAGGATTTCGACGGCGAGACCCTGGTGCTCTGCGGTGACGGGCCATTGATTCGGCCCGAGACGCTCCAGACGTTGATTGACAAGCACCAAGCCGAGCACTCCGCGGCGACACTGGCTACAGCGGTGCTCGAGGACCCGACCGGCTACGGGCGGATAATACGGGATGCCTACGGCAATATGCAGGGGATCGTAGAGGACGGTGATTGTACGAAGGAGCAACTATCGATAAAGGAGGTCAACCCGAGTTATTATCTGTTCAACAACAAGGTGCTTTTCGAGGCGCTGGAGAAGGTCAGGCCCGACAACGTGAAGAAGGAGTACTACCTGACCGACGCGGTGGCCGGGCTCATCCGGACCGGACACAAGGTCGTGGCGGTCACGGCGGTCCAGCCGGAAGAGGCGATGGGAGTCAACAGCAGAAAGCAGCTCAGCGAGGTCAGCAAGATTATGCAGAGGCGGATTCAGCAGGAGCTGATGGAGAACGGCGTGACGATAGTGGACCCGGACAACACGTGGATCGATGCGCGGGCGAGGATTGGGCAGGATACGGTTATCGAGCCGTTCACGTACATTCATGGGGAGGTTGAGATCGGGATCGGTTGTCGGATTGGCCCCTTCGCTTATCTGAGGGACGGGACCGTGCTGAAAAACAACGTGGTGCTGGGGGTCTATACCGAGGTTAAGAATTCGACATTTCGGGACGGCGTTCGCGCACGGCACCACAGTTACATCGGCGACGCGGAGATCGGCCGGAACGTGAACATCGGGGCCGGGTCGATAACGGCCAACTACGACGGGCAAAAAGTCAACCGGACCAGAATCGGCGATGACTGCTATATAGGCTCGGGGGCCATATTGATCGCGCCGCTCGAGATCAAAAGCGGCTCGCATATAGCTTCGGGCACGGTGGTTTCAAAGGAGAATGCGAATAAGTTAGGTGGAGAAGCAGAGAACGATGTTCCTGAATGAGAGTCTGAAGATATTCACGGGTAGTAGTAATCCGAAGTTGGCAGGTGGGGTTTGCAAGTACCTGGGTATTCCACTGGGCGGCGCGAAGATCGACCGGTTCCCGGACGGCGAGAAAGCGATCAAGCTCGAGGACGACGTGCGCGGGCGAGACTGCTTTGTGGTGCAGTCGACCTGCAGGCCTGTTGACGAGCACCTGATGGAGCTTTTGATCTACCTTGATTGCCTTCGCAGGGCCAGCGCCAGGCGTGTCACGGCGGTGATTCCGTACTTTGGTTATGCCCGGCAGGACAGGAAAGACGAGGGCCGGGTACCGATAACGGCCAAGCTCGTCGCGAACATTATCACCGCCGCCGGGGCCGACAGGGTCCTGACGATAGACCTGCACGCCGCACAGCTACAGGGCTTCTTCGACATACCCGTTGACCATCTGACCGGGGAGCTGGTGCTGAACAATTATTTCAGGAGCAAGAAGCTCAGCAACCTGACGGTAGTATCGCCGGACGTGGGCAACATCAAAATGGCGGCTAAGTACGCCGCGCACCTGGGGGGCGAGCTGGCGATAATACACAAGAAGCGTCTGAGCGGCAGCGAGGTTGAGGCTGGCGAGATAATCGGGGAGGTGGAAGGGAGAAATGTCCTGATGTGCGACGACATTATCGCCACGGCCGGGACCGTCTGCAGCGCGATAAACCTGGTCAAGGATCGCGGGGCCGAGAAGGTGTACGTAGGTGCCACCCACGGGGTCTTCGCCGGCAAGGCACTTGACCGACTTGCGGAGGCTCCCGTGGACGAGGTGGTGATCACCGACACCATTCCGCTGAACGATGAGGCAAACAAACTGGGCAAAATAAAGGTCTTGAGCGTGTCCGGGATGCTGGGAGAGGCTATAAGAAGGACTCATCGAAACGAATCGGTAAGCAGTATGTTCAATAATATATGAGCAGGTGAATGACCAAGAGGTGAGTATGGCTGAGTCATTGGTTTTGAAAGCGGAACTTCGGGAACATACCGGCTCGAAGCACGCCGCGAAGGTGCGACGACAGGGTAAAATACCAGCTGTTGTGTACGGCCATAAGCAGGAGCCGGTTGCCATTTCACTCGATGCGCACACTTTCGTCGAAGCGCTGCACCATGGGCACCGGCTGATGGACGTGCGGATCGGCAGGAAGAAGGCGGGGAAGGTGCTCGTCAAAGACCTTCAATATGACCATCTGGGTAGGGACATCATTCACGCCGACTTGATGCGCGTGGATGTCGGTGAGACCGTGAGGGTGACCGTTCCAATCGAGCTAAAAGGCACCGCGCGGGGGACACACGAGGGCGGGATCATCGAAGAACACGCGGACCACCTTGAAATCGAGTGCAAGGTAACCGAGATTCCAGAGACGATTGTCGCATGGATTAAGGATGTTGGGGTGGGAGAAGCTCTGCATGCTGGCGATATTGAGCTTCCGGAGGGGGTGAAGTTGGCAAGCCCGGCGGAGACGCTGGTAGTCACGTGCCACCTGGTTGCGGCGGCCAAGACGACCGAAGAGCTTGAAGAGGAGGTCCCCGCGACACCCGAGGTTATAGGCCAGCCCGAGGAAGCCGAGGAAGAAGGCGCGGACGCGAAGGAATAGTCCGGCTGGGTTTTGGTGAAGTATGTCTGTTGTGAAGATGATCGTCGGCCTGGGTAATCCGGGCGATGAGTACCGTCACACCCGGCACAACATAGGATTCAGGCTGGTCGATGCTTTGGCGAAGTCGTTGGGCATAGAAGTGAGAAAGAGGAGATTCGGGGCCCGGTTCGGTATGGGCGAGCTCGGAGATAACAGGTTGATACTGCTGAAGCCCTGGCGGTTTATGAATCGCAGCGGAGAGGCTGTGGCCACGGCGGTCGGCTTTTACAAACTTGGCCTGGACGATCTTCTGGTAGTAACCGACGATATGAGTCTTCCGGCCGGCAGAATCCGTATTCGGGCGCGCGGCTCGGCTGGCGGACACAACGGCCTTGCGGACATCATTGAGAAGCTGGGCACAAATCAATTCGGTCGGCTGCGGATCGGGATAGGCGATTGTGGCAGCACAGACGCCGCGGATTACGTATTGAGCAGGCCGGGGCCGGCAGAGGCCGAACTGCTAAAAGAAGCGGTCAGCAGGGCGTGCAAGGCCGTGCTCTGCTGGGCCGAGCACGGGATCGACGAGGCAATGAACAGGTTTAACGCGGAACAGACAGTTGGTGAACAGTAACGAGTGCCCGTATGTACTGCTCGAAGGAAAACGGGCAAAGGACGGTTCGAAAAGAAGGTGAAGAATATGGAGACTGTTGTTGACAGGAAACTCTACGAGGGGATGTTTTTGGTTGATTCGGCCAGGGCCGTGGACTGGGATGACACTATCGCGGAGATTGAGGGCATCCTCAACAGGGTCGGTGCCGAGATCGTCTCGATAAGGAAATGGGACGAGCGGAAGCTGGCGTATGAGATTGCCGGCAGGACCAGGGGCACCTATATCCTCAGTTACTTCAGGGTTGGTGGTGACAGGGTCCAGGAGATTGAAAAGGCGGTGCAGCTTTCCGAGAGTATAATGCGTGTTTTGATTCTCAACGCCGAGCAGATACCGCCGGAGCAGATAGAGAAAGATACACCGGCGACCAAGGCAGAGAAGGAGCAGGCGGCCAGGCAGGCCAAAGCTGACGAGAAGGTTCCCGCCGAGGAGCCAGCTGAGGCTCCAGCGCAAGCGGTTGCCGCTCAAGCAGGTCAGCAAGAAAAGGCCGAAGCCGAAGAAGCCGGGCAGAGCGAGGAAGGCTCCGCGCAGTCAGCGGACAGCGATGAGCAGGAGATTTCCACGGATACTGAGGCCGGGCAGCCCGAGACATAGGGTGGTCGGTCGGGCGAATTTGCCTGGTTTGAGACCTCCGGGAGCCAGGGATTCGGGTACGGCCGGTAAGAGAAAAAGGAGTTTGAAGATGGCAGGTTTTAATAAGATTTTTCTGATGGGCAACCTGACGCGCGACCCGCAGCTCTCATATACGCCGAACCAGACGGCGGTGGTCGATTTCGGGCTGGCGACCAATCGCAGGTGGACCGGGCAGGACGGCAACCAACGAGAGGAGACATGCTTCGTGGACTGCCGGGCGTTCGGCCGCCAGGCCGAGAACATCAACAAGTACCTGAGCAAGGGTCGTGCGGTCTTTATTGAGGGCCGGCTGACGTTCGAGAGTTGGACGGCTCAGGATGGGACCAAGCGCAGCAGGCACAGGGTTACGGTGGAGAACTTCCAGTTTCTGCCGGGTACAGCACCTGGTGTCGCGGACCGTGGTGTCCGGGAGCCTGTCGCGGACGTCCCGGAACAGGATCAGCAGGACGATATACCGTTTTGAGCCGTACCGGCAGCCCTGTCGGCTGCAGCCGCAGAAGCCGGGGATGCCAAACACAGGACAGAATACAGTTAGTTTGTAAGAGACGGAAAAGATGCAGAAGAATTCGCGCAAGGGCACACAAAAAAGCAAAGCAAGCAGCAGGCGAAAGAGCGGTTTTGCAGGCGCCCGCGAGCAGACCCAGTGCCGGTTTTGCCGGCGCGGCGTCAAGTACATTGACTATAAAGACGTCGAGACGCTTGCGAAGCTCCTGACAAATCGGGGCAAGATTTACTCGCGGAAGCGTAGCGGCAATTGTGCCAGTTGCCAGAGAAAGGCCAAGAGGGCGATCAAGCGAGCGCGTTATATGGCCCTGTTGCCCTTCACGGCTTGATTTGCGGCGATTCGGAGGCTGTCGACGTTAGCAGGGCCGATAGGCTTTCAAAAACGCCCCAACGATGAGAGGTATGGAATGGGTCCTGTTGGAATTTTGGCCGGAAGATTGAGCCTGCAATACCTCCGGCAAATGTGTATAAGGGGACTACAATGGCCGAGACGATGAAGGTTTTGTTGTGCGAAGACATAGCGAAGTTGGGCTGGCTCGGGGATGTTGTGGAGGTTAAGGCCGGTTATGCCCGGAACTACCTGCTGCCTCGGGGTCTGGCGCAGATCGCCACCGAAGAGAACATCAAGGCCATAGCCGATGAGAAGGCCCGTCGGGCCGAGCAGCGCAAGAGCGAGCGCAGGCGCCTGGAAGAGGCGGCCGGAGCAGTTGCAGGGGCCGAGGCGGTGATAGCGGCCAAGGCAAACGAGCAAGGGCATCTGTTTGGGTCGGTTACGGCCAGGCATATCGCCGAGAACCTGCGGGAGCAAGGATTCGCGGTTCCCGATGAGGTGGTTCGGTTGCCCGGCCATATAAAGCAAGTGGGCACGCATACGGTTGAACTGCAGTTTGCCGAGGACCTGAGTTGCGAGGTTTCGGTAGTGGTGGTGGCCGAGCAGGTCGAGACCGAGCAGAGCTGATATTTCAAGGCTGTAAAGGGCATCCGATCTGGGACGATCAGGTACAGTATAGCAGGGATAGGCTAAATGGCTCAGAGGACAAGTGTTGGCGGAGAGGCCGGGCGGGCAGTGGCAGTGAAACCGGCCGGGATGGGTGGACCCGGCACCGTCGGCAGGCCGGGGGTCCGCAGTATGCCAGAATCGGTAGCTGCAGAGGCAGCCGTGCTTGGCTCTATGCTGATCGACCCGCGGTGCATCGCGGAGGTCATAGAGATTCTCGGACGAGAGGCCTTCTACCGGGTCGAGCACCAGCACATATTCGATGGCCTGATAGCGCTGTACGAGAAGAACAAGGGCCAGGGCATTGACGCGGTCCTGTTGCGCGATGAGCTGGAGAAGCGCAAGGTCCTCGATGAGGTTGGAGGGGCCGAGTACATTGCTCGGATTCTCGAATCGGTGCCCTCGGCTGCGAGCGTCGAGTATTACGCCGGGATTGTGAAGGAAAAGATGCTCCTGCGGGAGCTCATCGCGGCCGCCAGCGAGATAATGGACGAGGCCTACAACCAGGGCAGGGATGCTCGCCAGACGCTGGACGAGGCCGAGCGGCGGATATTTGCCGTTACCGACAAGAATGTCCGGGGCACTGCGGCGCTGCTCAAAGATCTTGTTGCTCAGGCATATGAGTCTATAGAAAAACGGCACGGCGGCCACGTGACCGGTTTACCGACGGGTTATCACGAGCTTGACGACCAGACGTGCGGTCTGCAGAGAGGAGAGATGATAATCATCGCGGGTCGGCCGAGCATGGGCAAGACGGCCCTGGCGCTGAATATCGCCGAGTACATCGGCATCCACGAACATCTACCGGTCGCGCTGTTTTCACTGGAGATGGGCAAGCAACAGTTGGCCGAGCGATTCCTCTGCAGCGTCAGCGAGGTGGATTCGCAGTTGGTCAGGAAGGGAATGCTCAGTACCGAGCATTACCGCAAGTTGGTGGAGGCCTGCGGGATGCTTTCCGAAGCTCCTGTTTTCATCGACGACACATCAAGCCTGACGCCCCTGGAGCTTCGCGCCAAGGCCAGGCGTTTGAAGAGCATGCACAACGTCCAGTGCGTCATAATAGACTACCTCCAGTTGATGCACCTGGGCGGTCGGGTGGAATCCCGGCAGCAGGAAATAACGGCCATTTCACGATATCTCAAGGGTCTGGCGCGGGAGCTGGAGATTCCGGTGGTAGTTTTGAGCCAGTTGAACCGTGCGCCGGAAGGCAGAGAGGACCACAGACCCCGGATGAGCGATCTTCGGGAAAGCGGAAGTATCGAGCAGGATGCAGACGTGGTTATGTTGTTGCACCGGGAGGATTACTATCACAAGAACGACCCCGATTACGAACCTAACAACAAGGCCGAGTTGATAATAGCCAAGCAGCGTAACGGGCCGACGGGGACCGTGCCGCTGGTTTTCCGGGAGAGGATAACGCGCTTCGAGAATGCATCCCGGCTGGAGCAGGACTCGGCGCCGTTTTAGGCAAATGAAAGGGCAGTGAATTGAGGATAAAATCGACCCCGGCACAAGTCTCGGCCTTATGCTTTTCTGCGCTTGTTTCGGTTGTGATCTGCGGTTGTACGGGGCCTGCCGCCCTGAGGCAGCCGGCCTCGCGGGCCGAGAAGCAGCCGACAGAAGGCGTCGGTCAGAATGTGGTGCGTTCGATCGAGTTTGTGGGCAACCATACGTTCAAGGATTCGACGCTCGCCGACAAGCTGGGCATCCAGGTAGGTGATTATCTTGACATAGTGCTGGCCGAGACCGGCCGGGGAATTATAAACGAATTCTACCGCAAGAAAGGATTCCCGCACAACGTGGTGATGTTGAACACGGCCAGGGTATCACAAGGGCATCTTATATACATCATCGATGAAGGGCCGAGGGTTCGGATCAGGTCTGTGAGTTTCAAGGGCAACAGGGGTATCAAGACCGCAGACCTCAGGAAGGTCGTCAGGACAAAGACGCGAAGCTGGCTTGTTCGGCCCGCGTACTACACCGAAGAAAAGGTCAACTCGGACGTAGAGAGGCTGCAGAGGGTTTACTATCGGCGCGGCTATTTGAACAGCTCGGTGCGGGCGGTGGGCGAGTCGCATATCACATTCATAATTGAGGAAGGACCACTCTACAAGGTTGGCGAGATTGTCATAACCGGCAACACGTACTTTGAGAAGGAAAGGCTGCTTTCGGGTTTGAAGCTCGAACCCGGCCAGACGTATCTTTACCACAAGGGCGCCGAGCATGCCCAGTGGATTCTGAAACTGTACAGACGGAACGGCTTTATCGATGCGAAGGTGGTTCAACGGCCCGAGTTTGTCCAGGGTGCGCTGGATGTCGCAAACGTCGTGTTCGAGATAACCGAGGGCAGGCAGTTCAGGATAGGCAGGGTGGACATAACCGGTAATGTTTCAACGCAGGACAAGGTAATCCGTCACGTGCTTGACGAGTACGGCTTCACCCCGGGCTCGCTGTACAATGCGGAGATGGCGCCGAACGAGCCGGGCGGGCAGCTGGAGCGATACATACAGCGGGCCACGCTGGCCGAGCAGGCGATCATTATGCCGATACCGGTTGCCGGCGAGCCGAACAGGATGGATGCGAGGGTGGATATTACCGAGGGGCTTACGGGGATGTGGAATCCGGGCATCGGCGTCGGCAGCGACAGCGGCGTGATAGGACACCTGATCTTCCAGCAGCGGAACTTCGACATCACGGATTGGCCGGAGAGCTTCAGTGATTTTATCACGATGAAGGCCTTCAGGGGCGCCGGCCAGACCCTGCGGATCGCCCTTGAGCCCGGTACGGTCGTCGACCAGTACTCGGTTTCTTTCCTGGAGCCTTACTTTAGAGACCGGCCCACCTCGCTCGAGGTGGTGGGCTCGTATTATGAGAGAGGCCGGCGGGCGTACGACGAGGAGCGGCTGAAGGCCTATCTCGGCTTCGAGCAGCGGCGTGAAGGTAACTGGCGCCGAAGGATCGCCTTCAGGGCTGAGAACGTCGATGTCGGTGGCGTTGACGCAGACGCCCCAAAGGAGATCTGGCGGGTCAAGGGCAGCAACGCTTTGACGGGTGTGCGGCTCGGGCTTGGGCGGGATATGACCGACGACAAGTACAATCCGACCAGCGGCTATACTTTCGATACGGACTACGAGCAGGTCACGGGGGACCACAACTTTGGAGTCTTGACCGGTGTTTATGTCAAGTATCGGACACTTCATCGGGATTTGCTCGATCGCAAAACTGTCCTGGCCACGAAGGTCCGGGGTGGTGCGATTGCCGGCAGCGCTCCTCCTTTCGAGAAGTTCTACGGCGGTGGCACCGGCACCTACGGGATACGAGGGTTTGAGTACCGGGGCGTGAGCACGCGCGGGCTGCAGACCAACGTGCCTACTCCCGAGCGGAAAGACCCGATAGGCAGCGATTGGATACTCCTTGCCAACAGCGAGCTGGTAGTGCCGCTGGCTGGCGAGAATCTATCCTGGCTGTTTTTCGTGGATAGCGGCGTGATCGATACGGGCGGCGTGCGAGCGTCGGCGGGAATGGGGATACAGATACTGATACCCCAGTGGTTCGGACCGGTGCCGATGCGTTTCGAGATCGCCTCGCCGTTTATGAAAGACGACGAAGATGATACGCAGGTGTTCAGTTTCTCCGTGGGAGGGCTGCTGTATTAGGACAGGACGATCAGTAAGGGTAATTAACGCGAAAGGAAGCTTTATGAACAAGACCGGAGCATTGGTGTTGAGTTGCGTTGTGATCGGGGCGGTATTATTACTTGGGTACGACTACACCTCGGCTCAGCCACAGGCCGATGCACTGGCCTCGAAGATCGGGGTTGTGAGCATCAGGATTGTTTTCCGGGACTGCAAGGCCAACGCCGCGCACAGGCAGAAGGTGCTCGCCGAGCAGGGCCTCAAGAACGCGGAAATGGAGGCCCTCCAGAAGGAGATCGACGCCCAGCAGGCCGGCCTCAAGGCACTCAAGCCCGGAAGCCCGGACTATATGAAGCAATACGAACAGCTGCTGAACAAGCAGGCCAAATACGAGGCGACCAAGCAGTTCTTGAGCCAGCAGCGGACACTCCGCGACCAGCGCTGGACCGAAGAGCTGTACAAGGAGATACTGCGGATAACCAAAGAGCTGGCGAAGAAAAAAGGCCTGATAATGGTGTTGGAAGTGGCCGAGCCGGAGTTTCCCCTGGCCAACCTCAATGAGCTGATGATGACCCTTCAGACACACAAGGTCCTCTACAGCGATGGGTGTGTGGACCTGACCGCGGAGGTAGTGGCCGAGCTGGACAAAATACAATCGCAATTCAAACCGTAGGGCTGATATAGCCCGGACAGCCGACTTTAGGGCATCTGATTCGGGATGAAACTGAGCATATCAGAATTGGCTAAGCGTATCGGCGCCGAGCTTGTCGGTAGCCCGGCCGGCAGGGATGTGAAGATAGAGTCGGTCGGGCCGGTCGAGGCCGCCGGTCCCGGGCAGGTTACTTTTGTCACCGACCGCAGGCACAGGGCGGCGTTGAAGAAATCCGGTGCCTCGGCGGTGATACTTGCCGAGCCTCTCGATGACTTCGCCCGACCACAGTTGATTGTCAAGAACGTTGATGCGGCCTTGATAGTGGCGCTGGAGATCTTCGCCCCGAAGCTCAAACCTGCACCAGAGGGGATCGATCCGACCGCCAAGGTGGGTTCTGAGATCAAACTGGGCGCGCATGTTTCCATCGGGCCCGGCGTGGTTATCTCTGATCGCGTTCAGATTGGGCAGAACACCGTTATCGGCAGCGGATGCAAGATCGGCGAGGGCTCGAGCATCGGGGCGAACTGTCGGCTTGACAGCAACGTGGTTATCTACCATAACTGCCGGCTCGGCAACAACGTGATCATCCAGGCCAACACTACGATCGGGTCGGTCGGCTTCGGGTACTCTTATATTGAGGGCGCTCACCGTCTTGTTCCGCACAACGGCGGGGTGGTGATCGAGGACTTTGTGGAAATCGGGGCCAATTGTTGCGTTGACAGGGCGAAATTCGGTAATACCACGATCGGAGCCGGGACAAAGATTGACAATCTTGTGCAGATTGCACACAACGTGGTGATAGGCAAATGCTGCTTGATAGCGGCCCAGGTCGGGATTTCCGGCAGCTGCAAGCTTGGTGACGGGGTGCGCCTGGGCGGCCAGGCCGGCTTGGCGGACAACGTCGAGATAGGGGCCGGGACTATGGTGGGGGCGCAGGCGGGGGTTGTCAGTGATGTTGAACCGGGCCAGAAAGTGGCCTGGACTCCGGCGATCGATAGAAGAAAGGCATTGCGGGTGCTGAACCTGACGATGCGTTTGCCTGAGTTGGCCGAGCAGTTGAAGCAGTTGAGCAAGAGGGTCGAGGACCTTGAAGCTTCAGAAGACCATAAAGAATGAGTGCAGCCTGTCCGGCAAGGGTCTTTTCGGAGGCCAGGAGGTCAAGGTGACGTTTCGGCCGGCCCCTGCGGATTCCGGAATAGTTTTCGTCCGGACGGACGTGAGTGAGCCGGTTCGTATAAGCGCGATCGCGCCCAACGTGGCCCAGCGCAGCCGCCGGACTACTATAAAGAAAGGGTCGGTGAGCATAGAGACGATAGAGCATTGTTTGGCTGCAATCAACGCCCTCGAGGTCGATAATCTTGTGGTGGAGGTCAACGGGGCGGAGCTGCCGGCCCCGGATTGCAGCTGCGCCGAGTACTTCAAGGTCCTCAAGCGGGCCGGGCTTGTTGAGCAGGATGCCAGCCGGAAGGAGTTTGTTATTAACAAGCCTATTACGCTCACGGCCGGTGATGCGTCGATATACGCATTGCCCTATACCGAAGACGGGCTGAGCCTGACGTATGACCTTGATTACGGCGGTCATACGGGTATCGGCAGGCAGATTTTCAGTTGTAGGCTGACGCCCGACGACTTCGAAAGGCATCTGGCGGCGGCGCGGACATTTTTGCTCGAGGCTGAGGCCAAGCAGTTCCAGGCACGCGGGATGGGCACCCACGTAGGCCCGCGCGACCTTCTGGTTATCAATTCAGACGGACCTATCAAGAACCGCTTCAGGTTCCCGAACGAGTGCGTCAGGCACAAGATTGTGGATCTGGTTGGTGACCTTGCACTTGTTGGCAGGGCCGTCAGAGGCAGGATAGTGGCCTACAAGAGCGGGCACGCGCTGAACCAGCAGCTTGCGCGGAGGCTTTACGAGGCGGCTCAGCAGCAAGAACGTATCGAGAAATTCGGGACTGATGCGGTCCTGGACATCAAGAGGATACAGAAGATACTGCCGCACCGGTATCCGTTTTTGCTTGTGGACAAGATAGTAGAGGTTGAGGGTGACACGTGGATCAAGGGGATCAAGAACGTCAGCTTCAACGAGCAGTTCTTTCAGGGTCATTTTCCGGGCACCCCGATAATGCCGGGCGTCTTGATCGTCGAGGCGATGGCGCAGGTTTCCGGGTTGTTGTTTGCCCAGAGGCTCGAACTTACGGGCAAGCTCGCGGTGCTCCTGAGCATGAATGACGTCAAGCTCCGCAAGGCGGTTGTGCCGGGCGACCAGCTTGTTCTGACGGCCGAGACCGTCAGGCTGAAGAAAAGGACGGCCCAGTGCCGCTGTAAAGCGATGGTGGGAGATGCGGTGGTGGCCGAGGCGGAAATCAGGTTTATGCTTGTTGACGAAGAGAAGATATAGGGCTGGCGAATGCGAGCGTCTGGTTGGATAGAGATTTGAAATGGCTGAGATACATCCAAGTGCTGTGATACATAAGGACGTTGAGTTGGGTGAGGCCGTGGTGTTGGGGCCGAATTGCGTGGTCAATAGCGGTTCCTCGATCGGCGCCGGCACGGTGCTCGACGCCAACGTGGTGATCGAGAAGAACGTGAAAATAGGTGAGAACAACCACTTCTTTTCCAATTCAGTGATCGGAGCTCGGCCGCAGGTACTGGCCTTGCAGAAAGATGCGCCAGTGGGCGGGTTGATCATAGGTAACGGCAACACCTTCCGCGAGCAGGTAACTATCCACTCGAGTATGCACGCTGGCGAGTTTACGCGGATAGGAAATAATAATTTCCTGATGGTTGGGACACACATCGGGCACGACTGTGTCCTCGAAGACGACATCGTTGTGAGCAACTGTGCCCAGGTCAGCGGGCATTGCAAGATAGAGCGGGGAGCCTGGCTCAGTGGTGTTGTAGCGATGCATCAATTTGTGACTCTGGGCAAGTGGTGCTACGTGGCCGGCCTGGCGGGGATAAACAAGGATGTACCTCCTTTTCTGACGGTAAGTGGTCATTATCCGCCGGTGGTACGCGGCGTCAACAAGCGCGGGATGAAACGTGCGGGCCTGAGCGAAGCCGCGCAACAGCGGATATATGAGGCATACAAGAGACTTTACAGGCGGGGAGGAACCTTGCTGGCCAATGCAAATGCGATGGCCGAGGAAGGCGAACTCGATGATAACGTCAGGGCGATAATTGAGGCGATAAGAAGAAGCAGTATGCACCGATACGGCAGATACCTGGAGACACTGAGGAGCAGGTAAGAGCAAAACTGCCGAGGGGCGGCAGCGGTGAACTCGTTTTTGCCAGAGACCTTGAATATCGTCGGAGCGTTTCGGGGATTGCAAGGTCGGGGTCCTGTTTGCTTTTGTCCCCGTAGTATAACATGAGGTGTTTTTTGCCGGCAGGGTAGATGGTATGGAAGATGGGAAAGTGTGCACGGCGGTGGTCGGTGCTGGAAAGATGGGGGCAATACACGCCAAGGTCTATGACCAGCTTCCGCAGAGCCGTCTTGTAGCCGTGGTTGACATCGACCGTGAGCGGGCCGAGCGCCTGGCCGGCAGATACAGCTGCTCAGCATATACGGATTGTTCAGAGATCCTCAGCAAAGTGGACGCTGTGACAATAGCAACGCCCACAGTTACGCACATGGCCCTGGCGAAGATGTTCATCGAGCACAAGATCCCCGTGCTGATCGAGAAGCCGTTGGCTGCCGACGTCAGGGAAGGCAGGAAGATCGTTTCCCTTGCGAAGAAGAATAACTGCGTCGTGGCGGTCGGCCACTCAGAGCGGTGCAATCCCGTTGTGCAGGCGATTAAAAGACTCCATATCGAGCCGAAGTTCATCGAGGCCAACCGCATTAGCCCCTATCCGTTCAGGTCCACGGATGTGGGCGTGGTGCTCGACGTGATGATTCACGATATCGACATCATTCTTTCCCTGGCCTCAAGTAAGATCAAGCGGATTGATGCTGTGGGTGTCAACGTTATAGAAGACAAAGAGGACATATGCAATGCGCGGATCGTGTTTGACAACGGTTGCATCGCGAATATTACGGCTTCGCGACTGGCACTGAAGACCGAAAGGCGGGTACGGGTGTTCAGTCGGCAGGCGTACTTGAGCGTTGATTACTTCAAGAAGAGCGGCATTATCATCAAGGCGGACCCCAATATCAACGTGGTCAAATGGATACAGCAGCACAAGGCGTCGGGGCAGTTCGATATGGCAAGCGTTAACTGGCCGGATTTGCTGCACATCGAGCAGCTTGACATAGACGATAAGGAGCCTATCCGCCTCGAGCAGGAAGCGTTCTTGCGAGCTGTGACCGACAGAAGTGCGGCGCCCGAGGTCAGCGCCGCCGAAGGATTGGCCGCCCTGGAATGCGCCAAGAAGATCCTGCACTCGGCCCGAAAGCACAAGTGGAACGAGCAGATAGTTCTGCAGCAGTAGATGATTCCCGGATGCTGCGACGGGCCTAACAGGCCCGGGTGCCGATAGCCCGGCCGTCAGAGTTTGAGCTTGGAGTTGCTGACGAATTGGTGGGCCAGGCGTGTGGGCTCCGGCAGGCGATACTTGGTCGTGCAGGCAAGGGTGATTCTTATGGCGTCCTGGAGGGTGCACCTGTGCCCGACAGACACGAAGACGGGCTTGACGTTGGCGCGGGTCCTTAGCACCGCGCCGAGGGTCCGGCCCTTGTCATCGCTCAGCAGTGTATAGGCGCCTTTGTGCGCGCCGGGTTCCTGGAATTGCCCGCACAGGCGGCTTTTTGCACACCCGATAGTCGGCCTGTCGAAGAAGAGACCCAGGTGGGCAGCCAGACCAAGTCTGCGTGGATGCGCGATCCCCTGACCGTCAATGATGAAGACGTCTGGGTGGTTTTGCAGTTTTTCCACCGCGGCGATGCACGCAGGGGCCTCTCGAAAGGACAACAAGCCCGGGATGTAGGGAAAGCCAGCCTTTCTGCTCGCCAGGGTCGTCTCTATTGGTTCGAGGTCGGGCAGGTTGAGCACTACCACGGCAGCGACGATCCTCCTGCCATCCTTGCTGAACGCACAATCTATGCCGGCCACGGCCCTGGGGCTGGCCTTGAGGGGCACGACGCGGACCCTCCGGGCCAGGCTTCGCTGAAGGTCCCTGGCGCGGGCGTAGGAAACATCCCAGCGATGGAGCTTCTTGATAGGTTTCTCGTTGCAGGATGAGCCGGTGGACATAAATGGTATTTTATTTGCGGGGCGGTTTTGATACAATACAGGGTTTGTGTAATCGCCGTTTTTTCAGGGCAACCTCGGCGCACAGGTAGAGCTAAAATGGCAGAGAAGGCGATAAAAATAACCGGAGCGGCTGAGCATAATCTCAAGAATATCAGCTTGAGTATTCCGCGCGACAAGCTCGTGGTGATAACGGGGATAAGCGGTTCCGGTAAGAGCTCCCTGGCCTTCGACACGATTTATGCCGAAGGGCGGCGGAAATACGTCGAGTCTCTCAGTGCCTACGCCCGGCAGTTCTTAGAGCAGATGGGCAAGCCGGCCGTCTCCAACATCACCGGTCTTCCGCCGACGATCGCGATTGAGCAGCGGCGCGCCGGAGCCAATCCGCGCTCAACGGTGGCCACGACCACCGAGATCTACGACTATTTCAGGGTGCTGTTCGCCCGGGTGGGCCAGCCGCACTGCTGGATCTGCGGCAGGGAGATTACCAGCCAGCACCCCACCCAGATCGTCGATTCAATTCTTCAAAGGCCCGAGGGCACAAAGATCCAGATCTGCGCGCCGCTGGTACGAGGGAAAAAGGGCGAGCACAGGGAGATCTTCGCGGGTATCCAGCATGAGGGGTTTGTGCGCGTGCGGGTGGACGGGTCGATATACGATCTGAGCCGGGGAAGCGGCCTGCCGGTTTTGAACAAGAACAAGAAGCACGATATTGCGGCCGTAGTGGATCGGCTGATCGTCAAGGACTCAATTCGTGTTCGCCTGGCCGATTCCGTGGAGACGGCGCTGAAACTGGCCGACGGTATCCTCCTGGTCTTGGTGCAGGAGCCGAGCGAGGACAAGAAGAACGGCGGCGAGGGCAGGTGGGAGGAGGTGATTTACAGCGAGAAATTCGCCTGTCCCAAGCACCCGCAGGCATCTCTGGAGGAACTTTCGCCCCGGCTGTTCAGCTTCAACAGTCCCTACGGGGCGTGCCGGAGTTGCGACGGGCTCGGTACTATCCTGGAGTTCGATCCGGATCTGATCGTGCCGGACAAAAGCGTTTCGCTGGAGAACGGCGCGATCGAAGCCTGGCGCAAGGGCGGCAAGAGGATGAACATCTTCTACAACCGGCTTATAAAGAGATTCTGCAGGAGGATGGGGATCAGCAAGTCGATTCCGTTTGAACGGATACCAAAGGAGTACAGGAGGATATTGCTTTACGGCACGACTTCCGCGGACGAGAGGAAATACGGGATGTCGTTCGAGGGGGTTATTCCGAACCTGACAAGGCGATGGGAGAACACCACCAGCGAGTACGTCAAGGCCAGGCTTCACGGCTACCTCTCAGAGCAGCCCTGCCAGCGGTGCGGCGGCACGCGGCTTCGGCCCGAGGCTATCGCGGTGAAGGTGGGCGGCAAGAGTATAAGCGAGTTGACGGCGCTTAGCATTGAAAAGGCGCAGCAGTTTTTCAACAGGCTCAGACTCGACGAAGAAAAATCGGTCATCGCCGCACAGGTGCTCAAGGAGATAAAGGCCCGGTTGAAGTTTATGGTCGATGTCGGGCTCGGCTACCTTACGCTGGACAGGATGAGCAGCACGCTTGCGGGCGGCGAGGCCCAGCGGATTCGCCTGGCCACGCAGGTCGGCAGCGGGCTGGTGGGCGTCTGCTATGTACTCGACGAGCCGACGATAGGTCTGCACAAGCGCGACAATGACCGCCTGCTGGGAATACTGCGGCGCTTGAGCCGCTTGGGCAACACGGTGATTGTGGTCGAGCACGATGAGGATATCATACGCAGCGCCGACCATATAATCGATATAGGTCCGGCGGCCGGGGCGCACGGGGGCGAGGTGGTCGTGCAGGGGAGCATGGAAGATGTGATCCGTTGCGAGCGGTCGCTTACCGGCGAGTATCTCGGCGGCAGTAGAAGCATAGCGCTGCCGGCAAAGAGAAGGAAATACAGCCTGCGCAGGTGCATCGAGGTCAAAGGTGCGGCCGAGAACAATCTCAAGAACATCGACGTGAAGTTTCCGCTGGGCGTATTCACGTGCGTTACGGGCGTCTCGGGGTCGGGCAAGAGCACCCTGGTCAGCCAGATCTTGCTGCGGGCGCTCAAACGCAGGCTCTACCAGTCACGGGACAGGCCTGGCGGGCACAAAACCGTGCTGGGTGTTTCCCAGATCGACAAGGTTATTGAGATTGACCAGTCACCGATTGGAAAGACGCCCCGCAGCAACCCGGCGACCTACACGGGCGTCTTTGACCTGATACGGAGACTGTTCTCGATGACGCGGGAGGCCAAGATCCGCGGCTACAAGCCCGGCCGATTCAGCTTCAACATCAAGGGAGGACGCTGCGAGCATTGCAAGGGCCAGGGAACGAAGAAGATAGAGATGCACTTTCTGCCCGACGTGTACGTGACCTGTCAGAACTGCAAGGGCAAGAGGTTCAATGCCGAGACGCTGCAGGTTACCTACAAGGGCAAGAATATCGCCGACGTGCTTGATATGCGGATCGACGAGGCGCTGGACTTCTTCGCCAACTTCCCCAAGATTGTGCGTATACTGCAGACACTTGCGGATGTCGGGCTCGGGTATATGCAGTTAGGTCAGTCTTCGACGACGCTCTCGGGCGGCGAGGCCCAGCGTGTCAAGCTCTCGGCTGAACTGGGCAAAGCCTCCACGGGACGCACTTTTTACATCCTGGATGAGCCAACCACGGGACTGCACTTTGCGGACATCCACAACCTACTGAACGTGTTGGGTCGGCTGTGTGATATGGGCAATACGGTGGTGGTAATCGAGCATAATCTTGATGTGATTAAAATGGCCGACTATATAATAGACCTTGGTCCTGAGGGCGGCGATGCGGGCGGTCAAGTTGTTGCCGCTGGTCCGCCCGAGGAGATCATCAAGAACAGCAAGAGCTACACGGCCAGATATCTGGAGCGAAAGCTCCGCCAGGGCTGACAGCGCGGTGCCGATCACGCGGCGGGCTGCCGTGCAGGGGAATGCGCAGATGTGGGAGTTTCGACTTCGCAGCCTCGGGGACTTGAAGGAATTGGGTGAGCGGCTCGGGGTGGCTTTGGATGCTGCAGAGGACGTTTCCATATTGGCCCAGCCGGTCAGGCTCGATAGTCTGCTGATACCGAATTCCCTCGCCGTGCATCCTATGGAGGGCTGCGACGGCGATCCGGAGGGTCGGCCGGGCAAGCTGACCGTAAGGCGATACGAGAGGTTCGCCGCAGGGGGAGCGGGCTTGATATGGGTCGAGGCGACGGCGGTCGTCCCCGAGGCCCGCGCGAACCCGCGGCAATTATGGCTCAACGAAAAAAGTAAAGGGGCCTTCGCCTCGCTGGTCAGGAGGATCCGCCAAGTCGCCGCCGAGAGCATGGGCGCCGGACACAGGCCGGTCCTGGTGATTCAGCTGACGCACTCCGGCCGATACAGCAAGCCCGAAGGTCACCCGCAGCCTGTGATCCCCCAGCGAGACCCGTATCGTGACCCGATGATTCCGCAGGCAAAACCCGACCCGAACAGACCCAGCAGAATACGAAAAGACTGGCCCACCGTAACCGACGAGTACCTCGACGAGCTCCAGGATGCCTACGTCGAGGCCGCGAGGGTCGCCTTTGAGGTAGGCTTTGACGCCGTCGATGTGAAGTCCTGTCACGGTTATCTTATCAACGAGCTTTTCGCCTGTTACAACAGGCAGGGCAGGTACGGCGGTTCGTTCGAGAACCGCACCAGATTCCTGTTGGAGGTTATCGACAAGATTCACCGCGAGCTTGGTGAAGACAAGGCGGTTGTCACCCGGCTGGGCGTTTACGACGCGATACCGTATCCCTATGGATGGGGCGTCGACCGGGACGATTACAGCAAGCCGGATCTTAGCGAGCCGAAGAAACTGATCGGCCTTTTACGACAACGGGGCGTCAGGCTGATCAACGTCACAGCGGCAAATCCTTATTACAACCCCCACATCGGCAGGCCGTTCAATGAGCCGATAGTCGGCAGCTACGAAGAACCGGAGCACCCGCTGGTGGGCGTGGCCAGGTTGGTCGGCCTGGCTGGTGAGATCCAGAAGCAATTTCCTGATATTGCGGTCGTGGGGACCGGCTATAGTTGGCTGCGGACCCTCTTTGCCAACGTTGCCGCCGCCAACAAGGCCGGCGGCCTGGTGAGCGTGGCGGGGGTGGGGCGGATGGCCTTCGCATATCCGGACTTCGCCAGGGATATAATCCGGGACGGGCGGATGTACCCACGGAAGGTCTGCGTGAGCTGTAGTGCGTGCACGCAGATAATGCGTGACGGAGGTATGGCTGGCTGCGTGGTGCGGGACAACGAGGTCTACGGGCCGATCTTCGAGCGTGGACGCCTGAGCGACCGGCAGAACCTTGTGCGCCTGGCTCAGTCGTGCCGGAAATGCCAGGAGCCGACCTGCCAATTGGCGTGCCCGGCGGGTATTGACATCCCCCGATTCATCAGCCTGTTCCTCGAAGGCGAGGACCGGACAGCTTATGAGGTGTTGAGGGAATCTAATATATTTCCGGAGGTCTGCGCGTGGCTCTGCCCCGTCGAGCAGCAGTGTCAGGGCGGTTGCCTGGAGGGGTTGATCGGCGACGGTTCTCTGCCGATCGCCGGGATCCAAAGATACCTGGCCGAGCAGGCCAACAAGAACGGTTGGTCCAGGTTGCGATTGCCCAAGAGCCGGACGGGCAAGAGTGTGGCTATAATCGGCGCCGGCCCGGCGGGACTTGCGTGCGCCGCCAAGCTGCTCGAGGCCGGCCACAGCGTGGCTGTATTCGACGGCAACACGGAATTGGGCGGGATGGTCGCCTCGGTGATCCCGGAGGACCGCCAGAGCGACTCGCTGGGGAGGGAACTGGCCGCAGTCTTCAGCGATGTGCCGACAGATAGAATGTCGTTGCGATTGGGCAGGCAGCTGGACGCCGAATTCAATCTCGATGCGATTATGGCCGAGGGTTTCGACGCCGCGTTTGTCGGGATGGGGCTGCCGCAGTCGGTCAGGGCGAATGAGCGAGGCCGGGACATTGAGGGGCTGTGGAGTGCATTGGAGTTTCTTAGCGCTGCCAGAGACTCCGATCAGGTAGATGTGGCCGGCAAGAAGGTGGCCGTTATCGGTGGTGGAAATACGGCTATGGACGCGGCGACAACTGCCGGGCGACTCGGTGCCGAGGATGTCTATGTGATATACCGCCGATCGTTCAAGGAGATGCCGGCCTGGCCCTCCGAGCGGGATAGGGCAATGGCCGAGGGAGTGCATTTTCTGATATTGACGCAGCCGACAGGCCTTTGTACCAGGGACGGCAAGCTGGTCGGTGTGCGTGTATGTCCGACCCGGCTGGGCCGGCTGGACGCCTCGGGGCGACGCAGCCCGGAACCGATAAGATCCAGCGCTTACGAGCTTGATATGGATATTGTCATAGAGGCGATAGGACAGCGCAGCCCGCCGGAGCTGGGCCGGATGCTGCCCGGCGTTGAATTGAGGGACGGACTTATCAGCACGCGACCAGGCTCAATGGCGACCTCGCGAGCAGGTGTCTTTGCAGGCGGTGATATCGTGAGGGGGCCCTCCACGGTGGTCGCAGCGGTGGCCGATGGTATGCAGGCCGCCCGGGAGATAGACGATTTTCTAAAACGGCAATGCGACAGTCAAGAAGGACCACGAATATGGCAGAAAGGCCCGTAGCGATTGTTACCGGGGCGGCTCGCGGTATAGGCAGGGCTATCGCGCTTGAGCTGGCGTCGTTGGGATACGACCTTGTAATCAACCGCCTTCAAGATGCCGCCCCCACGGCCAAGACCGAGGCCGAGAGGCTCGGCGCGCGTTGCGAGTTTGTCCGGGGTGACATCAGCGATTCGCAGGCCCGTCGGCGACTCGTGGAGGCAACCAGGGCGGCGTTCGGCAGGTGTGATATGTTAGTGAACAACGCCGGGGTCGCGCCCCTCGAACGTCTTGACATCCTCGACGCGACCGAAGAGAGCTTTGACAGGGTGGTAGGGATAAACCTCAAGGGGCCGTATTTCCTGACTCAACTGGTCGCCCGGTGGATGATCGAACAGAGAGGTGCACATCCGGACCGGCCGTACCGGATCGTCAATATCGGCTCGATTTCCGCGTACACCAGCTCGCCTTTGCGGGGCGAATACTGCATCAGCAAGGCCGGGCTGCGGATGATGACCGCGCTTTATGCGGACAGGTTGGGCGAATATAATATCGGTGTTTTCGAAATCAGTCCCGGCATAATCGAGACTGATATGACAAGCGCCGTCAAGGACAAATACGACGGGCTGATAGCCGACGGTCTGACGCCGATCAGGCGGTGGGGCAAGCCCGAAGACGTCGCCAAAGCACTCGGGGCGATTGCAGAGGGCAGGCTGGATTTTTCGACGGGCTGCGTGATAGACGTTGACGGGGGATTCCACCTGAAAAGATTGTAAAATGGACATAAAAAGCACACTTACGACCCTGCTGCGGGACGGCTTTGTCCTGGTTTTCAATCAGGACAAGCTCGATATAGTCAGGACGGCCGAGGCACTTATCCGGGCCGGCGTGAACAATGTGGAGGTAACCTGTCGGATAAGCCGACCGTTGGAGAAGCTATCTCGGCTCCGCAAGGAACTGCCAGAGTTCGTAGCAGGGGTAGCGAGCCTGGTCGATCAGCCCAGGATGCTCGATGCGTACAACAGAACCCATCCCGATGACCCCTTGCCCTCGGTGGAACAGGCAGCCGAAGCGGGGGCGTGCTACCTTGTCTCGGCCGTTGGTTTCAGGGACGCCAGTTACGCAAAGTTCGCCGGCCGGCTGCTGATGATACCGGGTTGCGGCACCGCCGGCGAGGTGGCCGAGCAGTTCGCCAGGGGGGCGAATCTCTGCAAGGTCTTCCCGGCCAGGCAGCTCGGCGGGCCTGCTTTTATCAAGGCGATCGATGCACCACTTCATAAGACTGTAAGCCTGGTGCCCATGGGCGGGACGAACGTAACGAATATCGCCGATTACGTCGAGGTCGGGGTCCTGGTGTTGGGCGGGTCGTTCAGCATAATCGAGCCGACAACGATGGCGAAGATCGTAGAGGAGCAGGACTACGACCTCCTGGCGAAGGAATTCACAGCGGTCAAGCAGTTAATAGACACGGTGCGCGGCGAGAAATACGGTGAGATTGATTTTGCCGGTGCTTCGATCGAGCAGATTGCAAAAGTCACCGGCAGGGATTTCAACGTTCCGTAGCAGCAGATGAGCCGGCCGCTTGGCGAATGACAGGGTCCCTATCAGGCAGGATAGGTCAAGTCGCAATCTCGTCGAGTTTGGCACTTGAGTTTGGAACTTGCTTGTGGCGGTTGTTGAGGGTTATGTTTGTTCGTTCAGCCCCGGCGGTGCCTCGAGCGCGATGTAGACCGAGAAGAGAATAGTCGTGGAAACCAGGCAGCTCGCAAATCAGGCCGTAACCTTTCATCGTTACAACACGGTGATAGTCGGTGCCGGCGCCGCCGGAATGAATTGCGCGGTACACCTCTACGAATTTATGAGCCGAAAGGGCGTTGCGAATCCACAGGATCGGGTCGTGGTGGTAACAGGCGGACTCGGGTTAGGCGCCTCGCGGATGAGCGGCTCAGACAAGCAGACCTATTACAAGCTGGGTACCAGCCCGGATGTGCCCGACAGCGCCGAGGAATTCGCGGCCGCGCTGACCACCGCGGGCTGCTGCCACGGCGACCTGGCCCTTGCCGAGGCCGTAGGATCGCTGCGGGAATTCTACCACCTGGTGCAGCTGGGCGTACCGTTTCCGACCGATGATATGGGCTGCTTTATCGGATACAAGACCGACCACGACCCTTCCGGGCGAGCGACCTCGGCCGGGCCCAAGACCAGCCGATTTATGAGCGAGTCCCTGCAAAGACAGGTCGAGCGATACGGCATAAAAATAGCCGACAAACAGGAGGTTGCGCACCTGCTGGCAGTCGACTCGGGACGAGCCAGGCGCATCGTCGGAGTAGTTACCCTCGATAAGGAGGCGATCGATGAATCAAGCTTCGGCATAAACGTTTTTCTCGGCGCAAACATCGTTCTGGCTGCGGGCGGGCCGGGCGAGCTTTACCGGATGAGCGTTTACCCGAAGGGCCAGGTCGGTATCCACGGCCTTGCCTTCAAAGCAGGCCTGGTCGCCGAGAACCTTACCGAGTCGCAATTTGGCCTGGCCAGCATCAAGTTCCGCTGGAACGTCTCGGGCACTTATATGCAGGCGATTCCGCGGATCTTCAGCACGGATTCAAAAGGCTCCGACGAGCGGGAGTTCCTGGCGGATTACTTCACGTCGATGAGCAAGATGGCGACGAACATCTTTCTAAAAGGCTACCAGTGGCCCTTCGATCCACAGCGGATCGAGAATTTGCAATCGTCGCTGATAGACGTTCTGGTATTCAATGAAACGCAAAAGGGCAGGCGGGTCTTCCTGGATTTTCGACGCAACCCGGTCGGCAGCGATTCTATGCGGGCCTTTGCGATCGAAGAGCTTCAGCCGGAGGCCCGCGAATACCTCAGCAAGGCCGGCGCCCTTCAGGATGTGCCCATCGAACGGCTTTTTGCGATGAACCCGCCGGCCATTGAGATATACAGGGAAAACGGCATCGACTTGTACGCCGAGCCGCTCGAGATCGCCGTCTGCGCACAACACAACAACGGCGGCTTTGCCGTCGATAAGTGGTGGCAGTCCAGCGTGCCGGGCACATTTGTGATAGGAGAGATGGCCGGTACACACGGTGTGAAACGGCCGGGCGGCTCGGCACTCAACGCCGGCCAGGTCGGTGGTCTGCGGGCGGCCGAGTACATCGTAAACGTTTATGGCTGCGATCTGCCCGACTACGCCCAGGCCAGCTCCGAGATTGACCGCCAGTTGAACCAGTTGATCGCCAGATTGGAAAGTTACAAGGGTTCGACTGGCCCGGCACCGAAAGAGACCGTAAGCGAAATCCAGATGCGTATGAGCAACTCGGCCGGACATATCCGATCCCTCAGCGACGCCCGCAGGGCGTTGCGAGAAGCTATCGAGCTTTATCGAAACATTCAGCGGCTTGGCTTGAAAGCGCCGGGGCCGGGCGATGTCATACGGGCCGTTCGCGCCGAGCATCTTGCTCTGGCCAGTGTTGCATACCTCAAGGCGATCGTTGCGCTTCTCGAACAGGGCAGTGGCTCGAGGGGGTCACATCTGGTGCTGGATGAAAACGGCCTTGAGATACACCCGGACGTACTCAACGACCACAAAAGGCCCCTCAAGTTCAAGCCGGAGAACACGTCCTTGCGGGATTTTGTGCTGCAGGTTGAGTACGACGGGCAAGAGCCGGACCTGTTCCGCTGCCGCAACGTCCCGGTCCGGACGATGCCGCGAACCAGGAAGCCCTTCGAGCCGGCGTGGCGGGACTACAGGGAGGGAAAAATCTACAGGTAGCGGCGCAGATAGTCGATAACGGAGCCAGAAGCCGCAACGGGTACTGGAGGCAGTTGCCGTGATTGTTCGAGCGCTCAAATGGGTCGGTGACATCGACGGGTTCCTGGAGCTTGCTGACCAGCGGCTCTTGCCGGCTGAATACGTCAGAATCCGCTGCGCGGACGTAAGTGAGGTTTACGAGGCCATAAAGACGCTGGCGGTGCGTGGTGCCCCGGCGATAGGAGTCTCGGCTGCTTACGGTCTCGTCCTCGGCTTGCAAAAGCCGGACCTCGACCCAAGTGTCGAGGCCGGCTTGGAGGCTTTGCATAGCTCGTGTGATTATCTCGCTTCGTCTCGTCCGACGGCGGTGAATCTGTTCTGGGCGCTGGAGCGTGTGCGCAGCAGGGCCGAGCAATTTGCACTCGAGCATCCGCAGGCCGGCCTGGACGATTTCCGGCGTTTCGTGCTCGCCCAGGCCCACGAGATTTGCCGTGAGGACGTAGAGATGTGCCGCCGGATCGGCCGAAATGGCCAGCGCTTTATAAAAGACAACACGGGCGTCCTCACTCATTGCAATGCCGGCGCGCTGGCGACGGCCGGGCAGGGTACGGCATTGTCGGTGATTTTCGAAGCACACAAGAACGGCAGGAAATTCAGGGTTTACGCAGATGAGACCAGACCATTGCTGCAGGGTGCGCGCCTGACGGCGTGGGAGCTGCAGCAGGCCGGCGTCGATGTGGTGGTGATTTGCGATGATATGGCCGGTTGGTTGATGAAGCAGAACAAGGTACAGGCTGTGATCACCGGCGCCGACAGGATCGCAGCAAACGGGGATACGGCCAACAAGATAGGCACCTACAGCCTGAGCATCCTTGCCAGGGAGCACGGCATCCCGTTCTATATCGCGGCCCCATCGAGTACATTCGATCTGACTATAAGAAGCGGCGCCGATATACCGATTGAGCAAAGATCAGCCGACGAGGTAAGGCACTTTGCTGGCAAACAAACCGCTCCGGATAACGTGGCGGTGTGGAACCCGGCCTTTGACGTAACCGATGCGCGAGATATCTCGGCTATTATCACCGAAAGAGGGGTAATCCAGAACCCGGACCGCGCCAGCATCGCCAAACATCTTGCTTCGAGTCGGGTTTGAGAATGACCGTTCCGGGACCTTCAGGACTTCGCCGATGACAAAGAAGGAACACCAGGCCTCGAGCTCCTCAGCAGAACATCGAGGAAACCCGTCGGTCAAAGAGACCATCCCTCTATGGCGCAAGCGCAATTCGTACTATTACGGCTGGTTGGACAGGATATATAAGTTCGTGGTTCGGCCCGGCAGCAGGGTCCTGCACGTCGGCTGCGAGTCTGGCGACCTTCTGGCAGCTGTTGAGCCCTCGTACGGAGTGGGTATCGACCCCGATGCCGGGGCTATCGAGCTGGCCCGGAAGAGATTCGGGCACTTGAAGTTCTATGTGATGGACCCACACGAGCTGGAACTTGACGAAAAATTCGACTACGTCCTTATATGTAACACGTTAGGCAAGTGGCGTGACATCCAGCAGGTGCTTGAGCGAATCCTCCCGTTGACCACCCAAGAAACGCGGATCGTCATCACGTACTACAACTACTTGTGGGAAGGAATCCTGCGGTTGGGCTCTTTCTTGCGCCTTCGCCGACCTTATGCCTACCAGAACTGGCTGCCGCCTGAAGATATATCAAATTTGCTCCAGTTGAGCGGGTATGATGTTATTCGAAGCGCTTCGTATTTGTTGCTGCCCAAGCGCATACCTCCTCTGACGAGTTTCTGCAATTATTTCCTGTCGCTGCTGCCGGGCTTTCGCTATTTCAACCTGGTGAATCTCGTGATAGCCCGGCCTCGACCCGCTGCGATGCGTGATGAGGACCTGTCGGTCTCGGTGATAGTGCCCTGCCGGAACGAGCGAGGCAATATCGCCGATGCGGTCGCGCGGATACCCCGCATGGGCAGGAAGACCGAGATAATTTTCGTTGACGGCAACAGTACGGATGGAACTGTTGAAGAGATAGAACGCCAGATCAAGGAGCACCCGGATCGCAACATCCGCCTTATCCACCAGGGCGATGGGACGGGCAAAGGTGACGCGGTAAGAAAGGGCTTTGCCGCCGCAAAGGGAGACGTGCTGGTGATCCAGGATGCGGACCTGACGGCCCCGCCTGAGGATCTGCCGAAGTTCTACAGGGCCCTTCGTGATGGCAAAGGAGAGTTCATTAACGGCTCCCGGCTTGTTTATCCGATGGAGAAGGAGGCGATGCGGTTCTTGAATCTGTTAGGCAACAAGTTTTTCGGCGTCCTGTTCACCTGGTTGTTGGGCCAGAGATTCAGGGATACGCTCTGCGGCACGAAGATGATCAGCAAGAAGAACTACGAGCTGATTGAGGCAAACCGCTCTTACTTTGGTGAGTTCGACCCGTTCGGCGATTTTGACCTCATCTTCGGCGCGGTCAAGCAGAATCTCAAGGTGGTCGAGGTGCCGGTGGCCTATCGCGCCAGGACCTACGGCACGACGAATATCAGCAGGTTCACTCACGGCTGGTTGCTTTTGAGAATGAGCTGGATAGCATTCAAGAAGATCAAGTGGCTGGGAAAGGCGCGGTGAGTTCGCGAATGGCACAACGAGGCACACTGCCCAGGTTGAAACTCTTGCCCTACCGCGAATACGCCGGCGTCGATCGGGATGACCCCCTTCGGTTTTATTTCTGGCCGATCCTGGGCCGATTGTATCGTCGCCGGGTGGAGATGTGCCTGGCCGAGTGCACGGGCGGCCGGCGCGTCTTGGAGGTCGGCTTTGGTTCGGGCGTGACTTTCCTTAATCTGAGCGAGAGCTACGAAGAGATTCACGGCCTGGACCTGAGCGCATCGGTCGAGCAGGTCGCCCGCGTATTCCGGGCCCGCGGGATCGGAACGCACCTGCAAAACGGCAGCATCCTCTCGATGCCTTACGAGAAAGACTTTTTTGACACGGTACTTCTAATAAGCATCCTCGAGCACCTCAAGCCTTCCCAACAAGTCCCTGCTTTTCGAGAGGTGCATCGGGTTCTCAAGCCGGGCGGCCAGGTCGTGTACGGGGTGCCGATCGAACGGGGTTTTATGCCGCTTGTATTTCGACTGTTGGGCTTCAGGATTCGCGAGCATCATTTCAGCACCGAAAAGGACGTGCTTGGAGCCGCTGAGCGAGTTTTTGAAAAGGCGCGAGTTGTTCAGATGGATGGTCCGCTGCCGTTCATCGGGCCGGTTTACGAGGTCGGCCATTTCAAAAAGGCCGACATCAAGACCGGCCCGGATGCGCCCCTCAAGTGAGATAGCGCGATATGAAGGTTCCTGATTGGCTCAGATTGCCCCAGGCAAGGGGCATCGAGGACCTGGACGATCCAGCCGTAACCTTGCTGCACGCAAAGATCATCCAGAGCAAGCCTTTTCTGAAAAAAACCTACGAGGATTTCTACAGGCAGTTTCACAGGGCCGTCCCCGATCCTGAACGCAAAACCCTCGTCGAGTTAGGCAGCGGGGGAGGCTTTATCAAGGAAGTGATCGGCAACGTGATCACCTCGGACATCCTCGATCTGCCGCACGTTGACAAGGTTTTCTCGGCGGCCAAGATGCCCTTTGAGCAGAACAGCGTGGACGCCTTTTTTATGATCGACGTGCTCCACCACATCGCCGATCCGCGGGCCTTTTTCCGGGAGGCACTGCGAACCCTGAGGCTCGGGGGCAAGATCGTAATGATCGAGCCTGCGAATACAGCCTGGTCGCGGTTTATCTACGGGCATTTCCACCATGAAAGGTTTGATGCGCGAGCCGGGTGGGAGCTTGAGGCGGGCGGGCCTCTCTCGGGGGGCAACAGTGCTTTACCCTGGATTATCTTCTCTCGCGACCGCCGGACTTTCGAGCGGGAATTCCCATCGTTGAAGATCGTCGGGATGCGGAACCACACTCCGCTGCGTTATCTACTTAGCGGCGGCCTGACGCTGCGCCAGTTGGTCCCGTCGTTCTGTTATCCACTCATAAAGGCTCTGGAGTTCGCGCTCTCGCCGTTCGACGACCTGCTGGGGATGTTCCAGACGATAGAATTAGAGAAAACCGCCTGAGCGGCAATGCCAATGTGCAGTGCTGCCGGGGGTATCTCGGGGCAGCAGACGAGGGAGGTTACCTGCTGAGCTTGCCGGCTAACGGTGTGCCGGAGGCTCAGCTTACGGCAACAACTTCCTTGACCTCGGGCACCTTTTCCCGGAGGATCCTCTCGATGCCCATTTTCATCGTCATCTGGGCCCCGGGGCATCCCTGACAGGCACCTTGAAGGCGGACTCTCACGGTGTTATCGTCATCCACGCCCGCGAGTTCGACATCGCCTCCGTGGGCCTGGAGGCTCGGTCGAATGACCTCAATGACCTCCTTGATTCTCTGCTCGAATGTCTTGTCGGTCTTGGCGTCGCTGCAACCACATTCATTGCACATAACAGGTCTCCACTACATTTATCAGACAGCATCATTATACAGCCGACCCCGATTAACGCCAGCTATTTCTTGCTATGAGCTCGGCTGGCGGCTTGTTTAGAGCTGATCGGTGAAAAATCCTGGCCTCCGGGCCGGGAAATGCCGAAATTATTTGACAAAGGTTTGCCCAGACCGTATACTTAAAACTGTACCGCCGTGAAAAACACGCCGGTACAATCCTGAGACACCCCCAGGCGGGGTGGTTACAGGATTATGGCAGGGTTCGCTATCTTCGGATGGCTCGGTTCTTTCCCGCCGTGGAGAAAGCTGGGAATCCGAAGGGGGCCCTGGAGGCCGTAATTAACTGGAATAACGTTAGTACGTTTATCAGGAAAGGTCCGACGGATGAAGTCCAAACCCCGCACTTCCAAATCCACCATCAAGACAGGCGCCGAGATTATTGTCGATACGCTTATCGAGCAGGGCGTGGATACGATGTTTGGCTACACCGGCGGCGTGGTTCTGCCCTTGTTCGACAGGCTGTACGATGCGCCGATCAACTTTATCGTCCCCCGCCACGAGCAGGGCGGCTGCCACATGGCCGATGCTTATGCCCGCGCCAGCGGGAAGGTAGGTGTTGTGGTGGCGACAAGTGGGCCAGGCGCGTGCAACCTGGTAACCGGGCTGGCGACCGCTATGATGGACTCGGTGCCTCTGGTGGCCCTGACCGGGCAGGTTCGCACGGAGCTTATCGGCAACGATGCATTCCAGGAGGCCGATACCACCGGAATCACACGTCCCATCACCAAGTACAACTGCATCGTCAAGGACATCAAGGACCTGGCCCGGACGATCCGCGAGGCGTTCTATATTGCCTCGACCGGCCGACCGGGACCGGTGCTGATCGATTTGCCGGTGGATGTTGAAGTCAGCAAGTGCGCCGTCGGGGGACCTGTCGAGATGGACCTGCCCGGCTATCGCGTGCGGACGAAGGGCCACGCCCGGCAGATTTCGACAGCAGCCAAGGCGATAAACGCGTCCAGGCAGCCGGTACTTTACGTCGGCGGCGGCGTTATCAGCGCGAACGCCAGCGAAGAACTCCGCGAACTGGCAGAAAAAGCGCACCTGCCGGTAACGATGACGCTGCTCGGGCTCGGCAGTTACGACCAGAGCAGGCCCGAATCCCTCGATATGCTGGGGATGCACGGGGCAGCGTATGCCAATTATGCCGTTCAGGAATGTGACTTGTTGATCGCCGTGGGAGCGCGGTTCGACGACAGGGTGACGGGCAAGATAGCCACCTTTGCGCCCAACGCCAAGGTGATACACATCGACATCGACCCGGCCAGCATATCGAAAAACGTCCACGTCGATATCCCGGTCGTGGGCGATGCGAAAGAGATACTGCCTGACCTGACCAAAGAGGTCGAGTATAAAGAAAGGAAGCAGTGGTTTGCCAAGATCAGCCGATGGAAGAAGAGGTTTCCATTCAAGTACGACCGAAACTCGGATACCATCAAGCCGCAGTACGTCGTAGAGGAGATCTACCGGCAAACCAGGGGCGAGGCGCTGATAACGACGGGGGTTGGCCAGAATCAGATGTGGGCCGCCCAGTTCTACAAGTTCAGCAGGCCGAGGCAGCTTATAAGTTCTGGCGGCCTGGGGACGATGGGTTTTGGTCTTCCGGCTGCGATTGGCGCCCAGATTGCCCGGCCCGAGGCAACGGTGGTCGATATCGACGGGGACCACAGTTTCAATATGACGATGACCGAGCTTGCCACCGCCGCTGAACACGAGCTGCCGATCAAGGTGGTTATCCTCAACAACGGGTATATGGGAATGGTTCGGCAGTGGCAGGAGCTCTTCTATAACAAGAGGTACTCCAAGAGCTACCTGGCGAATCCCGATTACGCGGAGGTCGCCAGGACCCTCGGCGCGGTGGGGCTGACGGTCGAAAAGAAGCGGGACGTCCCCGGGGCCGTCGAGAAAATGTTGGCGGAGAAACGGCCTTGCGTTGTAGATTTCAGGGTTGACCAGAAGGAAAACGTTTGGCCGATGGTTCCGGCCGGCAAGGCCCTGGATGAAATGGATGGGCTCGACATACTGGAGAGCATGGCCTGATGAGCCCGGCCGCCTGCCGGTGGTAAGCGAGGAGCGGCGGCCGAGCTGTGCAAATGAGGTAAAAAGATGAAGCACTTGATAAGCGCGTTGGTTGAGAATAAACCCGGTGTGCTGGCCCACGTTGCGGGGATGTTTGCCGCCAGGGCGTTCAACATTGATTCTCTTGTGGTCGGCCGAACCGAAGACCCGAAGCTCAGCCGTATGACAATAGTCGTTGTGGGGGATGACAGAGTGGTCGAGCAGGTCCGCAAGCAGTTGGCGCGGATTGTTCCGGTTGTGAAGGTGCAGGATTTCGCCGGCCAGCCTGTAGTCGCGCGTGACTTGATGTTGGTGTCGGTTTCTGCGCCGCCGGAGAAACGACCGGAAATCGTCTCCTTGGTCGAGATGTTCCGGGGCAAGGTGGTCGATATCGGATCCAAGACGCTGATGGTCGAGGTCAGCGGCCCGGAATCGAAGATCGAGGCCTTCATAAATGCCTGCAAGCCCTACGGCATCAAGAGCCTGGCGCGAACCGGGACAATTGCGATGCCCCGGCAGGCAAAGGTCGAGCCCTGAGCCTTTTCCTGGTCGATGCGGCAGGCGGCCCTGCTTGCAATCCCGTGTGGTCGGCCTGCATAAATTTCTTGCCTGTGTACTCGCCTCTAATATAATGCAGGTGCTCGGGTAAGACCGGCTGGTTGTGGCGTCTATGTGTGGTATTCGTGTGGCGTGGGAGGGGGGTGAGGTGGTTGGCCGTGTGCTCGGTGGGCCTGCAGGGCGTGAAGGACGAAAAGGCGTCTTTGCGTTTTGGTTGAGGCGGTTCTCACGCGGCTGTTTGTAGGGCCGGGCAAGTGGGAAGGTAAGAAGGTCGTCAGGAGACGAGCAGTTGAACTGATAAGTTGCCCCGACTTATCGGGATAGCAGGAAAGGAGTGCGGCAATTATGGCAGCAAAGATCTATTACGAACAGGATGCTCCGATAGACCCGTTGAAGGGCAAGAAGGTGGCGGTAATAGGGTACGGAAGTCAAGGTCACGCGCACAGTTTGAATCTGCGTGACAGCGGCATAGATGTTGCCGTGGCCGAGCTGGAAGGGACCGACAACTACAAACTTGCCCGGGAGCATGGCTTTCCCCCCAGTGACATCAAGACGGCCATCGATGGAGCAGCTTTGATCATAGTGACGGTGCCCGACGAGGTTCAAGCGAAGATATACAAGGCCGAGATCGGGCCGAACCTTGTTGCCGGCCAGACGCTTGGATTCTGCCACGGCTTCAACATCCACTTCAAGTACATTGTTCCTCCCGAGGACGTCAACGTGGTGATGATCGCCCCAAAGGGGCCGGGCCACCTGGTGCGCAGCGAGTTTGTCAAGGGCGGCGGCGTGCCGAACCTTGTCGCTGTTTATCAGGATGCAACCGGCAACGCCAAACAGATTGCGCTTGCCTGGGCCAACGGAATCGGCGGAGCCAGGGCGGGTATCATCGAGACCACGTACAAAGAGGAGACCGAGACGGACCTGTTCGGCGAACAGGTTGTGCTCTGCGGGGGGCTGACAGCCCTTATCAAGGCGGGCTTTGAAACCCTCGTCGAGGCGGGTTACCAGCCGGAGATCGCCTATTTCGAATGCCTGCACGAGGTTAAACTCATCGTGGATTTGATGTATCAGGGTGGTCTGAGTTATATGAGATACAGCATATCGAACACGGCCGAGTACGGGGACTTGACCCGCGGGCCGAGGATAATCACCGACCAGACCAGGGCAGAGATGAAAAAAATACTCTCCGAGATAACCTCCGGGGAATTTGCCAAGGAATGGGTCAACGAGTACCAGACGGGGCTCAAGAAGTTCAACGAGTTATACCAAAAAGACCACGACAGCCAGCTTGAGAAAATCGGCAGGGAGCTGCGAAGGATGATGAAGTGGATAGATTCGAAGGAGGTCTGACTGCCTGGACCGGTTGTCTGCCGTTTTGCGTGGGAGAAATACGATGGGGGCAGCAGGGGGTCGGATAATGGGCAAACCATCGAGACTGCAAGGATTTGAGTACTCCTTTCTTGCGCTTGTTCTGGTCGGCTGGCTTTGTGGTTGTGCTGAGCTATTACCTGAGGTCGGCATGCGAAGACGGGTTCTCCTTTACGACAAGGACCTCTCGGCCACGTATGACCGGACGAAGATAAAAAAGAGCCTTACTCTTGATGTTCTGCCGAGGATCAGCAAGGCAAAGAACGAGGTGCTCAGCCACAGCGAAAACGTCGTGGCCTCCCTGGGTCAGAGCAAGAACGGTTTCAAGACCTGGTTCACGATGATTGCCTTCCATGAGTACGAGCTGAGTGTGCTGCGAAAGTATTTTTTCGTGGTGGATGAACGGGTCGGGAGCAGGCGCAAGAAGGGTCTCAGGTTCGACTGCGAGGTGCTGCTGACAGAGGATGACCAACAGAAGATTCGTTCTGCGGCTGGCCCGAAACAGGTCGCCCTGTTGAGAGTCATACTCGAGAACCTCCGCAGGGATGCCGCGGAACTCAAGGGCGGCGCCGACGCGCCAGCCCAGGACAACCAGGCGTTAGACGTAAGCGTCCTGCTCATCAGGCAAGTGTTCGAGACGATTCTTCTCGAACTGGAAAGGTCCGGGGTACTGGTGGCAAGGCTGAGCGACCCGAACGGCGTGGACTTTGATCATATGAATTTCGGTGAGGGTAAGATTCGCCTTACTGCCAAACCGGGCCGGATCATAGTGGTGAGGATCAGGCTCGGCGCACTGCTTTGTACGTTCGACGAGCTCGATGACGTGATGACGACCGGTCAGCCCGCCAAGCTGGAGGAGTAATGCTGCCACGGCCCGGAGGCTTGCAGAAACAAAGAAAGAGAGTGGGTCTATAAGCCGAGTTCTGTATCCCGCCGATCACAGCGGGTCGCGGCCATTTATCTGGACCAACTGTTGCCAGCTGGCTCTCCCGGTGTACCGGGAAGCGACCTACCCGCCGGCCAGAGCGGCCAGCTCGACCGCTCAATGCTCGGGCCAAGCGATGGGACCCCAGACGCGGTAATATTGGTCCGGGGGCCCGACCGGCTGCTTGGTCTTGCAGGCGGTGGGGTTTACCCTGCCGGCACCGTCACCGGCGCCGCGGTGCGCTCTTACCGCACCTTTTCACCTTTGCCTGTTTCCCAACAAGTCGGGACCATCGGCTGTGTGTTTTCTGTGGCACTTTCCCGAGGGTTGCCCCTGGTGGCCGTTAGCCACCACCGTGCCCTGTCCTGCTCGGACTTTCCTCCCCGCACCTGTTTGGAGAGACCGCACATTTGCCCACGGGCAGGCGTGGCGCCGTTGCGAAGCCCGGGGCCATACGGCTTCGGTCGGCATCTCCAAACAGGTGCGGGGCGACCGCCCGACCCACTCTCTTTACTTGTCATCTGGAGCAGTACTACGGATCATTATAGCAAAAGTTCGGCGGCCATTCGCTGCCGGGGCTCCTATTTTCTTGATAGTTCGATGTGTATTTTGAAATGGTCGTCGTTGGTCTGGGGAAAATCCCTCCTAAAATGCGTGCCGCGGCTCTCTCGCCGCATCCGGGCGGCCTGGGCCATCAAAAGACAGACCGTGAGCATATTCTGGCACTCCCAGCCCTGTGGCGAATCAAAAACCTTGTCCATCACGTACCGCTGCCAGAAGCGGATGATTTCCTCGGCCTCCGCAAGTGATCTGTCGATGCGGGTTATACCGACGTTTCGCCACATCAGCGCGCGCAGCGAGTTTCGCACGTCGGAGGTGTCCAGCAGGGTGCGGTCGGAGTGCGGGATCTGGTATTTTATCACGCGGTGCTTGATATGTGCCGGCCCGGCTTTCTTTGCCTTTGCGACGGCCTGGCCCGCCACTTTCCCGAATACAAGCCCTTCCAGCAGCGAGTTGCTGCCGAGCCGATTCGCCCCGTGCAGTCCAGTGGAGGCCACTTCGCCGCAGGCATAGAGGTTCTCGATGCTTGTTCGAGCGGAAATGTCGGTCTTGACCCCGCCTATCATATAATGGGCGCTGGGACGGACGGGAATAAGGTCGGTGGAGATGTCTATGTCGAAGCTCTCGAGCAGCCTGTTGATCAGGGGGAAGCGTCGCGCGAAAAACTCTTTGTCGAAGTGCCTGACGTCGAGATAGACGTGGGTGGCCTCGGTCTTGCGCATCTGCGCGAGGATGGCCCGGCTGACGACGTCGCGGGGCGCCAGCTCGGCTGCCTCGTGATAGTCCTTCATAAAACGCCGACCCTGGTTGTCGAGCAGGATGGCTCCTTCGCCTCGTAGCGTTTCGGTGATCAGGGCCCGCGATGCGCCTGCGATGTAAAGCGTCGTGGGATGGAACTGGACGAATTCGAGGTCGCGCAGAACCGCGCCGGCCCGGTACGCCAGGGCGATGCCGTCACCCGTCGCTACCTCGGGGTTAGTGGTCTCCCGGTAGAGCCTTCCGGTCCCGCCGGTCGCCAGAATGGTGTTTGCCGCCCAGATAATCTGGGGCCCCCTCTTGCGGTCGCAGCCGATAATTCCGACACACTTGTTGTCGTCGTTTGTCAGCAGGTCGATGACATAGAAATTCTCTAATATTCTTATGTTGGGATTCTCCCGGGCTCTTTCGGTAAGTGTCCAGGCGATGATTCTGCCTGTTTCGTCGCCGTGGGCGTGAGCTATACGGGCGTGGGAGTGGCCTCCTTCGAGGGTGATGTCAATGCGGCCGTCCTTGCGGTCGAATTCGGCGCCCCAGTTTAGAAGCTGGACGATCAGCTCAGGGCCCTGTCGCACGACGAGGTCCACCACTTCCGGCTCGCACAGCCCGCAGCCGGCCTTGAGGGTGTCGGCTATGTGTGATTCGAACGAATCTTCGGCGTCGAGGACTGACGCAATGCCGCCCTGGGCGTTCCAGGTGTTACTGTCCTTGAGGGAGCCCTTGCAGGCGACGATAACCTTGAGATGTTCGGCGGCCTCGATGGCCGCACGCAGGCCTGCAATACCGGCCCCTATCACCACGCAGTCGGTGAACAGCTGGTGGGTAGAGACCGAATCGACGTTCACAAGGTAGCGCCTGGTTTGGACAGGGGCCGAATCGCGGCAAGGAGATTCACCCTTATGTTCGGAGTCGGGAGCCATCAGACTGCCATTTTCCTCGGTAACGCCCTGTTCTGCGCTCCGCCGGGTGCCGACAATGTGGACCTTCGGCGGCGCTGAGCTGAAACCTGCATTCTACCCGGAATGCACGGTCTTGAAAAGCCGTCATTCGTAGAATTCCCCGGGCGGGGGGTGTTGTTAGCGGGGAAGGACGAAGGTTGCCTGGGTTTACGCCCCAGCTATTTCCTTCCACTGACATTCGCTCAGGATGGTAACTACGAGCTCGCCGGGCTCGGCCTGCTCGAGGTCAACGGTTTCGTCGTAGGGCACCTGCGCGAGTATATGGACCTGTCCGAAGTCCGCTATTACGGCTGGCGCGGTGTTCCCGGTGACCGTTTCACCGGCTGCCCCCCAGTAGTTGACGACGACACCAGCAATCCTTAGATCCGCGGCACGGACGCAGTCGAGCGTCATAAGCGTATGGTTGACGGTGCCGCGCTCCGCGTGGGTGACTATCACCACAGGCAGATTAAGCTGGGCCGCAAGGTCCAGCAGGTCGGACTCGTTATCCAGGGGCTCCCGCACGCCCCCGACGCCCTCGACGAGGACTATATCGCAGTCGTCGCAGACGTGCCGATAGGCGGCTGCGATGGCCTCGAAGTCCACCGGCCTTGCTTCGCGAACGGCGCATACGACGGGGGTCGCGGTGGTCACGTAGGCGACGGGGCTGATTATATCCAGAGGCAAGTTCGTGTTGGCGCAGGTGGCCAGAAAACGGGTCTCTGCGCTGACCAGGCCTTCCCAGCAATACTTACAGCCGGTTGAAATAGGCTTGAAGACGCCGACTTTCAAGCCTTGCTCGCGGAGGATTACGGCGACGGCACCGGCTATCACGGTCTTGCCCACCGCCGTACCTGTGCCGGTTATGAAAAGGCCAGGCTTCTGCGGCAAGTCCAGGTTCGGCAGCATACCTCGTTTCCCGGTAGAGATTATCGTGGCTTAATACCGCGGATTTTCGCGGTTCATAGGCCCCGTTTTTCGATCAAACCTCGAGCGCTACTTGCCCGTGGAATCGCCGGATTTCTTGTCCTGCCGGGGTTTCTGCTTAGCTTTTGCCGTCCGTTGCAGTACGACAGGATGTTCCTGGAAGATCCGCTCATCGTCGGCCTCATTGTCGGCGTGCTTCAAGATAAATGCCTGTAGCTGTTTTGTCGGGGCGGTCAGTATAACAGTTTCTTCGATGACAGCGTGGTCCACGGCATTGGGCTCTGCTTCCAGCAGGGCTTTGGTCCCCTCGTGGTCGCTCAGCCTCATTCTCAGCATTGGCTCAGTGGATTCGACCTTGATGAATGTATGAACCGGCACGAGAAAGGCAGCATTGTAGTACCACTCGATCTTGTTCGGGTCCTCGGGATCCCAGGGAGGCCCAGCCGGATAAACATCCAGGAAGAACCTGCCTTTGAGATTGACCAGGTGTACATCGAAAGAGCCTTTTTTGCCGTTGTCGTCGCAGAAGACCAACCTGTACGCCTTTCCAGGTTCCTCGGCACGCTTGAATTCCCAGGTGACCTCGGGGTTATTGACGTCGGCCCAGGTTCCGAGCAATTTCTTTTTGAAGACGAGATCTCTGTCGGTGTAGAGCGGATGCAAGGAGAAGATGGGCACGCAGCCTCCCATTAGAACGGCAAGCACATAAAACAGGAGCTTTTTTGTTCTTGCTTCCATTGGTGGACCTCCCGTAAACAGCCTGCGTTCTTGTTGAGCCTGCTGGATTATGGTCGGCCGAGTGGTAGTTGTCAATTGCAAAGGCCGGGCAGGACCGATAGGTTCCGGGATCGGCTTGCCCGGCGGCTGCGTTCGCAGCGATAGCGGCGGCACAGCAGCTTTTTCGGCGGGCTTTTTTGAGCGGGGCGGGCCAGAATTGGTTTGCAAAAGCCCGGGGTCCACGCGATGATTAGCGTTATGACTGGGCGGGAGAAGAAAGACAAGTATGCCGCAGGCCGGCGCCGGATGCTCGAATGGGACCTCAAGGGACGGGATATCACCGACCCGAGGGTCTTGGGGGTGATGGCGGAGGTGCCCCGCGAGCAGTTCATTCCGCCGTCGCATCGGTTACAGGCCTACGCCGATGGGCCTCTTCCGATTGGGCTGGGCCAGACGATCTCGCAGCCGTATATTGTTGCCCTGATGACTCAAGAGCTGCGGGTCGAGCCGGAATGCGAGGTTCTTGAGATCGGGACCGGCAGCGGATACCAGACCGCCATCCTGAGCAAACTGGCCAAGAAAGTATACACGATAGAAAGGCTCCCTGAGCTGTCTGAATCAGCCCGGCAGGTCCTGCGAAGGCTCGGAGCCGATAATGTTGAGTTCTATGTGGGCGATGGTAGTTGTGGCTGGCCCGAGCCCAGGACGTTTGGGAGGATAATGATCACCGCTGCAGTGCCAAGAGCGCCACAGCCTTTGATTGAGCAGCTCGCCGACGGTGGTATCCTGGTCGCGCCGGTAGGGTCTGGCGGCGTTCAGAGCCTTATGAGGTTTGAGAAAAAGCGCGGCGAAATAGTTGAGCAATTCATCTGTGATGTCCGGTTCGTAAAGCTGCTCGGCCAGTATGGTTTCGAGGAATGAGCAAACGCGTGTGATCGATTCAGGTCGGACGCACATCCAGCGTGGACCGGATGTGTCGATGCCGGTTCGGTATCTCAAGGGCGTCGGACCGGCCAGGGCGGAGGTGTTTGCCAGGTTGGGGGTGCACACGGTCGGCGATTTGCTCGAGTATTATCCACGCAGCTGGGTATTTCTGCCGCGGGTGGTGAAGATAGGTCAGGCCCGGCCCGGGGAAAACGCCGCCGTCATCGGGCTTGTCGAATCGACCGATTACCAGAGCTTTCGCAGGCAGCCGATATTCGAGGCAATCATCAGCGACGATACGGGTCTGTGCAGAATTGTATGGTTTCACGGCGGCTATCTTCGGAATCGACTGAAGCCCGGCCAGGTGATAATGGCCTCGGGCAAGCTCACGCTTTACAAGCACCAGCTACAAATGACCAATCCCCGCTTCACCGTGCTCGACGAAAAGCAGCGTTGCCCGGCTGAGTACTTCAGCGGCGGGGTGTACCCTGCGACGGCTCGGCTGGGCAGTGGACAGATAAGGCGGATAATCAGACCCGTGCTCGAAAGGCTCGACGAGCTTGCGCCGGAATTCTACGACGAAGGTTTTCTGCGAAAGGCCAATTTGATCAGCAGGAAGGATGCCTTCGCCTGGATCCATATGCCGCCGGACGAGGAAAAGCTCGCCCGGGCCAAACGCCGCCTCAAATACGATGAGCTGTTCTTGATGCAGCTCGGCCTGGCCCTTCGCCGGTACCGGGTGCAGCATTATTCGACGGCCTCGCCGTGTGTCTGGAATGTCCAGATCGACAGGCGAATAAGAAAGCGCTTCCCCTTCTTGTTGACCGAGGACCAGAATAAGTGCATCTCCGAGATAGTCGCGGATATGGGCCGATCAGAGCCGATGAATCGGCTGTTGCAGGGAGATGTCGGGTCCGGCAAGACGGTGGTGGCACTTTATGCGGCACTGCTGGCGGTCGCCAACAAAAAGCAGGTGGCAGTAATGGCGCCGACCGAGATACTGGCCGGCCAGCATTTCCTGGGCATTGAGCGATACTTGAAGGCCAGCAGGGTCAGCAGGGCCCTGATAACCGGCGGCCTTACGGGCAAAAAACGCACCGAACTGCTCGCCAGGATCAAAGGCGGCCAGATGGATATCGTCGTCGGGACGGTAGCGCTGCTGCAAAAGGACATAGAATTTCGGGACCTCGGGCTCGTTATTATCGACGAGCAGCATAAATTCGGCGTCGCCCAGCGGGCTCAACTGCGCAAGCGGACGACGCCTCACTGCCTCGTGATGACGGCAACCCCGATTCCGCGGACACTGGCAATGACCGCCTTCGGAGACTTGGACGTTTCGGTTATCAAACACTGCCCGCCAGGCAGAGGCGCCGTTGTCACGCGGTGGGTGGACAGGGGCGATCGCGAAAAGGCCTATGAGTTCATACGCGAGCGGTTGAGGGCGAAAAAACAGGCTTACTTCGTCTACCCCCGTATCACGGCCGTCGAGCAGGACAGCGACGTCGAGGCCGCCACAGAGCAGTGGAAGTATTTGTCGCAGAAGGTCTTTTCGGAGTTCAAGGTTGCCCTGCTGCACGGCAGAATGCCGACGGCGAAGAAACAGCGGATAATGTCGGAGTTTCGCAGGGGCAAGATAGACGTGCTCGTTTCCACCATAGTCGTCGAGGTGGGCGTCGATGTGCCTAACGCCACCGTGATGGTTATAGAACAGGCGCACCGGTTCGGGCTGGCGCAACTGCACCAACTGAGAGGCCGGATAGGTAGAGGCAAGTCGAAATCGTATTGCCTTTTGTTTGGAGACCCGGACAACGAGGGAGCCAAGACCAGACTGGAAGTGATGACAAGGAGCAACGACGGTTTCAAGATAGCCGAGGAGGACTTACGGCTGCGCGGCCCGGGTGAGATGTTCAGCACGCGCCAGCACGGCCTGCCCGATTTGAAGATAGCCAATATCCTCGAGGATGCCGAGCTTCTGATGATGGCTCGAAGGCACGCCTTTGAGTTGGTCCGGCAAGACCCGATGCTCTCAAGGGCCGAGCACAGGAATATCCGCCAGACCCTGCTTGCCAAGTTCGGTGACTCGCTGGGACTCGCCGGCGTGGCGTGAACCCAAATTTCGTAGTTTTGATTTTACATCTTTCGCATCAGTTCTTACGCTATTGCCATGCGGTTGCAGTACAAGAACAATCGGCTGGAACGGATTCTGATCGGTGTCAACGCTCTGGCTGCGGCGTTCGTTGCGGCGACCTTCGTCTTGCTGTTCGGCTTTTATCAGCCCTTGCTGCCCAAACAGGAGCTGGTACTTTACGCGATTCAAATTTTCCTGCTTTGTGTTTTCATCGCGGAGAAAGTGGTTCGGCTGTTCAACGCGTTCTCAAAGCTTGATTTCCTGGGTGCCAATTGGTTTGAGGTTCCGCTTTTGACCGGGCTTGTCCTTGCGATTTTCGGGGCGGGCCGGTGGTTCGCGACCGGACCTGAAGAGGCCTCTGCTGTTCGACACCTGGCGGTGGGGATATACCTGGTGATCCAGGTCGTTACGAAGCTCTGCAGGACGTGTGTGAACCTCGCTGCCTCGGGCAGGAGCCCGACCCGCACGCTCATAGCCAGCTTCTTGTTCCTGATAATATCCGGGGCCGGCCTGTTGATGCTCCCCCGGGCAGCCGGGCAAGGAAAGGAAAGCCTTCGATTCGTGGATGCGCTGTTCACCTCGACCAGCGCGACATGCGTTACGGGATTGATCGTGAAAGACACAGGCCGCGATTTCAGCCTTATGGGACAGGTGGTGATTCTCTCCCTGATCCAGCTCGGCGGCCTCGGTATAGTCGTCTTCGGTGCCATTTTCGCGTTGCTGCTCGGACAGGCCCTTAGCATCCGCGAGTCCGTGGCGATGCAGGATTTGCTCAGCGCGCGCACGCTCAATCGCATCGGAAATATGATCGCATTTATTTTCGGCGGGACAGTGTTGTTCGAGGCGATCGGGGCGGTGAGCCTTTTTCCAATGTGGGACGACCTACCCGGGAAAGTTGCAAGCATTCACGAGCAATGGTTCTGTAGCATATTCCATTCAGTCAGTGCGTTCTGCAACGCAGGGTTCAGCTTATTCAGTGACAGCTTTGTGGCCTACGGTAAAAGCTGGGGCGTGTATGCCGTTGTCTGTCCGCTGATAGTCCTGGGAGGGCTTGGCTTCGGGGTGCTCTACGATCTGGCTAATATACTGGCCGACAGGGCTAAGCGGTTCTTCAAGAGACGGTTCTACAAGCAGTATCGCCTCTCGATGGAGGCACCCAAGCGGATGCGGCTGCAGACCAAGATAGTACTCACCGTCAGTGCGATCCTTATCGTTCTTGGTGCAGCGGTAATAATGTTGTTCGAGCGTTATGCTGTGTCGGGCCCTGCCGGCCAGCCGGTTGGCCTGGGCGGCGCGTTTTTTCAGTCGATTACGGCAAGGACGGCCGGCTTCAATACGGTGGATATTTCCGGGCTCTCTGCCGCGAGCAAGTTTGTTCTGATACTATTGATGTTCATCGGTGGCTCGCCAGGTTCGACAGCAGGCGGTATCAAAACGGTAACGTTAGCGGTGGTCGTGATGACGGCGGTGACGGCGCTGCGGAAGCGTTCGGAGGTCGAAATGTTCGGGCGTTCGATCCGGATAGCCATCGTCGGCAGGGCGATAACGGTTACGCTGCTTTTCGCAGCCGTCCTTTTTGCCGCCACGCTGGCGCTTAGCGTCACAGAGAGTGCCAATGGCTTCACAATGATGGAGATAATGTTCGAGGCCTCCTCGGCGCTGGGAACGGTCGGGCTTACCACGGGAATCACCCCCGAATTGACGGACGCTGGCAAATTGATTATCATCCTTGTTATGCTTGTAGGCAGGCTCGGCCCGCTGACGTTGCTGGCCGCCCTGACATTTGACTTGAAGCCGGCCAAGTATAACTACCCCGATGAGGCGATCGTCGTCGGCTAACTTCGCGGTCGGGCGCCAGTGCCGTATGGACGGCAGCGCGGCACGATCGACGCAGCAAAAGAACTGGAGCTGATGCGATGAAGCGGTTTGCGGTGATAGGATTGGGTCGATTTGGGCGAAAGCTCGCTATCGCCCTGGCGAGGAGCGGGGCAGAGGTGATAGCGATCGACAAGAATCGGGAGACAGTCGAGCTGATCGGCGACCAGGTCACACACGCCGTCAGGCTCGACAGCACCGACGAGGAAGCCCTCAAGGCCCAGGGGATCGACAAGGTGGACGTGGCGATAATCGGGATCGGCCAGGGCACCGGGCGAGGCTTCGAGTCGGCTATCCTCACCGTGGTCAACCTCCGCCAGATGGGGGTCAAGCAGATATACGCCAGGGCCGAGGACCTGATTGCAGGAGAGGTCTTCTCGAAAGTAGGCGCCACAGAGGTTATCTATCCGGAAATAGAGTCGGCCCAGAGATGGGCTTACAAGCTGATCGCGCCCCAGATTGGAGAGAAGATCGACTTTGCACCGGGTTACAGCCTTGCTCGCATAGAGGCGCCGCCCAGCTTCGACGGCAAGACGGTTATGGATTTGCAACTGCGACAGAAATACAACGTCAACATCGTCCTCGTCAGGCGAGGCGAGCACAGCAAGACCAGCAAGAAAGAGAAAGAGGGTATTATCAACGTGCCGATGCCCAGCACCGTGATTTACCGGGGGGATATCCTGATGGTGGCCGGCTCCGATGCGGACCTGGCCAGACTGCCTCAGGCTTGAAAAGGACCCATCAGCTCGGGGAGCGCGGTCGCGGCGATATCAAGCCCGGCATCGCGGAAGCCGATTTCCTATATTCTTCGGTGCTTTCGGAGCATATCCAGCAGGGTACGCATATCTTCTGGCAGGGGCGCTTCGAACTTGACGATCTGGCCGGTGCTCGGGTGCCTGAACTCCAGCGTCGATGCATGCAGGGCAAGGCGGTCGATGATCGGGTCCTCCGCGGTCGGTTCTGTATCGGCCAGTTGCCAGGGATAGACCAGCCTGCCGCCGTACATATCGTCGGCGACGATGGGGTGTTTTATGTATGATAGATGGACTCGGATCTGGTGCGTTCGGCCGGTCAGAGGGGTCATCTTCAAGAGGGAGTACCCCCGGAAGGACTCGAGCACCTCGTAGAATGTAATCGCTTCTTTTCCGATCTCCGGTCGTATGGCGTATTTCTCGCGGATCCCAGGGTGAACGCCCAGAGGCGCGCTTATGCGGTCACGAGTCAGGTCCGGGGTGCCGTGGACCACGGCCAGATAGGTCTTGTTGACCTCTCGCTGCTCGAACTGGCGGGCGAGTTTCCATTGGGCGGCGTTGTTCTTGGTCACGACCATTACACCGGTCGTGTTCTTGTCAAGCCTGTGGACGATGCCGGGGCGGAACTCGCCCAGACCGTCGGAGAGACTGTCGCAATAAAATGCGAGCGCGTTTACCAGTGTTCCGTGCGTGTTGCCGCGAGCCGGGTGCACCAGGATGTTCGGCTGTTTGTCGATGACGATTATCTCGTCATCCTCGTATATGATGTTCAGCGGGATATCTTCGGGAAGGATTTGCCTGGTTGGAGGTGCAGGCAGGGTCAGTTCGACCTCATCGCCTGGACTGAGCTTGAAGCTGGGCTTGACTTCTCTGCCGTTCACGGTGACCGCCCCTGCCCTGATCGCGTCCTGGATGAAACGTCGGCTGAGGTTGCTGAATCGGCCGTGCAGGTACTTGTCTATCCGGCGTTGCTTGATTGAGTGGCCGACGCGCAGTTTCAGGGGCTCGCTCGCCGGCTCGGGTGGTTCCGCCTTGCCTGCTTGTGGCTCATAGCGAGGGGGCATTGGCTTCTGTAGTAGCGCGGACACCGTTCGGGTCTTTTGTCTTGGCCCCGGCAGGAGGTGCCGATGGTGGAACATCGGGGATCCGGGGGGCGGTTTTGAGCTCGGCGGGCTTGGTTCCACCGCTTGACTGGGCCTCCTGGGGGTCAGCATCGGGCCCCGGCGTGGTTCTTGCGGGCGCGTTGGCATCAGTCGCTTCAGCTCCCGCAGCGGCGGCGTCGGCATCCGCAGGTTTGTTGGCGTCGGCTGGTTCTATAGTGGGGGGCTTTGGAGGCCTCGGCCTGGGCTTGAAAACAATGTTTTTCTTGTAGTCTTCTATTGTCTCGAGGCGCAGCTTGGCCTGGGCGACGCTAACGGTGCCTTGAAAGACCGGGTCATTTACGATTTCCCTGTAAATCTCTTTGGCCTTGTCGAAATTGCCCAGCTCCTCGGCGCACAGCCCCAGGCCGAGCTTTGCCGCACCGGCCAGCGAAGGGTTGTTGACGGCTTTTTCTATCGCCTTGGCGTAGCTTTGCCTTGCCAGGCTTATCTGCCTGATTAGGTCCTCGTTGGTCGGCGGATCGCTGCGATAATGTAGCTCTGTTCGCAGGGCTTCTGCGTGCTTGAGAAACGCCATTGCCGCGAGATTATCGTCGCCAGTGCTCTCGGCGAAGGCCTCGAGGTCCTGGGCAGCCCTGAACAGCAGGGTCGAGCCGCCCGCCCCGCGGTTGTTGAGCACTTGCATCTTGCCGTTGGTTATCTGATTCACCAGATTGGTCAGGCGGAGTTGCTCCTGGATTCTTGCATTTTTGTTGTGGGCCCTCCAGAAGTAGAAGGCCCCGACCGCGCCCGCCAGGATTAAGACGCCGATAATGGGCAGCGTGTTCTCCCTGGCCCACTGCGGGAAGTTACCAAGCCATTCGGCCAGTATGTTGGTTTTCAGTTCGTGCCGATGCTCAGCTTTCATATCGCGCTGGTTCTTATAGGTTTTTGTCCGGCCCGGCAACCGGTCCTTGAACGGTTACCGGACGCTTGATTGTAGTAAAATATCTTTTGGCTTGCAAGGGGTGTTTTTGCCGATTAATATTTTGGACCGAACTTCCATTAAAGGGGTGCTGATGTTTACGACAACGCGTCAAATGGGCAGGCTTTGTTCATTGTTTTTGGCGGCCTTACTTTGTTTGATGTTGAGCCGCGATGCCTGTGCTGTCTCCGGGCAATCCAGCCGGTCCGAGACTCCAGCCGACCTGGCGGACCTATGGGACCCCGCCAGATATATTAGTTTGGACGAAATTGAAGCGGGAATGGAGGGATATTGCCTCACCGAGTACGGCATTGCCGGGATCGAGAAGTTCAAGGTAGAAGTCATTGACGTTGTGCGTGATTTCGAGCCAGGCCGAGATGTAGTTCTGGTTCAGGGCACCGACGAACGTTTCATTCATACCGGGCCCGTAGCGGGGTGCAGCGGCTCGCCGGTTTATATAGACGGGCGCCTGGCCGGGGCGCTGGCTTTTGCCTGGACCTACAGCAAGGACCCGCTCTACGGGGTAACTTCGATCGAGGATATGTTGCAGGTGGGCCGGTCAAAGGGCACACAGGTCACGCCGGCGCGTGTATTTGATTACTCAAAGCCGATAGATCTGGCCGAGGTTGACAGGCGGATAAGCGCGCCCGGCGTCGTCGGCAGCGACGGTACAGCCGGGGTCGGTCGGCTGCCCTGTGCGGTGGTTACATCGGGGCTGCCCGTCGAAGTTTGCCGACAGCTCGGCGTGGAGTTGGAGCCATTTGGGGTCGTGGTCGTCCCTGGCATCGGAGGCAGCACGGGACGGCTCGACGAAGGTCGTAAGGACGCCGGCGAGGACCGGGGCGAAGAAAAAAAACTTGTACCCGGAGCTTGCCTGGCGGTGCCTCTTGTCAGCGGTGACATAACAATAGGGGTGTATGGAACCGTAACCGAAGTACGCGGCCAGACGGTCTACGGCTTCGGCCATCCGTTTCTGGGCTATGGTCCGGTCGACCTGCCGATGGCTACGGGCAAGGTGCACACCGTCATTACCAGTATGGTTCGCTCGTCCAAGCTGGCCAAGGTTGTCGAGACCGTCGGAGCGGTGAGGAGTGACGAGGGCGGGGGCATCCTCGGGCAGATCGGCGCGGAAGCACAAACGTTTCCGGTAACCGTCCGAATAGACCGCTACAACGACCGCACGCGCGAGTACAACTGCCGCGTTGCCTCCAATCGGTTGCTTACGCCTTCGCTTATTCGTTCGATCATCAGCGGGGCCGGCCTTTACCTGGGCGATTTGCCGCCGGACCATAAGATTGAGTACAAAGGGTCGGTCACCATAAGGGGGTTTGAGCCGATTATGTTTGAGAACGTCTCGACAGGGTCGGGCCTGGCCGATTTGATGGCCGAAGCCTCCGGAACCATTGCACTGCTTATGGATAACCCGTATGAGCAGGTTACGATCGAATCGATGGAGTTCGATATGCATATCGTTCCGAGGGACGTCACTTCCCATATATGGTCGGCGAACCTGTCGGACCCCAAGGTCAAGGCCGGCGACCGCATCCGGGTCGACGCTGTTATTGAATCGGTCCGGGCCGACAAAAAAAGCTACCACTTCGACCTGGTAGTGCCGGAGGACCTCAAACCGGGAAAATACGAGCTGACCCTGTGTGGCTGGCGGGACTACGAACAGTTTCTGCTGAAAGTCGCTCCGTACAGGTTCGTGGGCCAGGACCTGCCCGACCTGGTGGCGGCGCTGAGAAATGCCCTGGCGATCAAGAGAGACAGGCTGTATTGTTATCTCGTGCTGCCTTCCGGAGGTATCACGATAGAAAAAGCAGAGCTGCCTGATCTGCCTGCAACCAAAGCGTTGGTCCTTCAGAGTCCAAAAAGGCCTATGAGAGTTCAACTTTATCCACACTGGCTCGAAAAGACGGTGGATACGGGCACAGTCGTTATCAACAAAAAGACCGTGCGTATCACGGTGGAAGAATAGGAAGACGAGAAAATCGCCGTCGGCAGGGCGGTCTTATGCATCGCGATAGGATCCTTTCGCCTTGATTCTTGATTATTGTTTTAAGGATTTGTTATGAGCCGGAGATTCTCGAGTGGCCAGACATTTTTGGGTAAGTTATTCTTTTCATTTCTGCTTTGTGTGGTATTCTGCGCGGCGTCCGCCGGGGTGACCACCAAGATAACGCGTCACTCCAGCAGTTCGGATTTGCTCAAAGGCCAGACCGAGAAGGTCGTGATTGGCTCGCGGGGGACCATCGAGCTGGGGCTGGCGGCGGAAGTCCTGGTCGAGCAGTTCGAGAATGTCTGGTCGATAAACAGCATCGTCGCCAGCGGAGGCGCGATTTACGTGGGGACCAGCCCCAACGGAGGTATCTACAAGTACAGTCTTGGCAAGCTCACCAAGATCTACCCGGCGGCCTCAAAAGGCAATCCGGAAAACGAGAAGAAGCCCGGGGATGCCAATAAGCCTGACGTCGAGGAGCCCCTGTCGAACGAGCACATTTTTGCAATGGCGACGGACCTGACCGGCCGGCTCCTCGTGGGCATAAGTGGGGCCAACTGCAAGCTGCTGCGATTCGAGGGTGGCAAGATGAAGGTCATCTTCGAGCCGGACGATGCCAAGTATATCTTCGCCATAAGTATTGATGCCGGCGGCAACATCTATCTGGCCACCGGCCCGGAAGGTAAGATATACCGCACCGACCCGTTCGGCAAAAAGGCCAAGGTCATCTACGATACCCGTGATAAGAACGTACTCTCGCTCGCCACCGGTGACGGCAACTTTGTCTACGCCGGCAGCGACAGCCGTGGACTCGTCTACAAGATAGACCCCAGCGATAATAGCGCGGTCGTTCTCTATGACAGCAGCCAGCCCGAGATAACCGCCCTGTTGTTCCGCAAGAATGGTGATTTGTATGCAGCTGCGACCTCGGCGCAGATTGTGCAGACTCAAACTCAATTCGCGGCCCAGCTGCCCTCGGCCGGTCGACCCGAGGCCAAGAAAACCGAAGACAAGAAGCCCGACGAAAGCGAGGCAGGCCTTAAACTCGAAATCCCGAACACCCCTAAATCCAGCAACGGCACGTCGTCGGCCACGGCCGGACCAATCAAAAAGGGTACCAAGCCGAGCTCGGCCAGCCATCTGTACAAGATATCCGGGGAGGGCTTCGTCACGGACGTATTCAGCGAATCCGCAGTGTTTTTCTGTCTCGCAGAGCAGGACGAGAAAGTCCTGATAGGAACCGGAAACAACGCCCAGCTTTTCAGTGTCGAGCCCGACTCGGAGGACCAGGCGGTTATCTATGAGGACGAGCAGGCCGCGCAGATTACCGCGATAGCCGTGCTTGGGGATGATCTCTACCTGGGTACGGCTAACCCGGCGAAGCTGATCAGGTTGAGCAGGAATTTTGCCTCCGAGGGCACTTACACCTCCGACCTTATCGATGCCGGTCAGCCGGCCAGGTGGGGCAAACTGCAGGTCGAGGCGGACATCCCGGACGGCTGCAAAGTCCTGGTGGCCTCTCGCAGCGGGAACGTCAAGGACATCAACGACCCGACGTTTTCGCAGTGGACCGAGCCGAAGGACCTGACCGGGCCGGTGCAGTTGGACTGCCCGCTGGGCAGGTTCTGCCAGTACAGGCTCACCCTCCAGAGTAACTCCGGCGACAGTACCCCGGTAATCAGGGAAATCGCCGTCGCAAGCACCGTCCCGAATCTTGCGCCCAGGGTCGAATCGGTAACCGTCAGCCGGGTTACCACCTCGGGCAAGAAGGGGGTCTTCAAGATCAGCTACAAGGCCGAGGATGACAACAAGGATGAGCTCGTCTACAAGATAGACTTCCGGAAGATGGGCAGGACGGGATGGATAGAGCTCGAGGATGAGCTTAGCGCTGCGAGCTTCGAGTGGGATGGCAAGACCGTCGAGGACGGCCGATACGAGCTGCGCGTCACCGCCTGTGACTACAAGAGCAACACCAACGCTACAAAGCTCACCGGCAGCAGGATAAGCGAGCCTGTGATTGTTGATAATACCGGCCCGGCGGTCAGTGACATCAAGATGAGCTCTCTCGTCGATGAGAACGGACCCTGCAAGGTTTTCGACTTTACGGTTACCGACGAGCTCAGCGCTATCGGAAAGGTCGAATACACGATCGACAGCAACGCCGACTGGCGGGGCACTATTCCCGACGATTCGGTCTATGATACGACCCGGGAGAGTTTCACTCTGAGGATAGAGGACAATGAGGATTTATCGCCAGGTGATCACGTGCTGACTATCAAGGTCGAAGACGCGGTGGGCAATACGACATACAAGACCTTTGAGTTCACCGTCCAGTAGCGACGGGTGCTGGCTGGAATAACCGCCGCCCGGGCCGTTACCGTGCGATACATCGAATTTGAAAAAATCGTTAAGACGGTCGAGTCGCTTTGCATACAGGCCTGTTACGAGTTGCCCGACGATGTTCTGACCGCCCTTGAGGCCGCCGCGAGGAGGGAATCGAAGCCATCGGCCGTCGAGATCCTCAATAAACTGCTCGAGAACGCTCAGCTGGCCAGGCAGCAGCGGATACCCCTTTGCCAGGACACGGGCCTGGCGGTGGTATTTGCGGAGATGGGAGCCGAGGCAGCAGTCAGGCCGCCCGCGGGGCAGCAGCGAGCGACGCTGGCCGAGGCGATCAACGCCGGGGTGGCCGCCGGCTATCAGGCAGGCTACCTGCGAAAAAGCGTGGTCGCCGACCCGCTTGACGGCAGGGAGAATACAGGCTCGAACACCCCGGCGATAATCCATCAAACAATCGTCCCGGGCGAGAAACTGAGGCTGACCGTTATGGCCAAGGGCGGCGGCTGTGAGAATAAGAGCCGGTTCCAAATGTTCAAGCCCACCGCCGAGGCCGAGGAGGTAATCGACTGGATAGTGGAGGTGGTCCAGGATGCGGGAGCCGACGCCTGTCCGCCGTTCATCGTGGGCGTGGGGATCGGCGGCAATTTCGAGACCAGTTGCCTGCTGAGTAAAAAGGCCCTTCTAAGAAGGGTCGGCCAGGCAAACACCAAAACATACTACGCTCGGATGGAGTCGGAGCTGCTTTCGCGGATAAATGCGCTGGGTCTGGGCCCCCAGGGACTCGGAGGCCAGACAACAGCGCTGGCGGTTATGATTGAGACGGCCCCCTGCCATATCGCCTCCCTGCCGGTCGCGGTCAACATCGAATGCCACAGCCACAGGCACAAATCGGCGATTATCTGATATGTTGCTTCAATCTCCTCACCCGCCGGTCCGCCGGGTCGATTGAGCAACTCTCGAAGATCACCGGCCGGTCAGTTATCTTGGCGAGCCTGCCCCGGCCGGGTTTCGCGCAGGCCCGGAGCGTCTTACGGCGGTGGCCCGTAATCATCTGCCCCCCGCGCAGAGGCCCGGATACGGCAAAAGCAGGAATCATACCAAAGGCCCCGCGAGACCAGAGCGCTTTGGTTGCGAGGGTTCTTCTCAGTAGTCGGGGAAGGGCCTTATCCACTCCGGCCAGTCGCTCGGTTTGACGCCGCCGGCCTTGGTAAACGGGCCGGCCGTGTTGAACCGCCTGTGCCACTTGAGCGTGTAAAGTTCCTTGAGCGCCACCTTTCTGACGCTGAAATCCAGAAAGCCTGTGTTTACGAATCCGCGGTGCCGGTTGATGCAGCAGCGGCCCATGTTGTTCCCAGACCAAGCGGCGTGCTCGTTGCTGGCAGGTCGCTGGTTCTCCTTGGGCCAGAGGTCGAAACGCAGCGCCTCGGTAAACAGCGGGACATTTGCGGCCCCTGCAGCATTGGCGGTCTTCCATCCATATTCGACGGGTACGCCGCCCTCATAGTACTTTGCACCACCGCCGAGCGGGTACGGGATAAGCACGTAACCATTTATTCCGTAGCTGCCGGATATCCCATTGGGCCCGAGACGATCCCCTTTGTAGATCCCCCAGGCATTGTAGATGTTCAGCACAGGCCTTCTGACACCGTGCTCATCCCACTCCGGCTTGGTGGCCTTCGGACAAAACCACAACTTGTTTGCCTTCCAGTCCTTGTAGCGGTCGTCGAGGTATCTTATCCACCAGTAACACGGTGTTCCCGGCTCGGAGGCCCAGAATCTGCCGTCGTTTTCTTCGGTATACATCGCGGCGATAAAGTTCCACTGCTTCAGATTCGCCGCGCATTTTATCATCTTGCCCTGTTCCCGGGCGCGCTTCAGTGCGGGCATAAGTATCGCCATCAACACCGCGATGATGGCGATAACCACCAACAATTCCACCAGAGTAAATGCTCCTCGCCTGGCCATACCCTAAACTCCTTCACTTCCAGCGGGCCTTCTACCGCTACCACTCAACTTGCGCATCACATATTCCCAACCACCACCAACAGGATGCGCAGGACCGCACTTATGTTCCGTCGTATCATCTCTTAGTGCAAGCGCCAGCTTATACTTGGCCATATTTTACCCGAATCAACCTTTCCTATGCAACCCGAACTCTCGGGAAAGGCGATTCCGGGCCTTGAGGCCGCAGTTGCGGCTTGTCCACGCTTCAGGCCAGGGCCTTTGCGCACAGATTGGCCATAGCGACGTAATCCTGCGGGGCAAGCTGGTCTGGCCGGCCGGCCGGGTCAATTGAGCAACTCTCGAAGACCGCCGGCCAGTCGGTCATCTCGGCGAGCCTGCCCCGCCCCGATTTCGCGCAGGCCCGGAGCGTCTTACGGCGTCGGCCCATAAAGAATCGGACGACCCGGCTTAGCAGCTCCATATCGCGGATTCGCCCGCATTTGGCCGGGCTGCGGACAAATCCGAGCATTGCAGAATCGACCTGCGGCCGGGGCCAGAAAACGCCCGGCTTGAGAAGCTTGATTCTCTGCAAATCCCCTGTGGCGGCCAGGAGAATGCTGAGGATGCCGTAACTGGGGCTACCGGGGCCTGCGGTCATTCTCTCGGCCACTTCCCTCTGGACGGTGATGTACATTGCGTCAAGCTGGATTGGCCCCGTAGCCAGGTGCAGTATGACCGGCGATGCAACGTTGTAAGGGAGATTCGCTACCAGAAGGGCCCTTCCGGAGTATCTCTTGCGGGCGGCGGCCAGGGCATCTGCCACCGTCGGCTCCAGCCTGCCCTTGTTTTTAAGGATATCGGCGCCGATAAGCTCGACGTTGCGGGCCTCTGCAAGTCGATCTCGGGCGATCTCCAGCACGGCTTGATCGATCTCCACCGCCACGACTCTTCCGGCTCGCTCGGCCAGCGACTCGGTCAGGGACCCTGTGCCGCAGCCAACCTCGAGCACCACGTCGTCGCTGTTGATCTGGGCTGAATCCACCAGAAGCCTCATCAGGTTAAGGTCGACCAGGAAATGCTGGCCGAGTTGCTTGTTCGGGCTAAGGCCTGCCGAGGCAAGCAGTTGCTGGATCTGTCGCTTGGTCTGCATAATCGCTTAGGGCTTGGCTATGTCGACCTGGGCCAGCTCGTGAGCCTTTCTGGCCTTGACCATGCCGATGGCGGTGGTTATGGCCGATTTGAAGCTGGCTGCGTTGGCGCAGTTCTTGCCCGCGATGTCGAAGGCCGTCCCGTGGCAGGGCGAGGTCCGGATGATAGGTATGCCTATGGTTATGTTGACCGCGTGCGCAAAATCAAGCAGCTTGACCGGTATCATACCCTGGTCGTGATACATCGCCACGACCGCGTCGAATTCGCCCAGGGCCGCACGCATGAAAAGGGTGTCGGCGCTGAACGGCCCGTGACAGTCAATGCCGTGGTGCCGCGCGAGGGTGATTGCCGGGGTTATGATGCGCTGCTCTTCGTCGCCGAATTGCCCGTCTTCTCCGGCGTGCGGATTGAGCGCGGCGACGCCGATCCTGGGCTCGGCCCGGTTGAAATACACCTTGACAGCGTCGTTGAGCAGGTCTATCGGCTCAAAGACGCAGCCGATGGTGAACTTGTGCCTGACTTCAAAAAGGGCCTCGTGGATCGTCGCCAGGGCCACCTTCAGGGGCCCTGCGACGAACATCATCGCCTTTCGGGGCGATTTGCAGCGCTGCGCGAGCATCTCGGTGTGGCCGGGCCAGTCGGCCCCCGCCAATTTCCAGCTTCTCTTGCTGATAGGGCCGGTAACGACCGCGTCGATGATGCCGGCCAGCGCCGCGTCGATCGCATCCAGGCAGAACCTTATTGAGGCCTCGCCCGCGATTCTGCTCGGTCCTCTTATCCAGGACGGCACCGAATACTCGTCGTAGTCGGCCACCACGACCTTGAACGGATATTCCCTGCTGATCTTCTCGTGCTGGTGGCGGCCCCAGAACGGCTCGATCTCGGCTGCATCCGCGGCGTAGCAGAGCTGCTCGTTCATCCCGAACACGACGAACTTGGCGGCCTTGCGGATCGCGGGGTCAGCCAGGGCCTTGACTACCACCTCCGGGCCTATCCCCGCCGCATCGCCCATCGTGATCCCGATGACCGGCTGATCACCTATCGAATTGTCAGGCAGGTGCCCCATATCCTTCCAACCAGTTTCGGCACTTTAGCTATTTGATCACGAACAACACCTTCGAAATCGCCGTGTAGGTCTGGCGCCGAAACGTAAAGACGATCTCGTCACTTTGCGAAACGTTTTGCGATGCAAAAAAGGCGTCGATCTTCTGCTTTACAAATCGTATGTCTCTCTTGATCTTCCAGCTATCGCGGGGGTTCGCTGTGTCGTGCACGACCACGAACAACCTGTTGTCGGCCCCGAAACGCTGGGCTCCCTGGTTTTCATAAAGCCATACCGCGAGATCTTTCGGGTCGGGTAGCTCACCCGGAGATAGCGGGCAGCCTTCGGGCATATAGGTCGTTTTCAGATCAAAGGGCTGGCCACCGAAAAACAAGTCAATGCCCTTTTTATTCTTGAGAGTCGGCACTACGGCCGGGTGAGTACTTATAATATCCTCGATAATCACCGTCGTCCAGTGGTTGTACCAGGTACATATCACATAGTCTTTCACGGCCTCGTACAAGTCCTTTGCCACCTGATCGAGCAGTTCATCAAAGCAATGGTATCTTCTGACATACTCCACTTGTATCTTGTTGTCCAACTGCCCTTGAACGACTCCCCAGCGGAACGATTCAACCTTCGCAAGCTCACTCAGCAAGTACCCATCAGGGATTACCGTCCGCCGCTTTTCGACTTTCTCGGCATACCTAACCCTGATGAAGTTATCCAGTGCCTCCTGGTCTAAGCCCGAGGAGGCCAAGTTTTTTACGAGCTCTGCGGCCCTGGTTCCAGGGACCTTCTCTATCCGCGCAAGCTCTTTGAGGGCCGGCGCCGGTATGGTTTCCAATTTCAGCCGCATCACCTCTAATGGGCTCAACAATGGCATAAGAACGCCACCTTATTTCTTCCTGAATAGAAAAATATATTCGTGCTTGAAGATGTAGAACCCTCCGACAAGAGCACGGTATCTCCACAACTCTTTCTGGTTGCGCTTGCCGGATGTCTCTTCGAAATTCTTGACGATGATACTCTTGAGGGTATAGCCCGTCTTCAGAACTTCCTGCATCGTGAGGAACCCGAGCGGAATCCACTCGCCCTTGCTATACTTGTCTCCGATTACCAATGCAAGGTAGCGGCCCCTATCGAGCACTCGCGAAGCGTTGGCCACGATGGTGTTCATTTTCGCCAGGAATGCTTCGATCGTCGGAGCATTCGACAGGTCGCGGGGGTCCTCGCTGAACTTGATTATGTCGAAGTATGGAGGATGCATTATCAAGAGCTGTACGGACTTGCGCCGGTACTGCGACAGGAGGGCCGCAAAGTCGATCTCAGCGCTGTCGCCCTGCACAATTTCGTTGATAGTGCCGAACCTGTTCGGCTCCGAACGTACCAGCTTATTGGCTGTCTCGACGACCGGCGCCTGGAGTTCAACACCCACCGAATTCCTGCCCAGCCTTTGTGCCTCGATCTGCGTGGTGCCACAACCGGCGAAAGTGTCCAGCACCCATTCGCCGGCTTTTGTGTATCTCTTCATCATCTGCTGGGGTATTTGCGGGATGAAGTTGCCCCAGTATTCGGCGTTGTGAACGCCCGAGCTGTCTCGCCTCTGGAGTATCCACAGACTGTCGGTGATGATGTCCGAATACTCCTTCCAACGGTTCAGGTCGAGATCGTTCAGCTTGTTTGTACGCTTCTCCGAAATAGCTTTCGCCAACCGGCACAAGTAGTACTTGCTTCGCTCCAGGGTTCGTGCTTCTACTATTTGCCTTAGTTCGCTGAGCAGATAGTTCTCAGTTATGCTTACAGTATCTCCGTTGGTCCCGATGTTGAGGAGCTTGGCCCCGTCGCCTTCGAAATCGGCCAGATCGGTTCGCAGCTTGTACACCTGCTGTTGCAGCGAGGCCAAAGACTCGCAACTGGAGATACGGCGTATCCGATCGAGTATCCGTGGTTTGTTGAGAATCAGCGTTCTACGCGACCCTTCAAAATCCATTTCCTTGAACAAAACATCTGTTTGTGCTGACTTACCCATCAACCGGTCCTTTTATGTCGAGCATCGCGTTGGAAAACCGTCTCAGATTTCAAAAGCCGAGTTCCCTTAGTCTCTCCGCGGTCAGCGGTTGGGTACTCGGCAGGATATTATCGAGTTGTTTCTTTATCGCCTTTACAATAATGTCGGTTTCGACATTCACCTGGTCGCCGACCCTGGCGGCACCGAGCGTCGTTGCGCGGAGCGTCTGCGGTATCACGGCCACGCCGAACGAGGTGCGGTCCATATCCACCACGGTCAGCGATATCCCGTCCACGGCCACCGAGCCCTTGACGACCATCTGGTCGAGCAACCGGGGCCCGGCGGCGAATCTCATATCGGCAAATTCGCCATGCCTTTCAACCGTGCTGATAGTCGCGACCCCGTCGATATGGCCGAGCACGAAGTGCCCGCCGAACCGCTCTGCAGGCTTGAGGGCCGGCTCGGCGTTGACCTTTGAGCCGACCTTCAGTCGCCCGAGCGTCGATTTGGCCAAGGTCTCTCCGCTGACCTCGAAGCCGGCCAGACCGCCCGCGAGTTCGGTAATCGTGAGGCAGACCCCGTTTATTGCGATGCTGTCGCCTATCCTGGCATCGCCGGCCAGCTCGCCCAGATCGACGACCAGCTTCATCGCTTCGCCGGTCCGGCGGGTCGATTTCACCTCACAAACAGCCTGTATCAGCCCGGTGAACATAAGGGATTGACCGTTTCCCGTCACATCGGGTCCCCGGCCGCCGTATATTGTGTCCGGGGGTACTCTCGGACGCCCGCCGAGTCTTTACGTCCGGCCTGGCACCCCGACCGGCCCAGCCGGCGGCGGATATTCGATTATTTGCAATTGAAAATAGCCAGCCTCACGGTACAATGATTATAGGTTACAATTCGTCAGTAATCAATGTAGCAGGGCAGGATTATTATGAACACGTTTTGGCTCAAAGTCGCCGGAGCAGCCGTCGGCGTGGTGGCACTGATAGTGCTGGTCGGCGTCCTCACCGGTGGCGGGGGTGAGCCGCCGAGGCCACAGGAGCCTGAGAAGGGCTTCTACGACGTGGTCAAGAGCGATCGGGAACGGTTGAACGCTGAGCCGCAACTCCCGGCGCCTGCCCAGCCGAGCCCCACCCCCAAAGGGAATACTGCCCCCGTGCCCGAACAGAACACCGCCACCCCGCAGCAAGGCCAGCCGGCGCCCCAATTCAGGAAGCTTGAGATCGAAGAGGAGATTGAAGCTCAACGGCTGTGGGAATGGGTTGTGACCCAGCGGAGCATGGGCAGGCTGCCGGTAACCACTTATGGGGAGATGGTCAGGAAGTGCCGCGAGATCAAAAGCCGCTGGCCGGGCACTAAGTACGCTTACCTTGCCACCAGGGCGCTGGCAGATCTGCCCGAGCGGTATCACAAGATGTACAACATCACCAAAGAGGAAATCGATCTTAGCAACTTTTAGCAAGGACACATCAGCTTCGATTTGCCCCACGGAGGAAAGTGCCGATGAGTACTGCTGCTTCGACCGCCGGTATACCGGTGATTTCCGTAAGCGCCGACTGCCTTCCGGAGGCGTGGGAGAAGGCCGTCCTGGCCGTGTGGGATAAGGGCCTGGACCTGAGGACGCAATACGACAGGCCGGGCGACAGGCCGAGCAAAGATGCCACGGTGACAGTCACTGTAAGCGACCCTTTCAACGAGCCGAGGATACATAAGAATTTTCCGGGTGGGCCCGAGGAGCTTGAGTCGTATCGCCAGGAGGTGCTCCACGGGATTCACGATCACTGGATCGACCCGGCCGCCGGCAAGTGGACCTATACCTATCACGAAAGGCTCTTTGCATACAGCCCCGTCGAGAACATCCGCCGGGCCGATTCGCCAAGGCCGTTCGCGAACGTCGATCAAATTCAATACATCATTGATTGCCTGTCTTCTGCCGGCCACAGCCGGCGCGCGCAGGCCATAACGTGGATGCCGACGGCCGATCCCCGGACCGTCGACCCGCCCTGCCTTCAAAGAATATGGTGTCGGCTGGTCGAGGACGACTCGGGCCAGCTCCTGCTGAATATGAACACCCACTGGCGCAGCAGAGACCTCTACAAGGCGTGGTTTATGAACGCCTATGCCCTTACGGATTTGCAAAGGATGATCGCCCGCGGCATATCCGAGAGGATCGGCTCTGATGTTAAGGTGGGCAGATATGTGGATATAAGTGACTCGCTGCACATTTACGGCAGCTATTTTGATGAAGTAGCACCGGAAATAGAGAAGATGCGGCGCAGCCCCTTTACCGAGCGAGCCTGGCCGAGCAGCCATCCGGCTTTTGAGATGATGACCCTGGAAGCAAGGGAAAACCTCGCGAGGGATCCGGACTGGTACGCAAAGGCGAAGAGATGACGGCCGAAAGAAGAGTCGGCCCAACCGAAACCAAATTCTCTTGAGAATGTGAGGTATTGGAGATGGCCTTGATAGTCAACGGCGAGCGGATCGAGGATTCGGCCATAAAGCAAGAGGTCGAGCGTTTGAGGCCGGACTATGAACAAGTATTCAAAGACCAGAGCAAAGAGGAAAGGGAGGCCCAACTACTTGATTGGTCCAGGGAGAACGTCCTCGAGCGGGTCTTGATTGACCAGGAGGCCCGGAAAAACGCACCGGAAATCAGCGAGCAGGAAGTTGAGTCGGCCTTCGCGGAACTGAAAGGCCGGTACGAGGATATCCAGCAATTGTACAGGGATTTCCATACCACCGATGAGCGCGAGGTCAAAGAGCAGATCAAGTTGCTGATGCGGGTCGAGCGCAGACTCGAAGAGGTTTGCAAGAACCTGCCCGAGCCCTCCGAGGCCGAGATAAGGCAGTACTACGAGGAAAATCAGGAGCAGTTCACATATGGCGAGCAGGCCAGGGTCGCCCACATTGTCAGGTATGTAAACTGGCAGAGCGGCGAGGAAGTTGCTTACGAAGCGATAAAACAGGCGAAGGAAGAGTTGGACAGAGGTGTGCCTTTCGAAGTGGTTGTTGATAAGTACACCGATTGTGCCGATAGCGGCGGTGACCTTGGGATTGTGATGCGGGGGCAGATGGTCGAGGAGTTCGAGGACGTGGTTTTCAGCCTTGCTGCCGGGCAGGTAAGTGACATTTTTCGCACGCGATTCGGGTACCACATCGCCAAGGTATACGATAGAAAACCGCCGACCGTGGCCAAACTCGAGGAGGTAAGAGCCGAAATTCTCGAGGCCTTGAGGGAGAGAATGCAGGAACAGGCCATCAACGATTTCATCGATGGTCTAAAGAGCAAGGCCAGGATCGAGGAGGTCTCAGAGGCCGGCGGTTGAGATCGGCACAAGGCCGGGTATCCGGTCTTGCCGATTTGAGCGGGTGGCGTTATCGGCCCGCAGAAAATCGTCGAAAAGCTCGCTGTGTGATTTGTCCGGAGGGGGTTTTTCTATTAGACTTTACTTGAGGTTGGGCGGATAAAGCGGGTCGGGACGCCGAGCCCGGCCGCCTCATTGTGGGGGAAAAATAGCTCAGCCGTTTAATCCTGCCGAACGGGGGTAAGCAGAGCACATAGCCCCGGGCAGGAGCAAATAAGGAGCCTCGGCTGTGAGGAGGACTGCGTCGCCGAGCTCTTGGGGGGCAATATAAGTTTCTTTCCGAGTGGGCCCCTGTGCATTCTGCACAGGGGCTTTTTTGTGCGCGGGCCAGGGCGCATTGGCTCTGCGAACGCCGATCCCTGGTTGCCCGAGCGGAGGCAGCCCCCACAGGAGGCACGGTTTTTTACGGTGGCGATTGGCCAGCAAACTGCTATAGTAAAAGGGCTTAGAATCTTGTGTAAATTGGGGCAGTTTGATGTGGATGCCCGCACCTTTTGAGCGGTTCATTCGTATACTGCAACTTGCGAGGAACATTAATGGGTGAGTTGTTGGAACAGGTCGATAGTCCTGCGGACCTCAAGAAGCTCTCGACAGGCGAGCTGGAGACCCTGGCCGAGGAGATCCGGCAGTTCATACTGGCCTCGGTCAGTAAGACCGGCGGGCACCTGGCGAGCAATCTGGGCGTGGTGGAGCTGACGCTGGCGCTGCACAAGGTCTTCGACTTCAAAAAGGACAGGCTCCTCTGGGATGTCGGCCATCAGTGCTATGCGCACAAGATAATCACCGGCAGGAAGGGCGAATTCCGCCGGCTCAGACAGGCAGGCGGCATCAGCGGTTTCCCCAACCCGGCTGAGAGCGAATACGACCGGTTCGTCGTCGGGCACGCCGGTACCGCCGTTCCTACGGCCATAGGGATGGCTCTGGGCCAGTACCACCGTAAAAAAAACGACAAGATCGTCGCTGTCGTCGGCGATGCGAGCATCGTCAACGGCGTTTCTTTCGAAGGACTCAACAACCTCGGACTCGTCAAAAGGCAGTTGCTGATCGTATTGAACGACAACTCTATGGCCATAGATGCGACCCAGGGGGCGCTGGCCAAGTATTTCTCGAGGATAAGACTGAGTCAGACGTACGAGGACCTCCGCAAGACCACCGCCAATATACTGGAGCATATGCCCATTTTCGGCAAGACTGTCGAGGAGGCGATAGAGAAGATCAAGAAGAGCATCAGGATGGTGCTGCCGGCCAGCCAGCTTTTTGAGAGTCTGAATATTCCTTATTTCGGACCCGTCGACGGGCACGAGATAGGCTCGCTGGTTAAGCTCTTCAAGGCCCTGGCACATCTTAATCACCCGGCGATTCTGCACGTCTATACCAAGAAGGGCTGGGGTTTCAGGCCGGCCGGCTCCCGGCCGAGCAAGTTCCACTCGACCGGCCCGTTCAAGATCAACGGACAGACCGTTGAATCGACGCACACCGCGGCCGGCCAAACATTCACCGAAACTTTCGGCGAGCATCTAACGGAGCTGGCCGGCAAGGACCACCGGATCGTTGCCATCACATCGGCTATGTGCGACGGGACAGGGCTTGTGGAGTTTCGCGAGAGGTATCCCGATCGTTTCTACGATGTGGGCATAGCCGAGAGCGCCGCCGTCGATATCGCCGCTGGGCTGTGCAGTAGCGGCCTGAGGCCCGTCGTCTGCATCTACTCAACATTTCTGCAGCGCAGCTTCGACCAGATATTTCAGGAGGTTGCGCTGCAGAATCTTCCGGTGGTCTTCTGTGTCGACAGGGCGGGCTTTGTCGGTCCAGACGGGCCGACCCACCACGGTTTGATGGACATCGGTTTTATTAGAATGATGCCCGGGATGGTACTGATCGCCCCGGCGAATGACATCGAGATGAGGTTGGCGCTGGACTTTGCGATAGGCCAGGCCGGCCCGGTGGTCATAAGGTACCCGAAGGACCTTGTCCCGCCGTCCAAGTTCGTACGGGCCGCGTGCTCGAGGCCCTTCGAGCTGGGCAGGAGCGTTGTTGTCAAGAGGACCAGGGGCTCGAAGATTGCGATCGTCAGCTATGGCAGCATTTTGACTGAGGCCCTAAAGGCGGCGGCTCTGCTGGCCAAGGAGGGTATTGCCGTGGACGTGATAAACGCACGCTTTGCGGCCCCGATCGACAAGAAAATAACCTCTCTGCTGGACGCAGGCAAGGCCATAATCACCGTGGAAGACCACCATATAGCCTGTGGATTCGGCTCGGCCTTGTTGGAAGCGATCGTGCAGAATAGAAGCGACAGGTCCGGCGCCAGCAAAAGGCCCGGCAGTTCAGCCGAAGCTCGAATGGACGGTGCCATACGCATCCTGGGGGCACCCAGAGAGTTCATTGCTCACGATTCACGCTCATCGCAGCTTATGCGGGCCGGCTTAGATGCCGATAAAATAGCCGGGACTGTCAAAGAGATGCTGGGGATCGTGCCTGGTCGAAAACGGGCACAGAACGCCCGTGCGGGATGCCGCCTATGAAATCTTTGCCCAAACTGGTGATATTCGGCGACTCCAAGAAGGGCCTGGTTTCCGAGGCGATTGAGGAATTCACGGATTTCGTGCGGGGAAAGGCCAAAATCCTTGCGAGCTATCGCATTGAGAACTTGAGAAACGATGGCCAGAGGCCCGGCGAGTGGGCGAAAAGAGTCCCCACACTCGAGAAGTGCGATTTCGCGGTCGTCTTTGGGGGTGACGGGAGCATCATTTCGACGGCGCGAAATCTCAGTGCCGCCAATTTGCCGGTTGTAGGCGTCAACTTGGGCAAACTCGGCTTCTTGGCGGAATTCAGCGTTGCCGAGCTGAAAGAGCACTTTGATGAGGTGGTTTCGGGCAGGGCACCGGTGGAGAGCAGGATGATGCTCGGCTGTCGGGTCTTGAGCGATCGTCGTGAGAAATTCCATTCTGCGGCCATTAACGATATTTTTATCACAGCCGGGCCGCCATTTCGGATGATAGAGCTTAAGATTTCGGTGGACGGGCAGATGCTGGCCGACTGTGTCAGCGATGGGCTGATCATCGCCACCCCCACCGGCTCGACCGCATACAGCCTCTCGGCCGGTGGTCCTATAGTCTCGCCGAAAATAGAGGCGATGGTAATAACGCCGATTTGTCCTCATTCGCTGAGCTTCAGGCCCATCGTTATCAATGCCAGCAGCAGGGTAGAGGTCAGAGGGGTTCGGGTCAACAAGGGCACTACAGTGTCCATCGATGGGCAGATTTCATCGAGGTTGGCCAAGGACGACGTGGTGCGAGTGGGGCGGCAAAGGGGCGATTTTTTGATCGTGAATAATCCGGTTAGGAGCCGATGGGACACTCTGGCGGCTAAACTAAGTTGGGCGGAAAAGCCGAAGTATAAACTGGACTCTGGCTTACGAGATTCGGACAAGTAGTTGGTTTGCGTTGAGCGGCCCCGGTCGGACAGCCGGGTGGTTTTGGCTGTTCTCTGGGCCGGGGGCGGGTCGATCCCGGCCAAGAGCTGGTTCCGTGGCTTGGGTCTATGTTACCGGGATAAAAAATTAGTGGGGCTAACAGGTGGTTTTGGAGGTATCCAAGATGAAGAATGGTAGATATATCCTGGCGATGTTGGGGGCGATTACAGTATTGATATCGTTATCGAGCACAGGCTGGTCTATTGAGAATCCCTCGGTGAGGAACCCGGTCGGTCTGAGTACGGTTCCGCCGAGCAGCTACAGCGATGGATTGGTCGCCAGCCCGAATCCGTTCGACCGAACCGGTAATCGCATGATGGTGGGCAACGTCCGCGGGGGCAGGAGTTTCCACGGGGGAATGCCCTATCAGTCGAGCACGAGATTCTGGGGGTCGCTTAGCTCGACGGAACCGGCTAATCTTCCCAGGGGACGCAGCCTGGCACCGGGCAACATTCTTATGGGGCCCAGACCCGGTGTATCTTCGCTCAATTCCTTTCTGCGGGATTCGGCCGGGCCGGAAGATTTCGGCAGCTACGCAGGCAAATATGGGCCCAGGCCGTTCTACTCGCCGAAGAGTTCGGTAAGCACCACCCAGCCCGGGCAACCCGGAGTCTTCAAACCCATCGATTCGAGGGTTCACGGGCGCGTTCCGGACGTATTCGGGTTGGAGCCGCTGCAAAAGAGCGAGGCTCCATCGGCACAGAAGGAGGCTTTGCAGTCGCTCTACGGGGCCCAGCCGACGCCGTTGAGTCCGGACCAGATCAGTCGGTTGGCTACCGGCCAGAAGCGGGTCGCTCCGAGAACCGAGTCTGTCTCTGCCGAGTCATATCGCAAGCAGCTGGAACAGTTGAGGCGTGAGATGTCAAAGGCCGGGGCCGAAAAGCCCGGTTTGGTAGGCAGGGAGGATTTGCTCAGGTTGCTCCCGGAGCCCGGCAAGACCCGGCCTGGGTTGGGTCCAAAGGCCGGAGAAGAACCGCCGGAAAGGCGTAAGGCCCTCCAACCGCTTGAGAGACTCTTGCCTGTGGAAAGCGAAGTCGAGCCCGCCGAGGCGCCCGGCAAGGCTGAGCCGAAGCGGACCGGCGAGTACCCGCAATTAACGGGGCGCAGCCGCAGGGCACTGAAAGGTTTGCTCCCTGAGCCGGGCCGAACCGCCACCGGGATGATGCCCAAAGTGGGCACCGATGTTTCGCCGAGCGAAACCGAGATAGAGAAGCTGCGAGAGCAGATCGCCGAGCTGCAGCGAAGAATCCGGGAGCTGTCCGCGGCCGAACCCGGCAAGCTCGATTTAGGCGAGCCGACATTGCCCCAGGTGGGTGTTTCGGGCGTAGAAGAGCTTACAGGGACCACTCAAACTGATTTGCAAGCCGGCCCCCCTGGAGGGCTTCCTGGCACCGGTAGCTCAGTACCCGCCGGGGCCGAGCAGGACAGCGAACTCGTACCGTCGGACTCGGCGACGGTCTCGGTGGTCGATCAGCTCAATAGCCTCTCGGCCGCGGAGATATCGGCGCGTGCCAAGCAGATCATGGGCCCGCACAAGAGCCTCGAGGCCTTCAGTGAAGCCCGCTTCAAGCAGTCTATGGCCGAGGCGCAGGCTCGACTAAAACAGGGCAAGTACTATATGGCCGCCGGCTTTTTTGACCAGGCCCACATATTTGATTCGACCAAGCCCGAGGCCCTGGCTGGCAAGGGTCTGGCCCTGTTTGCCGCCGGTGAATACGTCAGCAGCGCCCTTTATCTGGCCAGGGCGATCGAGATGTCAGAGCAATATGCGCGGTCCGATGTCGATCTGGCGGCTATGCTCGGCCAGCGAGACGTCCTGGAACGCAGGATAGCCGACGCCGAGGAATGGCTGGAAAGAAGCTGCTCTGCTGAACTGGAGTTCCTGCTGGCTTACATATACTACCGCACCGGCATGCTTGAGAAGGCACAGAAGTCTATCGAGGCCGCGAGCAAGGAGATGCCCGGGTCAAAGGCTGTAGCGACGCTCAAGAAGGTCATTGACGCGGCCGGGCCGGCCAGCGGGGGTAAGTAGTGCCACAAGGCCGCCGGGACAAACAGCCTGTCGGGTTCGGTGCATGGAGACCGTCGATATAAAGGAGGTTTTTGCGCCGCAAGGGGTGCTCTCGCGGTCTTTCCCGGGCTTTGAGCGGCGGGCTGAGCAGGTTGCGATGGCCCAGGCGGTAAGTTCGGCCCTGCGCCGGGGCGGCCATCTGCTCGTAGAGGCCGGCACCGGCGTGGGCAAGAGCTTTGCGTATCTTATTCCTGCTATAACTCTTGTCTCCCAGGGCCACGGCAGGGTATTGGTCAGCACGTATACTATCACCCTGCAGGAGCAGTTGACGAACAAAGACATTCCGTTCTTGTCAGCGGCCCTGGGTGGCGGCTTCGTGGCTGTACTGGCCAAGGGCAGGGGCAATTACCTTTGTAAGCGACGGCTGGAGTTTGCACTGCGGAGGCGGACTTTGCTTTTTGATAGGTTCGCCTCCGAGCTTGATAAGATACGTCTATGGGCCGGTCAAACCCGGGACGGCTCGCTTAGCGACCTCGGATTCGTCCCCAGCAGCGCGGTCTGGGACGCCGTCAACAGCGAGCACGGCAATTGCCGCGGCCGAAAGTGCCCGCACTTCAAGGATTGCTTCTATCAGCGTGCCAGGAGGCTGCTTGAGGAGGCCGATATCATTGTGGCAAATCACGCGTTGATGCTTAGCGATCTTGTGCTGAAGGAACAGGGAGCCTCGGTACTGCCTGATTACCAATGTGTGATTATCGACGAGGCACAGAACATCGAGCACGTGGCCGAGGGGCACTTCGGGATCAATCTGAGCAATCGGCAGATAGAGTTCTTGCTCAGCAGGCTTTACAATGCCGCCAGAGGTAAGGGGTTGCTCTGTTATATGGACCGCGGCGTCGATACGTCCGGTGCGATTGAGGCTGTCGGCCAGGTCAGGAAGCAATCTCGAGAGTTCTTCAGGCGGGTGCGGAGGTGGTACGAGCAGACAAGGGAGGAAAACAACGGCCGATGCTACGCAAATTTCGTGGAAGATACACTCTCCGGGCACCTCAAAGTCCTCCGCAGCGAGCTTGCCGGCCTTGCAAAGAGTACCGAGGACGCGGACGACAAGCTCGAAATATCCAGATTCCGCGACAGGTGCGACGCAATTGTCGCTGAGCTGCACAGCTTTTTCCTCCAGCAGCGTCCAGACCACGTCTACTGGGTGGAGCCGGCCGGTGGAACCAGGGCCGCTATCTATCTGCGCAGCGCACCGGTGAACGTCGGGCCAGATATAAGCAGATGCCTGTTCGATAGGTATGATTCGGTGATACTGACCAGCGCGACACTCAGCACCGGCCCGGCCACAAGAGAGGGGGGCTTTGAGTTCTTTGCCGACCGAATCGGCCTGAGGCGTTTCGATACCCTGAAACTTGGCTCCCCCTTCGACTACGAAAACAACGTGGCACTTTATATCGAGAAGGACTTGCCTGATCCCAAGGAGCCGGCTTTCGTAGAGGCCGCGGCTGAGGCGATGAAAAAATACATACTCCGGACGCACGGAAAGGCCTTTGTATTGTTCACCAGCTACGAGATGCTGGACGAGATGGCACGGAGGCTGGGGGATTGGCTCGCGGCCAACGGCATCGAGCTGCTGCAGCAGGGCAAGTCCCTCGACCGCAGCACGCTGCTGAAGCGCTTCAAGGACTACGGCCGAGCAAAAGACAACTGCGTGTTATTCGGAACCGACAGCTTCTGGCAGGGGGTGGACGTGCAGGGCGAGGCGCTGAGCAACGTCATTATTGTTCGGCTGCCCTTTGCCGTTCCCGATAGGCCCCTGCAGGCTGGCCGCCTGGAACAGATAAGGCAGCAGGGCGGCAATCCCTTCCTCGATTATCAGTTACCCTCGGCGGTCATAAAGTTCAAGCAGGGCTTCGGACGCCTTATCCGCAGTAAGACCGATACCGGCATCGTGGTCGTCCTCGACTCGCGCATTATTCAGAGGCACTACGGCCGACAGTTCCTCACCGCTATCCCCCGGTGCAAGATCGAGGTTGTTGCCGGGGCTCCAGGGCCCGCGCGTCCGCCGGCCAAATAGACGGCCCAGGGCTCTTGCTTGCTTGTTTCCTCGCAGCCGGGCTTTTCAGCTCTGGAGTTTGCCTGGTTGGTGATTATTGGCGCGCGGGCGGCGCGATCTCGGTCAGATGCCGGCTTCCAGGTCGGCGAGGATGGTCCTGGCCTTGGCAACTTTGTTGCCCGTGGGGCCCCGCCAGTGAAGCTCGGCGTTGCGCTTGAGCAGATCTTCGATCTTCTTGCAGGCCAGCAGCACGGTGGCGTGGTTCTTGTTACCCATAAACCTGCCTATCTCGGAGGAGGACATCTTTGTGTGTTTGCGGGTCAGGTACATACTGAAATGCCGGGCCAGGGCGACGGTTCTGTCCTTTTTCGATGAGTGGATATTGGCGACAGTTATGCCGAAGTACGTTGCGACGGCCGACTCGATGTCGGATATGTGGACGATGGGGTCGGTTCGGGCCAGGTGCTCGGCCAGGACGGCCTTGGCCATCGCCAGGGTGATTTTCTGGTTCTGCAGCGAGGCGAAGGCGACCAGCTTCACCAGGGCGCCTTCCAGCTCACGAACATTGGTTCGCAGGTTTTCGGCGATATACCTTATTACGTTCTCGGGTACAGGGCCTGCCGAGCTGCGGTACTTGCTCTTGCCGAAAGGCCCTAACGTCATCGCGGCGGCATAACGCCGGCAGATCTCGCACCGCGTCTGCAGGTCGGGAGTCTCGATCTTCACTACCATTCCAGAAACGAAGCGGTTGACGAGTTTATCGGAGAGCTGGCCGATCATCTTGGGGTGAGCGTCGGAGGCCAGGACCACCTGCTTGCCTGCCAGGCTTATCGTGTTGAAGGTGTGCAGGAATTCCTCCTGCGTGGAAGGCTTGCTGGCCAGAAAGTGTATATCGTCGATGGCCAGCAGGTCGGTCTGACGCAGTCGGCGCCTGAAGTCCTCGAGCTTTTTTAGTTTCAACGCCAGGATAAATTGATTGGCGAATTCTTCGGCCGAGAGGTATAGCCAGTTGACCCGGGGGCGCTTTTCACTTATGGCGTTGCAGATTCCCTGCAGCAGGTGGGTTTTTCCCACGCCGTAGCCGCCGTGGATGAACAGTGGATTGAAGGGGCTGGTTTCCTCTTCGACCACCACTTTAGCTGCGTTGTAGGCCAGCTCATTCGAAGGACCGACGACAAAGGTATCGAGGCTGAGTTTAAGGCGTTTAGGGCCCGGCAAAGGCTTGCCTCTGCGGTGTCTGCCCGCCCCTGGACGGATAGGACCTTGCTCGGCGAGCCGGGCCTGGCAGTCCAGTTGCGTCTTTCTTTGATGGCCGGCCAGCTCTGGGTCGATTGTAATGGTTATTTTCGCTGCATCTCCTATCGCCTGGCGCACGGCCGAGTTGATATCGTCGAGAAAGTGGTTCTCGATCCAGTTGCCTATAAATAGATTTGGGACACCGATCTTAAGGTATCCGCCGGCAAGGGTAAACTTGGTCGAGTTCTTGAACCAGATGCGAAACCTCTGTGGTCCGATCCTCTCGGCCAGGGCCTGGTTTATCGCTTCGACCTGCGATTCTGCTGTACGCAGAGATCCTAAATCCGTAGTCTTTTTCAAAGCCGGACCGACGCCTTCATCCGTGATTGTGCGCTGCATCTGATGGTCTCCCCTGCTGAGGCTTTGTATCTCGGAGGATCGGAATTACACAATATCCAACGCATCCACAACCCAGTTTCCCAGTACTGCCAAAACATCTGAGAGTTCAATTATTAGGCAACGACAAACCGAATCAATCGCGTTTTGGAGAATTTCTTTTCCACATCGAAAAGGTCACTGTCGGTATTAGTCTTACGCTCGAAAAAAAAATGTTTCTCACATATTTTGCACAGCGCAAAGTTGTACTGTGGAAAGATTGTGGATTCGGCTTCTGCTGAGGTAGTAGCGATAAGATTGCTTGTGCCAGCACTGAAAAGGCAGGTTTGCTCCGGCGTGACTTTAGCGCCTGACGATTACCGCAATGTAACCGCCATCGTGGTCGAAATGGGTCTGCACATCTGCGGATGCAGGCAAACCGGCCGACGGGAGGATGAGTTGCTCGGATTCAAGCTCGAAGTCGGGATGCCGGCCCAAGAAGCCGCGCAGGACATCGCCGTTCTCGGCATCCAGGATACTGCAGGTACTGTAACATATCCTGCCCGTGGGCTTGAGCATAGGCGCGACTTTACCCAGCAGTCGGCTTTGCCTCGCTGAGAGACTCTGGACTGCGCGGGCGGTTATTCTATAGCGGGCTTCGATACGTCTTGCCAGTACGCCGGTGTTGGAGCAGGGCGCATCCACCAGGACCGCGTCGAAGCGCCCGATTTGGCCTATCTGCCGCTCAAGTGTCTCTATCGGCAGGGTTCTGATTGTCCTAATGCCGAGTCTCGCAGCGTTTTGTTCTACAAGCTTCAGCCGTTCCGGGTCGATGTCAGTGGCAATTACTTGGGCAGAATCATTTGTTAGTTCCGCTAATTGCGTGGCCTTTGTGCCCGGTGCCGCACAGAAATCGAGTATTTTCCAGTGCCGCTGTGGCTTGAGCGCCGGCACCGCCAGAGCGGCGGTCAGGTCCTGGACGCTGAACAGGCCCTCGGCAAAACCGGGCAGCCGGGTTATCTCCGATGCGCCCTTGATTCTTATCATCTCACGGCCGGGGACGACCTTCGCCTCAATATCGGCCCGCGCAAGTGCACCGCAGAGGTCCGCAGCGGTTGTCTTGAGCAGATTGGGTCTGAGGTAGATGCTCGGCCTGCGGTTGGACGCGTAGCAGATCTGCCTGGTCTGTTCAAAACCGAACCGGCTGAGCCAGCATTCAATAAGCCACCCGGGCAGTGAAAAGGCGGTACTGAGGTAGTCGGCCTGCTTCAGGTGCGGGTCCGGCAGGAATGGAGTATCGAACTGGCAGCCGGTCTCAGGACCGACCGGGAGCGTGGCTGTGGCGTCGGCCTCGGCAGGCTTTGCTTGGCGGGCTCTGGTGTGCCGGGCGATGTTGCGCAGCACCGCATTGGTAAAGCCAGCCTGCTTGTTGCCCAGCAGCGCCCTGGTGTTCTCGACCGCCTCGTTGACGACGGAATAGACGGGGCTTTGCGCCCGGTAGATAAGCTCGTAGGTGGCTGAGCGGATGATATTGAGGAGCCTGTGTGGTATTCTTGTTACTGGCCGGCCGGAGAACTTTGCAATGACCGTGTCGATCGCCCGCCTGTTCCTGATCGTGCCGAAGACTATGTCGGTGGCCCGCTGTTGTTCGGATGTCCGGTTGATGAGGCGGTTGAGGCTCTCGGCGGCATACCCGCGTCTGGGGTCGAATTGATTGAGCAGATTGATCGCAAGCCTGCGGGCCGATATTGTCTTGCCGGCAGCCATAGCTACTTCTCGAGCCGGACAAACTTCTCGCCGGGTTGTGTCTGTCGGCCGTTGACGAAGGCCTTGAAGCTCATAACGGGCGAGCCGGCCGGCTTGATCCTGGTGATCTCCAGGGCGTCCCGGCCGCAGACGACGTGCAGGTTCTCGTCAAGTGTCCCTGGCGGCGGGGAGCCGGTGCCGGTTCTCTGTGTTACCCGGGCCATTGCGATGGTGACGCGCGTCGTGGCGCCGGTTTTTTTTGAGATGTAGCCGGCCGATGCCCCGGGCCAGGGCCAGAGGCCGCGTATCTTCCTTGCCAGGACCTCGGCCGGCTCATTGAAGTCCAGTAGGCCGTCGGACTTCTTCAGCCGGGGGGCCAGAGTAGCCTGGGAGTGGTCCTGGTCGGTATAAACGGCGGTTCCGTCGGCGATTCGATCGAGCGTTTCGATCAGCAATGGAGCGGCCAGGCAGGCAAGTCTGTCATGCAGTTCGCCGGCGGTTTCGTCCGGCTTGATCCCGGTTTGCGATTGCGCGAGGATCTGGCCCGCATCCATTTCCTGCGAGACGGTTATGATGCTGATCCCGGTGTGGGTTTCGCCGTTGATTATCGCCCAGTTGATTGGTGCAGCCCCCCGGTATTTCGGCAGCAGCGAGGCGTGGACGTTGATCGCGGCCTTTGTGGGCAGACTTGTCAGGGCGGGCCCTATTTTCTGGCCGAACGCTATTACGACTATTACCTCAGGCTGGCACGCCGCTATTTTCTCGACGATTCCCGGGTCATTGACGTTCTCGGCCTGGATCAGTTCGGCCCTGCCTGTGCGCTGGCTGGCCCATTGCGCAACGGGGGTAGGACAGGGTTTTCTACCCCTGCCTGCCGGGCGGGGAGGCTGGGTGACCAGAAGATCGATATCGTGATTCGACCGTCTCAGGGCCTCGAGAGATTCGATGCCGAACCGGCCGCTGCCCAGATATACTAACTTCATCGCTTCTCCTGGAGTGTACACGCGCCGCAGGGCAAAGGCGGGCGAATCTACGACCTATCCTGTTCGACAAGTTTCTTTAGCTGCCTTCGATGCGCGATCCTGGCGACCTGACTCATTCGGTTGACGATGGTAATCCCTTCGATATGGTCGTATTCGTGTTGTAGAGCCCTGGCGCCAAGCCCTTCGGCTTCCTCGGTGAACTCGTTTCCTTCGAGGTCGGTGGCGGTAACCCGGCACTTCTTGTGCCGTGGTATCTTCGTATAAATGCCCGGCACGGACAGGCAGCCTTCTTCGATGGCCTCGACGGCCCCTGTGGGTGTGATTGTCGGGTTGATATAGGCCTTGACGCCTTCGGCCGTCCCGTCGAGCGATATGATAAACAGGCGCAACGGCACCCCAACTTGCGGCGCAGCCAGGCCGATACCCTTGTTCCTGAGCATAATTTGGGTCATCTTCTCCACGAGACGCCGGATCGTATCGTCGATCTTTTCGACCGGCTGAGCCTTGCTGGCCAGGACCTGTTCCGGGTAGTGGGTTATACGGCACTTCTCTACGTCGATCATCCTTCAACCTCGATCTGATCCCTCGTCGAACTCGTCGCCGCTGAACGTGTTGCCGAGGTAAGATTTTCGCACCACCTCGTTGCGGACGATTTCAGCGGGCGTCCCCACTCCTATTACCTTTCCGTGGTCTATGATGTATGCCTTGTCCACGACCTCAAGCGTTCTTTCGACATTATGGTCGGTGATCAGCAGACTGACGCCGGAGGCCACAAGCTGGCGGAGCTGCTGCTGGAGGTCCTCGACGGCGATTGGATCAACCCCGCTGAAAGGCTCATCGAGCAGGATCAAGGATGGGTCGGTAACCATCGCGCGGGCAATCTCCAGCTTTCTGCGTTCGCCGCCCGATAGAAACCTACCCTGACTGTCAGCGACCTCGGTCAGGCCGAAACGCTTGATCAGCAGCGCCGCTCGCTGGTCCCGCTCGGCCCTGGTGATCGACATTGTCTCAAGGATCGCGCGGAGGTTGTCGCGGACACTCAGCCGCTGGAATATGCTCGGCTCCTGGGATAGGTAGCCTATTCCGAGGCGGGCACGTTTGTACATCGGCAGCTTTGTGATGTCGCGGCCTTCGAAGATGACCGAGCCCTTGTTGGGGGTGACCATACCCATAATCATCCTGAACGAGGTGGTCTTTCCGGCGCCGTTTCGACCGAGCAGCCCCACAATGCTGCGATGCCCGATCGAGATAGAAACCTCGTTGACAACGATTCGGCCGGAGTACTTCTTGACCAGCCCGCGAGTTTCAAGGAGGGTCATCTCTGTCATAGTTCTCAGGCGTTTTGTCGTGGTTTTCGTGTTCTGCCTTGCTGCAAGAGAGCTTCGGCCCCGAGTGCCACCTATTTGCCGTCTGCCGTGCGTATTATAGCAGCGGCTGGTCCCGAAGCAATTGTCTTTTCGGCGGTGTAATCGTCCCGAGGATTGTGGTGGGATTTGGCGGGGGATTCTCCAGCTGTCGGCCAGCCTTAAGATTACCTTCCGCAGGTCGCATACGCCGTTCTCGCCACCCAAGTACTGCGATAAATAGGGATGGGCCAGGGTCTTGCCCCAACTCTTGAATCCCCGCACGGTCTTGAGGAGGATCTTATAGGTCAGCCCGATTACTCGCCCAGTAACGTTGTTCGTCGGATTGCCTGCAATGGGGGCATTTTCTCTGAAGTTTTCAACTCGTCTGCGACCGATGGTACTTAATAATGAACCATTTCCGGCCTGCTTGTCGAGTTGGCTTGCTTGTCGGGTGTTTTTAGTTCGCATCGGCAAGGAGGTCTTGTTTCTGCCACCCCGAACCACACAACCTGAGACGATTGCTGGGCGTATTCCTTCTTCTGCTCCGAGGCTCGGCCTCGATGGTCGAGGCCGCAGCGGAGCCTTACCGGCTTGGGTAGATCGTGCCAGGCGGCTCAGCAAGTCTCCTGGACAGGCCGGCAGGGGAAAACCAGCTTTATCGTAAAAATACCACCTTGCTCTATCTCGGCGATGATCCTCCCGCCTAACGCCTCGGCGATTCTGCGGACGAGAGCCAGCCCTGCCAGAAGGAATACGTACCCGATAAATTCCACGCCAAAGGCGACTGGCGAATCCAACGACCACGGGGACCTGACAAATATCGCTACGAATACGATCGGAACAAAAACCACCCGCAAAAAGGGCACACGTAATTTACGCACGCGCATCCGCGACCTTCCTTCTGGCACGTCGCAATAACACAACACCGCGTCAAAAAGGCACCGCCGAGCAGCTATAGTCGACGGCTCAGCAGTGCACATTTTAGCTCCAGGGCCCGCGCGTGTCATCACTTTCCGTGGTTATTACTTGCCCTGATCATCTTCGTCGTCTTCGTCCTTGCCTCTGGCCCGGCTGACCTTGCGGGGTTCACGTTTTTCGATTTCTTCTTCGACTCGCCGGCCGTCGGGACTCAGGAGCAACTCGTGGCGGCTGCCAGCTTTGGTGAACTTGATTTCGTAGAGGATCATCGTTTTCTTCTCGCAGCTAAGCTGGGCGGACTTGCCGGCTGCCCTGCGAGCCGCCTTGACCACCGCTGCTGGCACCTTATCCAGCGGTATCTTCTCTTCGACCTCCACCAGGTCTCCCGTCTTGGTCACAAGCACGTCGGTCCCTACACCCGCAGCGCTCTTCCAGGAACCTTCGTAGAAGGTCTGACCGTGCTCGATTTCTTCGGCAAACTCGGTGATCTTCGCACCTGCAGCGAGTTTCTTCAGAGCCGCCAAGGCAGCGGCCGGGACCTCGCTTTCCGTGATACGGCGCTCGATTTCGCCTGCTGTCGGCTTTTCCCGGGCCGTACGCTTGGCCCTTGCTCTGGACTTCTTGGCGTAGGCTGATGCGCAGAGCATCGCCCCGGCAAGCACCAGAACAGCAATTAGCTTGAGATGCTTCGCTCTCATTTCCTGTCTCCTTGTTCAAAAGAGGTTGGCAATATCCCGGGCCGGTGCTCCCGGTGAGCCGACCCTCGTTGGGCATTTTCGCGCGCGATGTTGCGCATCTCAATATGAGAGAATGATGAGAAAGCGATTTTTTGTTAAAACTTTTTGCAGCGTTGCAGATTAATTCTTCTTCTCACAGCAAGATCGTTCTTTTCGCGCCGCCTTGGCGCCGCGACCGGCCGATGGTATAATCCGCTTGCAAATAGGCTGCACCGCGCAGCCATTTCCCAAAAAATAGGCCCTAACGAGAAAACGGTTGTCAAAAAGATTGGTAGGATAAATCAGGAGAAAATCATGTCAAAAACAGGATCTAATCTTACGCGTCGCCGGTTCCTCAAGCGAGCTGCACTTATGGCGGCGGCACCGTCGATCATCCCGGCCACCGCGCTCGGGCGGGGTGGACGCGTCGCGCCGAGCGACCGAATCATCCTCGGCGGGATTGGTATTGGCCGGCGGGGCAGCCACGACCTGCGATGGATGCTGCCCGAACCGGACGTGCAGTTCGTCGCCGTCTGCGACGCAAAAAAGCAAAGCCGCCTCAACGTCAAGAACATCGTTGATACCCGCTACGGCAACAAGGACTGCAAGATGTACCGCGATATGCGCCAGTTCCTGGCCGAGCGTACCGACATCGACGCCCTGCTGATCGCCACCGGGGACCGCTGGCACGCCCTGGCTGCAATAATGGCAATGAGAGCTGGAAAAGACGTGTACTCCGAAAAGCCCTCCTGTATGACCATCGCAGAGGGCAGGGCCGTCATCGAGACCGCAAAGCGCTACAGGCGGATCTACCAGACCGGCACCCAGCGGCTCAGCGAAGGTAACTTCACCTTCTGCAACGAGATGCTGCGGCTCGGCCGACTCGGAGAGGTCCACACCGTCCGCGCCCACATTGCCCCGTGGGATGCCGCCGAACTCCGGCACGACTGGCTCCCCGCCGAACCTGAGCCGCCGAAGGAGGAGGTCGACTGGGATCAGTGGCTCGGGCCCTGCCCGTGGCGACCCTATAACTCGGCCTATGTACGTGGAGGCTGGCGAGGCTTCTACGACTTCCACACCAGCTGCATCGGCGAATGGGGCGCCCACACCTTCGCTCAGTGTCAGGTCGCCATTGGTGCGGCCAACACCGCCGGCATCGAGTACAAGTACGTCAACAACAAGAGCGGCGATGGAATGGTCGTTACCTTCGCAAACGGTATCAAGATGATCCTCGAGCGCGACCTCAAGAAGAAATACTGGCGGGGTTCCTGTGGCGTCCGATACGAGGGCACCGAGGGCTGGGTGGCAGCCGCGGACGGCTATTCAAAGCCTGACGTTTCCTCGGCCGAGATGCTTGCAGACTTCAAGAAGCTCGTCGGCGACTATACAGCCCGCACGCAGAGGCCGATGAGCCACGTGCGCAACTTCCTCGACTGCGTCAAGTCGCGCCATCAGACCGTTGCTAACCCACAGGTGATGCACTACTCAATGACGACGGTCCACGCGGCCAATATCTGTATGTGGCTCAAACGCGACCTGCGCTACGACCCCGTAAAAGAGGAATTTCTCAACGATGATGAAGCTAACCGCTTGCGTTCGCGTGCAATGCGGGCGCCGTGGATCATCTGAGCACCTTTTTTCTTCAGGAAGGAAACCAGACAATGTCAAAGCCAAAAATACACTCAGCCCTGCTTGTACTGCTGATACTTGCCGGTGTGGTTCCGACACTCGGCCAGACTATCGTCCCGAGCACGAAGGAGCAGGAGAATAAACTGATCGCGATACTAAAATCGGCGGATGCATCGCACAAGGCCAAAGCCGACGCCTGCCGTCTATTGGCCATAATCGGCACAAAAGATGCCGTTGCGCCTCTGGCTGCACTGCTCGACGACGAGAAGCTCTCCGATATGGCCCGCTACGGCCTCGAGCCGATCCCCGATCCAGCGGTCGAACGGGCCCTGCGGAACGCCCTGGGCAGGCTCGAGGGTCGGCCGCTTGTGGGTGTCATAGGCAGCATCGGCGTCCGTCGCGATGTCAAGGCCGTCCCGGCTCTGGCAAAACTGCTCTACGATCCCGACCCCGAGGTCGCTCAGGCCGCGGCCAGGTCGCTGGGCAGCATCGGAACCTCGGAGGCTGGCGGGGCCCTCACGGCCGCCCTGGCCAGGTCCTCCGGGCAGAATAAGCTGGCGATATACGAGGGCCTGTTCCGCTGCGCCGAGGCCCTTGCCGCCGCGGGAAAACAAGCAGAAGCGGTCGCGATATACGACAGGATCCTCAACGCCAAGGCCCCACACCAGGTCCGCGGCGGCGCACTGCGGGGCGCGATACTCTGCCGCAACCAGAAAGACCGCTTGCAACTGCTCCGACGCTACCTGCGGAGCGACGACTACATCCTTTTCTCCGCCGCCGTCCAGACCAGCCTGGAGCTTCCCGGCGAGCAGGTAACCTCCGTGCTTGCCGGCGCACTGGGCCAACTGCCAACTGACAACCAGATTCTGGTCGCCCGGACGCTCGGCAAACGGGGGGATCCTGCGGCGGTGTCGGCACTGCTGGCCGTGGCTAAGAGCGGCAAAAAAGAAGCAAGGATCGCAGCAATCCGGGCCCTGCCCGGGATCTGCGGCTCGACGGGAGCAAGCCCGGACTTGCAGAGCCTGCAGACAGCCTCCGCCGCTCTGCTTGAGATGCTCGCAGACAGCGACCCCGAGATATCCGGTGCCGCCAAGGAAAGTCTCGGCTCCTTTCCGCCCGAGGGCTGGTACAGCCAAGCCCTTAAAATGCTCAAGAGCGGCCAGGCCAGCCAGCAACTTGCCGCGATCGAACTGATCGGGCGCCGGCGAATCGACACGGCCCCGACTATCGCCAGAATCCTGGAGGTCGTCCGCGACGCCGAACCGGCAGTCCGCCAGGCCGCGATCAAGATGGTCGGAGATCTCGGCCAGGCCGATCAGATACCCGCCCTGCTCGACCTGCTCACCGATTTGCAGGCCTCCAGGGACCTGAACGCCATCGAGCGGGCTCTGGACACCTTACTCGGCAAGGTCGATGACCCGCAATCGTACACCGCCAGGTTTATCGGCTTGCTGGGCAAGGCACAACCAGCACAAAAAGGTGTGCTGCTACGGCTACTCGGCGTCATCAGCGACAGCCGGGCACTCAACGCGGTCCGCGCTGCCACCAAGGACCGCAACCCCCAGGTAAGCTCCGCAGCCGTCCGCGTGTTGTGCTCCTGGAAGACCGCGGAGGCCGCGCCCGACCTGCTTGCCCTGGCCACGAATTCCACCGACAAGACCATCAGGACCGCAGCACTGCGCGGCTATATCAGTGTGATACGCGACCAGAGCCTTACCACCCAAGAAAAGCTCGCGATGTGCAGGCAGGCGGCGAGGCTGATTAAACGCACCGAAGAAAAGAAGCTGCTGCTCGGTGTTCTCGGCGAGGTGCCTTCGGCCGAAGCCCTGGCGATGGCGATGGAGCATCTGGACAATCCTGCGACCAAACTCGAGGCATGCTTCGCAGCCGTGGCCGTGGGCGAAAAGATCGCCGCACAAAGGCCGAAGGAGGTAGCCGAAGCTATCACGAAAGTACTCAAGGCCACAGACAACAGGGATGTCAGGCGTCGGGGCAGGGCCGTGCTGGAAAAGGCCCGCAAGGCTTCAGCAACAAGGTAACCGGCAGACGGTCCCGCCGGCACAATAAAAGCTCCGTACAGGTACGGTACCGGGCGGTCGTGGTGGCCGATGCCGCAGGTTGCGAGCGGGGTTTACTTGTCCTGCAGCAGCGCGCGAAGATCACGCGGGTGGATGCCCATCTGATCAGCTATTTCGCGCATCGTCATAGTCTGCTTGGCCGAGACGCCTTTATCCTGTAATCGCGATACCGCCTTGTCGAGCGGGATTCCCTCGTTCTCGCAGAACTGCCCCAGAGTCATCCTTCCAATGCCGCCGGCCGAGTGTTGCGGACCCTGGGCCGGCCGAGTCCCCGTGCCGCCCGGCTGCGTCGCCGGGCCCTCCGTGTGGAGGTTCGTACCGCCGCGAAATGCGCCCCCGTGCCTGCCCTGACCTGCGCCGCCCTCGGTACCGCTGTGTTTGTAGCTCTCCTCCAGTGCCATCAACGACGAAAACGGTGCGACCTCGCCGATGGTCCCGGCATATATGAGGCAGCATATGATCAGGGCCGTAACCCACTCGAGCCTGAACGCGATTCCCTGCCTTAATTTCGTGCTGAAGTATCTTTTTATGGCGGCCCAGTTCAGGTAGATGTGGAATATCGCCGTAATCGAAAAGGCGATGCTGAACCAGAGGTGAACCGCAACCAGCTGATCCTTGCTGTGCCCCAGGAAGGACCAGGAAGTCTCGCGGGCTATTCGACAGGAAGGCGCAAAGAACAGGACGCCTCCCGTCACCGCCATCAAGATGAAAGAAAAGCCCACAAGAACTGATACGAAGGCCCTTTTGTTAAATGGTTGGTGGGTCGTGTCGCTCATTTTGGTCTCTCCATCGTATTGTAAGGATAATATGCGAACACCCGCAGATTAGCTGCCCCCGGCCCGAAAGTCAAGCAGCCAAGTCAAAGTGCCTGCTGGTCGTAAATGTCGTACAAGCGGAAGGCTATTATAAGGGAGAAATCCCGGAAATCAACGACGCGTCCGCCGTTTGTATCGCCTCTGCAAAATACGACCTCGAAGGATTACTTGCGTCCAGGTGATAGACCGTTGCCGGGCTTGGTGCCGCTGGTCTGGATAAGCGAACGATCCAGCGGGCGATAATTGACCCCGGCGAAGTTCAAACGTTTTAGATGCTCGACCAGTCTGCGAAGGAATTCGGCGAAGTCGCGATCATTTTTTGGCGACCAGAGAACTTCGCTTAAGGCGCACGCCCGGGGAAACGCCATAAACTCGCGGCGCCGCTCATCGGCGATAAACTCGCCCCAGAGCTGTCCCTGCCCGCCGAGAATATGCTCGGCCTGCTCGGCGTTGAGCTCCCGGGGGATCGGCTCGAAGGCATAGGCCTTCTGGAGGTTGATCACGCTGCGACCGAACCCTATTTCGTCCGGGGCCTGGCGGTAGTCGAAGTACGTGTGTGACGTCGGTGCCATCACGACATCGTGACCGGCTTTCGCGGCGGCGATTCCCCCGCTCGTGCCGCGCCAACTCATCACCGTCGCACCAGGTGCCAGGCCGCCCTGGAGAATTTCGTCCCAACCGACCAGTCGGCGCCCGTTCTTCGCAAGAAAGGTATCCATCTGCTTGATGAACCAACTGTGCAACCCGTGCGCATCCTTGAGCTTCAATCGCTTCATCTGTGCCTGCATCTCGAGGTCTCTGGCCCAGTGCCTGGTGTCAGCCTCATCGCCGCCGATATGGATGTACTTGCCTGGAAACAGCTCGATCACCTCGGCTAGCACATTCTGCAGAAAGGCCACCGTATTCGGGCGGGGCGCGATCAGGCCCTTGGTCCTGCCCCACCGTTGCTCGGGCGGCAGCTCGGCCAGGTGGGCGGTGTTGATGCCCAGCTCCGGGTAGGCAACGATCGCCGCTGCCGTGTGGAACGGCATCTCAATCTCCGGCACGATGGTGATGTGGCGGTCCGCGGCGTAACGAACGATCCGGCGAATCTGCTCCTGCGTGTAGAAGCCCGAACAACGCGGCCCGGACCCGCCTTTGCGGCGGAAAGTCCAGTCCATCTTCGAGCCGAGTTCCGTAAGCTTGGGATACCTCTTGATTACGATGCGCCAGCCCTCGTTGTCGGTCAGGTGTATCTGCAAGCGGTTGAGCTTGTGGACGGCCATTATGTCTATGAACTTCTCGACGTCCCCCACGGGGATGAAATGCCGCGCCGGATCGATCAACAGTCCGCGCCATTTAAAGCGAGGGCGGTCAACGATACGCACGCACGGCACCGCCCAGTCAACCCCGTCAACCTTCCGTGGGCTGAAGATGGCCGGCGGCAGCAACTGTCGAAGCGTTTGAATACCGTAGAACAGCCCGGCTGGCTCAGCCGCGACAACGAGGATCGATCGCTGTTTTACTTCAAGCTCGTATCCCTCTTGGCCGAGCCGGTCTCTCGAAGATGGTTCAAGCCTCAGGTGTATCGAATCGACCACAGATGACGAATCCTCGCTCAGTTTCAACCGGTATCCCATCGCGGGCGCCAGATAGTCTATCAGCTTGACGGCCTCGGCGCGCGCCTCGCCCTGCGCCACAACGCGCGTCCTCGAAGTCAAACAAAATCGATCGCCGTGTTGACCCAGCGCCGTTGGCTTGGGAACGACGCAGAGACGCCGTTGTGAGCCCGTTGCTCCGCGCTGTCCCTGGCATTTGCACTTGCAGATGCCATCGAAAGCTGTGCTGGTCAAGACGATCGCGGCAATAACGCGGATATTCAGTTTCATTGATATACCTTTTTTGCGCTGGTTGATAAATCGTTGCTCTGTCCTGGAATCGGGCGGGTCAGTTTATAGTCCAGCGCAGTGACAGGTGCAACAATTTTTCCGCTCCCCGGGCACGAGCCCGGCCGGGAAGCTCGTTGACATCGTCCGAGGCCACAAGCACAATGTCTCTGTGGCCCGACGATACGGCAGATAGACAGGATCGGCACGAAACACGCAGGACAGCCCAGACGGTATTTGCTTAGGGCCGCTGGATGATCGTGATAGCCCCTGCTGCAGACGCATAGCGGCGCCAAAGAGGATTTGTTGTGAGAGGCTCTGTGGACAAGATAGAGGTGTTACTACTGGCGATAGGTGCTGTGTGCTGCGCGTTCTGCTGCCTCGCTGAGGAGCCGGGTACGGCTTGGCGGCGGCACGTCATAGATGATTCTTCCAGGGGGGCCGACGGCGTGAAGCTGGCCGACCTCAATAATGACGGTCTTATGGAGATCACGACTGGATGGGAACAAGGCGGGGTCACTCGGGTGTACTTCCATCCCGGCTACAACAGGGCCGCACAACGCTGGCCAGCTGTCACGGTCGGCAAGACGCCCTCCGTCGAGGACGCTGTATTCATAGACCTCGACTCCGACGACGTGCTCGAGGTGGTTGCTTGTTGCCAGGGGCGCTGCCGATCGATCTTCGTCCACCGGGCCTCAAAGTCGTACGGGCACTGGGAGCAGCACGTCTTACCCGCCTCCAGGGACAAAATGGCCTGGATGTTCGCGATGCCGATGCAGGTCGACGGGCGCTGCGGGCCGGACCTGCTCGCCGCAGGAAAAGGTCCGCAGGCCGCCATCGGGTGGTTCGAGTCGCCCGAGGACCCCCGGGCCCTGGAGAAGTACCGCTGGCACCGGCTGGCCACAGTTGGATGGGTTATGTCGATCATCGTTGAGGATATGGACGGTGACGGCGACGCTGACATCGTCTTCTCGGACCGCAAAGGCCGCCTGAGCGGATGCAGATGGCTGGAAAACCCGGGGCCGGGCAGGGCCAGCTCGAAATGGACCGAACATCTGATCGGTGGCCGAGGCCGTGAGGTGATGTTTATGACGCTCGCGGACCTCGACGGAGACGGCCTCAAGGACGCCGCAGCCGCGGTCAAGCCCGCCGAGGTGCTCTGGTTTAGAAGACTCGATGAATCGGGCAGGTCGTGGATGCCACAAGAGATCCCGTATCCGGAAAACACAGGCTCGGCCAAGGCCGTCGCCGTTGGCGACCTCAACCTGGACGGTAAGGCCGAGTTGGTGCTCAGCTGCGAGCACGCACCGGCTCCGAGATCCGGCGTCGTCTGGATGTCACCTGCCGATGACCCTGCCGACCCATGGCACCGAGGCCGGATCAGCGGCCCGGAAGGCGAAAAGTTCGACCGCATCGAGCTGATTGACATCGACGGCGACGGCGACCTGGACGTACTGACCTGTGAGGAGGCCCGTAATCTCGGCGTATTCTGGTATGAGAACCCGGCTTTGCCCTTGAAAGACTGAGCAAGAGGAACTATGCGATGATAGCCCTTATTTCCCTGCTGGTCGTCGTAACGATCTCGATGATCGTGGTGAGAATCGGTGCAGTTGCCCTGACAATGACGGGCCTGTCGAAAGACCTTGCCGCCTTCCAGGCACAATCAGCCTTTTCGGGCGTGGGATTTACGACGACCGAATCCGAATCCGTTGTCAGGCATCCGGTTCGCCGGCGGATAATCAGGATCTTGATGCTCACGGGTAACGCGGGGCTGACCTCTGCCGTTGCCAGCGTGGTACTTACCTTCTATCGTGGAACCGAGCAGGATCTGGCGTTGAGGTTCGTCGTAGTGATTGCGGGGCTGGCCGCCCTCTGGATGCTCTCGGCCTCGAGGTTCGTGGACAGAATTCTCACGAGCCTCATTAAGGCGGGCCTGAAAAAATGGACACGACTGGAGGTGCGCGACTACGCCAGGTTGCTCGAAATCGGCAAAGGCTACACAGTCTCTGAAGTGGAAGTAAGCGACGAGGACTGGCTATGCAACCGCACGCTCAGAGAACTGGGTCTGGCCAGCGAGGGGGTCCTGGTGCTGGGATTGCGCCGTGCGGACGGCAGTTACCTCGGCGCTCCCCACGGAGATACACAGATTCGGTGCGAGGATGTCCTGACCTGCTACGGGCGCGAGGAGCTCCTCCAGAGCCTGCCATATCGGGCGGTCGGTAAGCAAGGAGACGAAGAACACGCCGCTGCGGTCAGAGAACAGCAAAGAATCGAACAGGAAGAAAGCAGGCTCTAAGTGCACCCGTAGGCGGACAGTTAACAAGGCACTGCAAAGGCCTAAGCCGGTATTTCCGCGGGCCGGCCCGGGTGTGCCTGGGGGTGATAGCCCGGCGGGCACACGAGAAAAGGCTTGTAAACCGCCGCGTTGTGAAGATAATCAGTGCAGGCCCCGGTAAAGATCCGGCGGCTGAAAATGTTGGATCCCGGAGCCGGAAACGGCGCCACTTAGGTAACTTTTTTAGATAGGAGATGACACACAATGAACCCGGACAGAGAACAAAACCCATCGCGGCGCGACTTTTTGAAGCAGACCAGCCGAATTGCCGCAGGCTCGGCCGTTACCGCAGGACTTGCTTATCGCATCTACGCCGCCGAAAACAATCTGATCAAACTCGCTCTGGTCGGCTGTGGCGGTCGGGGCACGGGCGCCGCCTGGAATGCCCTATCGGTTAAGAACGGCCCCATCAAGCTGGTTGCGATGGCCGACGTCTTCGAGCGGCGACTCGCCGGCAGCTACAGGAACCTCGCTCGGAGAGCCCCCGAACAAGTCGACGTCCCCGAAGGGCGTAAGTTCATCGGCTTCGACGCCTATAAAAAGGCGATGGATTGCCTCGATAAGGGCGATGTGGTCATCCTGACCACACCTCCGGCGTTTCGCTGGGTCCATTTCACCTACGCGATCAAGAAAGGCCTTAACGTCTTTATGGAGAAGCCCGTCACCGTTGACGGCCCGACGACCCGCCGGATGCTGGAGCTGGCCAAGGAATCCGTCAGGAAGAACCTGAAAGTAGGCGTCGGGCTGATGGTGCGGCACTGCAGGGGCCGGCAGGAACTGCTGGAGCGCATCAGGTCCGGCCAGATCGGCGACATCATCGCCTTGCGAGCCTATCGCATGGGCGGCCGCTCCGCAACCTGCGGACGCAAGCCCGATAACATCACCGAAACGCTCTACCAGGTCCAGCGCTTCCACAGCTTTCTCTGGGCCAGCGGCGGTATGTATAACGACTACTATATCCACCAGATCGATGAGTGTTCCTGGATGAAAGGGGCCTGGCCCGTCCGGGCGCACGCCCTGGGTGGACGTCATTACCGCGGCGACGCCGTCGATCAGAACTTCGATACCTATTCGGTTGAATACACCTATCCCGACGGCACCAAGCTGTTCTATTTCGGCCGCAATATGTCAGGCTGCAAGGGTGGCTTCGCCAGCTACGCCCACGGCACAAGAGGATCGGCCGTGATCTCCACATCGGGCCACACGCCCGGCAAGGTCCGCATCTACAAAGACCACAATATGGAAGAAGCCAACCTACTCTGGAGATACCCCCAGCCCGAGCGAAGCCCCTACCAGCTCGAGTGGGACGACCTGATCGACGCGATCCGCAGGGACAAACCGTACAATGAGGTCGAGCGAGGCGCGATAGCGAGCCTGGTCAGTTCTATGGGCCGAATGTCCGCCCACACCGGCCAGGTTATCACCTACGAACAGATACTCAACTGCAAGCACGAATTCGCCCCCAACGTCGATAACCTGACCAACGACGGGCCGGCACCGCTCAAGCCCAAGGCCGACGGCTCCTATCCGGTTCCGCAGCCCGGCATCTTGAAGGACAGGGAGTACTGAAAAGCCCCTTTGCGGTACCGGCGAGAATCCGAAATTGTTGAAATGCCTCGAGAGGTAACTGCGTCTTACAAGGAGGAACAATGGCAACCTCACAAAAAGCGAAAAAGGTCTCGGGTACAACCAGACGGGAGTTTCTGAAGGCTTCGACAGCGGCTGCCTCAGCCGTCGTCGCTGCTACCACAGTTGACCTGCGCCGCAGCCTGTACGCGGCCGGCAGCGATGTTATCCGCGTGGGGATGATCGGCTGCGGTGGGCGCAACACCGGCGCCGCTGCACAGGCCCTGACCGCCGACGCAGGTGCACGCCTGGTCGCTATGTGTGACATCTTCATGGACCGCGTCAAGGCCAAACGCAGGATCCTCAAGCAGCAAAAAGGCGACCAGGTTATCGTGGACGACGACCACTGCTTCGCCGGCTTCGAGGGCTACAAGCATGTGATAGACTCTTCGGATGTCGTGCTGATCGCCAACGCGGCGAAGTTTCACCCCTTCCACGCCATCAGCGCGATCCGCGCCGGCAAGCACGTCTTTGTGGAGAAGCCGCACGGAATCGACCCGGCCGGAATAAAGCTTATGCAACAGGCCGCCGAGCTGGCAAAACAGAAAGGCCTGTGCCTCGTCTCAGGTCTGCACAGCCGCTATCACGTCGGATACGCAGAGACCATCCAGAGAATCCACGACGGCGCCATCGGCGAAGTGGTAGCCATCGAAGAGAACTTCCTGCGGGGACCTTACGGTGTGATCCCTCGCAAAGAGGGACTCTCCGAACTGCTCTGGCAGTGCAGCACGCAGTACCACTTCCGGTGGCTCTCGGGAGACGACGTGGTCCAGTCGCTGGTCCACAACCTTGATCGTTCAAGCTGGGTGATGGGAAACAAGGCCCCCGTTAAGTGCCACGGACTCGGCGGTCGCTCCTCGATGACCAAGCCCATATACGGCGACGTCTTCGACCATCACTCGGTGGTCTATGAGTATGCCGACGGCGTGCCGATTTACGCCTTCTGCCGGACCACTACCGGCTGCTACAACAAGGGCTCGAGTATGGTGTTCGGCAGCAAGGGCAAGGCGAACATCCTGGGGTGCAGGATCTCCGGGCAGACGAACTGGAGATGGCAGGGCCGCTGCAATCCCTACCAGCGGGAACACGACACGCTGTTTGCGGCGATCCGGTCGGGTAAAGCCGTAAACAACGGCGATTATATGGCCCGTAGTACACTGATCGCGATTATGGGGCAGATCTCGTGTTACACCGGCAAGGAGGTTACCTGGGAACAGGTGAGCGACTCCGATTTTTACTATCCCCCCAAACCGGAGGAATGTCACGACGGCATGGAGCCACCGGTCAAGCCCGACGCTACCGGCAGCTACCCGGTACCGAAACCGGGCTTTACCAGGATGCTTTAGCCGAGCTGCCTCGGCCGGGCCCGACAGGCAGGACAAGAAGATCGTCGAAATCGCCCCCGCGGGGCGGTCGCCGATAGTTTTTGTCATCGCGCTTTTAGTAGGAGACAGGAATGTGCACAACTCGCAGATTGATGTGCTTCGCAGTTCTGGCGGTCGGCGTCGCCGTCGTGGCGACCGCCGGTGCCTCTGCGGTTCAACCAAAGCTACCCAAGAAATACACCGAAACCATCACCACCGAACTCGGTGAGAAGATCAGCTTCGATATGGTGCTCGTTCCTGGCGGCACCTTTATGATGGGCAGTCCTCCCGATGAGCCCGGGCGAAAAGAAGACGAGGGACCCCGGCATCAGGTGTGCCTCGACCCGTTTTACATCTGCACCACCGAGACTACCCTCGAGTTGTTCCTGGCCTACTACCAGGAAACGGTCACCGCCAAGAAAGATGTCGAGGCCGAAGAAATCGAAGAGGAAGATCTGGACGCCTTGACCGGCCCGACGCCCGTCTATGGCGATCTGACTATGGGGTATAGCAAGAAGAACCCCGCTATCGGGATGACCTGGCTGAATGCTCTGGTCTTCTGCAAATGGCTCTCGAAAAAGACGGGGAAGCAATATCGCCTGCCCACGGAGGCCGAGTGGGAGTACGCCTGCCGCGCAGGCACCACGACCGCCTATTTCTTAGGCGGCCGCCCGACCGAGGACGAGCTCGCAAGATTCGCGTGGTACAAGGCCAACTCGGCCCACGAACCGCATCCGGTGGCCACCAGGAAGCCCAATCCCTGGGGTCTTTACGATATGGCCGGGAACGTGCGCGAATGGGTTTATGACTTCTATAGCCCGGCCGCTTACGCCGAGTTGGCCAAGCAAAAACCGGCTGTGAACCCGAGGGGGCCCAAAACCGGCAAGGTGCACGTCGCTCGCGGCGGTGACCACAGCAGCCCCAAGGAGGAACTGCGCTGTGCCGCCAGGGCCTTCGAGCAGGAATGGTGGCGAGCCGGTGACCCCCAGATCCCCAAGAGCAGATGGTGGCTGCCCGAAATGGATATCATCGGCTTCCGCGTCGCCCGGTCGGTCAAGAGCGGCGCAACAAAGTAGCCTGGCTACCACTCGGCCGGGCCGAGGTTGCAAAGGTCCAAGTCTGCATAAGATTCAAGAAGGTCGGCCTGCTTGATGCGGTCGGGCAAAGGACAGGTGACGTTTACGCCCGGGCGGTTAATTCTGGTTGGAGGGTCGGTCTTGTCGGCGGGCGGCTTTGTCGGCCATATCTGTTTTCCAGATGTATTTCTGGGTCCTGAAGACGACCACGCAAAGGATAGCGACGAAAATGGCCAGGGCGTAGGGCAGGATCTTTTCTATCCACGCGGTACCGAAAAAGATTATCAGGCAGTTCAGGATGATAAAATAGATGCGGATCTCGGTGGGGCCTGCGCCGAGGAATGTTATCTTGAACTCGCCGGTCGCGCCGAAGGCCAGGTACGAGCTTACCATAAAGCAGCCGAACACGGGAACCAGCAGGTAGAGGATTTGCCTGCCAGCAGTGGTGAGCAAGAACGAATAGCCTATGAGAATCGAGCACATAAAGACGAAGTCCAGCAGGTGGTCCATATAGTAGCCCCACTTCGGGATGCCGGTATCGCGGTATCGGCCGAGGGCGCCGTCGAACGAGTCGGAAAACCACTGCAACACGAGCATCAGCGACGAGGCCAACAGCCAGTGGGGATTACGCCGGGCGAGGTATCCGAAGACAATCAGGCCGATAGACCAGAGGATGGTTGTGAGTGTCAGGTGGTATCCTTCTATCCATTTCGGGAAGCGGTGGACATTGCCGTCGATGAGGCGGCGCTCGGCCCGTGCGAGGGGAGATTTCATAGGCAGCTTCTTATCTCCGGCGAAGGCTTTATCAGCCATTTTCATTGTCTCCTGTGCCGATACAATATTTCGTAAATCTCACCGCCAAGAAAGCGAGATCGCCTTATCGCTCCACAGCCGGGGACGACAACAGTTCGAGGCCTTCGGCTGTCATCGCAGGCCGAGCCTGGCCCGGCACTGCAACGGATACTCACCTGCAGTATATCGGCCGCAGGGCCGGCGACAAGGGCAGGCGTGGACCGCGCCGGGGCAAAGAGCGTAAGTTGTTTGCAAGGCATAACTTAGGTATAGAAAAATCTGGTTTTTGGGCCCGTCTCGCTTTGCCGGCAGAACCGGGGCGGGCCTGTTGTGCGGTTTAGTTGGGCCAAACAGGAGCGGATTTTGTTATGATGAAGGCAGGAAAGGCCGAAATTGAGTAGAGAGTGTTACTTTTGGTGGGCCTGGCGCACCAAGTTATCGACAGTATCTATAGATGGATAATAGCGTTGATCACGTCAGGCTGGTGAGGCGAGCCCAACTCGGTGACAGAGAAAGTCTTGATAAGTTGACTGAGCTGGCCGAAGAACGCCTGCGCGTTGATGTGTTTCGTCTGACGCTACAGGAGGACTTGGCCGGCGAAATCGTGCAGGAGACTTTGTTCGAGATGCTGCGGGTACTGACTGATCTAAGGGATGCCAATCGGTTCTGGCCCTGGCTGTACAAGATCGCGATCAACAAAGTGCGCCTTCACTACCGAAGGGAGCAACGCCGCAAGGCAGCGGTGGCGTCCGCGGCAGCAAACAGGAAGTCCCACGACGATGGCGAGCAGGTGACCGCAGATGCAATCAGCAAGGAGCTGCGAGAGATAGTGCTTTCGGCGATGCAGTCTCTCAAGCCGAGGCACCGGGCGGTGTTGACGATGCGATGCTACCGCGAGATGGAGTATTCCCAGATAGCCGAGTCGATGGGCTGTAGCGAGCTTGCGGCTAAGATGCTTTTTTACCGGGCAAAGAAATCGCTCCGCAAGCAGCTGGGTCGATTCGGGTTCGGCAAGGGGATGCTTTTGCCTGCGCTTGTTCTGTTCGGGAAGATAACGGTTCCCGCCGAGGCAGCTGGAGGTGTAACGGTTCCGGCGGCGACGATGAAGGTGGGCGCGGCAGCCGGCGTGGTCGGCTTTGCGACGAGCGGCCCCGGGGCACTGTCAGTGGCGGCGGCGGTTGTGCTGGCCGGCGCGACGATGGTCGGGCTAAGGCCGGGACATCCGGAAATACCGGCGGTGCCTAACGCCCTGAGCAGCTCCGATGCAGCCGAGCAAATGGGGGCTCTGCAGGAGGGGTTTGAGGAGGTCTGGTGTTACTATCCGCAAGGTGCGGAGGGGCCCGTGATGATGCGGATGCTGCGGTGGGATTCGCATAACAAGCAGCCCTATTGCCAGTGGCTCCAAAACGAGCGGGCGACGTATTATTTCGACAGGCCGGACAATACCGTTCACGTGAAGAACCACCGGATTTGGCGCAAGGACCTCAGCGTCTGGCGGCTGCCGACGGACCCACCCGAGATGAGGGAGTTTCTCTCGCGTGTGGAGGGCTGGATTGACGGAACGCAGTATGTTCGGGGCCGAGGGCCGGGATTGCTGGTGATCGCCAGGCGGCGGGAGGACAGCAACCACTCGCGAGTGACACGTCACTTTAACGTTCTGGACGAGCAGTATTTCAGGTACGGCTGGCCGTCGAGTGTGAAGATCAGAACGGTTGACGACCGCGACCAGATGCACAGGCGAGGCTGGGCGTACTACAGGATAGACGGCCGTATAGGGCAGAAAAAGATAAAGGCAAGCGGGCGCCTGCCTTTCGTGTTCGGCGAGTACCGGCGGCACGGGCCCTGGTTGAGCCTGCGGGTAGGCCAAGACATACTGGTGGCGGACAACGGCAGCGAGGCACGGGTGTACAGCGGCGAGAAACTCGTTGCAAGGTACGAGGGGGGGAGCTTTTTCGCGGGACTTGGCCGGCCGTGGATGGGACTGCACACGATCGATACGGTGCGGCGTGACGCGGCGCTGCAGCAAATATGGTTTGAAACGGAGCTGAACGCCGAGGAGGGAACGGCCCAGGTCGTGTTGAATGCCGAAAGGCTGAAGCTCGTTTACACGATCGATATGGACAGAGACGTAATCAAAAGGATTGAGTTTATGGCGGATGGCGCTCAGCTGGGTGAGCTGGAGTTCTCATATCTCGAACAGGACGGCCCGCCGAGCGGAGAGTTTGCTCCGCCTCGCTGGAGCAGTTCTCCCGGAAATGCACGGAAGAGCCGAGGGATACTCTGGCTGGTGGATCTGGTAGCTGGTAAGTGGTGATGTCGGCCCGGGCGCAACTCTTTGGTCTTCGAATAGGCTGGGCAGTTGCACAGGAGGAGCAGGTCTGATGGTACGGGCATGGACCAAGGGCGTGATGGTAACGCTGTTGTGGTTTTTGTCCGCAGCGCCGGGCGCTGTCCTGGGCGACCAGATAATATTCGTTGACGCGGACGCCGTCGGGGCCAACAACGGTTCAAGTTGGACGGATGCTTTCAATTATCTTCAGGACGCTTTGGCGGCGGCCGCGAGCGGGGATGAGATTCGCATTGCACAGGGCGTTTACCGGCCGGACAGGGGGGCGGGTGTCGAGCGCGGAGGCCGCGGGGCGAGCTTCCAACTAATCGATAATGTCAGGATACGAGGTGGGTACGCCGGTTTCGGCGAACCGGTGCCGGATGCGCGGAACATAGCACGATATCAAACGATTCTCAGCGGTGACCTGGGGGGCAACGACGTGGAGCTGAGCGACCCGGCCGAACTGCTGAACCACCCAAGCAGGATGGATAATTGCTACAATGTTGTGACGGCTACCGGCTGCGGAGAAACGACGATCCTGGACGGTCTTACGATAACGGGGGGCAACGCCAACGGGACCCAGCAGCGAGACAGGTACGGCGGGGGCCTGCACGACGGGAATATCACGGTGATTCACTGCCGGATCGTGGGCAACTCGGCGTACTCTGGTGGAGGCGGTGTAGGCTGTTACGGCGGGACTACCCTACGCCAGTGTGCGATAATGGGGAACTCGGCGGGCTCCGGTGGCGGCGTCTACGGCGTCAAGCGGATCATCGACTGCACGATTGAGGGCAATTCGACAACACAGCTCGGCGGCGGGGGTCTCTGGATACTAAACCAACAATCTGTGGTAACAAACAGCACGATCAGCAACAACCACTCTGCCCAGCACGGCGGCGGCGTCTATGTCGAACGTTGTAGCCCGGTCTTTACGCGTTGCGTATTCGCTGGCAATACGGCTGTGGGGGACGGGGGCGGCATTTACGTCGACGGGGGCCCGGAGGGTGAGTATCCGCAGCTGAACCAGTGCCGCTTGACCGGCAACAGTGCAGCTGGAGACGGAGGCGGGCTGCACAACTACGGATACTGCCAGAGCAGGCTCAACAGTTGCATTGTTACAGGCAACAACGCCGGTCGGGATGGGGGCGGGATGTGCGATACCTTCGGGGCTGGTAGCTCGCTGGTCAACTGCACTTTTGCTTACAACCGAGCAACAAGGCGGGGCGGGGGGATATGCTACGACTCCGAACTGAACGCCGGGCGCACGATCGCGAACTGCATCGTATGGTACAACGTGGACGGTGAGGGGACCTCCGGCGTGGAATCGCAGATATACGCCAAGAGCGGGGTCGGCGAGATACCGCTACGGTACTCTTGCGTTCAGGGTTGGAGCGACGCAGGGGCCGGCGGGCGGGTCGGGACAATCGGAGCTAATCCGCTGTTTATAGATGCAGACGGCGCGGACAACATCGGGGGCACGGATGACGACAACCTTCGTCTTACGATGTGGTCTCCGTGCTTGGATGCGGGTGAGAACTCCAGGGTCAGGGCGGGGACAACGGATCTGGACGGGAAGGCGCGGATAATACACGGCCGAGTGGATATGGGGGCATACGAGTCCGATGGGTACAGGTGGGGTGTTCCGCCGCGATACGAGGTGATTGACCTCGGGACGTTGGGAGGTGCCGAAAGTCGCGCCTACGGGATCAACGAGGCCGGCCAGGTGGTGGGCTATTCCCTAACGGCCGAAGGCGAGCAACATGCCTTCGTCTGGGACGAGAGCGCCGGAATGATTGATCTTGGGACTCTCGGCGGTGACAAGAGCATAGCCTACGCGATAAACAATCGCGGGCAGGTGGTCGGCTCGGCCCGGACAGCAAGCGGCAAACTGCACGCCTTCATCTGGGAGCAGGGCAGGATGACCGATATAGGCGTTCTGCCGGGCGGTAACTGCACCGAGGCGGTCTCGATCAACGACGCCGGGCAGGTAGTGGGAACCGCCAGGAAGTCCGAGACGGATTACTCCTGGAGCAGGGCGTTCTTGTGGGAGGACGGCGTGATGGCAGATCTGGGGGTCCTCGAGGGAGCCGGCGACAGTGGTGCAGTGGGTATAAACGCCCGTGGACAGGTGGTGGGGACATCAGGTGGTCGGGCATTACTCTGGGACGGGGCCGGTGGGATGCGGCCGCTCAAGCAGGCCCAAAGCACGGGCCTTGCCATAAACGATGCGGGTTCTATGCTGTTTTCTTCGGGCGATAGGCATTTCATCTGGAGCCCGGTGGGCGGTGTCCTGGGCATGGATCTTGCCCCGAACAGCCAGGCTAATGCGATCAATGGTTGCGGGTCGGTCGTGGGCGAGTTCGATTACCTGAATTCAGGCATCTTACATGCATTTTTGTGGGATAGCAGACTGGGGCTAATGGATCTGAACAGTCTTATACACGCGGGTTCCGGCTGGAAGGAACTTTGTTCGGCGAGCGGTATAAACGGCAAAGGGCAGATAGCCGGCTGGGGCGTGGCCGCGGACGGCAAAGAGCACGCTTTCCTCGCACGGGCGATACCGGCCGATTCGTACCTGGTGGCGCATTGGAAGCTGGATGAAACGGCCGGAGATACAGCGGTGGACTCGGCAGGGCAAAACGACGGAAGGCTTGCCGGCGGCCCACAGTGGCAGCCATTCAGCGGGCGGGTCGACGGAGCACTTAGCTTTGACGGGAGCGATGACTTCGTGGATTGCGGCCGAAGCGAGGTGTTCGATATTACCGACCAAATAACTATCGCGGCCTGGGTCAAGATCGATTCGGTCAATGCCCCATGGCAGACGATAATTGCAAAGGGCGACTCGGCCTGGAGACTTTCAACAGTGGGAAACGAGATGAGGTTTCACTTTGCGGTCGGCCCAGGCCAACACTGGCACTGTCTCAACAGCGATACCGAAGTGGAAGCGGGCCAGTGGCACCACGTTTGCGGGACTTATGATGGGTGGTATCTACGATTGTACGTCGACGGTGTAGAAGATTCGGCCAGCCCGGTGGCTAAGAGCGACGGGGTGAGCACCAATACCCACAGCGTTTTCATAGGAGCCAACGAGGAAAAGCCAGGCCGGTACTGGAGTGGGATGATTGACGACGTGCGGATTTATAGTTGCCCGCTGACATCAGCGGAGGTGCACGAGCTGTTTATGCAGGCCCCGTTGTACGTCGATATCGCTGCCGGCGGCGGGGAGGACGGCTTGAGCTGGGCAAGTGCCTTTACGAGTGTTCAGGACGCCCTGGCGGCGGCCAGACCGGGCAGCGTGATCCAGGTAGCACAAGGGACCTACAAGCCGGACGATGGAGCCGGTCTCACCGCCGGTGACAGGGGCGCGACATTCCAGCTGATTGACGGGGTGACCTTGCGGGGCGGATACGCCGGATCCGCCGGACCGTACCCGGGAGCCAGGGACCTCAAGCAGTACCCGACCGTCTTGAGTGGCGACCTCGCCGGCGACGACGGCCCGGACTTCGCGAACAATTCAGAGAACAGTTACCACGTCATTACGGGCAGTTGGACGGATGCGACGGCGGTACTGGACGGCTTTACGATAACCGGGGGCAACGCCGAGCGGCTCGGAGGCGGCGGGATGCTGAACCTGTACGCCAGAGCAACGATCCGTAATTGCACCTTCAGCGGCAACGTGGGTGCTCGCGGGGGCGGGATGTACAACGAGCTGGGCGGCCCAACCGTCACTGCCACGAGCTTCACAGGGAACGTGGCGTTCCAGGAGAGCGGGGCGAAGAATCCAAGGGGCGGTGGAATATACAACTACAAGAGCAATCTGGTCCTGAGGGACTGCCTTATCGCGGAGAATCTCACCGCTGCCCAAGCCGGCGAAGGAGGAGACGGAGGTGGTATTTTCTGCGGAGCAGGCGCAGCAACACTGGTGAACTGCGTACTCAGGTCCAACTCGGCGCAGCGATTCGGAGGTGGGATGGCCTCGTGGTGGCCGGGCAGGAATACGCTGGTCAACTGCGTGTTCAACAACAACTCGGCGGGCAACGAGAGCGGAGGCCTGGACAATTACCTGAACAATTGCCTGCTGGTCAACTGCACCTTCTTCGGGAATTCGGCCCCGAGCAGCGGTGGGCTGTACAACGAGCAGGGGACCCTCGAGCTGGTCAACTGCATTTTCCACGGCAACACGGATAATGGCGGCGATGTAGAAGCGGCCCAGATTCGCAGCAACAACGGGACGCTGACGGTGGAGTACAGTTGCGTTCAAGGCTGGAGCGGAGCGCTCGGAGGGACGGGCAATATGGGCGCCGACCCGCAGTTCCTCGATGCCGACGGGGCAGACGGCACGGCCGGCACGGAGGACGACGACCTGCGCCTTTCAGAAGGCTCGGCCTGTATCGACGGTGGAGATAATGCAGGGCTTGCCCCCTTCGTGATTACGGATCTTGACGGGCGGGCAAGGGTTTTCAATAAGGTGGTGGATATGGGCGCCTACGAGTTCCAGGCTACCCTGCGGTGGTACGTGGACGGCAAGAACGGGGACGACAACAACAACGGGCTCACCCCGGAGACCGCCTTTGCGACGATACAAAAGGGCATTGACTCGGCAGAAGAGGGCTATACCGTCCTTGTTTATCCGGGCGTTTACAAAGAGGAGATCGATTTCAAAGGCAAGGCGATAACCGTCAGCGGTCAAGGCAGTGATGCGACAATACTGGAGGCCCAGAATGGGTACGGCGTTTCCTTCTATAGCGGCGAAGATGCCAACAGCGTCCTCAAGAACATGGTGATAAGGAACTGTGGGCTTGCCGGTATTATGGTTGCAGGCGCTTCTCCGAAGATAACGAACGTGACAGTGGTCAACAACAAGATCGGCGTTGCAAAGTTTTCCTGGGGGCAGCCCGACATAAGCAACAGCATTTTCTGGAACAACACCGAAGCGGACCTGATCGGTTGCGAGGCCAGATACAGTTGCATCGAGCAGGGCGGGGGCGGCGAGGGCAACATAAGTTTGAATCCACTTTTTGTGGATGCGCCCGGCGGAGATTATCACCTGCGTTCGGAGCGCGGCCGGTACCGGCCGGCGACGGGGGAATGGGTGCTCGACGATGTAACCAGCCCGTGTGTGGATAGGGGAGACCCCGCGGTGAACCCGGAAAAAGAGCGAATGCCGAACGGGGCCAGGTTGAATATGGGGGCCTTCGGGGGCACCTACTACGCGAGTATGAGCGAATGGCCGATCGTGGGCGACCTGAACCGCGACGGTGTCGTCAATATGGCGGACCTGGCGATCCTGGCTGAAAACTGGCTTGTGGCGGCCGAATGGGCCAAGTAAGGGCAATTGTTGCAGGCAGGGCGAGTTTTTTCGGGCTTTTGTTGACAAGCAGCCATCCGAGTGGGTATAATATGAAAAGTTGTGGTGCAAGATTTGTAAGAACAGGAGTATGCGCACAGGAGCGGGCAGAAAACCCGGCGTATCGAAGGCGTATCTTGCCTCGAGGTGGGGGATGGATGGGGGGTTTACACTCGTTGAGCTGCTCGTAGTTATAGCGATTATTTCGCTTTTGATGGGGATACTGGTTCCGGCGCTGAGCACGGCGCGTCGCCAGGCCAGGTCGGTTCTTGGCGTGGGAGATCAACACCAGATCGTCAAGGCTCTTCTGTGCTACGCAGTGGACCATGACGGGCTTTTTCCCGACTCGGTAGCGACGGTCGGCTTCGGCGACCACTGGAACTGGCATGAGCCGACAACGCTGACAGGTATCCGAAAGCGTAGCCCGCGGGTTTATCGTTCGATGAGCGCGTACCTTCGCAGCTACATAAGCGATGCGAGCGTAATGTCGTGCCGCAACGCGCCGAGAGAGCACGAGTTTCTGGATGAGGCTTGGGCTGCCGGTGAGGATTGGGGCATAGGGCCTCTGACGGGGACGTATTGCTTTTACTGGAATTACACGGGACACCTGGGGGGCGGCAGGAGGCTGTTCAAAGGACCATCAGGCACACCAGGGGGGCCCGGGGAAAGTACGCTGCTGATGAGCTGCTACTTCGGCTACGACCATTGGCGCAGCCGGGAGGTTTACAGCAGTTGTGAGAGGTTCAGAAACGCCGGCGTGACGGAGGAGACGCCGTTCGCCTCGGCTTACTACTGGTCAGGCCCCGGAGCAGAGGTCAAGCTGTCGGAATTGACCATCAAGTTGCACGCGGGTTATTCTGATGGGCACGTGCAGGAGTACTCCGCCTCCGACGTGGTGCCGATGCAGGTGATAATGAACCGCGAGACAGGCTCGCCGTATCCTCCGGGAGTCGGGCCCGGGGTATTCTTTCTGCCGAGCCAGGCCGTGCGTTAGAAGATGCGTACGTCCCCTTCAGGCGGCGCAGCAGGAAAAACGAAGGTCTCTGATTCAGCGTTAAGGGCTTGCACGCCGAGCGTCTTTGTTCCACGGGAGCAGATTTGCCTGCCTTTGCGTTCACCCTTTGGGCGAAGATGCCCTGCGAGGCCCCAACCTGTGTCGGGTTTTTCCCCGCTCGGCCTACAATGAGAGGATAAACTCAGTCAGGTCATCAAGCTGCGCATCGGTCAGGCCCGATGTTTTGCCGTGCCTATCTGCGGGGTTGTACTTCGTCAAAACTTCCCTGATGGTCGCTGCTCTTCCGTCGTGCAGGTAGGGAGCTGTCCGCCAGACCTCAACCAAGGTGGGTGTGTCGAAGGCCTTGCCCTTTTCTCCGAGCTTGCCTGTGCCGACGTCGTACTTTCCCCTGTCGGTGTAAAGCGGCGCGGGGTGGCAGGTTGCGCATTCAGCCTTTTTGAAGATTTTTCGACCTCGTTTTGCACCCTGACTCAGCCTGCCAGCTTGGAGGTAGGGACTCGGCAGGGGCTTCAAGGATCTGAGGTATTCGTCGATAGCGACGGCGTCCTGCTCGGGTCGGACGGCGAACTGGATGTGCTTTATTCCTGCGCGGACGGCGGCCTCGGCGTCACTGCGGACTCCGAGCGCCATTGCAGGCGGCGTTCGGTGTGCGAGCAGAAGACTCTTGGTGTTCTTGGGGTTGCCCAGTCCGTCGTTGAGCAGGTCCCAGTTGAGCCCATCGGACCGGGCCTGGGCGGGATGGCAGCTTGAGCAACTCTGCCATTTCTGGAAACACAGGCCAGCGTCGTGGAAGAACATTTCGCCTTTTCGGACGACCGAGAGAGGCTGTTGGGGCCCGAGGGGGATGGAGCGGGCTTTGGGGTGGACCTCGGATTCGATATCGACCACGCCGAGCGTGCCGGTGAAATACTCCGCCACGTAGGCCGTTCCGCCGATCAGAACGAGGTCTCTGGGCCCGTTGCCGGCCAGGTCGAGACGCCTCTTGAGCTTAACGAGAAAGGCCAGGTCGTTGGGGACATCCTCACAAGACGAGGTTGCCTCGGAGACCTTTTCCCCCGCGGCAGCCTTGGCGAGCTTCTCGTGCATCCCGGCCCTGTCGATGACACAGAGCTGGCCGGTCCCGGCCAGCGTGACGCAGATATACTTGCCGTCGGCGGTCACGGCAACGCCCCAGGGATTTGCCGCACCGAGATCCACGTCGTCGAGCAGGACGGTGTTGAGCAGTCTCTTTCCTGGAACGTCGATTATGCTCAGGGCGTTCGTGTTGACCCAGCCTCGCTCAAGCTGGGTCGTCGGGAGATGGTACCGCGAGAGGATGTGGGTAACGTAAGCGTATTTTCCATCGGGCGAGATGCAGATATCGTGAAGAGATGTGCTGCCGTTGGGCAGCCGGATCGTGGCGGCGATTTTCTTGGCGGCGGTGTCGATGACAGAGACGTCGGCGGCGACATACTCCTGATCGGCGGCACCGCCCGGAAGGCTGTTCGCCACAAAGAGGAGTTTGCCGTCGGCAGTGAGGGCGGCAGCGGCGGGTTCTCTGGTGACGGCGACCGCGGCGACGAGCTTTCTTGAGGCCAGATCGTACACTGCCACGTTGTTGTTGAAGCGGTTGCAGAGGTAGAGGGTTCGCCCATCGACGCTGAGCACCGGCGCAGCGGGCGTGTGGCCGGCAGGCATTCTGAAGTCAACTTTTCGCTCCTTGAGGTTGAAGGCCACGACCATTCCGGCGGATGTGCCGGTGGTTATGTAAAGGTGCTGGCCATCCGGTGACAGGGCCAGTCCGCTGGGCCGGGGCAAAGAGGCGATCAGATCCCTGACCCTGCCGGCGGCGACGTCAAAGACGGCTACCTGGTTGGCTGTTTCTTGTGCAATGTAAATGGTCCTGCCCTGACCATCGGCAACCAGTGCCAGGGGAGAGAGGTAATCTCCGGGAGCCGCCTTGATAGCCGCAGAAAAACACGACAAGATGCAAAGGACGGCTGCGAATTGCCTCGGGTTGCTGCGGGCTGACAGCACTCGTTTTCCTCTTGCGAAAGGCTCGCGATCTCCGGCTTTCCTGAGCCGGGGCTCCAGTTGCTCACGTTTTCTACAGCAAGAAGCTACACGAAAATAATGCTTTTGTCCAGCAATCCGTCGGGGTGTAACTGTCCAAACGATTGTGGAGATTTTTACGATGCCCAACTTATTGTGCTTTTCAGGCTCACCGAACCACAAGGTTTTGAGCCCAAAATAGGCAGCCACAGAATTTGGGACGATTACGGCCTGGTGACAACTTGTGTTGGCGAAAGGTTGTACGTCTTCAGCACGAATGAGACAAAAAGGTTTCTGAAGCAGGAGACGATTTCAGCTCCTGTTATCGTTGCGCTGTTGTATGCGTTTGAACTCAGTCGCTTTGCCGAAACGTCTCGGCGAGTTGGCCGCATCAGGCCGTATGAGCTGGTGCTTGACGGACTGCAGTATCGTGAATCTCCCCCACACACGGTGGCCACAGAGATAGGAACAGGACACACCTTCTGCCCTTATTTGTCACCAGGGCTGGGCGAGGTTACGCCGGAACCTGTCCCTATTCTTTCGCTCCTTGCCGGGT
>CAZWAP010000003.1:0-113379 GCA_964632005.1 uncultured Pirellulales bacterium | reverse complement strand
AAAAGAAACCTTCGGGAACGCTCAGGGTCGGCGGCGGACACGGACGACCGGACCGGCAGGGAGCCACTGCCCGCCGTCGCCGGCCAGTCAGATTCCAAGTTCGCCCTTGACCTCGGCGATCTTCTCGATTGCAAAATCGAGGTCTTCCCTGGTATGGGCGGCGGAGATCTGGGTACGGATTCGGGCCTGGCCCTTCGGGACGACGGGGTAGGAGAATCCGATGACATAGACGCCCTTTTCGAGGAGCTTATCGGCCATATTCTGGGCAAGAACCGCGTCGCCAAGCATAATAGGTACTATCGGGTGCTCGCCCGGCAGAACGTTCAGGCCGAGCTCAGCGATCCGGGTCCTGAAGTAGTCGGTGTTTTCGGCAAGCCTGTCGCGAAGCTCCGTGGACCGGCTAAGGAGCTCGAGGGCCTCGAGGGACGCCGCGACGATTGCGGGGGCAAGGGTGTTGGAGAAGAGGTATGGGCGTGAGCGCTGGCGGAGAAACTCGATGATTTCTTTTCTGCCGGAGGTGTAGCCGCCGCTGGCACCGCCGAGCGCCTTGCCGAGGGTCCCGGTTATGATGTCAACCCGGCCCATCACGTCGTGATATTCGTGTGTTCCCCGGCCGTGGGCACCGAGGACCCCGACGGCGTGCGAATCGTCGATCATTACCAGCGCGTCGTACTTCTCGGCGAGGTCGCAGATCTCCGGCAGCTTTGCAATGGTCCCGTCCATCGAAAAGACGCCATCGGTGGCGATCAGGCGGAACCGTGCTGATTGGGCTTCCTTCAACTTTGCTTCGAGATCGTCCATATCGCAATTGGCGAAGCGGAACCTCTGCGCCTTGCAGAGACGGATGCCGTCGATGATGCTGGCGTGGTTGAGCTGGTCGGAGATGACGGCGTCCTCGGCGGTGAGCAGGGTCTCGAACAGGCCGGTATTTGCGTCGAAGCACGAAGAGTACAGGATGGTCTCCTCGGTGCCGAGGAACTCCGAGATTTTTTCTTCGAGCCGCTTGTGGACCAGCTGTGTGCCGCAGATAAAGCGTACGGACGAGAGGCCGTATCCCCATTTATCGTAGCTTTCACGGGCGGCCTTGATGATTTCGGGGTGGTCGGCGAGGCCCAGATAGTTATTGGCGCAGAGGTTGAGAACTTTTTGGCCGCCGGTGATGGTGATTCTGGCATTCTGTGGGCTGGTGATGATCCTTTCTGCCTTATAGAGGCCGGCTTGCTGTATCTGCTGGAGCTGGTCGGTTATGTGTTCTCTGATCTTTCCGAACATTTCGCATCCTTTCCGATGGAGCGTTACCGCATCAGATGGGCCGGACCCCGGTGGCCACCTGCAGGGCAAAGGCAAAACCGGAGATTGGGGGTGCGGCGCCTGAATCGGACCGCAGGTGGAAGCCTTGAACCGAGCAAGGCGGCGCAAGCAACATCAAACCGACTCTGATGGGTACTTTCCTGCACATAGACTTCCGATCTGGCTGGTACGGGATTCTGTACTATTCTTCAGTCCAGTCAAGTATTACCTTTCCGGAGTTTCCCGATTTCATCACTTCGAAGGCCTCCTTGTAGTCGGTATGGCCGAAGCGATGCGTGATGATAGGGGTTATGTCGAGTCCTTTTTGTACGAGCATTGTGGCCTTGTACCAGGTTTCAAACATCTCTCTGCCGTAGATACCCTTTATCGTAAGGCCGTTAAAGACGACGTAATCCCAGTCTATCCGGGTGGGCGGCATAATCCCGAGCAGGGCGATTTTCCCGCCGTGCGACATATTCTCGAGCATCGCCTTGAAGGCGTCGGGGCTGCCGGACATCTCGAGTCCGACGTCGAAACCTTCTTTCATATCGAGCATTCTCTGCGCATCGCGGAGGTTCTGGGTCCGGGCGTCGAGGACGAGGGTCGGGTTCATCTTCTCTGCGAGTTCCAGGCGGTAGGGATTGATATCGGTTATGACGACGTACCTTGCGCCTGCGTGCTGCGCGACGGCAACAGCCATAAGCCCTATGGGGCCGGCTCCGGTGATCAGGACGTCTTCTCCGACAAGGTCGAAGGATAGGGTCGTGTGGACGGCATTGCCGAGGGGGTCGAAGCAGGCGAGGATGTCAGTGGATATCTCGGGATGACAGTGCCAGACATTCGAGACGGGGATCGAAAGGTACTGTGCGAACGCGCCGTTGCGGTCGACGCCGACGCAGCTTGGCTCGGTGCAGAGATGTCGTCGGCCGGCCAGGCAGTTCCTGCAGCGCCCACAGACCACGTGTCCTTCGCCGCTGACAAGCTCGCCGACCTTGACGTCATGTACGTTGGGGCCTATCTCAGCGACGGTCCCGACGAACTCATGGCCTATGACAAGCGGGGTTTTTATATTCTTCTGGGCCCAGTTGTCCCAGTTGTAGATGTGGATGTCGGTCCCGCAGATGGCGGTTTTTTGTACTTTGATGAGGACGTCGTTGGGGCCTACGCCCGGCTCAGGGACATCCTCTGCCCAGATTCCAGGTTCTGGAAATTTCTTAACGAGTGCTATCATCAGCGTCGGTTTCCTACAGCACACCAGGTTTTTTTACTATATCTCGAGCTTGCCCGCCAGGCCACGTGCACGCTCAGGCCGACGCAAGTTTACCATTCTATGCGGGCAAGTTCACGGGTTTTTTGGTGGTCGGTCATATCGGCCGTCAGGGCGGTTATCGTGATGTAGCCAGCCTCCAGCGAGGTGGTGTCGGACGGCGTTCCATCCACAACGTGGAGGTAGCCGGTCAGCTGGAAGGCGGTTCGGCCGAGTTCGTCTTCGTGGGCGATATAACGCTCGTTGAAGCCGGTGGAAGACTGCGGGACAACCCGGACGCCCCTGGGTTCGCCTCTTGAGAGCCGGGGAATGTTGATGTTTATGACGGAACCCGGCTCGACAGGCATAAGTTTATCCAGGATTCTGGCGCAGTAGAGCGCGGCCCTGTCGAAGTCTCCCGGCACGCCGGGCGCCTCAACGCAGAGGCTCATCGCGACCGCCGGGATCTTGAGGAAGGCCCCTTCCATAGCGGCGGCAACGGTCCCGGAGTAATAGACGTTGATCCCGGCGTTGGCGCCGTTGTTTATTCCGGCGACGAGCAGGTCGATAGGCCCCTCGTGCAGCTGCATATAAGCGAGCTTCACGCAGTCGGCCGGTGAGCCCTGGATGCTGTAGCCGGTGAAACGGCCGTTGATGTCAACCTTGTGGCAGATAAGAGGTCGGGAGAACGTAACGCTGTGGCTTGCGCCGGACCGGCTCGAATCGGGCGCAACGACGGTGACCCGGCCGAGTTTGACGAGGTGGTCATAGATCGCAGCCAGGCCCGGTGCGAAGATGCCGTCGTCGTTTGTCAGAAGTATGTTCATAGTCGCTTCGCAGTGTATCGTATTTCGAATTCTTGCTGGCGTGTTATGTAGCCCGCCGGGCAGCCCGGAAACAGGCGAGTACGCCCTGCTCGTGGCCGGGATTGTAACAGGCCCTCGAGGTTGTGTCAATTGACGGATGGGGCCGGCGGTATATATAATGACGCGCTATGGAGAAGTACTCGGGCCACAGAAAACGTGTTGTGATGAGCAGGGACCAAGTGCGGGCCGTTGATGCCTGGGCAATCAACGAGTTAGGCATACCGGGCGTGGTATTGATGGAAAACGCGGGGCGAAGCTGCGCCGAGCTTATAAAAGAAAAACTGAGGGGCACCGCCAGGCCGAAGGTCTGCATATTCTGCGGAACGGGGAATAACGGGGGCGACGGGTACGTGATAGCCAGGCACCTTCTAAACAGCGGGTTTGAAGTGGTGGTGGTCGTCTGCGGAGAGCGGGTGAAGATCAGGGGCGATGCGCTGGTGAACCTGGAGGTCCTAAGTAGGCTCGGGCATCGGATTGAACAACTCGAGCCGGCCGGCCACGATGCGGCACGGCAGGCGCAGCGGCTGGCAACGGACGCAGAGATGATAGTTGACGGGCTTTTCGGGACGGGCCTGGTGGGAGAGCTTCGAGCAGAATACAGGGAGCTGATAGAGGCGATCAACGGGCAGGGCAAGCCGATCCTGGCGGTCGATATACCATCGGGGCTGGACTGCGATACGGGCAAGCCCTTGGGGGCGGCGATAAGGGCAACCTACACGGTTACTTTTGTGGCGGTCAAGAAGGGCTTTACCTGTGCAGGAGCGCAGCATTACACGGGGGAGATTTACGTTGCCTCGATCGGCGTTGACCCGGCGCGATGGCGGCCGTCTTAAAAAGCCCCGGCGTTGGCGGCCTGCTGCTTGTAGCCGATGAAGTGGAGGAACCTGTCGTAGGTAAAGATCGGTATCCAGAGGGCCTGCGCCTGGGAGCGGATTTTTAGATACGCATCGCGCCTTCGCACAGAGGCCTCATATTTATCCATTGCGGACGGGTCAATTTCGAGCTCCTGGAAGGTCGGCTTCCTCAGAGTCCGCGGCTGTCTTCCGAGCAAGAGGAAATCGGTCTCGACCGAGATAGCCTCATCGACCTTGCCGCCCCATTTTTCAATGAGGGCTTTAAGCCTGGGGGTCGCGTCCCTGTCGAGGGAGCCGTCATTGTCAAGGTCGAACTCCCCGGCAATGACAAAGACATTCTTGCCGGCGGCGTCCCAGATGAGGTTTGCAATGACGTCGCCCTCGAGGATCGGCCTTCTCGGATTCTGAGAAACGACTCGTGCAGCGGAGAACTTCTTCCGAACGTCGAAGACCTCGATTTCAGCCTTTCCTTTCCCGTCCTTGGGCAACGGGGCGTTCTTGTCGTGCACCGCGAAGGTAAGGCCTGGATAGACGTGGTCGTCACTGCCCTTGTTGATGTGGACGACCTTGGTGTTGTAGTCAACGAGGATGATTTTCCCGTCTGCGACCAGAGCGGGTGCATTGGCGTCTGGCGGGGGGTTGATGAGCCGAATTTGCTCCTGGGCACGTTTTATTTTGCCCTCGGCCAGCTCAAGCTGGGCCTGGGTAGCAAGCAGTTGCTGGTTGAGCTCTTGGCGGCCCTGTTTTTCCTTCTCAAGGTCAGCCAGTGCGTTCTGGATTCTCTGGTCGGCACTCTGCTCGACGAGCTTTCTGAGCTTTTCGTAGTCCTCTGCGTTCTGGTTGACCATCTGGAGCAGAATGTCTTTCTCGGCCAGGAGGATGCGCTCTTTTTCGTGTGTGGCCGCGAGAGCGTCGTTGAACCTCTGCTCGAGTTGGCCGAGCCGGTTATTGAGGTCGTCGGCGGCGGCGCTCTGGTTGTCGAGTGCGGTCTTGAGATCCGCAATGACACGGGTCAGGCCGACAGTGTTGGGCTCGGCGTTGGTCAGGTCAACGTACCGGGCGGCCAGGGCAAGGGCGTCCCTGGCCTGTGCCTGAGCGGTGGCGAGCTTGCCCTGAGCGTGGATATTCTGGGGGACAGCTCCTGCTACGAGGGCGACGGCGCTGTCGAAGTGCTCGTTGAGGGTCCCCAGCCAACTGGCCCGGGGATCCTTGGCGCCGATGATGGAGCCAAGCCGCTGCCGCTCTGTGGTGGTAACAAGCTCGGCGATCTGCCGCCTCAGGTCGGCCTGGCCGGTTCTGTAGTCTTCAGCCTTTATGTAGAAGACGACGGCACAGGTCGCCGCGGCGACAAAAAGCACCACGAATGCGATCAGCGTATAGAGCATAGCATTGCTCTGGCGTCTTTTGCGAGGTGGCATAGTGAAAAACTCCTAAGAGTACGGCGAATCACCCTACAAAGCCCATTTCGATACACATATTATCGCCTAAGGCAGCCCCGAAGTCAACAGAAAAATCCCCCGCCGACAGTCGTGGCTGGGGCGTTTTACGACCCAAACCGGCGGTTCAGGTGAGTCGGTCCACTTGAGGCGGATAAGCGTGCCCTCTCGCCGGCCGCAGATTTTGGAGCGTCCGTCGCGGGATAGATAGCCCGGTCTGTACCAGTCCAATAAGCCGGCGATGCTTTGCCACAGTGGGCGCGATTGGAGCCTGTACATTCGCCGTTGGGGCAGGCAAAGCAATAATAAGGGCGGTAAGCTTGCCCGTGCCATCATACCTGGCATCTTCTCCTCTTGAGCCCAGGGTGCTCTTTGCAAAAACCACCGGTTGTCCGATAACACATCCCCCATGCTAATCGAACCACTCGTCTTCGTGGTCGAAGGCGGGGATTACGACGTTCACTATCCTCATTCTTCCGACGGCGCGATGGCGACAGCCGGGCTTGATAAGGATGGCGGTAAACGGCTCTACCGGAACTTCCTCGCCGTCAAGCTCCAGAACTCCGCTGCCTTCGAGGACAAGATAGATTTCGGTGAGCTTCTTGTGATAGTGCACCTTGGCGTCCTCTTCGATATCAACTATGTGTGTCGTGGCAGTGGTGTTTTCGGGTGAGACAAAGGCCCGGCGGGAGAAGCCGCACGCGCACCTTATCGGGTCGATTTCATCGAACCGTGCAATGATGTAGTTTTCTGCCATATCCTGGTCCCGGGGGTCTCACAATAGAGCAATAGGCACCCGTAAGCGAAAAGCGTTGAAATCGCCACCGCCCTGATGTATATTCTGCCAGCTATATGTCGATTCAGCCAGGGCTATTGGAAATTTTTTAGGGGAGTATCTGCGATGGGTGCAAAGCCGAATGCGATTGTGGCACAATCAGGCGGGCCGACAGCGGTGATAAACTCCAGCGCCTGCGGGGTCATACAGGAGGCGATCAAATCCGGGCAGATCGGGCGCGTAATCGGGGCCACCAACGGGATCCTGGGTGTCCTGAAGGAGGATCTGTTTGACATCTCGTCAGAGAAGCCGGAAACCATCGAGGCCCTCAAACGCACCCCGGCTGCGGCTATCGGCTCGTGCAGATACAAACTGAAGTCCCTGGAAGAATCCAAGGCCGACTTCGAGCGAGTGCTGGACGTCTTCAAGGCCCACGAGATCCACTACTTCTTCTATGCCGGCGGCAACGATTCGATGGATACTGCGGACAAGGTCAACAGATTGGCTGCGGATGCGAAATATGAGCTGGTCTGTATGGGCATTCCGAAGACCGTGGACAACGACCTTGCGTATACCGACCACTGTCCAGGTTATCCGAGCGTGGCCAAATACGTGGCGACCTGTGCCGCCGAAGCCGGGCGGGATACCGAGGCACTCTATACAACCGACACGTGCACAATCCTCGAGGTAATGGGTCGAAACGCCGGCTGGATAGCAGCGGCGACGGGCTTAGCGGCTCGAAGTCCCGAGGATGCACCACATCTGATCTATATGCCGGAGGCGCCCTTTTCCTTCGACAAGCTCGTCAGGGACGTCGAAGAGGTGCTCAAACGGTTGGGCAGGGTGTTCATCGTGGCCGGCGAAGGTCTCAAGGACGAGAAAGGGCAGTACATCACGGCCGACAGGGGTGCATTCGCCAAGGACAGCTTCGGACACGTTCAGTTAGGCGGCGTGGCCGAGATGCTCAAAGCGGTTATAGAAGAGGAAGTGAAGATAAAGGCACGGTTCAACAAGTTGGGCACAAATCAGCGAAGCGCGATGCACTTTGCCTCGCTGACCGATGTCAACGAGGCGTATATGTGCGGGCAGATGGCCGTCAAATATGCCCTGGAGGGCGTCAACGGCAAAATGGTCACGCTGGTACGCGAGGATAGGCCCGAATACAAGTGCACGACGGGCCTGGCGGAGCTGGCGGACGTGGCCAACGGGGAGAAGAAGGTGCCGGCGGAGTATATCAACGAGGCCGGCAACCACATAACCGATGCGATGCGCGACTACGTCCGGCCGCTTGTACAGGGCGAGGCACCCATAACAATCGGAGAAGACGGATTGCCGGTGTTTATGAGGTTCCAGCGAAAACCACTGGAGAAGAAGCTGCCAAAGTATATGTAGGGTATTTATCAGTCCGGCCATCGCTGCGAGGCGAGGGTCAATCGGTGAAGGAATCCGGGAAGATGGAAGATTTGTTCGAGGTCAGAGACAAGGTGATCGTGGTTACGGGCGGCGGCGGGGTTCTCTGTGGAGCGATGGCAAGGGCGCTGGGCAGCCGGGGCGCCAGGATAGCGGTGCTGGACCTGTCCGAGCCGGCCGCAGTTAGCATCGCCGAGGAAATCCGGTCAACCGGGGGCAAAGCCGTCGCCGTAAAATGCGACGTGCTGGACAAGGGCAGCATAGAGATGGCTGCGGATAAGGTCCACTCGGAGTTGGGCGGCGTTGACGTACTGATCAACGGGGCCGGCGGGAACAACAAGCGAGCCACTACATCGCCAGAGCTATCCTTCTTTGACCTCCCCTGCGAAGCTATTCGGTTCGTCTTCGACCTGAATTTTCTGGGTACGCTTTTGCCGAGCCAGGTCTTCGGCAGGGAAATGGCTCAGAAAGGTTCAGGCGTTATTCTAAACATTTCCAGTATGAACGCCTTTCGTCCGCTGACCAAGATTCCGGCGTATTCCGCGGCCAAGGCGGCGGTCAGCAATTTTACGCAGTGGCTGGCGGTACATATCTGCCAGAATTATTCGAAAGACATTCGTGTCAACGCGATTGCACCGGGGTTCTTCCTGACCGAGCAGAACCGGTTTCTGCTGACGGATGAGAAGACCGGCGAGCTTACGGATCGCGGCAAGACGATAATCGAGCATACGCCGATGGGAAGGTTTGGCCAGGCCGAGGAGCTGATAGGAACCGTCATCTGGCTGCTGAGCGACGCGGCCAGGTTCGTCACGGGCGTGGTCGTGCCGGTTGACGGGGGATTCTCGGCGTTCAGCGGGGTCTGACTACAGCAGCCCGTGCCCACGGTGAGATTGCGGACGGCAAAACGGACAGTGTGAAACGTTGTTAGAGGAGAAAGTATGGCTCAGGTTGATCCGGCACAACCATTAAAAGACTTTGAACCCAGACACGAGTTCTTCGTGGGCATCGATTCTGACGGCTGTGCATTCGATACGATGGGCATAAAGCAGCGCGAATGCTTCTGCCCGTGGCTGATAGGCTATTTCGGCCTGCAGCCGGTCGCCCAGGCGGCACGCGAGTGCAAGGAGTTTGCGGACCTGTTTTCCAAGACGCGTGGGGCCAACCGGCACAAGACGGCAAAGCGGATAATCGCCGAGCTGCTGCCGAACCACCCGATGACCAAGGCCAGGGGGTTCAAGGTCCCACAGTACCCACACTATTTTGCGTGGGTGGACGACCCCAACAGCCTGCTCAGTAACGACGGGCTCAGAGAGGCCGTCGAGGCCGCGACCGACCCAGAGGCCAGGAAGGAGCTTGAGCTGGCGCTTGCGTGGAGCGAGAAGGTAAACGAGGTCATCGGCCAGATAGTCAGGGGGATGCCGCCGTTCCCATACGTAAGAGAGAGCCTGGAGAAGATGCAGCCGTTGGCGGATATTATCGTTGTCTCCGCCACGCCCAACGAGGCCCTGCAGCGAGAATGGGCCGAGCACGGTATCGCCAGATATGCGGCCGTCATCGCCGGCCAGGAAATGGGCAAGAAGGCCCAGCACCTTGAGTATGCCACCAGGGGTCGGTACGAAAAGAATCACGTATTGATGATCGGCGATGCACCGGGCGATATGAAAGCAGCCAGGGCCAATGACGCGCTGTTCTACCCAATAAATCCGGGCAACGAGGTCGAATCCTGGAGGCGTTTCCACGACGAAGCGTTCGAGAAGTTCATCAACGGCGAATACGCCGGCGAATACGAGGAGAAACTAATCGCGGAATTCGACTCATACCTGCCGGAGCGGCCGCCCTGGGAGAAGTAGCGATCGGCCGACCTGCAATCCAGGCGACGACGTGCTGGAAAAGCCAAATGGTAATAGCAAGGCAAAACAAGACCGGCGTGGTTGAGATCGAGCAGGTCCGCGAAGCGGTCGCCGAATTCTTTGCACAAAATGACTACGCCGGCAAGCGGGTTTTGCTAATCATTCCCGACAACACCCGGTCCGGCCCGATCGGTGAAGTCTTCAAGATCATCTACAGCCACTTGGGCGGCGGAGCAAAGGCCGTGGATTGCCTGGTTGCGCTCGGAACGCACCAGCCGATGAGCGACGAGCAGATATGCCGCAGGCTGGCGATAAGGCCCGAAGAACGCCAGAGGCAATACCGCTCGGTGAGGTTCTTCAACCACCAATGGGATAAGCCGAAGACGTTCAAATCCATCGGCAAGATATCGGCGGACGAAATCGAGCAGATAAGCGGGGGCCTGTTCCGCGAGGAGGTGAACGTCGCGATAAACAAACTGATCTTCGATTATGACGAGTTCTTCATTTTGGGGCCGGTCTTTCCACACGAGGTAGTAGGGTTTTCCGGCGGACACAAATACATCTTCCCCGGAATCGCCGGCGACGAAATCATACATTTTTTTCACTGGCTCGGAGCAGTCATCACGAATCCTCTGATCAACGGCTTCAAGTGGACCCCAACAAGAAGGGTCGTTGAAAAGGCTGCGTTGCTGGTGGATATGCCGAGGAAACTCTTTGCCGTTGTCGCACTCGGTAATCAGCTGAAGGGAATATTCATCGGGGATGTTCTTGGGGCTTGGGAACAGGCCGCGGACCTCTCCGAAAACGTGCACATCGTCTACAAAGATAGGCCCTATCACACCATCCTGGGGATCGCACCGCGGATGTACGACGATTTATGGACGGCGGGAAAGGTGATGTACAAGCTCGAGCCGATACTGGCCGACGGCGGAACGCTGATAATCTACGCACCACACATCACCGAGATCTCTTATACGCATCACAGGTACCTCGACCAGATCGGCTATCACACCCGCGACTATTTCCTCAAGCGGATGGACGAATTTGCGGGCATTCCCCGCGGCGTCATCGCACACTCAACCCACGTAAAGGGCATCGGGACGTACGTCGACGGCGTGGAGAAACCGCGGGCCAACGTCGTGCTGGCTACCGGCATCAGCTCAGAACGTTGCCGGAAGGTCAATCTCGGGTATATGGATCCCGAGAAGATCAACATAGACGACTACAGGGACAAGGAAGATCAGGGAATTCTCGTGGTCGAGCACGCTGGCGAGGTCCTGCACAGGCTGTCCAGCGGCTATATACCAACCATTCCCGGCGCGTAGCCATCCAGCCAACCTATCGTCCCCCAGTAAAAAGAGTGATTGCCATCTCGTACGCTATGATTTAGGGTGGCCGTGGGATTTTCCCTGATTTTGGGCGAACAACTTTGAACTGTTAGGAGACTGAAGATGACGCGCATTTTGGGTGCAACGGCCGGCTTATTCGTTTTAAGTTGGGTATGTACAGGCGCCGCCCGGGCAGGCGAGCAGGCTGGGAAGCTGCCTATCGAGCGGAGCTTCGAACAGGCGGCCAAATCGGCTGAGATTGCCGGTTATTCGCTGAGCAAGGTGCACCGCTGGCTCCACGAGCGGGCGTTGAAGCAGATCGACCCGGCCACGAAGCTCTACCGGGCTGACGGGCAGTGGAACTATCGCAATACGGCCGCGGACTGCTACCCGTTTCTGGTCTGGGCTGCGTATGCCGTGGACCGCGAGGCACTCGATGGGCCGGTGCGCGAGGTCCTCCACGCCGAGATCAAGCTCTGCAACCACATCGACCGGATACCGGTGCCCTATGATTTCGCCAAGAAGGGCAAGGTGGAGGATCTGCCGTGGGACCAGGTCGTCTACGAGGCATCTGAATACGTCAAGGATGGGCTGGTGGCGATCGTGGAGGTAACCGGGCGTGACGAATGGTTCGAGCGGATGAAGGGAATCGAGGAAGATCTCTGGAAACACGCGCGGGTCGATACGCCCTTCGGAAAGATCCCCTCGACGAACATCGAGGTCAACGGCGAGCAGATCCAGGCGCTGGTTCGACTGTACGCGATGACACGCGAAAAGAAATTCCTTACCTGGGCTGAGCGGTTAGGCGACTATTACCTGGCACGTGGGGATTTCGTCCCGAGCCGACTCAGGGACCACGGCTGCGAGATCATAGGTGGCTTGGGGCTGCTGTTGGGCGTGGAGTCCCGGGTCAATCCGAAAAAAGCCGAAGAGTATCGCCCGGCGGTAAAATATATGCTCGACCAGATTCTTTTGCGGGGAACCAATGCAGATGGATTGATGCTCAACACGCTCTCGGCCGAACCTGGGCCGCACGACGGACCGCTGAGTGACGGCTGGGGCTACAACTATGTCGGGAACCTGTGTTATGATATGGCGGTGGGAGAGGATGTATATCGCGGCAAGGTCGAGAAAACGCTGCGGAACCTGCTCAAACCGACATACAGGAATTACCGCTGGGAGGGCAACTCGATAGACGGCTTTGCCGATTCGATCGAAGGAGCGATCTACCTGCTCAACCGCGTGGCGGTCGAAGAAGGCTTGAAGTGGGTTGACAGAGAGATGGCCAACAACGTCACCCGGTCCGGCGAGCCACTCGATACCGCCAAGTTGTGGGGAACGATGAAGCTCGAATCCAACGGCGTCCGCACCGTCATTATGCACGCGCTGATGCACACGCAGGGGTTGATTGCCCGGCCGTGGCGCCGTGACTTGAAGCTCGGCGCCGCTCGAGCGTCAAACGCACTTGCGATCGTGCTAAAGTCCGACCAACCGTGGCGGGGGAAACTGGTCTTCGATATCCCGCGTCACCGGCTGTACATAGGCTTTGAGAAGGATTGGCCGAGGATCAATACGCTGCCGGAGTGGTTCACTGTCGAACCGAACCGCAAGTACGTGGTCCGGAATCTCACGAACGGCTCGGTTCTCGAGCGTTACGGCAGAGAGCTTCACAAGGGCCTCGATGTCGAACTCAAGGCCGACCGGCAAGCGCGTCTGCTCGTTCAGTAGCGAGAGACTTGCCCATCGGCCGGCCGGCAAGGAATTTGTCCGCCCCAGCCTGGATGATTCGGGCTGTTGATTTCGGGTGGTACCGTATGTACAATACCGCGGTTCCGGGCTTGGTTTTCTGAGTGGACAAGCTCGTGGAACCGGAAGGTGCGCCCGAATGTTGCGCGAGTGACCGTAGAGTGGTAGACCTACGTTGGAATATGATAGCGTAAGGACCTCGCTGTTCCTGATTGGGCGCGGCTCGGCCGTGGCAAGTGGTGGTTCAAGAAAAGAAATAGTGAGTTGATTTGCAGGCAAAAACAGGAGTGTGGCAAAATGGCAAAAGCTGATATCGGCCTGATCGGCCTGGCGGTTATGGGGGAAAACCTGATTTTGAATATGGAGAGCAAGGGCTTTACGGTGGCTTGCTTTAACCGAACGGTCTCGAAGGTGGACAATTTCGTAAACGGCAGGGGCAAGGGTAAGAAGATCATCGGCTGTAAATCGATCGACGAGCTGGTGCGGAATCTCAGTAAGCCGCGCAAAGTGATGCTGATGGTCAAGGCAGGTCCGGCGGTCGATGCATTTATCGATCAACTTCTGCCGCTCCTCGAGCCCGGCGACATCATCATCGACGGGGGCAACTCGCATTTCCCCGATACGATTCGCAGGACCAAGTACGTCGAAGACCAGGGCAAGCTTTATATCGGCACCGGTGTCTCCGGCGGGGAGGAGGGAGCACTGCGTGGCCCGTCGATAATGCCGGGCGGCTCACCCGCGGCCTGGGAACACGTCAAACCTATCTTCCAGAAGATTGCCGCCAAGACCGCCGACGGTGAGCCGTGCTGCGAGTGGATCGGCGAGAACGGGGCCGGCCACTTCGTCAAGATGGTGCACAACGGTATCGAGTACGGTGATATGCAGATGATATGTGAGACCTACCACTTGATGAAGGAAGGCCTGGCAATGACAAACGAGCAGATGCACCAGGTCTTCGCCGAGTGGAACCGCGGCGAGCTGAACTCCTACCTGATAGAGATAACGCGTGACATCCTTGCCTACAAAGACGAGGAAGGAAATGCGGTGCTCGACCTTATCCTTGACACCGCCGGCCAGAAGGGTACCGGCAAGTGGACCGCCATAGAGGCCCTGAATCTCGGCCAGCCGTTGACGCTGATCGCTGAAGCCGTCTTTGGCCGGTGCCTCTCGGCGTTGAAAGAAGAGCGCGTTGCGGCCTCAAAAGTACTGGCTGGCCCAAAGGCGCGGTTCACCGGTGATAAAGACGCCTTCACCAACGACCTGCGCCAGGCACTGTACGCATCCAAGATTGTCAGCTACGCCCAGGGTTATCAGCTTATGCGCGCGGCCGCCGCCGAGCACAACTGGAAGATCAACTACGGCGGGATCGCGCTGATATGGCGGGGCGGATGCATCATTCGCTCGGTCTTTCTGGGCAAGATCAAAGAGGCCTTCGAGAAAAACTCCGAGCTGACAAACCTGCTGCTCGATCCATTCTTCAAGGAGGCGGTCGAAAAGGCCCAGCCCGCCTGGCGTCGCGTCGTGACCGCGGCGATAGAGATGGGTATCCCGGTGCCGGCGATGAGCTCGGCGCTGGCGTTCTACGACGGCTATCGCAGCGCACGTCTGCCGGCCAATCTGCTCCAGGCCCAGCGCGACTACTTCGGCGCCCATACGTATGAGCGGGTCGATAAGCCCAGGGGCGAGTTCTTCCACACCAACTGGACCGGCCGGGGCGGAACCACCGCCGCCTCGACTTACACGGCCTAAGAACAGCGCGCAGGGCGGCGCACGAAAGCCGGGCCGATACGCTCCTGACCCGCCCGGCGGCACCGAAAAAGCAGATCCTGCGGCGTTTGTTGACCCCGGGGGAACTTTGCTGTATCATTCCCGGTATGGTGAGTCGGCCGGGAAACGCATGTGCGTAGTCCGTCTTAAGGAAGCTCACAATGTACAAGTTGTTTATGCTGATCGCTTTGCCGGTTCTCGGCGTCTGCTGGGTAGCCTATGCAGTATGGCTGCACAAGGTCCGCAAAGAGGAAAAGAATCGACCCAAGCCGGTATCGAAGCGCCTCGAGAAAACCAGAAGCGAAGTACTCGATTGGGCCCAGAAGATGGCGACAATGGAGTCGCCGCGGGAAAAGGCCCTTAGAAGACGCCGTGAACTCAAGGCACAACGCCAACAGGAAGAACAAAAAAAGCAGCAGCCCGATAGTTAAGCCGCCGGCATATCGACCTTCAGCGAAGAGAGCAAATGGCAGAGAATTTCCTGAGCGAAGATTTCCTATTGCAGAGCAAAACGGCAAGGGCGCTTTATCACGAGCACGCCGCGAAGATGCCGATCTACGATTATCACTGTCACCTGCCGGCCCATCATATCGCCGCCGACCACCGCTTCGAGAACTTAACACAGGCCTGGCTGGCCGGCGACCACTACAAGTGGCGGGCTATGCGGACCAACGGCGTGCCCGAAAGATATATCACCGGTGACGCGAGCGATTACGAGAAGTTCGAAAAATGGGCGCAAACCGTCCCCTACTGCCTGGGCAACCCCCTGTACCACTGGACGCATCTGGAATTGAAAAACCCCTTCGGCATAAAGAACAAGTTGCTCGGCCCGGATACAGCCAGGGAAATCTACGACCGCGTAAGCGAGATGCTCAGGATGCCGGAATTCAGCGTGCGCAACATTATGCGCAGGATGAATGTCAAGTTGGTCTGCACAACCGAGGGACCATTGGACTCGCTGGAACACCACAAAAAGATTCGGCAGGATGAATTCGAGGTAAAAGTACACGCTGCGTTTCGGCCCGACCAGGCGATGGCCGTGGAGGACCTGCCTGGACTCAACGCGTTCATCGACAGGCTGGCGGCGCTGACCGACATCGAAATAGGCGACTACCGTTCATACCTCGAGGCCTTGCGTAATCGCCACGCCTATTTCCATGCAAACGGCTGTCGGCTCTCGGACCACGGGCTGGATACCGCCTACGCCGAAGACTACACCGAAAGCGAGCTCGCGAGAATCTTCCAGAAGATAATCGCCGGCAGCGAGTTGACCGGCGATGAACGGGCCAGGTTCAAATCGGCGATGATGTATGAATTTGCCCTGATGGACCACGAGGCCGGCTGGGTCCAGCAGCTCCATATCGGCGCACTGCGAAACAACAACACGCGCCTCTTCGGCCAGCTCGGCCCAGATATCGGGTGCGACTCGATGGACGACCAGCTAATAGCCCGCCCTCTGGCCAAGTTCCTCGACAGGCTCGACAAAAACAATCAACTACCAAAGACTATCCTCTACAATCTCAATCCGCGGGACAACGCCCTGTTCGCGACGATGATCGGCAACTTTCAGGACGGCTCGACGCCGGGCAAGATGCAGTACGGCTCGGCCTGGTGGTTCCTCGACCAAAAGGACGGTATGGAAGAACAGATGCGCACGCTGGCGAATATGGGCCTGTTGAGCCGATTCGTGGGGATGCTCACCGATTCCCGCAGCTTCCTCTCGTACCCGAGGCACGAGTACTTCCGCAGGATACTCTGCAACCTGCTGGCTTCCGACGTCCAGGCCGGCCTGCTGCCCGACGATATGGAACTGCTCGGCAAAATGGTCGAGGACATCTGCTACAACAACGCCAGAGACTACTTCCCAATGGAGCTGGATTAGGCGCCGGCCGCTTTTTCCGGGCGAACACCAACTAACAGCAGGCAGCTCATAACGAACGCCGCCGCCATCAGACTAAGACCAGCCGGCAGGCCCAGGCCGCTGGGGATGTATGCGCAGAGCAGGGCCAGCGCAGCGACGAAAAGACTATAGGGCAGCTGAGTGCGCACGTGCCGCATAAGCTCGCACGAGCTCGCAGCCGAACTCATGATCGTCGTATCGGAGATCGGCGAGCAGTGGTCACCGAAGATGGCGCCGTCCAGCACCGCCCCGACCGTAATCATCGTGGTCAGCCCGTAGCTGTTTCCATCCAGCGCAAAGGCCACCGGGACCGCCGTCGGAATCAGGATCGCCATCGTCCCGTAGCTTGTCCCCGTCGCGAACGAGCTCAGCGACGCCACCACGAACACCGCCGGTGCAAACCAACACGCCGCGATCCTCCCGGCCAGTACAGTCGTCAAAAAACGCCCCGTCCCCAATCTATCGCAGCAATTCTTGAGCGACCACGCCAGAACGAGTATCACAAACGGAATCATCGTCCGCCTTAGCCCCTGACGGAAACACGCCCCAAGCGGCTTGATACGCAACGTCCCTGACAGCCGCCAGCACAGCAAGGACAGGGCCAGGCCAAACAGGGCCGCGCAATCAAGGATCAGGTGGGTATTCTTGGCGGCACCGATGACATCGCGCCAGTACGACAAGCTCGCAAGCGAGCCAGCCCCTTCGAACTCGGCCGGCCCGCCGCCGTCCACCCACAGCCCCACGATATGGAATAATATCAGGCCGCCGAGCGGCACAAGTGCGTTGACCGCGCGGGCCGGTGGGTCGGCAATCCCACTGCCAAACGAACGGCCAGCCTCCTCCGGTGGGTCGGTCGGGCCCGGCCTTTCACTGTCGTTGCCGCCAGCCGACCTTTCCGCGGCCTTCATCGGGCCGAAGTCCCGTCTGAGGATGACATGCAGGAAAACAAAGCTGATCATAAGTAGGCAGTAAAAGCGGTAACGCAGGGCGTCGAAGAACATCGAGTATCCGCTTCTCTCGACACCGAGTTCCTCCGCAACCTGCCCGAGCAGGCCCACCTCGTAGGCAATCCACGTGCTGACAACGGCCAGCCCCGCCACAGGTGCACTGGTGGCATCGACTATGAAGGCCAGCTTCTCCCGGCTAATGCGAAAGCGGTCGGTAATCGGTCGCATCATCGAGCCTACGATTATCGCGTTGGCGTAGTCGTCGATAAAACACAACACGCCCATTGTCGCTGTGGCAACCTGAGCGGACCTGGCGTTTTTTACCCGCTTGAGCAGCCAGTGAATGATCCCTCTGAATCCGCCCGAGGCGACAACCACCTCGATCATCACGAAGATCAGCGGAATGAACGCCAGTATCTGCAGGTTCGATCTGCTGCTGACAGCCCTGCCCACAAGTCCGCCGGCAGCCTGCAGCCCACTAAGCCAGCTGACGAGGTCCAACGGGGCCGCGGGAACCTCGGACAGCAGGCCCCCAACCAAAATAGCCGCGCCGAGACTGAGCACGACATTGCGCGTCAGAAAGGCCAAGGAAAGCGCCAGCATCGGAGGCAGCACACTGTACCAGAGGGCCCGGGCACCACCCGCCCCTTGCACCGCGAACCGTTCGGCGAGACCACAAATGGCGGCAAAGATAACGCCCACCGCCATATATCGTATGAGATTCTTCGATATCAACGGAGTATCACTGCTTCGTTTCGTCCTCGCGAATTTCCAGAACGCGCCTTGGTCGACCGCCCAGCCGAACACCACGAGCAGCGCAGCCCGGTCGCACCCTACCGAGAACCACATATCGAATACAGGCTTCGGAACAGCGAATCAAGAAGAAAACCGGCTTTTTCGCAGCAGAGCTACACGAAAAGGACACTATATACCCTGGTACTCCTCGGTTGTTCTTATGGGCCGTTGCCGACAGCGATTCTTCCACCCCAGCCCCAAATATCTTCCCGTGACCTTCAAGCTGCAATATGCCCTGTCAATTCAAATATTCATGCCCCAATATCAAAAAAACGCTCGCTGTCCACGTGTATGCCAAGTCACGTAATCCTTCGCCAGTTTTTGCATTAAAATTTTCGGCAAATCCGCTCTTAACACACAAGTCACAGAACTTGCGAGCAATCTCTTTTGCCAGTCCCTCTTCGCCCGCTCTGCTTAACCCGTCAACAATAATCATGGTAGTAGGCGCCCAAATCGGCCCACGCCAATACCCGTCGTCAACGTAGAGCGGACTTTTAACGCTTTCAGTTGCCAACCCCCACTGCGTTATATATCCATCCTCCTTTAAGCTTTTTACCATTTTTGATATTATTTCAGATGGCAATTTATCTCCCAGTATTATAGGCAAGAACCTCATTAAACTCTGGCTCCTTGAGTTGATGCTTCCATCCTCAATGTTCACGGTCAAAAACCTGCTGCCATCCCATAGTTTTTCTATCAGATGAGCAAGCAAATGCTCAGACCTCTTTTTCCAGTGGATGGCCTCGTCCTTATTTCCTAACCTCAATGCCAAATCATGCAGTTGATCCATTTGAATGATGAGGTATGCGGACAGATTCGCGCTTTCCCTGCTGGCAATGTAATTGGGGTTCCCGTTGATGATGAACTCCGTACCGTTGTCCCAACAATCATTTGCCTGGATATATTCTGGTACTCCATTTTTGTTTGCGTCTCTGTGCTCGAGCCAGTAATTCGTCCAGCGCTTCAAACAGACGTATGCATCCCGCAGCTGCGAATCTGTCAATTCCATGTTGTTTTGCATTTTCTTTAAAGCCCAGCCATGAATCGGAGGCTTTAATACCCTTCTATCAATGCGCGCATAGCCTAACACATCCGGAAGCCGGCCGTCGGCATCCTGCGCATCGAATATTGTGAAATAATTGTCCCACGCAAGCTCCGACAAATGGTACGAACAGGCCATAGCATTAAAACAGTGATCCCAGCTCCAGATATAGTGCATCCAGTTTTTTGACATCAATATGCCAGGACGTTTATAATTACCGCCTTTATCAACGATGCACGACCAGAGAATATAAGATGCAAGCTCCCGGGATCTTCTGTATCGCTCCGGCAGTGACGGCATCTTCGACAAGAATTCGTTATAGCTCCGCCGTGCTGAAACCACACAATCCTCAAAACTTTTCCTTATCCCCATCGAGTGCCAGCCGCGATCCGACTCTTCCACACTTACCTCATAAACATTCTTGGCGGAAGGATATACTCTGAAAAGGCGCTTATCCTTGTCGTACTGAAGCGTACCATCAAGGCACCTAAGGATATGGTAAGAAGTGCCGAATCTATTTTCGTTCTCGATATAAAACGTGCTACTATCCTTTTCCCTGATCCACAATCTGTTCTTTAGAATCAATTGGCCGTCCAACTGTAATACCAGGGGGAAATCCTTACCCCTCAGACGAAACAATTTCTCCGATTCAAAACAGGCTTTGCAGAATACCCGTTTTCCCGTCGATAGAGATAGCACCGCCGGACTTGCAAATGCTTGCGGCTCCGCCGGTTCTGAACCTGACATATAGAAAAAGCGGAAAATTTCGTTATCTCTCCCAAACAAGGCAAACCTGATATCGGTTAAAGCCAGGCATTTGCTCCCCCTGTTTTTGCAAACCGAGAATGACGATTTACTATAACTAAAAGGAACTTCTCTGACGTTGAACACAAGGCCGGCGCCTTTCGTTAATATCTGCCCCTGGCAAACAGATATTGCCAGTACAATCGAGAAAATTATCGGCGATACTTTAAACACTGACTTCACCCTGATTAGCCCTGGCCCAGATTTCCCATAAAAGCTCGCATATCCCACTCGGCTGCGCCGCTGATCACGCTTTCCAATAGACTGCTCTGTTGAAAACTTCAGGCCGCGCCTTATTATCATCTGGTTGTGCGTTAGTACCCTCAACAAACACTCACGTTCCCCTGGATTCTTTTATGTAACGTCTGACAAGGCAACCTGCAACGGCTGGCGTGTTCAAGCGATGGTTTTCGATCTGGTTTTATCGGCTGTCAGCGTGACGGGTATATCCAGCCAGAAGGTTGAGCCGACGTCGAGCTCGCTCTCGAATCCGATGCTGCCGGCAAGCATGGTCGCCAGTTCCTTGCTTATGGCCAGTCCCAGCCCGGTGCCGGCCGATTCACGGGTGATTGAGCCGTCAACCTGGCTGAACTTGTCGAAGATCTTTTCTCTCTCGGCCTCCGGGATTCCACAGCCGGTGTCACTTACGGCGAAGCGGACCGTCTTTTCATCGAGCATGCCTGCGTGGACCTCGATCCTCCCTCGCGGGGGCGTGAACTTCACGGCGTTGCTGAGAAAGTTGTAGAGTATCTGCTGGACCTTGCCGGCGTCGGTCCTCAGAGGCGGGATATCAGGTTCGACGGTGTACCTGACCTTTATCTTTTTCTTCCGGGTGATCAGTGACAACGAGGCTATCAGGCCCTCGCAGAGGTTTTTCGCGGAGGTCTCTTCGATGTGAAGTTCCATCTTGCCTGCCTGGGTTTTGGCCAGCTCAAGCAGGTCGTTGATCATAGTCAGGAGCCTGTTGCCGCTGGTGATGATGTTCTCGGCGTATTTCTTGCCTTTTTCGGTTTTCATCAGGCTCGGCTTGTCTCGCAGCACCTGGGCGAATCCCAGGATGGCGTTCAACGGCGTTCTAAACTCGTGCGAGATGTTGGCCAGGAATTCGCTCTTGACCTTGTTGGCCTTGAACAGCTCAATGTTTCGTTCGGAAAGCTCCACGATCTTTGCGTCGAGCTGCCTGTTGGCCTCTCTGAGTTTTTCCTGGGCGGCCTGGAGGGCGTCGAGCATGTGGTTGAAGGCCTTGGCGAGCTTTTCATACTCGTCCCGGGTTGCGATCGAGCTTCGGATATCGAGGTTGCCCTCGGCGACGTTATTGGCCAGGGCGCGGAGCTGGCGGACCGGCCGAAGGATTACGCGCTGGGTTATCCAATAAAAAGCAACAATGGCGCCGGTGACGCCGATTAGCCACGAGACGCCTATCCAGACGCGATTTAGAAGAATGGTCCTGCTGAGCTCGCTGCCGACGCCGCGGGACTGAATCAGTGCCGCTCCTACGGGCTCGTTCAGCGAAAACGCCGCAGCCGAACCCTCGGGATTGTGACAGCTAATACAGCCCTCGGTCGCCCTGAAGATTCGGACGTAGCGGCTCCAGAGCACCCCGTCGACCTCGGTTAGGGTAATCCCGTCGTCTCTGGTCTCTGCGTCCATAAGCAGCTCGATGGTTTTTCTCTGTTGGTCGGTCAGCTGATCGAGAGGTTCCTTATCGTCTTTTGCGAATCGAATCCAGCGTATTTCGGCGTCGTTGACGTCCGCCGCGGCGCCGGTACTGTCCAGGGCCGGTAGCGCAGAGTCCGTGGACGGTTCCAACTGGAAATGGAGCCGCAAGAAAAGCGCCTGGGCCTTTGCCCTGTTCGTGTCGAGCAGGCCCTTCTTGGTGAGCTGGCCCATCCAGATATAGGGCAGGAGCAGTGCGAGAAAAAGGATGAAGACGACGGCGGCGCCGAAGGCCAGGCGGCATTTTTCCGCCAGTGACAGCGGCCAGAGATGAAAAGCCCCAAGCACTTTTCGCCAGAGTTGGGCCAGCTTAACTCGCATCGGCCGGCAACCTCCTTGAAGATAACGCCCTCGTTATAACTAATCTTCGAATGAACGCTGTACCGTCTGGGCAGCCCAACAGGATTACGCTATGGCTCGCCTTCGTCTTCTTTGGCAATGTGCGAGTGCCTTTGCACTCTCAGGTTCAGTTCGTCGAGTTGTTTCTGGTCGACCCCGCTGGGTGCGTCGGTCAGAAGGCATTGTCCGCGCTGGGTCTTTGGGAATGCGATGACGTCTCTGATATTATTCGTTCCTGTCAGGAGCATAACCAGCCTGTCGAGGCCGAACGCGATGCCGCCGTGCGGCGGTGCACCGTACTCGAGGGCCTTGAGGAAGAACCCGAACCTGGACTGGGCCTGTTCCCTGGAGATATTCAGCAGGTCGAAGACCTTCCTCTGGATCTTGGGATTGTGGATACGAATGCTGCCGCCCCCGATTTCCGAGCCATTGACGACGATGTCGTAGGCCTGGGAGCGGATATTCCCCGGGTCGCTGTCGAGCTTGTCGACATCCTCTTCGACCGGCGAGGTAAAAGGGTGGTGCAGCGAGTCGTAGCGCTTTTCGTCTTCATTCCACTCGAACAGTGGAAAGTCCACTATCCAGACAAACTCGAAGCTCTGCGGGTCGTACAGGTTTAGCTCCTGGCCGAGACGGCATCGCAGGGGCGCCAGGGCCTTGTTGACGATGGTTTCATCGTCGGCCACGAACAAGAGCAGGTCGCCATCTTTCGCGTCGAAGCGCTGTAGCAGCTTCTGTTGCAGGTCGGGGCCGAAGAACTTTGCCAGCCCACCGATAAGGGCGGTTTGATCGTTTTCGCGTTTTACTTTGAACCAGGCAAGACCTTTTGCTCCGTAGTCGGCGACGAAATCCGTAAGGGTCTTTTCGATGTCGCTCCTGGAATACTTCTCGCCGGCTGGAACACACAGGCCCTTGACAACTCCGCCGTTTGCCACCGCCGAAGTAAAGACCTTGAACGTGCTCTGCCGGGCAATGTCGGAGATGTCCTTCAGTTTCACCTCAAATCGCAGGTCGGGTCTGTCGGTGCCGTAGTCGTCTATCGCCTGTTTGTAGCTCAGCCTGCGCATCGGCAGCTTCACGTCTATGCCCAGGATCTGCTTCCAGATTCTGGCCAGCATGTTTTCGTGAACGGCGATGACGTCGTCGACGCCGACAAAGCTCATCTCCACGTCGATTTGCGTGAACTCGGCCTGCCTGTCGGCGCGAGGGTCTTCGTCGCGGAAACAACGTACGATCTGGAAGTACTTGTCCACGCTGCTTATCATCAGGATCTGCTTGAAAAGCTGCGGCGATTGGGGCAGCGCATAGAAGCAGTTGGGATTCAGCCTGCTGGGCACGAGGAAGTCCCTGGCGCCTTCGGGCGTGCTTTTCGCCAGCATCGGAGTCTCGATTTCCCAGAAGCCCAGCTTGTCGAAGTAGTCCCGGACGACGGTGGTAACCTTGTGCCGCGTTTTCAGCTTGCAGAGCATCTCTGGTCTTCGCAGGTCGATGTACCTGTTGGCCAGGCGGTTCTCCTCGCTGGTTTTCTCCGCGGTGTCTATCTCGAAGGGCGGCGTTTTTGCGACGTTGAGGATTTCAAGCTCCCGGACGGCTACCTCGATCTGGCCGGTCGGCAGCTTAGGATTTTCCATACCTTCGGTCCTGGGCTGAACGACTCCGCGGGCCGCTATTACCCACTCACACCGGAGGGTTCTTGCGAGCCTGTGGGCCTCGGGCTCTGTTTCAGGATCGAAGACCAGTTGGGTCAGTCCTTCTCTATCCCGCAGGTCGATGAACACGAGGTTGCCGTGGTCGCGATAGGAGTGAACCCAGCCGGCCAAGGTAACCTTCTTGCCCGCGTCATCCAGGCGAAGCTGGCCGCAATTATGTGTCCTCTTGAACATAAGTTAAGTCCGACAAAGCGTACGAGCAACGGTCGGTCGGTTAGCCCGGGAGCCTCTGATTATCCCGGCGCACCACACCTCGCTGCGATAGTCTCAACTGGTACAGCGGTGATCGCGAGGAACTATCTCTACCCTGCGATTTCTGTGTACCCGTTTTGAAGTCCATTCTTCCCGAATCACCGGTTATCATCCTGTGCCGGCTCATACCCAGACCTTCTGAGCCGATGGGCACTGCACACAAAGACCACGTGAGCATAGCCAAAGCGGGCCGGGTCGTCAAGGCCGGCCTTGGTTATTTGGCCGGCAGGTACCAAACGGTATTGAAGCAGGTCTGGGCCGGCTACGGCCTTGCAGAGCGCTGCTCTTGCCCGGGGAAAGCACGCTGGAGCCAACAGGTGGGCACAAAGTGGCAGCTCATCCCGGAAGATAAGGTTTTGCAGCGGACAGGTCTGCGCCCGTGGACCACGACCGGGTTAGTCAACGCGACAAACGCATCGTAGAGGCCTAACAGCCAGCCCTGCAGAGACAAACTGCCGTAACTACTTGTAAAACAAAGACCTGCTTCGATTCGACCGGCGGAATTACACTTAATCGAGGCAGCCTTATCGTGGTATTTTCCCCGCGGCTCTGAGCTGATTTTCGGCTCGCTGGAAAATTCCACAAAAAAAACGTTACCTGAGAACGGACCGCGCACCTTGAGGGTGAAAACTCTGGATGGAGTCGATTCGGTTCCATCCAGCCGAAATTGTTGAAACGAGCCTGGCCCGGTGCCGTCTGTGGCTTGGTGATCTCAAGGCAGTGGCAGAGGAAGAAACAGTATTACGCGCCGAAGTCCTCCTCGGCGCTGCGGCCTGAGCTGACACGGGACCCTGTGAAGGAGCGCTTTTCCGAAATGTTTCACACATCGGGCAAACCTAAGAAGGCCAAGCGGTTTTGGCCCGGGCTGTTTGCCGCAGCCCTCAACAAAGTGCGTCTGACCCGCAGGAAAGAGCAATACCCAAAGACCGCTTTTGTGTCAGCCCAGGCAGAGGAAGATGCAGGAGACAGCGGCCAGTATGTTCTGGCTGATGCCGTTGGCCGGGAAGTGAAGGACGTCATCTTCGCGGCTATGCGGCGGCTCAAGCCCCGGCACCGGGCTGTTTTGATTTTACGCTGCTTCAGGCAGATGGAGTATGCGCAGATCGCCGAGTCGTTGCAGTGCAGCGAGTTTGCGGCAAAGGTCCACTTTTATCGCGCGAAAAGGCACTTCCAAAAGCAGCTTTGGCGGTCTGGCTTCGGGCGAGGCAGCTTTCTTGCTGCGCTGGTTCTGTTTGGCAAGTGGACGGCTCCGGCCGAGGCCGCAAAAACCGTCGCCGTCTCCGCCGGCGCCGCCAAGGTCGGATTTGCAGCGGGGCTGGCCGCCGTGGCCACGAGCAAGTCTGCGATCTTATCGGTTGCGGCAGCCGGCGCGATAACACTCAGTGCGGTCGCCGTCAAGACGGCCTCCGACCAGGCGAATCAGCCGATCACAGGCCAGCAGGCAGCCAGCAGCCAAATCGCCGGCGACCTGGCCGAAACCCCCGGCATAACTCAGGAGTACTGGTACTACTATCCGCGTGGAGCAGGCGGTCCGGTTATGATGAGACTGCTACGGTGGGATGGCCGCGAAAACACCCCGTATTGCCAGTGGCTTCAAAACGAAACTGCAAACTACTATTTCGACAGGGATAAGAACACCATCTACATCAGAAACCACCACATCTGGCACGACGACCTGGGCGTTTGGCGGCTGCCCACCGATAGTGCAGACCTCCGCCAAGCTCTGGCAGCCGTTCAACCAACGACCAAACCGATGCGATATGTAAAGGGTGGCGGTGCCGGTTTGCTCGTAACCCTCAAGCAGGATCGGCAAAGTGATATAACCAATATAACTCATCACATCAATATCCTCGACGAGCAGTACTTCCTGTTTGACTGGCCCAGCAAGGCCTCGGTGGTCGACCTGCGGGATACCATGCACAAGCGGGGCTGGACGTATTTCAGGGTAACCGGGCACATCGGTGCCGATGAGGTCCACGGGACCGGACGACTTCCATTCGTATATGCAACCAGCAGGTGGAGCTACCCGTGGCTGAAAATGACCGTCGGCAATAGGCTGAAGCTCGTCGATACCGGCAGCTACGCACGTCTCTACGACGGCTCGGGCAACCTTCTGGCAAGCTACGAGGGCGGCACGTTTTTCGAAGGACTGGGCCGACCGTGGATGGGGCTGCACACGATCGACACCGTCCGCAGGGACGCAGCGCGTAAACGGATGAGATTTCGGACCGAATACGATGCCGGCCGGGGAATGGCAAAGGTCACGGTGTACTCCGGAGCGACTGAATTGATCTATGAAATCGCTATGGAAAAAGACCTCATCGAATCCATAACGATTGCCAGAAATAATAACATCGAGGGTACCCTCGAACTCACTTACCTCCAAGAAATTGACGAAACCGCCAGAGGATTTGTGTCGCCGAGGAAAGAAAGTCCTCCTAAATGGCGAAGGGACCGGCTGGGGATTTTGTGGCTGACCAAGCTGTGCGACGACCGGTGGTGAGAACCGACTGACAAAGAACGCTCCGGCAGGCTGTTTTACCGGCACCGACGAGTCGCAACAGACAAGAGCAAGGAAAACGCACACTCGAAGGGCTGGGGGTGCTGCGCCCGCTGAGTTGTGAAATATGTAGGCCAATAACCCTCCCACTGGCACCGGCTGGCGCCGGCCGGTCGGTGCCACTTTTTGCGAGAATGGCGCGATGGCCTCTGCCCCCCATCTAATCTCCACCTTGCTCCAGGATAAGCTTCAAAGCCCAATCGACCTTTGATCTTTGTTGCTCCGAGAGGTCCGAGAGGACAGACGTCCTCAGGTGCCGTATCCGGTCGGCTGCTCCGGGCGATCCTCACACCGGGCCAGCAAATCAAGCCATTTTCTCCAGGCCTCCTTGTAGATATCCACTGATACAAGGAAGGCGTTATTGTGGCTGCCGAAGATTTCTACGAATTTTTTTGGTTCATCGGCCGCCTCGTAGAGCTGCCGGCCGAACTCAAACGGAACGATTTCGTCGTCTCTGCTATGTATAACGAGCAGCGGACAATCAACCTCCCGGACGTAATCGATTGTCTTATAGCCGAACCTGGCAAACCAGCGAACGGGCATATACGGGTAGAACTTCCTGCCGATATCCGGATATGAGGTAAAGCCGCTCTCGATGACCAGGCCCGCGGTCTTGACCTGCGAGGCCAATTTCGCGGCCACGCTGCCGCCCAGAGACCTGCCGAACACGATTATCCTCTCGGCCGGCACCTTCTTGACGCCGATCAGCCAGTCATACGCTGCCCGAACATCAAGGTACGTGCCTTGCTCGCTGGGCTTGCCCCGGCTGTTGCCGTAGCCACGGTAATCGAAAATGAAGCAATTCAGGGCCAGCTCATAGAAAAGGTTGATACTGTCCAGCCGATGCTCAATGTTGCCGCCATTGCCGTGGCAGAACAACACCGTGAAGCTCGCGCCGGGCGCCGGAACGTACCAGCCGTGCAGGCGCACACCATCTTCGGCCTCGAAAACGGTGTCCTCGAATTCGAGGCCAAGGCCGTCGGGAGTATTAGCGACTTCCCTCATAGGTCTGTACAGCAACCTCGGCTGCAGGCAATACAGTACCAGCCCCCAGCCGCAGTACGCCGCAACAAGCACAATGGCAACGTATAACAGCATAGAGCCCATACCAGGGTCCGACAGGCGCATACCGGCAAGGCGGTTGCCGGGTCCGCAGAAGGTATATCTCAACACCGAACGACAGCGATACATTTTAATCCCCGCTCGAAGACCGGACAACCCAGTGCACAGCCGGCAAGTTCCTGGCCGGATGCGCCGGCCCCCACGCCACGTGAGATTCGTTTGCTCGGTGTCCGCGAACGGGCTATAATTCAGCTATGTTCGAGAGAAGGAAAACCAGGACTGTGGCCGTGGGTTCGGTGAGCCTTGGCTCGGAGTTCCCCGTGGCCATCCAGTCGATGACCAAGGTCCCCACCACGGACGTAGAGCGGTGCGTCAGGCAGATAAAACAGCTTGCCAAGGCAGGCTGCCAGCTCGTCAGGCTTGCTGTTCCCAGGCGCGCCGACACAGTGGCCCTTGCCAGGATCGTCGAAAAGGTGGGTACGCCCCTGATAGCCGACGTGCACTTCAGCCCGGCCAGGGCCATAGAGGCGATCGAGGCCGGCGCAGCCAAGGTCCGGCTGAACCCGGGGAACATAAAGGACCGCAGACAGATCACCCGGATTATCGACGCGGCCAAGATGCACGGCGCTGCCGTGCGTATCGGCGTCAACGAGGCAAGTATAAGGGACCTGAAAAAGGCTCCTGTCGCCCCGCATAGGCGTACTGCACTGATGCTCAGAGAAATGAAAAGGTACATAAGGCTGTTCGAGAAGCGCGGATTCGACCAGCTGGTCCTCAGCGCGAAAAGCAGCGACGCTACCAGGACCATTGAGATCAGCCGCCTTCTGGCCGATACGTTCGATTATCCTATTCATCTCGGCCTGACCCACGCCGGCCTGCCCGAAGACGGCCAAATCCCCTCTGCGGTCGCCCTCGGTACCCTGCTGGCAGAAGGAATCGGTGATACGATCAGGGTCAGCCTTGCGGGCAATCCCCTGCTTGAAGTGGCTACGGCCAGGCGGATTCTTCGTGCACTCGGCCTGCAGGGCCCCGGCCCGCCGGGAGCCGAGCTGATAGTTTGCCCGACGTGTGCCCGCGCCCAGGTCGATGTTATCAAGCTGGCCCGACGGGTCAAAAAGGCACTGGCTCGGATAGACAGGCCCGTGCGGGTAGCGGTGATGGGATGCATCGTCAACGGACCGGGCGAAGCCGCGGACGCCGAGGTTGCCCTCTGCGCGGCGAGGAACAAGGCCTTTATCTACCGCAAAGGCCGGAAGATCGACACAGTACCGGAAAGCCAGATCATCCCGGCCATACTCAGGGCGTTGGAGAACCTCTGAGCGGACTGCAGGGAAGAATGTAGAGCCTTTGCAACGCGATGATGTTGTGGTAGTAGGGCAAGACCTATGCAACCTGGACCTTTGAAGACGACCTTTGGAAGATTCACCATCGCAGTGGCTTTCGCCGTGGCGTTTGCCTATATTGAGTCCGCGGTCGTGGTATATCTGCGGGAGATTTTCTATCCGGATGGGTTCAGTTTCCCGCTTGCGAACCTGCCGAGCCTGGGTGCGCACCAGAGGTGGCTCCTGCTGGTTGAGGTCGGTCGCGAGGCCGCGACGATTGTCCTGATCCTCACCGGCGCCCACCTTTTTGGCCGAAATTGCGCGCAGCGATTTGCCTACTGCCTGGCCGTCTTTGCCGTGTGGGACATCTTCTACTATGCTTGGTTGAAGCTGCTGCTGGACTGGCCAGCCTCAATCCTCGAGTGGGACCTGCTGTTTTTGATTCCGTTGCCGTGGGCGGCACCGGTTCTCTGCCCTGTTGTCGTCTCGGCGATGATGGCGGTGTTTTCGGCGGTAATACTCTGGCGGGATGCGGTTGGCCGGCCTATCAAAGCGACGCCGCGCGACTGGGTTTTGTCGGCTTTGGCCGGGGCTATTATCATCCTCTCGCTGTGCACGGCAGGGCCGTACGTAAGCCGAGCCGATTACAAGGCCCACTTTTATTGGCCGCTGTTTGCAGCAGGCTGCATTCTGGCTGGCGGCGTCTTCGTCTGTTGCCTTGCAAAGTCCCGCCGGCGCTCTTGAGGCCATAGCCGCTTCGACGTCACGCCCGCCGGTCTTTTCATTCGCGCTGCCGGGCCGCGCTGCCCGCGGGCCTCCTGCCGAACGACCGTCTCTTGTTGTTGCTGCCGCCGCCCGAGGAATCCTGCTGGGCGAACTGCTCGAACTTGCCGAATATCATTTTGCCCGCGGATGTCTGAAGGGAGCTTGTAACGCTAATAATCACCTCGCGTCCGATTTTGTTTCGACCTCCCTCGACGACCACCATCGTCCCGTCGTCAAGGTAGCCGATACCCTGATCGGCTTCCTCGCCAGGTTTTATGACCTTGACCTGCATCGTCTCGCCAGGCAGTGCAACAACCTTCAAGGAATTTGCCAGGTCATTGATGTTCACAACGTCAACCTCGCGGACCTGCGCGACCTTGCTGAGATTATAGTCGGTCGTGGCGAGCCGGCCGTTGCAGGCCTTGGTGAACATCATCAACTTCTGATCTACTCCCTTGGCATCCTCGACCTCGGATATTATTGCGTCGTCGATCTGGACGTCTATCACGGGGTTCATCTGCATCTTGTTGAGTATGTCGAGACCGCGTCGGCCTCGCTGGCGTTTAAGCCTGTCGGCCGAGTCGGCTATCAGTTGCAGTTCGCTGAGCACAAAACGCGGCACAACCACCGGAGCGTCAAACAGCTTGCTCTGGCAGAGGTCCGCGATTCGACCGTCGATGATCACCGAGGTATCCAGCACCAGCGGCCGCGCGCCCTTGGTCTGCTTGGCAAACTCCACGTACGGAATGACAAAGCGGACGTCATCCTTGGTCCGCATAACCACGCTGATGGTCAGATAACAGATGCATATTCCGAGCGTCCACTTTATGGCCCTGGCCGTCTCAGGGATCATATTGATCTGGTAAGAATCATTGACCATATCGACGACGGCGGCGAGAACCAGGCTTATAAGCAGGCCGACGAGCAGGCCGAAAAAAACCCCGGCGACGGCCGTCAGCTTCTTCTTGGGCGTCAACACGTCGAGCAGGAACACGAATATCGCCATCCCCAACCCGCTGACCAGCACCGCGACGAAATCGTGCGATCCTGTGACGCCCGATATCTTCGTCGAGCTGACACTTACGAACAGAACGGCAATCACCACAACCCAGAATATCGCACGGAAAATCCAGAGCAGCATCGCTATGACCTCCAATTATTGCACGCTATGGCGGTATCTTATAACCAAATCATCTGCGATTATACCGGCCAGGCGCCTGTTATCAACATCAATTCCGCCCACGATACGAATTTGGCCGGCCCCCACCAAGGACAAGAAGAGCGCTAGTGGCCTCTCGGCAACCACCCCAATAATGTAGAAGCTCTTTCTGCCAGGGTTCGGGACCGAAGTCATAACTCCCGGCTGGCAGATTCTCTTCGCTCACGAACACACTTGCCGGGCGGTCCTCGCTTCCATCTACCTCCTCGCCGACGGTCGATCCCAGCTCTGCACCCTTGAACATAACGCCGCACCGCAACCTGTGAGCGGCAAGCTTGAGCCACCCGAGAGGCTACAGAGCTGCCCGTGCCCAGCCAGCCGACCATATCAAGATCGTCCCACTGCGACGTTTCTTCGCTGATCGCGACGCTACCCACATAACGCTATCCTCTGGCGGCGCGAAAATCCACGAGCACTCGGGGCTTGAAGAAATTCGCACAATCGGTGAGTCACAGTCGCTACAGAGCTCGCCTGTCCCCCTGAGCCGATCAGCTCTCATTGTGTTCTTGCTCACCAGAGGCCTCGTCGGGCTTGTCGCCCTCGGCGTTTTCGGCGCCGGGTTGCCCGCACTGCTCGTCGGGGCTTCGCCCGACCGAGTCCTCGGCCTCCGGTTGTGCAGCTTTCTTGGAACCGGGCGCATCGGACTCGGAGGCAGCCTGCTTTTGGGCTGGCTGGTCTCCTTCGGTCTCTGCGATCTGGGTCTCCCCCGTACCGCCTTGCTGCCCAGCAGCATCGGTTTCGACGCCCACTTGCCCGGCGGGCTCGGAGGGCCCTGCGTCAGGCTGATCCTTGCTTTTTTCGACGGCCTCTACCTGCTGCTCGGCAGGCTCGGCTGTAGCTGCCTCGGGCATCTCGGTCTGGACGGCGGACTCTTCGGGCTGACTGCCCGGCTCGGTTGTGCCCATTTTATCCCCGGTCTCTGCGCCGGCTTGAGCGGCTGAAGCTTCTTCGTCACTGACCTTGGCTTCGGAACTACCCTCCGTTGCTTCCAGGGCCTCCACGTCACCCGCATCAGCTTCAGCGGGGCCCGGGGCCTCGCTCTGGTCCTGGCGGGCTTTCGAAAGACGCTCAATGTCGCTATCCGGCAGGACGGTCTGAACAGCCGTCGGTCTGCGGCGAACCGGCTTTTCCGATTCCTCTTCGGCGGCCCACTGCACTCGCCGCAAACTCAGGCCGATCTTGCGAGACTCCGTGTCAACCTTGAGAATCTTGACCTCGATCTCCTGCCCTACCTTGACAACATCCTGAGGTTTATCGACCTTATGGTCGGCAAGCTCGGAGATATGCAGCAGCCCCTCCAGATCGGGCTCGAGCTCGACAAACGCACCGAAATTGGTGAGCTTGGCCACCTTGCCTTTTATGATATGTCCGGGAATGTATTTCTCGGGGATGGCACGAATCCACGGATCCTCGGACATCTGCTTGATACCGAGCGAGATCCGGCGTTTTTCCTCGTTGACCTCGAGGACAACGCACTTGACCTCCTGGCCCTTCTGGAGAGCCTCGCTGGGATGGCTGTATTTTCTGGTCCAGCTCAGGTCCGAGATGTGGATCATCCCGTCGATGCCGGGCTCTATCTCCACAAATGCCCCGAAACTGGTGAGGCTTCGGACCGTCGTCGTAACGATCGTTCCAGGCGGATACTTCTGCGATGCCACGCTCCACGGGTTTGTCTCGGTCTGCTTGAGCCCGAGGGAAATCTCCTGCTTTTCCTTGTTGACACTGAGCACAACCACTTCGATCTCGTCGCCGAGGCTAACCATCTCGCTGGGGTGGGCAAGTCGCCTGGTCCAGCTCATCTCACTTATATGCACCAGCCCCTCGATGCCGTCCTCCAGCCGGACGAAAACACCGTAGTTCATTATATTTACCACTTTGCCCCTCACCCGCGAACCCACGGGGTAGCGCTGTTCAACGTCTTCCCAGGGACTGGGGGTCTTTTGCTTGAGTCCCAGGGATATCTTTTCGTGCTCCTTGTCGACCCCGATGACGACACATTCGATCTCCTGGTCAAGTTCTACGACCTCCGACGGGTGCGAAATCCGTCCCCAGCTCAGGTCCGAGATGTGGAGCAGGCCATCGAGCCCGCCCAGGTCCACGAACACTCCGAAATCAGCGATATTCTTAACAACACCCTTGCGGAGCTGGCCCACCTCGATCTCGGAGAGTATCTTCTCCTTGCTGGCGCGGCGTTCTTCCTCGATGAGCTTTCGGCGGGATATGACTATGTTCCGGCCCTCGGCGTCGATCTTGAGGATCTTGCACTCGACTTCCTTGCCGATAAACCTGCTGATGTCTCCCGGTTTTCGGATATCGACCTGGGAGGCCGGCAGGAATACGGGCACGCCGATATCGACGAGCAGGCCGCCCTTGATACGCCGTATCACCCGCCCGCTCACGATGTCCCCTTCCTTCTTGGTGGCAAGAACGTGTTCCCATCCTCTTATAATATCGGCCTTGCGCTTGCTCAGAAGCACAAGGCCGCTTTCGGAGTCCGTATCTTCGAGAAGGACCTCGATCTCTTTGCCAGGCTCTATCTCGTCGGGACTGTCGAACTCGTTCGCATCGACGACGCCCTCACTCTTGAGCCCCACCTCAACGATAACGTCACCGCCGATCTGCGAAACAATCTTGCCTTTGAGGATTGTTCCAGGCAGGCGCATATCAACTTTCTTCTTGAGAACCTCTTCCAGGAATCCTTCTTCCTGCTCGCTGAAAAGTCCTCGGATCTGTTCTTCGAGTTTTTCCTCCGACAAACCCAGTTTACTGACGATGTTTCGATCTACCATTCCATAACGTCCTTACTGTGGAGTCTCACGTTCACGGCCGGCCGCCGCCCCACATTCACGGCGACCAACCTCTTGTGCAACGCCGCACAAAAAATACCCGGTTAATAATTCAAAAAGCATCTGCCACCCAAGCAGATGCCCACCGGAGACTTCCGCACCGAAGTTAGCCCTGGTGTGTTTGGGCGTTGAAGTCTTCCAGTTTCTTAACAAACTCGCCTATTACCCAATCGGGCGTCGAAGCGCCTGCCGTCACGCCCGCGGTACTCTTGCCCAGTAGCATTCTTTTATCAAGTTCTTTCCAATTTTGCAAGTAAAAGGTCTCCGGGTTGAATTTTTTGCACAGCTCGGCCAACCTCCGTGTATTGGCACTGTGCAGCCCTCCCAGGACGAACATGATTTCGACCTGCTTGCACAGACGGACGGCCGAGTCCTGTCTCTTCATCGCCTCCTGGCACAGCGTGTTGACGACCCTCAGCTCGCTAAAATTCAGCTGGCCTATCGCGCCGAGCATATTGCCGAAATGCGCCCGGCCCTGGGTGGTCTGCCCGACAATTCCAAGTCTGCCTCGCGCCGGTAGTCTGGGCAGGTCCGATTCGTTGGTAATCACCACCACATCTGCGGCACAGCCCATCACCGCCTGCACCTCAGGGTGATTTTCCTCCCCGATAATCACAACCTTGTATCCCTCCTTGTCGAGCCGCTCGGCGATATGCTGAACCCTCTTGACGAGGACGCACGTGGCATCGACGATCTTAAGGCCCTTCTCCTTGAGCTTAGCTATCTGGGCCGGGGCCGCTCCGTGTGAGCGGATTATGACCGTCCCGGAGTCGATCTGGTCTATGCTGTCCACCGTCCTAAGTCCCGCTCTGGCCAGGCGGTCCACCTCGTCCTGGTTGTGGATTATAGGCCCGAGGCTGTAGACCTCCGCTCTGCCCTTTTCCTGCTCCAGGGTCTTTTCCGCTATACTGATGGCGCTCCTGACACCGTGGCAGAAGCCGCATTTCTCTGCAACCAGAACCTTCATATACCTGTCAGCCTGCTGCGACCCCGTCAGACGCTCGAACCCCCCTGCCGGCCCCGCGTGCCCTCTCCGCAGCTGCCAATATATCCTGGCCGGACCGCAAATGGCGACTACCAAGACGCTCTGGCAGAGCGTATCTCCAATCCCCCGGCCTGTCAACCTGTATCCCGCGGCGCTGCGGACCGAAATCTAACCACGTATCCCCCCAAAAAACTCCCGCACACACACAAGCCGAGCAACATCGGCGGAGGTTCTGGCCGGGACGCCTACTTGCACCTGTGCCCCCTCATCAGGTCAATGAAATCCTGGAAGAGGTAGCTTGAGTCGTGGGGACCGGGCGAGGCCTCCGGGTGGTACTGGACCGAAAAGGCCTTTTTCCTCTCGCAACAGAGGCCCTCGACGGTATGATCGTTGAGGTTGATGTGGGTGAGTTCCACATCCTTGCGTCTGAGGGTATTCATATCCACACAGAAGCCGTGGTTCTGGCTGGTGATTTCGATCTTTCCCGTCTCCAGGTTCTGCACGGGATGATTGGCGCCGTGGTGGCCGAACTTGAGCTTGTAGGTCCTGGCACCGAGGGCAAGTGCCAGCAGCTGATGGCCCAGGCAGATTCCGAATATAGGTACCCTGCCGAGAAGCCTGCGGATGGTGTCGATTGCGTAGGCCACAGGGGCCGGGTCGCCGGGCCCGTTGCTGAGGAAAACACCGTCGGGTTTCCTTGCCAGAACCTCCTCGGCCGACGCCGCTGCCGGAACGACGGTGACATCGCAGCCGTGGGAGCGAAGTAGTCGCAGGATGTTGTGCTTGACCCCGAAATCGAAGGCGATGACCCGGTATTCTCGCGGAGGCTTTGGCCGGCGTCCACCGAGCACATTGATCACATTTTTGCCCCACTTGTATGGTTTCCTGGTGGTAACGTCCCTGACGATGTCCCTTCCAACAAGGCCGGGATATTGCTCCAGCCTCTTTTTGAGCTTTCCAACCGCCAGTTCAGCTGAGGATATTATCCCCCGCATCGCCCCCTCGGTCCGGATATGCCTGACCAGTTTCCTGGTGTCGATGCCTTCAAGTCCCACGACCCTATTTTTCTTGAGAAACTCTTCGAGCGGGGTTTTGTTTCGCCAATTGCTTGGGTACCCGCAGTTTTCCTTGACGACGAAGCCCGCCGCGAAGACCTTCCTCGACTCCCGGTCCTCGGAGTTTGTCCCGACGTTCCCGATAAGAGGATAGGTCATCGTTATTATCTGCTCGTTGTAAGAGGGATCTGTGAGTATCTCCTGGTAGCCGGTCATACTCGTGTTGAACACAACCTCCCCGCACTTGCAGCCTTTTGCCCCAAAGGCCCTGCCCTCGAAGATGGTCCCGTCTTCCAGTAATAGAATGCCTTTCACCTGGGTCTATCCTTCTTTAGCGGTAATACAACTGAATGGGCTTGACGCCGACCTTGTGTTTCTTCAATGCCGCGATAGCCAGGACAACGGCCTCGGCGCCCCGCATTGTTGTCACGTAAGGTACCCGCCTATCGAGCGCGGTTCTTCGGATCGAGAATGAATCGACTATGGATTGTTTGCCGACCGTCGTATTTATGATAAGGTCGATCCTGTCGTTTATTATTAGATCGACGACGTGCGGCCTGCCCTCGTTCATTTTCAGCACGAACTCGGAGGGAACGTTGTGGTTGATAAGGCAAATGCACGTACCCTTGGTGGCCATAATCTTGAAGCCCATAGCGTGCAGGTCGCGTGCGACCTGTACGGCTCGCTCCTTGTCGCCGTCCTTGACGCTGATAAAGACATTGCCGCTGACCGGCAGCATGTTGCCCGCCGCTATCTGCGACTTCGCAAACGCCAGCCCGAAGTCATCCGAGATCCCCATCACCTCGCCGGTCGAGAGCATCTCGGGCCCCAATAGAGTGTCTATCCCCGGGAACTTGAGAAACGGGAACACCGCCTCTTTGACCGAATAGTGATTGTGATGCACTTCCTTTGTAAAGCCCAGCTCGTCCAGCGTCATCCCCGTCATCACCTTGGCAGCGAGCTTGGCGAGCGGCACGCCTATGGACTTGCTCACAAACGGGATTGTCCGCGAGGCACGTGGGTTGACTTCGAGTATGTAAATCTCCCCGTTCTTGACAGCGAACTGAATATTGATCAGACCCCGCACCTTCAATTCCAGCGCCAGGAGCTTTGTCTGACGCTTTATCTCAGCGAGGACTTTTTTGCTTATGGAGACCGGCGGGAGGCTGCACGCGCTGTCACCGGAATGCACACCGGCCTGCTCGATATGCTCCATAATTCCCCCGATCACGACTCTCCTGCCGTCGCTTATGGCATCCACGTCCAGCTCGGTGGCATCGTCGAGGAACTTGTCTATCAAAACCGGGTGCTCCCCAGAAGCCACGATTGCATTCCTGACGCACGCCTCGAGGCCAGCCTCGTCGTGGACGATCTCCATCGCCCTTCCACCCAGAACGAAGGACGGCCGAATCAACAACGGGTAGCCCAACCTATCTGCGATCTCCAGCGCCTCTTCATAGGTGGTGGCCGTGCCGCTGTAAGGCTGGCGGAGACCGAGCTTCCTGACCAAACGATTGAAACGCTTGCGATCCTCGGCCCTGTCGATGCTGTCGGGCGAGGTCCCGATTATCTTGACGCCCGCCTTCTCCAGCGGCACCGCCAGCTTGAGCGGCGTTTGACCGCCAAACTGCACTATTACCCCGTCCGGCTCCTCCTTCTCCACAACCGACATCACATCCTCAAAGGTCAGAGGCTCGAAGTACAGCCTGTCGGAGGTATCGTAGTCGGTGCTCACCGTCTCGGGGTTGCAGTTGACCATAATCGACTCGACCCCGATCTCCCGCAGCGCAAACGCCGCGTGGACGCAGCAGTAGTCGAACTCGATTCCCTGGCCTATTCGGTTCGGCCCGCCTCCTAAGATGATGACCTTCCTCCGGGTGCTCGGATTGGCTTCACACTCGGCCTCGAACGTCGAATAGAGGTAGGGCGTGGTCGCCTCGAACTCCGCTCCGCAGGTATCCACGGTCTTGTAGACCGCATTTATTTCAAGCTTCCTTCGGCGTTGACGGACGGCAAGCTCATCGACTCCCCAGATCTCCGCCAGGCGCCTGTCGCTAAAGCCATACTCTTTGGCCTTTCGCATCAAGTCCCGGCTGATGGTCGTGCAGTTCTCCGCCTTGAGCTTTTCCTCCAGCTTGATGATGTCCCTGATGTTGTTCAGAAACCACGGGTCAATCTTGGTCAGCTGGAATATCTCGTCGGCTGAGAGCTTTCTTCGGAACGCCTCGGCCACGTACCAGATCTTGTCCCAGCAGTTCGTGTGCAGTTTCTCCTTGAGGCGAGGCGTTGCAAGCTCGGTCTCGATATACCGCCCGTCGAGGGAATAGCGGTCTATTTCCAGCGACCTTATGGCTTTCTGGAGTGCTTCCTTGAATGTTCTGCCTATCGACATCGCTTCGCCGACCGATTTCATCTGGACGGTAAGCTCCGGGTCGGTCTGGGGGAATTTCTCAAAGGTGAATCTGGGCCACTTGACCACGCAGTAATCGATGGTCGGCTCGAAACAGGCTGGCGTCTTCTTTGTGATGTCGTTCGGTATCTCGTCCAGCGTGTAGCCGACCGCGAGCAGCGAGGCGATCTTCGCTATTGGAAAGCCGGTGGCCTTGGAAGCCAGCGCCGAGCTCCGCGAAACCCTTGGATTCATCTCGATCACGTAGAGCTTGCCGTTCTCGGGATTCACCGCGAACTGTATGTTGGAGCCGCCCGTCTCCACGCCGATCGCGCGTATTATCTTAAGGGCCGCGTCCCGCATTATCTGGTATTCCTTATCGGTCAGCGTCTGGGCGGGGGCAATGGTGATGCTGTCGCCGGTGTGAATGCCCATCGGGTCCAGGTTCTCGATGGAGCAGACGATAACAACGTTGTCCTTCTTGTCCCTCATCACTTCCAACTCGTACTCTTTCCACCCGACGACCGATTCCTCCACCAGCACCTGGCTCTTGGGGCTGAGGTTGAGTCCCCAGTGGATGTGCTCTTCGTACTCCTGGTAGTTATAGGCAACGTTGCCCCCCGTGCCGCCCAACGTATAGGAAGGCCGGATGATGGCTGGAAAGCCGACATATTCGATGATCCGCTTTGCCTCGACCCAGGAGTGGGCATACCCACTCTTGGGGACCTCGAGGCCGCACCGCTCCATCGTCTTCTTGAATTTGTCCCTCTCTTCAGCCTTCTTGATGCTCCGCAGGTTCGCGCCGAGCAGCCGGACGTTGTACTTCTTCAGTACCCCGCGCTCGGCCAGCTCCACCGCGGTATTGAGCCCGGTCTGTCCACCCAGTGTCGGCAGCAGACTGTCAGGCCGTTCCCTGCGGATAATCTTCTCGACTGTTTCGGCCGTGATAGGTTCTATGTAGGTCCGGTGGGCCATCTCCGGGTCGGTCATTATCGTGGCCGGGTTGCTGTTTACCAGGATGACCTTGTAGCCTTCCTGTCTGAGGACCTTGCACGCCTGGGCCCCTGAATAGTCGAACTCGCAAGCCTGGCCGATGACAATCGGCCCCGAGCCTATGATCAGTATCTTGCGGATATCCTTGCGTTTCGGCATCGACGGTTCCTGCCCGCGCGGGCCTAATACCTTTCCTTTATACAAAGAGCGGAGCGGCCACGGGCCTATCTTCCCCGGCGGCCCAGCGCCCCATCATTAACCCGGGCCGTTCAACCGCCTCGTCGAGGGTGTGCAGCCGGCCCGCCCCTACCGAGTACTGGATTCCTGCCTTGACGACCATCTGCAAGACGGGTCCGCAACACTATATTGACTTCCAAACCAGCCTGCAAGTCTAAACTCCACGCCGCTTAGCCTCCGCGGCGCACCATGCTGGCAGGAAGACCAGGGCCCGGTTGGAGCCGTCCGTCAGCCCGGTCGGTTCGACCGATAGCTCCGGGCAGCCTGCGGTGCCTACCGGCGGGCCTTGAGCAATTTGAAGGCGTTCTCCCCGCCGTTTATCAGGTGGACCAGCGGCTGCGGGCGGTCGGTGCCTTCGATGAAGTTCGGCCTCGCCGACCAGGGGGCGACGCTGAGCACCCCTGTCAGGTCCATCCAGTGTTGCAGACGGGCGACCGGCAGCTCCCAGGTCATATGGAAGTGGTTGGCAGGTGGGTATTGCTTGTACTCGGCCATAGTGGCGTACCTCGGCACAACAAACGTGTGGGGCCAGGTCGGGGTGGTCAATTCGCACATCGCCTTGGCCAGCTTCGGCGGCACCTCGGTTGTCCGAGCCTCATCCCAGATAAGGCTGAACAGCCCCGATGTAGCACTGTAGGTCAGCCGGGCTGCGATGCCCTCTATCCCGCCGGGCGTCAAGAAGGTGACCGAGTTACCGCCACCGGGGAAATAATGCTCCTCGGCCAGCGGCAGCGAGATACGATCCATTATCTGCTTGATCGATGCCCCCGGCACGTTCGCCCAGTCGAACGATGCGCTGCCGGAATTATCACCGTCGACCAGGCCCTTGTTGTACCAGTCCGCATTCTTATCGAGCTTTCCAAGGCCGATCTTCCCGGCCAGCTCGCGGACCTCACACGCCTCCCATACCTTTCTGAAGTCCATAAACAAGGGAGGATTGCCACCGGATAGGAATGTCATAAACAGCATCGTCAGCAGCCCCTGCACGTCGGCCTCGGTGGCATACGGCAGGGGAGCTTTCCGTCCGTTATGGTCGAAGGTGGAATTGAAAAGGCTCTCGGCCACGTCGACCACAGGCAGCGGAATGCCCCTCAGGTCACTGCCCCACTCCAGTTGGCTCATAAACCCGCCGCCCACCGCGTTGAGCCCTTCCATAATGTCGCGAATAATGAGGTACATAGCCAGCTCCTGGTTGAATCGCTCGTTGTCGGCCTCGTCCCGCAGCTCGAGTCTCTTGCCTATGTACCTGTTGATCCAGCCCCGCAATTTCCGCAGTTCCTTTTCGTTGTAGGCCTTTTTCCTGAGCATATCGGCCAGCAACTTCATATCCAGCCGGGTGATCTCTATGCCGAAACTGTTGCGCGTGGGGATGACGTGGGCCAAGGCGGTCTCCATCCCCATCGAATCGTGACCGAAGACGACCACCCTGCGTCCCCTCAGGGCCACGGCGGTAACCGCAGCGTAGCACCAATCGATGAGGTTTTTCGCCGTTTGCTCGGTCATTCTCGGATTGCTCCCGGTGTCCGGCCAGGTCCCGACGTTCAACGCCACCATCCGCCCATACTGGCTTATCGCCCCGTTCAGGGCGTGCGCATAGACCACGCCCGGCTTGGGCCCGCTGTTGCCGCAGGTTATGTTGATCGGGGTGTTCGGCGGAAACTGCTGCAACAGCGAAATAGTGGTGAGCTGCGGAAACGCCCAGGTATCCGGCACGCAAACAAGTATATCCACGCCGGCCTTGCGAAACTGCTGGGCGACTATGTCGGCCTGCGCTTCGCCCTCCACCAGTACGGTCGAATAGACCACCGGCACCGCTGTCTTGTCCGGCAAGACCACGTTGCCGCTGATCCTGTCAGCCGCCATCCTGGCGATGTTCCGGCAGCGTACCCGACTCTCCTCATCGATCCGGGGGTCGCTCGTCGCAAACACCCCTATCACCGGCACCTTCGGCATCCCCTTGCGGATATTCGCAAGGGGCCTTGCTTGCACTGCTCTGGCCATTTCGAATGCTCCTTCATCGCCGCTCCTGCATCGGACGCGGGCTTCTTTAGATATCCGCCCTCAGAGCCCAAACCAGGATACATCTTCAAGGAGTTTCCTGACATAATCGAGGAACTGGGCTGCGTAGGCCCCGTTGACCACCTTGTGGTCGGCCGAGAGCGTCATGTTCATCATCTTGCGCAGCGCAATTCCGCCGTCGTCAGGCACGCACGTCTCGGTTATCCGGCCGATACCCACGATACTGCACTGGCCGGGCACCACTATCGGAATGAAATTGTCTATGCCGAACGCCCCGAGGTTGCTCACCGTTATGCAGCCACCCTCTAAATCAGCTGGAACCAACTTGTCGCTCCTGGCCCTTTCAATCAGCGCCTGGCTGTCACGGGCGACCTGCTTGATATCCTTCTTTTCGACGTTCTTGAGAATCGGCGCGACCAGGCCGTCAGGCACCGAGATCGCCAGCCCGACGTTGATCGTCGGGGCCAATTTGATCGTCTCGCCATCCAATTGCCCCGTCATAACAGGGTATTTTTCCAGGCCCGCGGCCACGGCCTTGATGATAAAGTCGTTGTAGGAGATCTTCACGTCGCCGGCTTCGTTTACCCTTGTGCGAAGCGCGACCAGATCGGTCACGTCGGCCCTTACAGTCAGGTAAAAGCAGGGGATCTCACGCTTGGACTTGAGCATTTTCTCGGCGGTTATCCTCTGCAGCCTGTTGAGCGGTATGGTCGCGCCGGGCCTGGGTTCGTCAGCCGGGACCTTCTCTGCAGGCCCTGCGCCAGCGGCCTTTTGGACATCCTGCTCGGTGATCTTTCCGCCGGGGCCCGTCCCGGTGACTGTTGCGAGGTCCACGCCCAGCTCGCTGGCCAGTTTCCTTGCCCGGGGCGATGCCAGGACCTTGCCAGCCGGCTTTGGCGGGGCTGGTCCCGGCTGAGCCTTTTCGCCAGGCTCAGCAGCTGCGCCCTGCTCGGCAGGCGCAGCCTCAGTGGGCTTGGCTGCCTCGCCGCCGGCCTCGAGAGAATCCACAAAGCTCCGGGGAACATCCTCGTGTTTGTCGCCCAGGACCATGAGTGGCGCTCCGACAGGGTAGGTCTCATCGAGTTCGGCGAGGATGTACTTTACGAAACCCTCAGCGGGCGACTCCATCTCCAGCGTCGCCTTGTCGGTCTCGATCTCGAAAACCACGTCGCCCTTCTTGACCTCGTCGCCAACCTTGACCAGGCAGTTTACGACCGTCCCTTCTTCCATCGTCTGGCCGAGCTGCGGCAGCCTTATTTCTTTCGCCATTTACCTTGCCCTCGTAACTTCTTTACCACGTATCCAATCATCCACTAACGAGGCTTTTCACTGCTTCGACGATCCTCTCGACGCTCGGTATGCTCGCCATCTCCAGCGGTTCGCTCATAGGCGGCGGCACGTCAGCGGCGGCCAGGTTTACCGGGGCCGCATCGAGGTAATCGAAGCCTCGCGAGCCGTCTTCGAACTCGTATTCCATATAGCGGCCGGCTATCTCCCTGCCCGCCCCGCAGGTGCAGAAGCCCTCGCTGACCGTAATCAGCCGACCGGTCTTGCGGACCGACTCGGCAATGGTCTTGATATCCAGGGGCTTGAGTGTCCTTACGTCGATCACCTCCGCGTCGATACCGTGTTGCTCGGATAGAATCCTGGCCGCATCGAGCGACCACATCGCCATCCTGCTGTAGCTGACGATCGTGGCGTCTCCGCCGGGCCTCTTGATGTCCGCAACGCCGAGCGGAATGATATAGTCGCCCTCGGGGACCGGGCCGAGTTGTCCGTAGGTCGCCTTGTGTTCGATGAATACCACAGGGTTGTCGCTGCGTATGGCGGCTTTGAGCAGCCCCTTCGCGTCGTAGGGACTCGAGGGCATAACCACATAGAGGCCCGGTGGGTGCATCAACCAGGCCTCAAGCGACTCGGAGTGGTGGGCGGCGATACACCTGCCCACCCCGCCCTCGGTCCGCAGCACCATCGGCACCTTGGCCTTGCCGCCGAACATATAGCGGTTGTAGGCCCCGACGTGCACGAGCTGGTCCATAGCTATCGTAACGAAATCCACGTACATTATCTCGGCCACCGGCCTGAGCCCGCGAAGGGCCGCACCGACGGCCGCACCGGTGATGGCCGCTTCGGATATCGCCGTGTCGATCACCCTATCGACGCCGAACTCGGCCAGCAGCCCGCGGGTTGCCTGGTATGCACCGCCGTAAAGACCGACATCCTCGCCCATCACGAAAACGTTCGGATCCCGCCTGAGCTCCTCGGCCTGGGCGGCGGCGACCGCCTGGGCGATCGTCATAACCTCCATCCCAAACTTCGACTTCACTACCCCCTTGGCCTGCTCAGTGGCCTGTCTTTTCGTCTTGGCCGTCGAGGCCGCGAAGGCCTCCTCAAAGGCGGCCGTCGCCTCGATTACCTTTAGGCTCATAGCCTTCTCGGCCTCGATCACCTCGGCAGGATAGCTTTCCTCAACGTAAACATCCTTTGTCAGCTCGGCCGGCTCAGGCCAGGGACTCTCGAGCCCGAACCGGGTAGCCGCCTCGATGGTCTCGTTGGCCCGATCCTTGATCTGGTCCAGCTGTTCTTCCGTGCATAACCCTTCGTCCAGGAGTCTCTTGCGCAGGACCGTAATCGGGTCCCGCTGATGCCAGGCCTTCTCTTCGGCCTTGGTGCGATAAGCCCGCGGGTCGCTTCGGCTGTGACCGTACCAGCGGTACGTCTTGGCTTCGATCATCGTCATCTGGCTTTCTTTTCTGGCTCGCTCAACCGCCGAACGCACCGCCAAGAAGACCGCCACGACGTCCTGGCCGTCCACGACCATCGCCGGCACGTCGTAAGCCGCCGCCCGGACTGCGATATCCTCGATGTTGCTCGCACGCCTGGTTCCCTCCACCTCGCCGCCTGAAAACGGCACACTCATTCCGTACAGGTTATTCTCGATAACCGCCACCAGCGGGACCTTCAGAGTCGATGCCATATTCATCGATTCGTGGAAGCTCCCGCAGTTGGTGGACCCGTCTCCGAAGAACGAAACAACCACCTTGCCGGTGCCCTTGTACTTCTCCGCAAACGCGGCGCCGACCGCGGGGGCCTGGTTGCCCCCCACAATACCCGTTGAGCCTAAATTGTTGCATTTATCCACATCCGCGATGTGCATCGAGCCGCCTCTACCTTTGCAGTAACCCGTCTCTTTGCCCATCAGCTCGGCCATCATCTGGTTCCAGTGGTTCTGGCGGTCTTCCTCGGTATCGGCATACTTGTTCCCGATCGCACCGCAGTGGCCGTGCCCTCGATGCGTCGAAGCGATCACGTCGCCCCGCTCAATAGCCGCGATCGCACCGACGGCGACGGCTTCTTCGCCGGCGTAGAGGTGCGAGGCCCCCTTGATGATATTCTGGCCCAGAAGCTCAAAGACCTTTTCCTCGAAGAACCGGATTTCATAAGCCGTCCTCAACCAGTCTTTTGCCTCTTCAAGCGTGACGATCTTCTCGGTAATAAGCTCTTTGAGCCTCGGACTTGGCTGCTTGCGGGTGTCCTCGATCTTGAATTCCATACAACTTTCTCCAGACGCTGATCGTTTCCGGGGCAAAAAACAAGCTGGTTCTACCAAATCTGCCCCTCTGGCCAATATCGGAACCGAGAACGATAACAAAATCAGGGGCCTTACGCAACCGAAATCGCCCGCTGCGCTTGATTTTTCCCTGATTATGGCGGCCTTTGGCAGCAGGCCGTGAGTGCATAGACGCCGGGATCTCGGCGCTGCCGGTGCTCAGCGGGCTGGAAAACCGGCGTCAAATCTGATATGACAGCGTGCAGGCCTTCGGCCGCCAGGACGTTGCCGGCCAACGGGTAATAGGACATACGGTAAGGGCTCGATAGGCGGTACAGATGGCCAGGATTAGACGAATCTGGCTTTCTCTGATAATCCTCACCAGTAGCACTGCCGCCCGGGGCGCAGACTGGCCCCAGTCCCGGGGGCCCAATCGCGATGGCAAGTCCGCGGAGACCGCTCTGCTGCGGAAATGGCCCGAAGGCGGCCCCAGACTCTTGTGGTCCGTCGGGGGCCTGGGCACAGGCTTTTCCTCGGTCGCCGTGGCCAACGGGATCATCTACACCACCGGTATGAGCGACGCACAGGGATTCCTCTTTGCCTACGATCTGGACGGGAAATTACGGTTCAAAGTACCTTACGGTCCCGAATGGCGAGGCTCGCACCGGGGAACACGCACCACGCCCACCGTCGACGGCGAGAAGGTCTACTGCACACCCGGCGGCCCAGACGGCGTGATTGTTGCCCTGGACAAGATGACCGGCCAAACCGTCTGGGCCACAACCGGCGTGGAGGAACTTTCGGCCTATTGCTCGCCCATTCTCATCCAAAGAGGCCCTAACCGCCTGCTGGTTAATATGATTCAAAAGTCTATCATCTGTGTTCGAGCCGAGGACGGTAGGTTGTTGTGGCAGGTACCCTACGCCGCTTCATACGATACAGCCGCCAATACGCCCGTTTACAGTGACGGCATGCTGTACGTTACCAGCATCGTCGAGCGAGAGGCCACCACAGGGGGACTTATGCTCGAACTGGCAGCCGGCGGGACCTCGGTCACAACCAGGTGGACCGACCAGAGGCTCGATTGCCATCACGGCGGCGTCGTGCTTGTTGACGGCTATCTGTACGGGTCAAACTTCAAGGGAATTACCCGAGGTGACTGGGTCTGCCTGGAGTGGCGGACGGGCAAGGTGATGTACGAGGCGCGGTGGAACGGCAACAAAGGCTCGCTCATCTACGCCGATGGGATGCTCTACTGCTACGATGAGAACACGGGCGATGTGGGCCTGGTCAGGGCGTCACCAGCCGGTTTTGAGGTGGTCAGTTCGTTCAGGGTCACGGCCGGGTCCGGCGAGCACTGGGCGCACCCGGCCATATCCGACGGCCGACTGTACATCCGCCACGGCAACGCACTTATGGTATACGATATAAGGGACGGCTGACCGTGCCGAAGCGATAATTGCGAACTTCGGCGGCCTGGGCCGGCCGTGCGATTCCAGCGCTATTTTGTCCCGCCGGCCAGTTTCTTCCGAAACCTTTCCGATTCCCAGTTGTTGATGAAATCCTCCTGTCGTTTATTCAATGTCAGGATACCACCCATCCTGTATGCATTTCTCCGGATGAATATCGAATAAAGAACGATGTCCCGCACCGTCGGAGCGATCTTCTCGCTCCCCGCCACGAAAAGTCCTACGCCCCTGACCAGAAACGCAGCGGCAGGTTTTCTGCCGCTGTTGATTCGTCTTCTCAGTCGGCTGGCGATGTTCCTCGGCTCGCATTTCTCAACCCACATAGCAGGCCCGTTTGCGTAGACCAGCTCGTCCGGCGTCAGGGAACCGCTCAGCATCTTCCTGGCGTCTCTTAACGCCAGAAACTCCTCGATGGCACCGTTGTAGTAGTACCATACTTGCGGTTGCTCGCCCGTCCCGTCGAGGTAAGCCTGCCGGATGCAGGCCTCGGCCCGGTCGATTCTCTCCTGGCAGACGGCCTTTACCTTCTTCTTCCTGGGCTGCTTGAGCTTGCTGTTGCACAGCCGGATAACCCGCCTGACAAGTCGCAAAGCCCCTGTCGGACTCTCCGCCGTGACAATAAGCCCGTGTTTCTCCAGGAACAGTATCGCCGGGCCTTTGCCGTGCTCGGCCTGGTACTTGCCGACAAGCCTTGCGATTCTCCGCGCGAGCATATAGCCCGGGTCGGTATAGGGGACCCAGAGCGGCGGGAGCTTTTCAGCCCCAAAAAGTTTCTCCAATCTCGCCCGTCCACCCTTGGCGTTCAGATACGCGCCGGCGGCGCTGGGGTGCAGATGAATAACGCATTTACCCAGGCAGGCGTGCAGATGTGCCTCCACCGAGGGCCGGGCGTCGGTCTTGACGTTGTCATCGCAGGCGCTCAGGAGCCGATTGACCACCTCGAGCTCTCGTTTTTGGGGTTCCATTCGGCCCAGAGCCTCGTCGTTGACGACCGAGAGCGTCCTGTCCAGGCGCAGCCGGCGCCACCCCTGCCGTTGGTTCATATCCTTCAGCGCGGTTCCGCTGGCCTTGATGTACATATACCGGCGGTCCGCGGTCTTGACGGACGTATTGCCGCCGCCGCCCTGAACCAGCGTCGGATCGACCCCGGTCTCTCTGGAAATCCGTATCAAATCTGCAAGGGCTTGATCCATCCAGCTTGCTCCTTTCGTTCGTTGATGGTCTGTTCGTTTTGAGACGGACCCGTTCGAGCCTTTGTTCGGCCGCTGGGTACCGTACCGACCCGACCATTAAAATAGGAACCGCCGCGGTTTTCAAGGGATATGTTCCGTCTCGGCGTGGCCGCTGGAGCGCAGATGCGCCGCCCCGGGGCTATCTGGGCGTGGCGTCGGGCAGGCCGCCGTCCACCGGAATCGTCGCTCCTGTCGTGGGTGTCTGACGGGTGACCAAAAAGAGAACCGCGTTGGCCACGTGGCGACCGGTAACCTGGATCTTCAGCAGGTTTCTCTTGCGGTAATACTCCTGCAGTCCTTTTTCGTCGAGGCCCCTGGTCCGCATGCGGTCGGGCCCGATCTGAGCCCACAAGCCCGACTTGTACTTGCCCTCGGAGAACACCGCGTCCGGCGCGACCATATTCACGCGGATGCCGTGTTGTGCCAGCTCTATGCTCGCAATACGCCCCAACTGGTGAGAAGCAGCCTTGGTGGCGCTGTAGGCTCCAAACCCGGCGCCGGGACTGGGGACGTTTTTCGTCGAGATTATTACGATGTCGCCTCCTGTGCCCTGGGCGATCAACAGCCGTGCAGCCTCACGCAGTGTAAGCAGCGTTCCCTCAATGTTGACCTTCTCCAGTCTACGAAACGCCTCGAGGTCCATTTCCTTGAGGTGTGCAACCATCGCGATGCCAGCGTTCGCGACCAGGATATCGATGCCGCCCCAGGTGCCGACGATGGTTTCGAGCCCTTCCGTAACGCACCTGCCATCGGTAACGTCTATCGGCACCCCGATCACGCGGTCACCGCCGATTTCCTTGAGGTCAGCGGCAAGAGCATCCAGTTTCTTCCCCGCGAGGTCGGTAGCGGCCAGAAAGCACCCTTTCTCGAGCAGGGCCTTACATATCCCGTAGCCTATTGCCCCGGCTGAGCCGGTCACTACAGCCACCTTGTTTCGCAGCGGCATATCGGCCGACCGGCCTCGGTCCCGGCGCTCGAGGTAAAGCACCCCAAGACCCCGGATGCATATCACCGTAGGTTTGGCACCGAACTTGCCAGCGTGGTCCGAGATCGCATCGGTCAGTTCTCTGCGAATTTCTTCCGGCGGGCGAGCCGTGTCAATCGCCCCCAAAAACAGCGGCGGACCCAGGGTATCCACCTGCTGGACGGGACATCTCGCAGCCTTGCCCCTTGCCTCGGCGAAGTCGACGGCCTTTTTGTCAGCCAGCGACCTGAGTATCACCGGCCTGTACGGCAAATCTGCGTCGCTCGTCTGTTCTGCCAGAAGGCCGCGTATGATCGGCGCTACCCGGGCCAGCCGTCTGGAACGTTCTTTTTTCGAGGGCGTGTTCGCCATTATTCAACGTATCTTATGCCACCGTGATTAACGTCAAGACCTGTTGCAGCTCTCTTCAATACGCTGATCATTGAGCGGGCGGTCTCCAGCGGCCTGCCTTCCTTGAAGACGGCGCTTCCGGTGACAATAATATCCGGGCCCATCTGCACTACGTCAGCTAAGTTCGCGCGGGTGATGCCGCCGTCGATTCCAAGCAGGACGTCTTTCTTGGCCCGGTTGAACATATCTATCAGGTTTTCGGCCCGTCTCTGGGTTGAGGCGATGAATTCCTGGCCGCTCCAGCCCGGATTCACCGCCACGAGGACAACCATCTCCAACTCGTCAAGAAGCGGCTCCACGCTTGTGATGGGTGTCCCGGGATTCAACGCCAGGCCACGCAGGATACCTCTGGCAGGATCATTGGCGTTGGCCATCCTGCCCAGCTCCTGCAGGACGCGGTGTATGTGTCGGCAGGACTCAACGTGCACCGTAACTATGTCCGCGCCGGCGGCCACGTAGCTCTCTACCTTGCCGAGAGGCTCCTCGACCAGCAGGTGAACGTCCTTGAGCAATGCGGTCTTGACCGCCTTTACGAAGCCGGGCCCAACCGTCATCAACGGACAGAAACGCCCGTCCATAACGTCGAAGTGCAGCAGCTCAACACCCGCCCGCTCCAGCAGCCTGACCTGGGAGCCCAGCGAGGTCAACTCCGCGCTGAGAACCCCGACGCTGAGAAGCGGCGCCTTCGAGCGCAACTCGTCAAAGAGGGTTTTAGCCTGCATTTGCAACTTCGACCTTTTCCTGCTCGCGCTTGAGTGTTTCGTACAATTCCAGGGCCTCCTGCGGTTTCATATCTTCGTGCACGACCTTGTGCACCACCTGGATCATCGCCTCGGGAGCATCGCTCTGGAAGATGTTCCGGCCCATATCCACGCCGGCTGCCCCTTCCTGAATTGCCCGATAGGCCATCGTCAGCGCATCGGGCACCGCTATCTTTTTGCCGCCAGCCATCACGATCGGAACCGGACAAGAGGCGGTCACCGTCTCAAAGCCCTCATCGACGTAGTAGGTCTTGACGAAATTCGCCCCTAACTCCGCACATATCCTGCAGGCCAGCCGGAAGTACCTGGCGTCGCGGACCATATCCCGCCCGACAGCAGTAACGGCCATCGTGGGAATACCGTACCGCAAACCCATATCCACCAGCCGCGTCATATTATGAACCGAGCGGGTCTCGTGCTCGCCGCCGATGAATACCTGCAGCGTGACAGCGGCTACGTTCATCCGGATCGCGTCCTCTATGTCCACCGCCAGCTCTTCGTTTGAGAGCTCCTTGAGTATGCTCGGCCCACCGCTGCAGCGCATCACGATCGGCTTGGTCAACGTGGGTGGAACTGTCGTGCGCAGGATCCCTCGCGTGAGCATTATCGCGTCGGCATAGCGCATCAGCGGAACAATCGTCAGGTCGATCCGCTCAAGCCCGGTCGTCGGGCCCTGAAAGTACCCGTGGTCGATTGCGAACATAACCGTTCGGCCTGTGTCCGGATTGAAGATCCGCGCCAGCCGATTCTTCATCCCCCAATCCAGGGAGCCCGCTCCCTTCAGGAAAAAGCCCGGGGTTTCCATCGGAATATCTTCGTAGAACTTCTTCGCCTCCCTTGCTCCGTTCGTATCTGCCATAGTTCTATCCTTTCCATCATTTTGCCTTGTCTTTTCTCACTGCCCAGATTGTTCCGGCCACGAAGTAAACCAGGCTCGGCCAGATGAGTATCTCCTTGAACGACGCCAGGTTCTCCCGATATTCATCCCCCCCGGAGACATAAACCCAGATCGGCAGGACCAGGCAGCTCGCAAGCGACGCCAGTGCCACAAGCCCGCTGACCCAGAGCAGCAGATCGCACTTTTTCGGCGGCTTGGCCCACTTCGGCAGCTCGATCTTGTCGTACGGCCCGACGGCCTGGCGACTCGTACCCTGTGTGGGCTGTTCTGCTGTTTCGCCTTCGATCTTCTGCCGTGCGCCGGCCAGTGAAGCGAAGATGATGTACAGTACCGCCGTCAACAGCCACACCGGAACAAAGAGGAAAAACAGGTGGATTGTGCCCGTCCGTTCGAGCACTAATGCCGCCGCGATCGCAATGCCCCAGCTCAGCAAGGCCGGCCAGCTTACCGCCAGTTTTCTCTTCGAGACCCAGAACTGCGTCAGACCGATCCGCGGGAAGACCCAGTGCTCCACGCAGACGATCGCGCCTACAGGCATCAGGAGCAGCCCGTATATACCCACGAAGTTCAGCAGGTAGGTAAAGACGAACGGCGAGCAGGCGATTGCGGTGGTGGCGGCGCCGGCAATGAGTGTTACCAGCCACCTCGGCCAGCCCGGGGTGATCGCCTGAAACGCAAGCCCGGCCCGGTACAAAGTCGGATTCGAAGTCGTCCATCCGGCGATGACGACCGCAACGATGCCGGTAAGGCCGAGGGCCTGCCAGGCAACACCTCCGGCGTCCAGATCGCTCATCGAGACACCGAGAACCACCGCCGCAGCCGCCCCCATTATCCCCGCGCAGATCCAGGCCAGATAGTGCCCGAGAAACATCCCGAACGCCGAGTACAGCCCGTACGATGCCCGCCTGGCGTAACGCAGCAACGCCATATCGGACAGCCCCGCGTGCATCGCCAGGTTGCATATCCACGCAAACGCCGCAACGTGCCAGAAACCCAGTGGTTCTCGGCCGGCAGGCGCCCGGCCCGTCCATATCGCGCGGTTCGCAAGCTTCCAGAACTGACCAACGCTGCCCATTTGACCGCCCAGCACCTCATCGGCCAGACGCGGCAGCATCACCAGGGCACCGGCGATGAACATCAAGAACATCCACGGAGAGCAAACCTCCGCAAACTGCGCCAGCTTCTTAAAACCCAGGATCGCCAGAGTCACGACGACAGCTCCCACCCCGATTACGACCAGGACAAAACGGATATCCTGCGGGTACCAGCGGGTCTGGGCCGGTATGCCAAAAGGAATCCGGACCGCAGAGGCCGAGACAGTAATCATACAACCAGCCAGGATACAAAAAAGCACGGCGTTGAGAACGTTGTAGATGGTTGTGGTCACTGGCCCGGCTATCCCGCGAAGGTACCAGTACAGTGTCAGACGCCGCTGCACCGCTATCGGGGCGCACACCAACGTCCAGGTCATCACGGCCATCAGGTTGCCCAGGAGCAGACCGACGAATATATCGTAAGCAGTGGCCCCCCAGGCCACGAACAGCGCCCCGATGACAAACTCGGTTCCGGCGACATGCTCGCCTGCAAAAACACCTGCAAAGTGCCTGCCCGGCTGAAGCTTGTCCTCGGATACCGGCTCGCGCTCGAACTCATAGAGGGCGTCCAAGCCCTTTATAGCCCCCCGGCCTTTTCCAATCTCGATAGGCATAGTCTTCCCTTGCGAAGGCTTACCGTCTGAGGTTCGTGACTTTCTCCTCGTAGTCACGTACCTCCTTGAGCCAGGCCTCCCGGGCCGGCACGTCGTTTCTCAGGCAGTAGTAATCCCAGACAGCCCCGAACGGCAGCGTCTTGATCTCCTCCAGCATCGCCAGACGAGTGGTGTAGTCCTGGCTATCCTCGGCTCTTCGCAGCAGGTCCGTCGGCTCCAGCAGCGCCGCCAGCAGCGCTTTGATCATACATCGCATCCCTATGACCCACGCGGCGACGCGATTAATGCTCGCGTCGAAAAAGTCAAGCCCGATATGCACCCTCTCCAGATAGCCGCCTCGAACTATCTCGCACGCCAGCGCAAGCAGCTCGTCCGAGAGTATAACCACGTGGTCGCTGTCCCACCTCACAGGCCTGCTTACGTGCAGCAGTATCTGATCGACAAATGTCAGCACGGAAGATATCTTGTCGGAGACTACCTCGGTCGGATGAAAGTGCCCCGTGTCCAGGCAGACCAGGACATCGTTTTGCGCGGCATAGCCTAAGTAGAACTCGTGCGAGCCGACGACGTAGCACTCCGAGCCGATCCCGAACAGCTTGCTCTCGACCGCGTCGAGCAGGTACTTGCGGTCCATCTTCTCGGCGAATATCTCGTCCAGCGATTTCTTCAGTCGTTCGCGCGGGCCTTTGCGGTCCACCGGAATATCCTTGGAGCCGTCAGGGATCCAGAGGTTCGTCACGCAGGCCCTGCCAAGGGCCTTGCCCATCTCTGCTCCTATTTTTCTGCACGCGATGCCATGCTCCACCCAGAACTTACGTATCGCCTCGTCGCCGCTGGAGAGGGTAAAACCGCTTTCGGCCTTCGGGTGCGAAAAAAATGTCCCGTTGAAGTCCATTCCCAGGCCCTTTGCCTTTGCCCAGTCGATCCATCGGGCAAAGTGCTCGGCCTCGAGCTCGTTGCGGTCCACTTGCCCGGTGGCCTCGGCGTACATCGCATGCAGATTCAGCCGGTGCTTGCCTGGTATCAGGCTCAGTGCCTTTTCAATGTCCGCTCGCAGCTCATCGGCCGTTCTTGCCTTGCCCGGGTAGGCTCCGGTGGCCATTATTCCGCCGGAGTCCAGGCCCTGGTCTTTCTTTTCAAAGCCCCCTACATCGTCTCCCTGCCAGCAGTGCAGCGAGATCGCGATCCCGTTGAGCCTCCGCATTGCCAGATCGGTCTCGACGCCCAATTCGGCGTAGCGCCGCCGGGCCGATTCATAAGCCCCCTTTATGCTCTCCAGGTTACTCATTATCGCCTTCTTTTCACGAAAGATAGTGATCGCCCTGCAGCGATTGTGCCGGCTCACACAGGGTAACTGCCCTGGGAGCGCTTCCAACTCGTATCCGATCGTTCAGTCGTTCTTGAGTGATTCCCTATCCGGCAAGGGCGGAAAAGCCACGTGCGGCTCGGTTTGATACCAAAAAGCCACCGAAGAAAGGTCGTCCTGAAGGGGCAGATACCGGCCGCCGCTCTGCCATCCAAGGGCTTGAATCGTCACTTTCAGGTTCTTCTCAAACCTGATAGGGTCCATAATGTGCCAGCGATACAATCCGAACCTCGGTTGTTTCTCCGAGAGTATAACCTGGGGCATCCCCGCATAGGCAGTATTGAATTCCTGGTAGCCACCGCCTTTCGGGTTAGAAAAGCCGTACGAGCCGCAGAAATAGTCCTCCGTGCCGGTCCCGCATATCGTGGGGAACTTCCTGTCGCCATCGATGTAGAACTTTATCTCGCCTTCCCCCCACCAGCCGGGGCTGTTGGAACCCCATACCATATAGGTACCCACGTACTGGCCTTTGCCCTTGATCCCATCGACGATCGTATAGACTTCCTTGTAAGGCAGCGGGTTTACACGCCGGAACTGCGCGTGTAGGTAGCCGACGTCTCTGGGGACCTCGGTCAGCGCGTAGTCAATCTGGTAGTACAACGTTATGCTCTTATCGGAGATGTTGGTCATCGTGATTTTGCACCGCTTGCGAAACGGCATCGGCCAGTAGCAGTTCAACCCGCTCTTTGGATTGACGGTTACCGTCAGCGAGTTGACCTTCGTATATTGCCCCATACCGCATGCGAAAAAATCACCCACGGGACATTCCACGGAGGGTTTTTTCTCGCCATCCCAGTAGATGCGCAGGATATTCAGCCGGTTGTCTCCCGTGGGCGTCATCCAGATATGCTGGATTACGCCGGGCCCTTTTATGTCGGCCATTACAAACGTCTGCCCGGCCTCGATCCGGACCGAAGGGGAGACCTTCCAGCCTTGCCCCAGTTCGCGCGCTGCGTCGGCCCCGGTACCTCTTGTGGCCATTGCCCCCTTGCCCTTGCCTCCCGTAAAGTTTTCCGGGCTGATCGAGCGCGTCTTGGCCTTCGAGAGGCGGGGCAGATTCCCGATGTTCATCGTCAATCCGTCGAAGGTATATCTGGCTGTTCCGCCGCAGCCGTGCACGAAAAACGCAACCGAAACGAGCCCGCAGATCGGGCCAAGAACTGCCCCGACAATCTGGTTTACGAAGGCTTTCATTTTTTTCCTCTCTTGAAAAGCCCCGGTTTTACTGGTTGGCGTATTTGGCCAGTAGAGCCTGCTCTGCCGCCCGCGTCCACAGCCCGTCCTCCAGCTCCGCTGCGATCTGCGGCTCTTTCTCGCTCAACTCGTCCAGCCGAACCAGCCCCAGGCCTCTGCAGGCCGGATAAACAACGATCTTGCCCGCTATCTGCCTGTTCTCGACAGCCCGGATCCCCTCCACGGCTCCGTCAAGACCGCTTACCGCTGCGACGCTGACGTTGGGGTCAAGCCTGCCCGACTCGGCCTTCTCCAACATCCGCTTCATATCCTCCAGCGTTGAGCCGCTCGTGCCGATGAAGTACAATCTCTTCTGGATATACGCATCCAGGTCGATCCGGCCGTCGACCGTGGCCGGGATGCCCGCGAAGATGTTTATCAATCCCCTCTCGGCCGAGTCCTCAATCGCCTCTGCCACAAGGGCCGGTATCGGTACCATTATGGCCGTGTAGCCGAACCTCTCCCGGACTTCATCCTTGGTGGGGTTGAATGTCTTGAAACCGACCCCATTCTTACGAGCCAGACCTGCGGCAACCCTGTTCAGTCTTGCCAGCCTGTCGTCGTCAACATCACTGGCAAAGACGCTGACGCCCTCTACGCCCTGGCATATATTTCTTATCACGTGCATCACACCCATCGGCCCGCCGGCGCCGACGACGTTTATCCTGTCGCCCGGGCGGATCTCGCCCGTCTCGGGGATGGTGGCCATCGAATCGGCCGGGTCCGACCCTGTTGTCCCGATTATGCGCATCCCGCCGTAGTGCACCCTGCCGACCGCCGCGACAATGTCTCTGCCGAACTTACCGCCGCATTGAACGACGTTCAGTATGCCGGCGGTCCCGACCCTGCCGAAAAGGTCCTCCACGGTCTGTGGGTCCGAGCCGTAGTAGAGCACATCATCGAAGCTCCTATCTGCCAGCTCGGCTATGCTGCCGGCCCTCTCGATCTCGACGCCCAGTTCGGGGGCCGGCTGGTTCTGCGAGACCCACGTAAGGCTCCCGGGTCTGCCGTAATTCTCGAAGAGACCGACCAGGCCGGCGGGATCAACTTCGCTCTGGGCGACGAGCAGCATTCGCCCACCCGGCTTTAGCTGCGCCCGCTCGGCCGAGGCGTATGCATCCTCGACGCACGCCCAGGGCTCGACCAGCGCCACAGCCGAGGCGGAAAGCTCCTCCGAGGCCGGCAGGAGCATAGACTCGCCCCGCGGTGAAGTGATTACCCGCTCATCCATCAAAACGTATTCCTGCAACGCGCCCTCGAAGTTGTAGCCGAACGCGCCGTTGGAAGTAGCTGTTCTCAGCCAGCGGTAGTCCGTTTGGACAAGGTAGCGCCGGCCAAGCTCAAAATTCTCCATCCCAGGACCGACCTGTGCGATCCGGACGACTGCTTCGTGTCCCGGCACCGTCGGCGCCTCGCCGGGGACATAGCTCGGTATCTCCCCAAGAACCTCCGGCTCAATCCCCCGGACCAGCTCACCCTTGCGAACGTGGCTGGAGAACTGCTTTAGAAGCTTTAAGTCCGAAAAGCAAAGCCCGACCGCCTCGACCTTGCAGAGAATCTGATGCGCGCCCGGGCAGAAGACTTCCTTGCACTTGTTCAGTATCAGTTGGTCCGGCCCGGTCAACTGCACCGCATACTGAGTTTGAGGTACCGTCATTGACCCGTCCTTAAGCTGTTCTCAGGCGTTCCCGCCGCCGATCATAAACTTCGCTTTGCCAGCTCCAGCACTTCTTCTGGACTCGCCTGGGGACCCAACCCACGCAGCCCGTCTTCGGCGCCGGGCTGGAGGAACTCGCCCACCTCACGGAAGAACGCGTTTTTCTCTTGCACCGTTCTGAAGTTTTTCGCCGCCCAATCGCTTAAATAGCCCAGGCCGCACTGCCGCTGAAGCATTGAATGTGCATACACTATCAGTGCGCCGTCGAGAAACTGACCCACCAGCGGTTTCAACTCCTCGGCCTCGAAATCATCGACAAACTTCTGCCCCGGGCTGTTCATCTCCGTGCCCATAACAACAGGAAGACCCATTTTTTCAGCCAGTGCCATCACCTGATAGAGATTCTCGAGCTTTTCATCCTTCCTTCCCACCGTGTAGTTTCTATCGGGGATCACGTTTATCGCGGCAACTCCGCTGCCGATCGCTACTTCCAGCAGCTCTTCGATGGCCTTCTCGCCTTCGCTGGTGCCGTCCAACCAGGTCAGTGTCGGTATCCCGCCAGCGGCTGCGACGAAGCGGTTCATATCCGCCATAAGGGCAAATGCGCCCTTGTCCGGCTGGACATATCCGACGCCGCCTCGCTTCATCGTCTTGGCCCGAATCGTGTCGAGCAGTTCCCTGCTTTCCGGCAGCATCGACGGTGTTATTTCTACGCCTAACTTCTCCGACCAGTACCCGGCAAGGGCCTCGGGCCTCTCGAATATCTCGGCGGCCTTTCGCGCGTAGGCGACGCACATATGCCGCTCGGTCGCATTGCCCGACGGCGTCAGGACCAGAACGTCCCGCTCGTAATCCAACTCGACAGGCCGAAGATATTCGTTAACCCGGCCCATCAGCTCCCGGTTCCTCTGCTGGGCCGTCCTGCGAAGCCCCCCCAGGAACTCTTTCTCCCAGCCCTGCAGCGCGCTGTGCGGCAATCCCGAACCCATATGGTAGGTTATTCCCGGCTCGCCCGGAGACGTCATCACCCGCGAGGCAAATTCCGGCACGTACACCCGGGTCTCCAGCCCGACGCAGCCCTTGAGACCCAGCAGCCTGCAGGCCTCGTAGAATTCCTCCAGAGCATCGAGAACATCAAAATCCACCACGCCCGCCACCGCCAGCCCCCGTTTCCGCGCCAGCCAGGCGAACTTGGTCGGTGAATAACCATAGGTGTTGTAAGAAAAGAAGGTGTGGCAGTGGATATTGACCTCGATGCCCGGCTCGGGCAGTTCGATTCGGCCGGTCTGAACCTTTTCACAAAGTGCCGCCAGGGCTCGCTTTCTCTCAACGGCTTCGAAACAATCCAATCTGCGCTCAAGTTCGTCTATCAAAGTGCATCTCCCCCTGGACTGTTCAAGTCTTGCTCTTTTGGTATTGCCGGTCCCACAGCTCTGTGTCCTGCGGCTGATACTCTTCCAATCCAAACGACCTGCGGACGATCGCCCTGGCCTGGCTGAGGTCCTGTATCTGGCCAGTCGCCCTGGCCTGCATCAGGATATTGCCGCTTGCCGTCGCCTCTATCGGCCCGGTGACCACCTTCTTGCCCGTTGCGCTGGCCGTGAACCGGCACAGCAGCTTGTTCTGTATCCCGCCGCCGACGATGTGCAGCACCTCAATAGCCCTGCCCGTGGCATCCTCGAGATGTTCGGCCACCTCCCGGTACCGCAGCGCCAGGCTTTCCAAGATGATCCTTATTACCTGCCCTTTATCCTCGGTCGTCTTCTGCCCGGTGCGGGCCAGATACTCATTTACCCGCCCAGGCATATCGCCGGGAGCCAAGAACATCGCATCGTCAACCCGCAGCAAGCCCGCAAACGGCCGGGCCTCTTCGGCCATCGCCGTTATTTCATCGTAGGTAAGCTCGGCCCCCTCACGCTGCCACTGCCTTCGGCACTCCTGTATCAGCCAAAGACCCATTATGTTCTTAAGCAGCCGGATCGTCTTTTCTACCCCGCCTTCGTTCGTAAACTCGTAAGCGAACGTCTTGTCGTCTATGACCGCCCGCGGCACCTCAACCCCCATCAGGCTCCAGGTCCCCGACGAAAGGTAAGCCCAGTTTGCCCCGCTGGCCGGCACAGCTGCCACCGCAGAAGCCGTATCATGTGAACCAACGGCGATAACGGGAATGGGGCCGCAGCCCAGTTCCATTCCCACCGCCGCACTCAACTGCCCTACGACCGTCCCGGGTGCAACGATCTTCGGCAAAATCTCCGTCGGCAAGGAAAGCGCCTCCATTATCGCCTTCGACCATTGACCGGTCCTCATATCCATAAACTGCGACGTGCTGGCAAGGGTGTATTCCGCGAATATCTTGCCGCAAAGAAAATAGCTTACCAGGTCCGCGATGAAAACCAGGTACCTGGCCTTGGCCAGGGCAATCGAATTGCGCAGCCGCATCGCCAGCAGCTGGTACAGGCTGTTGATCTGCATAAACTGTATGCCGCTGTTCTCGTAAATCTGGCGCTTGGACATCATCTCGCAGGCCTTCTCGACCATCCCGTTGGTTTGACTGTCGCGGTAGTGATATGGGTTCTCTATGAGATTGCCATCCGCATCGAGCAGGCCGAAATCGACACCCCAGCTATCCACGCCGATTCCCCAGACCTGGGTGCCAGCAGCCTTGACCGCCTTGCGCAGGCCCTCTTTGATTTCGCTCATCAGTCTCTGGATGTCCCATTTCAGCGCGCCGTTCTCTTCTATCGGCCCGTTCCGGAAGCGATGGATCTCTTCCAGGATGAGCTTTTCGGTTGAGACTGACCCGAGCATTACTCTGCCGCTCTCGGCCCCAAGATCAACCGCGATGTACTTCTTGATTTCCGCCATACTTGACTCCCGCAACAGCCGTTTGCTTCTACACGTTCTGCCCCGAAATAACCAATCTGGCACAGCGCTGCTCTACACCAACTCTGCGACCGCCCCGATCCGGGAAATCACCGTTTCCTGGTTACCAGCGCCCCAAAGTAATGCGGCTTATAACCCAAATCCGGCCCGTTTGCAACCCCAAAAAACTCCGCTGAATCGCCCACGGCAGGCCCTGCGGTCGGCCTGTGCCACGACCCCGCTCGGCTGGCTGTGATGTTCGGCGGCGATCTCGTAACCAGTGCAGAACGACACAACCGAGCTCAAGAAAATCGACCTCGCAGTGGCCGTTTACCTCGCCGACAACGATAGTCTCGCAGCGCGGCTCACCGAAATAGGTGTGATTATCCACAAAAATCAGCCAGGGCTTACGGCGGCGGATTCACCGAAAAAATCCCCGGCTGGGGTATAGACTTTGGGGAAAGCTCCCAAGTGCAGCCATTTCATATTTATGCGCTACATTTCTATGGGCTACGTAAAACCGCTCCTACCATATACTCACCTCCGGAAAAATCGGTGAGCAATTCTTCAACAAAAGCGGCGCCATTGGGGGCAGTTCCGCGCCGAATATATGAACCCGGCACGCCGTTTTTCACCCCACGGCCTCAAAAGACCGGGGCCGAATCGGACCGCCCCACCAGGGCAGTCAGCCGCTGCGGTCGAGTAGCTCTCGCAGCCTTTCGATTTCTCCCGGTTTCATATGGTAGCTGTGGTCTCTATCCGGGTAACGGCCTTTCTGTACTTCCTCGCAGTAAGCAACAAAGGCCTCAAGGGCCTTTTCTGCGAGCCCGGCGTAACTCTTGGCGAACTTGGGTCGTCGGCCCAGCGTCAGGCCGAGGATGTCTGGGGCGATCAGTATTTGCCCGTCGCAGCCCGGCCCAGACCCGCAACCGATAACCGGCACCTCCGAGCTGTCGGTTATCATCTCGGCCACCTCAGCCGCCGCGCCTTCAAGCAAGAGCATACCGGCCCCCCTGCTGACCATCTGGTCGGCCAGACTCATCAGTTCGGTGGCCATCTCAGCCGTTGTGGCCTCGGCCCTGAATCGGCCGGTCTGGGTTATGCTCTGCGGTCTTATCCCGATGTGGGCCATAACGGCTATGCCTGCCTTGCTTACCGCCTCAATCACAGCCAGTTGTGCCCCGGTTGCCTCAATCTTGACCATCTGCGCCCCGGCTTCGACCACGAACCGCCCGGCATTCCTAACGGCCTCGGCCACGCTCACCTGGTAAGATAGGAAAGGCATATCGGCCACGAGAAAGACGTCCGGCGCTCCTCTCCTGACCCCCGCGGTAATCGCCACCATGAAATCCATCCTCGCAGGGAGCGTCGACTCATATCCAAGCACAACCTGGGCCGCAGAATCACCCACAAGTATCATCTGTGCCGGGCTCTGCGAGACCAGTCTGGCGGTGGTATAGTCGTAACAACTCACTGCTGCGATCTTCTGCCCGGAACGCTTGGCATCGATCAAATCTGCAATCGTAATCTTGCCACTCATAACCAATCGCCCAGAACAAATAACACTCAATCAGTTAAAACTAAGAGAACAAAAGGTTTTAATCAAGCGTAAATTATACGGGGTTATTGGGGTAGGAAATCGGCTGCGAGAAAAATTAAGGAAAAAATTGACTTTTTTCCGACTCCGGGCTTGATTCCTTGTGAGAAAAACGTAAATTTCTGACTAATGCGGTTTTTTTGCTAAAGGAAACGTCGCCCCCTGAACGATAATATAATTGGTAATTGTATTGGCAAGCTCAATACTATAGGAATTTTTAGCTTTTCATCACCCTCCTCCGAAGCCAGATTCTGTTGTTACGAGAATCTGGCTTTTATTTTGCGCGGAAAGCGTAAGATAGGCAAGTTGCTTTAAGCTCTTTCTGTCAATACAGGCAAGTCTTATTTGCGGCGTGCAAGTACCTACCGGATTCAGCCAGGAAAACACCCTGTCCGTTCCGCAGGAAGGTCGTGCAGGCCTGTCGTTTTGCCGTATGTTTGTTGCCCGCCTTAGGCGGCCCGATGGGACAGCCTAAATAGGGCGACAACGATCTTGCGTGTCTATGTTCAAAACCGGATGACGGTTCAACCCGTACGATGGCAGTCCGGACCCGCTTGCAGGCCTAATGCCAAACCACGCAAGTCGCCGGGGAAAACCGTGGCAATCGGACCAGACTACCCTCGAGTGCGAGCCACAGCGCAGCAGCGAGTCCAACGGTAAACCCTTCAAAAATAAGGACATACACAACTGCCTGGATAGTGCGATTGCCGGCGCGGGCGAATACCGGTCGGTAGAGTCACAAGACGATCCATATTGCTGCAAGTAAATCCTTGACAGTTCGTACCTTTGAGCATAGATTAACCGCTCCGCTTGTAGCAGGGTACTTGAATAGGACGGGTAAACCGCGTTTGGAAACTGGAAAAGGAGACTTGGAAATGGCGACGAAGGTTGGAATCAACGGGTTCGGCCGAATCGGGCGAGCCATCGCAAGGATCATCATCCAAAGACAAGGCGAGCTGGAGCTGGCCGCCATCAACGACCTTGCGGATGCCAAGAGCCTGGCACACCTGTTCAAATATGACACGGTTATGGGCAAGTGGGACGGGACAGTCCAGGCCGGTGACGGCGAGCTGGTGATCAACGGCAAGAGCATCAAGGTCCTGAGCACCAAGAACCCGGCTGAGTTGCCCTGGGCCGATATGGATGTGCGGATCGCCGTGGAATCCACCGGCGTATTCCGCACCGCTGAATCGCCCAAGGGCGGCTACGCCGACCACCTCAAGGCCGGGGCGAAGAAGGTCCTGCTGACCGTCCCGGCAAAGGATGACATCGAGGCGACCATCGTCCTGGGCGTCAACGACGATAAGCTCACGCCGGACGTCAAGTGCGTATCCAACGCAAGCTGCACCACCAACTGCCTGGCGCCGCTGGCGAAGGTCCTGAACGATTCGTTCGGTATCCAGCAGGGTCTTATGACCACGATCCACGCCTACACCAACGACCAGCGGGTGGCAGATATGATTCACAAGGACCTGCGTCGTGCCCGCGCAGCCGGGGTGAATATAATTCCGACGACGACGGGGGCAGCCAAGGCGATTGGCAAGGTGATCCCGGAGCTGGATGGCAAGCTCGATGGATTCGCGATCCGCGTGCCGATTCCGGTCGGCAGCGTGGTTGACCTGGTGGTCAACGTCGAAAAGGACGTCAGCGTCGATTCGGTCAACGCCGCGATGAAGGCTGCGGCCGAGGGACCTTTGAAGGGCATCCTCGTCTATTGCGATGAGCCGATCGTCAGCAGCGACATCGTCAACGACCCGGCTTCGAGCATCTTCGACTCGCTGTGCACCATGGTCATCGGCAGGACGGTCAAGGTGGTCAGCTGGTACGACAACGAATGGGGCTATTCCAACCGCAGCGTGGACATAATGGAGAAGATGGCGGCGATGTAGGCCGGCTGTGGTCCCGGGATGCCGGCCTGAAAAAACCAAGGCGGTCTCCCTTCACCCAAGGCCGGTAGAGGCAGAAGCCGCTGGCGATACGACGGTTCACCCAAGACAACCCATACGCTACAAGACTATAGCAAGGCAGGTATAAAGATGGCCAAGAAGACCGTTGCCGACATCGACGTGAAAGGGAAAAAAGTCCTGATGCGGTGCGATTTTAACGTACCGCTGGACGACGATTGCAATATCACCAGCGACGACAGGATAGTAAAGGCGCTGCCGACGATAAAGCACATCCTGGAAGCCGGCGGGGCGCTGATCCTGATGAGCCATCTGGGCCGGCCAAAAGGCCAGAGAAACGAGAAGATGTCGCTGGCGCCGGTAGCCAGGCGGCTATCCGAACTGCTCGGCCAGGAGGTTATCTTTGCCGAGGATTGTATCGGTCCTGAGACCGAAGCCAAGGCCCGGACGCTCAAGGAGGGCCAGTGCATGCTCCTGGAGAACCTGCGCTTTCACAAAGAAGAGACGATCAAGGACAAGGCCGCCAGGGAAGACGCCCAGCTCCGCAAGGCCAAGGACGATTTCGCCAGGGCGCTAGCCGGGATGGCCGACATCTATGTTGACGACGCCTTCGGCACCGCACATCGTGACAACGCCTCGATGTACACGGTGCCGATGATGATGGAGGGCAAGCCCCGCGTGATCGGCTTCTTGATCGAAAAGGAGCTAAGATACTTGGGCGATACGCTCAGCAACCCGGAGAAGCCCTTTGTCGCCATCCTGGGCGGCGCGAAGGTCTCGGACAAGATTGGCGTGATCGAGAACCTCTTGCGCAAGGTTGACCGCATATTGATCGGCGGCGCGATGGCCTACACGTTTTTCAAGGCGGAGGGCCGCACCGTCGGAGAAAGTCTATGCGAGGATGATTTCCTGGACAAGGCCACCGGGCTTCTCAAGCAGGCCAAAGACGTCGGCTGTGAGCTCGTGCTGCCGGTCGATACGGTGGTTGCCAGGGAGTTCAAGGCCGGGGCCGATCACAAGGTTGTCAGCGGGAGTATCGAAGCAGGCTGGCAAGGCATGGACATCGGGCCAGCCACACGGAAGCTCTTTGCTAATAAACTGGCCAGCACAAGGACGATCGTGTGGAACGGGCCGATGGGTGTTTTCGAACTCGAACCCTTCGACGAAGGCACCAAGGCCGTAGCAGAAGCCGTGGCAGAGGCCACACAGGCGGGGGCACGAAGCATCATAGGCGGCGGTGACAGCGCAAGCGCCATAAAGAAGCTGGGCCTTGAAGACAGAGTAAGCCATATTTCCACTGGCGGCGGTGCCTCGCTGGAATTCCTCGAGGGCAAGAAATTCGTCTGCCTGGAGATACTGGACGAGAAGTAAGCCCGACGTTTGAGTCAGCCCGGCACGAGGAGTTCGGCTGTAATAGCTGCGCCGACCCGTAAGCAAAGGCAACGGGTTTTTGTTCTTGACGCCGGCCGGTGTGTCCTCTAAAAGGAATCGGTCTCAAGTTGAAAAAAGCCCTAACCTCAGGAGGATAACAATGGCCGAGCCGGGACAATCCAACCAAGCTGAGCAGCCGACCCAACCACCTGCCGCGCCCAACCCGCCAGCCGAGGCCCAGACCCAGAAGGCGCCCAGACAGGCACGGCAATGGGCGATGTTCTGCCACTTGGCCGGGCTGGCGGGGTACCTGCCGGTGCTTCCGTTCATAGGATCTGTGGTCGCGCCGCTGATCATCTGGCAGATCAAGAAAGAAGACTCTGTATTCATCGATGACCAGGGAAAAGAGGCGGTCAACTTTCAGATATCGATTCTGCTGTATGCATTAGCTGCGGCGGTTCTTGTTTGCATCTTCATAGGAATAGTCCTGCTGCCGGTGGTGGTTGTGATTAACGTGATCTTTGCTATAATCGCGGCGGTCAAGGCCAACAACGGCGAGCGCTATCGCTATCCCCTCTGTATCCGGTTCATCAAGTAAGTTATTTTGCCGGTCGGATCCGCTGAGTTTGCCGGGGCGCGTGGGTGTTGGGTTGGAGAGAATGCGATTTATCGTCAAAGTTCTGATCAGCTTGGGTGTGATAACACTTTGCAGCTGGATAGTCTCCAGGCAGAAACTACCTGCCCTGGGGGGACTGATCGCGGTGATGCCGCTGACGGGCCTTATTGTCCTGGTCTGGGTCTATACGGATAATCCCGGCAACGCCGAACTTCTGGCCGATTACACCAGGGGAGCCCTGTTCGGCATTGTTCCGAGCATATTGTTTTTCCTTGTGGCGTATGTGTGCTTTAAGAGGCATCTGCCCTTATGGGTGGTGCTCTGCGCGAGCTTTGCGGTATGGCTCGCAGGTGCGGTCGCTCACCAGTGGTTGCTGCACAAGCCGGATTAGGCGACCGACTTGTCGGTGTGAGAACAAGAGGTATGGACTTGATTTTATGGGAGTGAGAATGGACCGGCGGAAATTTATCAAGACCATAGGTCTCGGGGCGGCGTCACTTGCGGTGCCGTGCCGGGTTGGTGCTGCCGCGGGCCGTAGTGCCAAACCTCCGAGAGGCAAACCCAACATTGTTTTGATAATGGCCGACGACCTGGGCTATGAATGCCTGGGCTGCGACGGCGGCGCGTCGTACAGCACAGGTGTGCTCGACGGGCTGGCGGCCGGCGGAATAAGGTTCGAGCACTGCTATTCCCAGCCGCTTTGTACCCCCTCGCGTCTGAAGATTATGACCGGCCGATACAACTTCCGAAATTACACTTACTTCGGGGCGCTGGATCCTAAAGAAAAAACGTTCGGCCACCTGATGCAAAGTGCGGGATACAGAACGTGCATCGTGGGCAAGTGGCAGCTGGCTGCGAGGGATCGCGGCGAAGGGACATACCCCGATAAGGCCGGCTTCGACGAGCACTGCCTCTGGCAGGTCGATCGCAGAGAATCACGCTACAGGAACCCGGTCATCGTGCAGAACGGCAAGTACCGCCAGGACCTCAAGGACAAATACGGGCCGGATGTCTTCTGTGAGTACGCGCTGGATTTCATCGAACGCAACAAGAACAGGCCGTTCTTCTTGTACTATCCGATGGTCCTGACCCACGCTCCCTTCGAGCCGACCCCCGATACCGAAGAGTGGAAAAGGGGTATAAAGAAGCGTGACAGTAAATACTTCGCGGACATGGTCGCGTATATGGACAAGATCATCGGCCGGATCGTAGAGAAGCTGGATCGATTAGGCCTGAGGAACGATACGCTGATCCTGTTTACCGGCGATAACGGTACCCATGTGAGTATACGCTCGCGTATGAAAGACGGCAGAGTAATCCAGGGCGGCAAAGGCTTCACGACCGACGGGGGCACGCACGTACCCCTTATTGCCAACTGGCCGGGGACGATCCCGGCAGGCAAAGTCTGTTCGGACCTGGTGGATTTCAGTGATTTCGTCCCGACGCTTGCCGAGGTCGCCGGCACCAGGGTGGGCTGGGAGATCGACGGCCGAAGCTTCCTGCCGCAACTTCTCGGCCGGCGGGGCAACCCCAGAGAGTGGATATATATCTGGTATCGCCGGAACCCGCGTGACACATTATACAGGTTCGCCCGCGACCGGCGATGGAAGCTTTACGACAACGACAAACACCAACGTGCCGGCAAGCTCTTCGACGTCTCGGCCGATCCGCTCGAGCAAAACCCGATCGAGGCCGGCTCCGGCGGTGCCGAGGCAGAGGCAGCCAGGAAAAAACTCAGGGCCGTGCTGGACTCGATGCGATAAACACCGCTACCCGGCGGTCGAAAGCAGGTCATCACGCATCTGGAAGAAGGAGAAGCTTATATGAGTCGAGAGGCTTACACACGTCGTGATTTTCTCAGGGTGATGGGGTTGACTGCGGCGGCGCTGGCAACACCAGGTTGTAGCGCTGCTCCTCGCCGGCCGGGTGTTCGGGCCGGCAAACCGCCGAACATAGTCCTGATTATGTCGGATGATATGGGCTTTTCGGATATCGGCTGCTACGGCGGCGAAATACAGACCCCCAACCTGGACAAGCTCGCGGCCAACGGTCTGCGCTTTACACAGTTCTACAACACCGCCCGCTGCTGCCCGACCAGGGCGTCGCTTCTGAGCGGGCTTTACCAACACCAGGCCGGCATTGGTCACATGGTCCACGATCTCGGCTATGACAGCTACCGGGGCGACCTCAGCAAGAACTGCGTTACCATTGCGGAGGTTCTCAAGCAGGCCGGCTACGGAACATATATGGTCGGAAAGTGGCACGTCACGCGATACATCGGAAAAGACGGGCCGAAAGACAACTGGCCCCGCCAGCGGGGCTTCGACAGGTTCTACGGCACGATCATCGGGGCCGGCAGCTTCTACGACCCGACCACCCTCTGCCGTGACAACACCTACATCACCCCCGAGAACGACCCCGAGTATAAACCGCAGAAGTTCTATTACACCGACGCGATCAGCGACAACGCCGTCCGATACCTCAAGGACCACCACCGTGAGCGGCCCGACAGGCCGTTCTTTATGTACGTCGCCTACACCGCCGCCCACTGGCCTATGCACGCGCCGGAAAAGGACATCGCCAAATACAGGGGAAAGTACGACAAGGGCTACGGCTACATCCGGCGCAAGCGTTTCGAGCGACTCAAAAAGATGGGCCTGATCAACAAGGACTGGAAGCTCAGCCCACAGGCCGGCGACTGGCAGAGCGTCGAGCACAAGGAATGGGAAGCCCGCTGCATGGAAGTTTATGCAGCAATGGTCGACAATATGGACCAGGGCATCGGCAGAATCATCGCCGAGCTGAAAAAGCAAGGCGTCTTCGAGAACACGCTGATTTTCTTCCTGCAGGACAACGGCGGCTGCGCCGAGGGGATGGGTCGAGGCCCCAACGTAAACGATAAATGGGTAAGCGCTATCAAGGACCGAACGCCTATGCGTCCCGACGAGCTGCAGCCGAAGATCTGGCCTCCCATGAAAACGCGGGACGGCAGACCGGTCCGGGGCGGCCCGGGTGTGATGCCGGGCCCGGAGGATACCTTCATTGCGTACGGCCAAAACTGGGCGAACGTCTCCAATACGCCGTTCCGCGAGTACAAGCACTGGGTGCACGAGGGCGGCATATCCACGCCGTTGATAGTGCACTGGCCCGCCGGTATAAGGGCACGCGGCGAGCTCCGCCACCAGAGCGGCCATCTGATCGACATAATGGCCACGTGCGTCGATCTGGCCGGCGCCCGCTACCCGGCCGAGTACAAGGGCAACAAGATCATGCCGATGGAGGGCAAGAGCCTGGCGCCTGCCTTTGAGAATAAGCCCATCGAGCGCGAAGCGATATACTGGGAGCACGAGGGCAACCGTGCCGTCCGGAAGGGCAAGTGGAAGCTGGTCTCGAAGCGCCCCGGCGACTGGGAGCTTTACGATATGCAGGCCGACCGCACCGAACTCAATGACCTCGCCTGGAAGTACCCGCAAAAAGTCCAGGAGCTCAAAACACTCTACGAGGGCTGGGCCAAGCGGTGCGGCGTAAGACCTTGGCCGGTAAGAAGGCGCAAAAAGAAGACCTGAGAAGCCAGGGAAATTGCCGTCAAGATTTGCCTTGGCCGAGGCGATTATCGAGAGCAACAGGTCTTTACGCCGCAATCTCGTCAGTTGCGGGACGCGGTAGCCCTGGTCGGCAGGCCGTTGCAAAACCGCCCCGCCGGTGCTATCATCACGTCGCAGATGACAGCAGGACCCAAGAAGAAGGAACAGGCCCAGGCCGTAGCGGTCAACAAGAAGGCTTATCGCAACTTCGAGCTTGTCGAGAGGTTCGAGGCGGGTCTCGAGCTGTTAGGTACGGAGGTCAAGTCGTTGCGTGCCGGACAGGCCGACCTCAACGGCTCTTACGCCAGGGTCCGCGAGGGCCAGTGCTGGCTGGTCGGCGCAACGATCGCCCAGTACCACCAGGCCTCCGCCGCCAACCACGAGCCGACCAGAAAGAGAAAGCTGCTGTTGCACAAGGCCGAGATCCGCAGGATAACCACCAAGCTCGAGCAGCGAGGCTTTACGTTGGTTCCGCTGCGGATATACTTCAACCAGAAGGGCCTGGCGAAAATGGAGCTGGCGCTGGCCAGAGGCAAAAGGCAATACGACAAGAGACGCGCTATCACCGAGCGCGACCAGAGACGCGACATCGACAGGAGTATGAAAAAATATCGTAGGTGACTGGAACACGCACAATCTATCTATAGAGGCAGTTAAATTATGGCTGAGGAAAAAGACAAGGAACAGAGAAAGATCATCATCGATGAGGACTGGAAGGCAGAGGCTCAAAGAGAGAAAGAAATCCTGGCTGCACAGGAGGAGGCCGAGAAGAAAAAAAAGGAACAGTCTCAGCGGCGAGGCCCCCTGCCCAAAGGTGACTTCGCGGCCCTGCTGAGCATGCTCGCCACGCAGACGGCTTTTGCGCTGGGTCTGCTGCGAGTGGAAGGCCAGGACAAAGAGCCCGACCTCGAGTTAGCCAGGTACAACATCGATATGCTTGAGGCCCTCGAGGAAAAGACCAAGGGCAACCTAACCGAAGCCGAGGAAAAAGCCCTTAAGAACACCCTTACTGAGCTCCGAATGGGTTACGTGCAGGTAGCCGAACATACACAGCCGAAAACCTGATAAAAACTCGCACCGCCCGTCGGCGGAAGGTCAGTTGCATTGAGCAACATATTGGACAGGATAATAGCGGATAAACGAGACGAGCTCGAGCACCGCCGGTCACGGCGAAGCCTGGACGAGCTCAAGGAGGACGTCCGTGGCCTGCCGAAGTGCCGTAATTTCTACAAAGCCGTGACCAAGCCGAATCCACGGGGAATCAACGTTATCGCCGAGGTCAAGAAGGCCTCGCCCTCGGCCGGCCTGATCCGGGAAGACTTCGACCCGGTCGCAATCGCCAAGACCTACGAAGAATGCGGGGCCGATGCGATCAGCGTCCTGACCGATGAAAAGTACTTCCAGGGTCGGCTCGAACACCTCCAGCGGATAAAGCAGGCCGTCAACCTGCCGGTTATGCGCAAGGACTTCATCATCGACCTCTGGCAGGTCTATGAGTCCCGGGCCGCCGGCGCTGACGCGATACTATTGATCGCCGAGGCCCTCAAACCGGGCAAACTAATGGACCTGATGATAGCCGCAGCGGAGCTTACGCTCACCGTTCTCCTGGAGGTCCACCGCGCCGATACCCTTATGAATGTCCGCAGTATCATCGGTTTTCCCAAGAAGGGCTACAGCATCCTTGGGATAAACAATCGCGACCTTACAACCATGCAGGTCGATCTGAATACGACCTCCCGGCTGGCCGAGCTTACCAAGGACGCGGGCGAGCTGGTGGCCGAGAGCGGCATCAAAACGCGGGCCGACGTTGAGAAACTAAAAAGAGCTGGCATAAAGGCGGTGCTTATCGGCCAGACTCTCTGCGAGCACCACGACATAGCCGAAAAATTCCACGAGCTCTTCGGGTGAATCCGGTCGGCCCGGGGCGGCACTCTATTCGGCCCGCTTGCGGGCGTTTTGGATTTTGGCCCAGGTATCGCGCAAGCCCACGGTGCGATTGAAAACGAGCTTTCCTGGCGTCGTGTCCGGGTCCACGCAGAAATAACCGAGCCTTTCAAACTGGAATCGGTCCAGCGGCTTTGCATCGGCCAGTGATGGCTCTACCTTGCAAGTCTTGAGCACCTCGAGCGAGTGGGGATTGAGGTTGGAGGTGAAATCCTCGCCTTCCGGGACGTCTTCGGGGTCCTTCTTGGTGAAAAGATGGTCATACAGCCGGACCTCGGCACTGAGCGCGTGGGAAGCTGAGACCCAGTGCAGGGTTGATTTGACCTTCCGGCCATCGGGGGCGTCGCCGCCCCGGGTGGCAGGGTCGTAAGTGCAGTGCAGCTCTATTACCCGGCCCTCGGCGTCCTTGACCACGCCGGTACAGGTTACAAAGTATGCATATCGCAGCCGGACCTCCCGGCCGGGCGCCAGGCGAAAGAACCTCTTAGGCGGGTCTTCCATAAAATCATCCTGCTCGATGTAGAGCTCCCGCGAAAACGGGACCCTGCGCGTACCGGCGCCCGGGTCTTCCGGATTATTGATGGCCTCGAGCTGCTCTACCCGGCCCTCCGGGTAGTTGTCGATCACCACCTTGAGCGGACGAAGCACCGCCATAACCCGCGGCGACGTTTTGTTCAAATCTTCCCGCAGGCAGTGTTCCAGCAGCGCGATATCGACGGTGCTGTTGAACTTGTTGACCCCGATGCGCCTGCAGAACTGGCGTATGGCCGCGGGGGAGTAGCCCCGCCTGCGAAGCCCGCAGATCGTCGGCATACGCGGATCATCCCAGCCGTTCACGTACCCCTCCTGGACAAGCCGGAGCAGTTTCCGCTTGCTCATCACGGTATAGCTCAGGTTCAGCCGGGCAAATTCTATCTGCTGGGGGTGGTAGACGCCCAACTGGTCGAGGAACCAATCGTACAACGGCCGATGATTCTCGAATTCCAGCGTGCAGATCGAGTGCGTAATCCGTTCGATCGAATCTTCCAGCCCGTGCGCCCAGTCGTACGTCGGATAAATGCACCACTTGTCGCCTGTGCGGTGGTGCCTGGCGTGGAGGATTCGGTACATCACCGGGTCGCGCATATTCAGGTTCGGGTGGGCCATATCGATTTTTGCCCGCAGTGTCCGCGAACCATCGGGGAACTCTCCTTTGCGCATGCGCTCGAACAAATCCAGGTTCTCCTCGACGGTACGGTTGCGGTAGGGGCTGTCCTTGCCCGGCTCGGTGAGCGTGCCGCGGTACTGTCTTATCTGCTCAGCCGTCAGGTCGCAGACATAGGCCTTGCCTGCCTTGATCAACTGCACGGCGTACTCGTACATCTGCTCAAAGTAGTCCGAGCCGTAGTAAAGGTGCTCGCCCCAGTCCCAGCCGAGCCAGCGCACGTCCTCGATGATGGAATTGACGTATTCCTGCTCTTCCTTCTCGGGGTTGGTATCGTCGAATCTCAGGTGACACGTGCCGCCGAACTCGGCCGCAATGCCGAAATTAAGGCAGATGCTCTTTGCGTGACCGATGTGGAGATAGCCGTTGGGCTCGGGCGGAAAACGTGTTACGACGCGCCCGTCCCACTTGCCCGACTTCAAATCGTCCGCGACGATCTGGCGGATAAAGTCCAGCCGGCCCTCTCTGCCGGCCCGGGGCCGGCCTGCCTCGTTGTTCTTGCCGTTGTCGTTCTTTGCTCTGTTCACTTTACATTCCCCGCTGAAGACACCAAGGCTGCCCCTAATTTATCACTCGGCCGTCGGCTCGTCCAGAACATCCTCCCGCTGATGGCACAAGCCGCCTCATAACCCGATGCTTAGCGTTTTGACAAAGAGTTTCGATAAGAGTATATTGCAGCGGAAACGCCCCGTGTCGTGGGGATTCTGCTGTCTTGATTGGGGAACAAGAAAATGAAGACGCAAATACTTCTGATTTTGGCCGTGGTGATCGTGTGTGTGAGCGGCTGCGCTGTCGGTAAAAGTGGTAAGGAGGCCGGAAAAATGAGCGTTAAGGTTGAACCATTCGGGAAAACCCCCGACGGCCAGGTGGTTCAGATGGTCACGCTGGCGAACCGTAGCGGGGTCGAGGCAAAAATCATAACTTATGGTGGTATCATAGTGTCCCTGAAAGTACCGGACCGCAACGGCAAGCTCGACGACGTCGTGCTTGGCTTCGACAACCTCGAAGACTACATAACCAAAAGCCCGTATTTCGGTGCAATCACCGGCCGGTATGCCAACCGGATTGCCGGCGGCAAGTTCACGCTCGACGGTACCGAGTACACGTTAGCCAGAAACAACGGCCCGAATCACCTGCACGGCGGGATCAAGGGATTCGACAAAGTCGTCTGGGAAATCGAGCGGGCCACGGCCTCAGGCGGCATCCTCGGCGCCGACAGGGCCGAGCTCAAGCTCAGTTATCTTAGCAAAGACGGCGAGGAAGGCTATCCCGGGAATCTCGAGTGCACGGTTACTTACACTCTTACCGCCGAGAACGAGTTGAAGATAAGCTATGAGGCGACGACCGACAAACCCACGGTCGTGAACCTGACGAACCACAGCTACTGGAATCTCGCCGGTCAGGGCAACGGCGACATCCTCGCCCACGAGCTGATGCTCAACGCCGATGACTACACGCCCGTGGATGAGGGACTCATACCGACCGGCGAGATCCGGCCTGTCAGGGGTACGCCGATGGATTTCACCAGGCCGATGACCATCGGCTCGCGCATCAAGCAGGTCGATATCGGCGGCTACGACCACAATTTCGTGCTCAACGGCCGGCCCGGCAAAATGAAGCTCTGCGCGCGGGTTTACGAGCCGACGAGCGGGCGAGTAATGGAAATCCACACCACCGAGCCGGGTGTGCAGTTTTACACCGGCAACTTCCTCGACGGTTCGCTAACGGGCAAGCAGGGCAGGGTCTACAAGAAGCACTACGCGTTCTGCCTTGAGACGCAGCACTTCCCGGACTCGCCGAACAAGCCGAACTTCCCATCCGTCGTTCTGCGGCCGGGCCAAAAATACCGCAGCCAAACGGTGTACAGCTTCTCAACTATGTAACCGCAGAGGCGGCGAAAGACGGCTCGAAAAGCAATTTGCAGGTTCAAGCAAGGTAGACTTTGTCGCCGGGCTTGATCGGGGGGGCCTCGCGGGCTTTTTCTTTCACGTCGTCCTTATACAGGGCGAAGCTCGGGGCGATCTCGATAGTACAATCCGCCCTGCCGTCCGGTTTCCTGGGGACGTGGAGGCCGGCCGATTCCAGCCAGCCTGCCGCGCGTTCACTCATCATCTGCCTGGTGGATTCGACGCTGTCTGTGCCGGTGAGATTCTTGGTGGGTGCGAACTCCTCGCTGCGGATCGTTTCGAGGATGATCGAGTTCTCTGCCAGCGGCAGGGCATCGAATACAAAGGTCTCAAGCTTGATACCGTTAGGTCCGTCCGCCCGGACGGCTTTCCCATCCAGGTCGATGTGCGGGATCTTCTTGAGGGCCCTGTGCAAGGGCAGCGAGAATCCCTTCTCGTTCAATGTCTCGACGAAGGCTCTGCTGATGATATGGATCGCGATGCTGCCCAGCTGGAAGACCAGCGATCCGTCCGAGTTGCGCTTCTCGGCCAGCTCATCCGGCAGGTCCGAGTATTCGATCACGGTCAGCCTGCCGTCTGCCACGCAGAAATTGCCCACCTTCTCAAACGGACCGTTCTTTATGACGGTCTTGGATGACATATCGGCTTTGTGGAGTGCGTGCAGGCCGATGAAAAGGGGGTCAAAGATGTTTATCAGCGGGTTGTCAACCTGCCAGTAGCTTATGAACTCTATCCCGCGGCGCCTCATATCTTCAAGAGCTCCGCTCTCGTACAGGGCCTTGAGGCTCCCACCGTGCCCGTCGGGTGAGGCGGCAATCCGGGCCTTATCCGCAAGAAGGATCTTGCCGTCGAGGCCGAAATTCGGCAGCGTTCCCTGCTGAAACAGGATCACATCCACTTCAGACAGGCCGAAAAAGGCGTTTTCCCGGAAAATTCGTGCCGTCTCGGCGTAGTTGAGCGGACTGGTCATAATATACCACGGACAGGCAGCGCCGTATCTGGCCGAGGCAGCCCTGATTGTCTCGGCGAAAATACGGAAAAAGGTCTTGTTTCTTACAGGACTTATGGGGAAGTTGCCCTTCGGCCCGTCGTATCCGAGCCTGGTTCCCTGTCCGCCGGCCACGACGAGGGCCGCGACCTTGCCTGCCGAGATGAGCTTTCTGCCCAGATCGGCAGCCTCGGCATACCTCGACCGCAGCCGGGCATCCCGGGGTTCGGCCGGATAATATTCTGGAGGGGCCAAGTCGGCCGGAAGCCCTACGCTGGGCGGCTTCTTGACCAGATTTTCGGCCCAATCGTCGATCTTCTGCCAGTCCAGGCTGCTGAGCTGGGCGAGCAGACCCTGTCTCTCCTCAGTGGACAGGCCCGCCCAGAAGGTCAAAAGGTGGTCCTGGTTGTGCTCCCGGAGCAGCTTTCTTACGTCTTCCGGCGGTTTTTCTGCTGTCATAGGCCTGCTTCCTAATCTGGCTCCTGGATAATAGGCCAACTGAAAAATTTTTCAAGAACTTCCAAAATTTTGACGAGATTTTGTTTGACAGCCTCGGCGGACCCTGTTATTTTATAGATAGGTAGCAGCAGGTAGGTTTGTAAGTGTTGGTTATAATTAGAACTGTTATCATATCATACACAGGCTCGTTGTTCATAGCACAAGCCTCCTGCCGAACTGGGGTGTACAAATAGTGTTCGTGGCTTCCGAGCAGGGATGTTGGGTCCACGATGAGTAGGGTGAACAGTACAAGCAGCTTAGAGTCGATTTATTGTGAGACGTAACCGACCGTTTCCAACCAGAAAAGGTGTCGGCGTAAGAGATTCGCGCAGAATGTGTAAAGTCGGTTAAGAAGAAGGTGCTGGCGCTTCGCGTTTACGAGGCAGACAGCGGTTATCTTTCAAGCGATAAGTTAATGTGGATCTGGAAACGGTCGTGCTCGCGAATCTCGCTTGTTTTGAAGGAGAAAGAAAATGAAGAAGAAAGGTTTTACACTGGTTGAGCTGCTGGTCGTGATTGCGATCATAGCTCTGCTGATGGGCATCCTGATGCCGGCTCTGGCAAGGGTCAGGCAGATCGCCTATCGCCTTTATTGCGGGACAAACCTCTCGGGTATCGGCAAGGCGATGCTGATCTACAGCAACGACTACGACGACGAGCTGCCCCGTGCCGGCGGGCCCAGGACCAAGTGGGGTGCGGTGGCCAGCTGGAACAACCCCGACCGGGTCGTTGCGTTCAACCTCGGCTCTGATGGCGGCAGGGCCAGCATCACATCCTGCTTCTACCTGCTGGTCAAGTACGCAGAGGTGACGCCGAAATCCTTCCTTTGCAAAGGGGATTCGGGTGTTACTGAATTCAAGCCCACTGATTACGCCGCCGGCGTCGAGCTGATCGACTGCTGGGATTTCGGCACTGAGCCGCAGAAGCACTGTAGCTACTCCTACCATCAGCCGTTCGGTCTGTACGCTCTGACCAGCTCGGCCGAGCCAGGGATGGCCATCGCGGCAGATCCGAACCCGTGGCAGAAATCGGCTGAGACGGAGCCAAGGCCGCCCGAAGACGACACCGCCTTCAATCCCGATGGGAGCAGGGAACTGATCAAGAAGGGTAACGCCCTGACCCACCAGGAAAACGAGCAGAACGTCCTGTTTATGGATGGGCACGTCAACAACGAGAAGAACTCAGCCTGCGCTATTAACGACGACAACATCTACAGGTTCGTCGGTGCTCCTACAGGCGGCGGCGACCCGATCAAAAAGGGCGTCAGGCCCGTGGGTCCCGACCAGAATCCGACGAACAGGACAGACTCGCTGCTGCTGACTGACGGCGGCGGCGGCGCGCCCCCGAAGACACGCTGCTTTGTCGCCGATACACCTGTCTGGGTCGACGGTAAGATGGTGCCAATCTGCGAGGTCGCCCTCGGCCAGGCTGTCGCAAAGCCCGCAGCCACAAGTACAATCACATCCCTGTACAACGACATCTGCTCGTTTGAGGTCGAAGAGGTCCAGGTGCACGACGAGGCACAGCCGTTGCAGTGCTTCGATATCGTGCTCGAGACCGGCAACAAGATCACCGTGGCAGATTCGCACATCTTCCAGCTTGATTCCGGACGGTGGATATCACTGCAGAAACTGGCTGCCGGCATGAAACTTGCGACGCTCGAAGGTTCGGTCGCCATCAAGAGCGTGACAAAGAAACCGACCCCCTTCTACGGGAAGGTTTACAATTTGAAAATCAAGAACTCCGAGCGTTACCTGGTCGGCGAGGACGCTGTAATCGTCCGCGACTGGTAAGCCGGGCTGCTTTCTTTGAACTGAATCGGCCTACGATACGGCCCCGCCCTTGTGGTGCGGGGCCGTTCTTTTTACTGACGCCCGGGGACCAAGCTCGCTACGACCGGCAATTCCGCAGAGGCAGACACAGCACCCGAAAGGTCCTGTGGAAAAAGGAAGATTTTGTCGAAATCCTGCTGGATGCCGGATGGCTCGTCTGGTCTAACAGGGTTGGTGACGGGTAGGTTTGAGTTGGTATCATAACTCAAGTTGCCATCATATCTACATTTTCTGTCAAATCGCAAACCTGCCGGATCGAGGCCCGGCCGGGACCCGCCTCTCAAAAACTTCGGTCACCAGCTGCGCAAACCCACGGCCGACAACCTCCGAGCAGATGTGTTCAAACCGGCCGTTTCGCGCGAACAAAGTGACCACGGAAATTCGCAAAGAAACCGGTGTGCACCGTGGTAGGTTGTCTCCGGCCGGAAGGGCAAGGCCGCCTTGCCTATTTGCTCCCGGCAACAAAGCCGCCTGCGTAACATCTCGCTTGAGGATTTGTCTTTGGCGGCGGTCTATGTTAGACTGTACAGCCCGATTGAACGATTGAAAGGTAAAATGAGAAATATCCGTGCACCAGCACAACCCGAAAACCGACAGGAACCCTGCGACAAAAAGGAGAGAAAATGGCCGACCAAAAACAACCGCCGCAGTTATTCGAGCAGCTTCTGTTCCCCCGGTTGTTCCAAGCGTTCCGTTTGGCCATCCAGCCCAGCAAACTGGTAATAGCCCTGCTGGGCCTGACCGTGATCTACCTTGCCGGCCAGGCAATGGACCTCAGCAGAACGGTCGTTGTCGCACCCCCGGCAGAGGAAATCGGCAGCGAGCTGGACGTATATATGACCAGCCCGTCACCGCATCAGGCCGTACTCGAATTCCGCAGACAATACCAGGCTAAGGGACTGCGCACAGGTGTTTTCTCCACCCTTTGGAGCTTTGGCTCGCAAAAGTTCCACGCCGCCCTTAGAGAACTCTTTGACCTCAAATTCACCGGCGTAGCACGCAACATAGTCGACTACTTCAAGGCGCTCGGGTGGGCTTTTAGATACCACTACGCATATTGCCTGGTCTTCGCGGTTATCAAGCTCGCGGTGATCGCTGTTGTCGGCGGAGCGGTCTGCCGAATGGCCGCACTGCAACTCGCCCGCGGCGAGAAGCCCGGCCCGATCCAGGCCCTGCGCTTCAGCGTCAAGAGATTCACCAGCCTCTTGTTTGCCCCGCTGCTGCCGGTCGCCATTCTTGTCGTCCTCGGGGTACCTATAGGGCTTGTCGGCCTTGCCGGTAATATCCCGTGGGCCGGTGAGCTCATCGTGGGGATCTTCAGCCCGCTCGTCCTGGCACTTGGCCTGTGCATGGCAGTAGCCCTCGTCGGGGCTGTCGCCGGCTTCAATTTGATGTTCCCGGCGGTGGCATATGACGGGCTCGACGCCTTCGACGCGATAGGCAGCTCTTTTAGCTACGTGTTCAACCGGCCCTGGCGGATGGCCTTCTACACCGCGCTCGCCGCCGTGTACGGCGCGGTCTGCTACATCGTTGTCCGATTCTTCGCCTTCCTGTTGATTCTCGTAGCGCACACGACACTGAGCCTCTGTCTCTGGAAGGAAAACCCCTCCGGAGTCAATAAGCTCTCGGCGATATGGCCCGAGCCCCGTTTTATGAACCTGTTGGGTCTCGAGAGTGCTGCGCCGGCCAGCTGGACCGAATCCGTGGCCGCTGTTGTTGTGTACGGGTCACTGTGGGTTGTTGCAGCAGCGGTCGTATCCGTGGTGATAACGTTCTATTTCTCAGCCAATACAATAATCTACTCGCTGCTGCGACACAAAGTTGACAATGCCGCCCTCGACGATGTGTACATAGAAAGCCGGGACCTCGAAAGCCGCCCTGCCGCCGCTACAAGCCTGCTCTCTTCGCAGGCGCCAAACAACTGTCGCTGACCAGGATCAGCGGCCCGGCCGGCCGATCCTACTCTTCCATCCCCGCCGGGGATGTTCCGGCGCCAACTGTTGACCGCTGCGGCCCCAACGGTTACACTTTCCGTTGAGAAAACCGGCCGGCAGAGCCGATACTGCTGAAAGAATATGCCTGAACTGGACAATAATATGCAGCAAGAAATGGGGACGCCCGGCCCCGAGCAGCTGGCGCACCCGCCCGCGGCACTGCTGAGGTTTCGCAAGCCACTGATCGTTCTCGCCCATCTGTTCGCCTTCGCCGCCTCCTTGTTGCTGTCCTTCCTGCTCACAAATAATATGGAGTTCAGGCGAACCTGGCTCGTCGAGCAATATCCCCCTATGCTGGTATTCTTTCTCGCCGTCAAGCTGCCGGTATTCGCTCTTTTCAGACTTTATCGCGGGTGGTGGCGATATGTCGGCATTTCCGATCTCATCAGCATACTGCGGGCGTCGCTGGTGAGCACCCTGGTCATCGTGGTCCTCTGGTTCCTCGTCATAGTCCGCGGTGCAGGCCCTATCCACTGGAGCTTCACGGGTATGGCCAACATAAGCCAGGGGATCTTTATGGCCGATATGTTTGCCACCGTCTTGATCCTGGCCGGCCTGAGAATGATCATCCGCCTGTACTACGAGGAATTCCGGACCGTCGAGGCCGGCAGGCTCAAACGCTTCCTGATAGTCGGCGCAGGAAACACCGGGGAGGCCCTGCTCCGCGACATCCACCGAATGCCCGTCGCCGAATACGAAGTCATCGGTTTCATCGACGACGACCCCTCCAAGCAGGACATCAGCATCCACGGAATTCCCGTCCTCGGCACCGTCGAGCAGCTGCCCGAAATCTGCAAGAAGCGCAACATCGAGGAGATCGCCATCGCAATGCCCTCGGCTACCCATCAGGAGCTAAGGCGCGTCATCCAGGTCTGCGAGGGCACAAAAATCCGCTTTCGTACGGTCCCGGCCCTGACGGATATAGCATCGGGCAAATTCCGCGTCTCCCAGATCCGGGACGTCGATATCAACGACCTGCTCGGACGGGAAGCGGTGCAGTTGGACCTGGATCTGATAGAGACCTTCGCCCGGGACAAGACCATCCTCGTCACCGGCGCCGGAGGTTCCATCGGCTCGGAAATGTGCAGACAGCTTTGCAACTTCAAACCGAAACTGCTGCTCCTGCTCGAACAGGCTGAGAATCCGCTGTTCTACATAGAACGCGAGCTCAGACGAGAATACCCCGACGTCAGCCTCCAGGCCATCGTCTGCAACATCACCGACAGGCTGCGGGTCAACGAGGTCTTCAGCTGTTTTAAGCCCGAGATCGTGATTCACGCCGCCGCCCACAAGCATGTCCCCCTGATGGAGCTCAATCCTGGAGAAGCCATAAAGAACAACGTCCTCGGAACGCGCAACGTCGCGGACGCGGCCGACGCACACGGAACGGGCAACTTCGTGATGATCAGCACCGACAAGGCCGTCAACCCGACCAGCATCATGGGCTCGTCCAAGCGAATCGCCGAGATGTACATCCAGGACCTCAACAGGACCAGCAAGACGGACTTCGTCACCGTTCGCTTCGGCAATGTCCTCGGTTCCGACGGCTCGGTCGTACCCATCTTCAAGAAGCAGATCGCCGAGGGCGGGCCTGTTACCGTCACCCACCCCAAGATGAAACGCTACTTTATGACCATACCCGAGGCCAGCCAGCTTGTCCTCCAGGCCGCAAGTATGGGTAAAGGCGGCGAGATCTTTGTACTCGATATGGGCGAGCCCGTTAAGATCGTCGACCTGGCCAGAGAGCTTATCACTCTCAGTGGCTTCAGGCCCGGCGAGGACATCGAAATAGTCTTCACCGGCCCCAGGCCGGGCGAAAAACTCTTCGAGGAACTCTCCATCGTCGGCGAAGACATGCAGCGGACAAGACATCCGAAGATAAGCATCTGGAAGAACATCCCCATAGACCGCCAGAGGCTGCGAAAGAACATCGACGAACTACTCGAAATCGCCAAAACGCAGAATCACAGCGAAATCGTCAACCAGATCAAGAAACTCGTACCGGAATACATCGGCGGCAACAACAACTCCGCCCAGGTTGACTGACCCTGCCTGCCGCGGCTATTCACGACTGGCCCCTATCATCTTCTTTAGGACCTCGGCGTTAGCCTGGTCGGGCTTGATGTTCAGGGAAGTTCTCCAGTGCTCGAAGGCCTTTGCTCTGAGGGCATTGTCGTTTGTGGCACGGCCCTTGAGCATAAAGGCCACCCCCAAACCCCGGTGTGCCTCCCAATCCTGGTTGTTGAGCCTGATGGCAGTGTAGTAACTCTGTATCGCCTTATCTACCTCGCCGAGCTTCAAGTAGCAGTATCCCAGGTACTGATGAGCCGTGTTGCTTTGTGGCTGCTGCTCAATCAGCGACAGCAACGTGTCTCTCGCACGGTCAAATCGCCCTATCTTCATATATGCATTGGCCAGCCGTATTATCACCTCCGGGCTTCTCTTCTGCGTCGCCGAGGCAGCGACTTTCTCCGCCGGTGGTTTGATCAGCTTGGCCTCGACCGGCCTGCGCCCGGGCTCGGACTCCGGGGGCCGACGGAACGCTTTTGGAATCCCCCGCGCTCCAGCCTCACCAAGCTCCGCCTCCAGCTGCCCTGGACCGGTGATAATCCTCGGTGTGATCAGCACGACCAGCTCATTAATCTCCTCCAGCTCGGTGGCAGACCGGAACAAAGTCCCCACCAGTGGTATATCTCCGAGCACCGGGACCTTTGAAACCTCTTTCGATGTCTGCCTCTTGCGCAGCCCCCCTATCGCAATCGTCTGGCCGTCCTTTATCAACGCCACCGTATCGGCGCGCCTGGTATCCACCGTGGGCACGCCGTTCGGGTCCTGGCCCACCAGTATCCCGAATTCGGGAGTAACGTGCAGCTTTACCATCCCGTCTCTCGTGACATAGGGTGTCACCTTCAGATGTACCCCCACGTCCTTGAACTCAGTGTAGGTAATAGGGTCTGCCCTGGCTACCTGACGCAACTCCCTGTAAGGTATCTCACGAACTATCTTGAAGTCAGCCGTCTGCTTGTCGAGAACCAGAATTCTGGGATTCGCCAGAAGCTTCGACTCAACCTGGGTCTTGAGCACGTTCAAGACCAGCTCCAGGTCCACCTTATCAAGAAGACTGAAGGTAAGCGTTCCACCGCGGACACGGCTAAAGGACCCGCCGACAAAGGGCTTACTTCCCCGCGGACGCCGGTACAGGCCCATTGACATCGGCTGATATGTCGTCTCGACGGTCTCGACGGTCGGAATCTCGACGGTGGTTCTCTCCTCTCGGTCTGTCACGACAAATGTACCCACGGTTCCTGCTACACCCCCGCCGACAGGCTCAGAACCCCATTCCGACCACCCTTCCGGTATACTGTAGCTGCCATATGTCAATGGCTCGCCTCTGCCTGTCCGGGTTTCTGTAGTAGTGGTAGTGTACCCCGGTGTCACCGTCCTGGTTACGTTCGTCGGATAGCCCAGCGAATCGCCCCTGGGCTCCAGAGCCTTATTGGCCGCATACAAGGCAGAACCCAAGTCAAATCCCTCGCGCGTTGTTATCTCGTAAACCTTAGCCTCCACAAGTATCTGCGGCGTCTTACGGTCCACCTCCTCGATAAACCGGTCGATTGCTTTTATCTTCTTCTCGGTATCCGTCACAACAATGTGACTGGTCCCCCTGCTGAAAGCCACCGTCCCTCTCTCCGAGACAAAGCTCCGAAGCGCCGCGGCAACCTCGTTCGCATCGGCGTACGTCACGTGGTAAACCTTCGAAACCAGCTCTTCCCTCGCAAGTGCGATCTCGGAGACCGGCACTACCCTGATCATATTCTCGGTGGCTATGTAGGTGTAATCGTGCGCCGCGAGGATATTCGTCAGCGCCTCGTCCAGTGGCACTTCCGTAACCTTCGCCGTAACATTGCCCGTAACCTTGGGACTCTTGACTATATCCACGCCGGCTTCCTCGGCAAGGTCCATCAATACCTTGTCGATCGACTCGTTTACCCAGCTGCGCGTTATACATTTCCGCAGTGCCGCCCGTGCCTTGGTCTCTGCAGCAGCCTGTTTGACGGCACCTTCAACCGGCGGAACCACCAGTGAAACCGCCAGGAACACAAGAACCACAGCTCGGCCGCACTTGTTGCTCGCTCTTTTCATAACAACGCCTTCCTCCCTAACCACAACATCGATCTCCCCTCAACCGGCCGGCTGAAACGCCCCCCGAAACCCCAAAAAACGAATCACCCAACCAGACCAAGACGGCGGACCCTGCATCTTCACAGCCCCCGAACTTACTTCTTCCTATTCTTCACTAACAGGGGGAGACCGGAGCCGAAACACAGTGAGCCGACGCTCCGAAAAAGCGGGCTTCATCACCACTTCACAACCCACACAAGCTTCCCCTCATTTAACTTTACCGTATTATACCACCAGCAAACCCATAGTTCAAGGAAAATCGCACGGTCCCGGCTGGTGCCTGTGAAGAGCCGGCAAGCCCCGTTCAGCCAGTCTCATCCAGCACGCCAAACCGAGTGTTATAGGACAGCCCCTTCCCCGCGCCGAGCCTGCTGCCTCAAGACCCGCACCTAACCGCAAACGCACTACCGAATTTTGCTGGATTTTCGACAAGATTTCCTTTATCATGTCTCGGTCTGCAAACCGAGCTAAATGCGACCGTTGACCTGCAGCACTGACGTACTTATAGATAGACGGGCGTCAAAGCCGTCTCAAAAGTCCTGTTGTTCGTGCTTGTGCCGGGCGGTACGGATATATGTGCACCAAGAAAGGTTTCTACAACTTCAGCGAGATTGAGAAAAAGTGGCAGCGGTTCTGGCTCGAGCAAAAGACATTCCGCGCTGTGGACTGCGACCAATCCAGGCCTAAATACTACGTGCTGGATATGTTCCCCTACCCCAGCGCCCAGGGTCTTCACGTGGGCCATCCCGAGGGATACACTGCCAGCGACATAGTCGCGCGGTACAAGCGGATGAAAGGCTTCAACGTGCTTCATCCTATGGGGTGGGACGCCTTCGGCCTGCCAGCCGAACAATACGCCGTTAGAACCGGCACCGCACCGGACCAGACCACCCAAAAAAATATAGATAATATGAGAAAGCAGATCCGAGCCCTCGGATTCAGCTACGACTGGGACAGGGAAATCAACACGACCGATCCCGACTACTACAAGTGGACCCAGTGGATATTCCTCAAGTTTTTCAACAGCTACTTCGACGAAGCCGAACAAAAAGCCAAGCCCATCGAGCAGTTGCCGATCCCCGAGGGTCTCGGGGAAGCCGAAAGGCACGAATACATCGACAACCACCGCCTGGCCTACGAGGCCGAAATCCCCGTCAACTGGTGTCCCGCCCTCGGGACTGTCCTGGCAAACGAGGAAGTCGTCGGCGGCGTCAGTGAACGCGGCGGCCATCCGGTGATCCGCAAGCCGATGCGTCAGTGGATGCTCCGGATAACCAAGTATGCAGAAAGGCTCCTCGAAGACCTCGACCTTGTCGACTGGCCCGAGTCGATAAAAAAGCTCCAGACCGACTGGATCGGCAAGAGCATCGGCGCCGACGTCGACTTCAAGGTCGATGGGTTCGACGAAACCATCCGCGTCTTCACCACCCGCCCAGATACGCTCTTCGGCGCAACGTATATGGTCTTGGCCCCCGAGCATCCCCTCGTCGATAAGATCAGCTCGCCGGCAAACCGCCAGGCCGTTCAGGAATACCGTCAACAGGCCGCCAACAAGAGCGACCTCGACAGAACCGACCTGGCCAAAGAGAAAACCGGTGAGCCCCTCGGTGCGTATGCAATAAACCCTGTCAATGGCAAGAAAATCCCCATCTGGATAAGCGACTACGTCCTGATAAGCTACGGAACGGGCGCGATTATGGCAGTGCCCGCGCACGACGAACGCGACTTCGAATTCGCAACCAAGTTCAATCTCCCTATCATCCCCGTCGTCGAACCGCCGAATCCCGAACAGGCCGAACTCGTAAAACAGGGCAAGCTCTGCTTCGTCGGAGAAGGCACAGCCATCAACAGCGGACAATTCGACGGCCTGCCAACCGCTGAATTCAAAGAGAAGATCACCGAGTGGCTCGCCGAACACGGGCACGGCAAAAAATCCGTCAATTACAAGCTCCGCGACTGGCTCTTCAGTCGCCAGCGGTACTGGGGTGAACCGTTCCCTATCATTCACACCGAAGATGGACGCGTACTTGGGCTTCCCGAAGACCAGCTTCCCCTGACATTGCCCCGCCTCGAGGACTACAAGCCCGCGGGCACCGGCGAACCACCACTGGCAAAGGCGCAAGGTTGGGTCAACCTCGCCCTGCCAGACGGCACAAAAGCACGGCGGGAAACAAATACGATGCCCCAGTGGGCCGGCAGCTGCTGGTACTATCTCAGGTACATCGACCCTCATAACCCGGAGAAAGGCTGGGACCCAGAAAAGGAAAAGTACTGGATGCCGGTCGACCTGTACGTCGGCGGCGCCGAGCACGCCGTACTGCACCTGCTCTACTCGAGGTTCTGGCACAAGTTCCTCTACGACCTCGGTTACGTCAGCACAAAAGAGCCGTTCAAAAAGCTGGTCAACCAGGGGATGATACTCGGCGAGGATGGCCAGAAAATGAGCAAGTCTCGGGGGAACGTCATCAATCCTGATACCGTCATCGCTCAGTACGGGGCGGATGCGATGCGGCTGTACGAGATGTTTATGGGGCCGCTAGAGGCGATCAAGCCCTGGAGTATGCGGGGTGTTGAGGGCGTGTACCGCTTTCTACAGAAGGTATGGCGAGCCGTGGTTGACGAGCAAACCGGCCAACTGGACAAATCCATCACCGACGACGACCCCGACCAGGCAACTCTCAGACTTCTAAACCAGACGATAAAAAAGGTCGGCGATGACATCGAGAGCTTCGACTTCAACACCGCCATTAGCGCTATGATGATCTTCATAAACCATCTCAGCAAGCAGGCTGTCCGTCCTATGTCGGTCGTCGAAAAATTCGTCCTGATCCTCGCGCCGTTCGCCCCGCACATCGCCGAGGAGCTATGGCAGAAGCTCGGCCACACCGACAGCCTCGCCTACGAGCCCTGGCCCCAGTATGACCCGGAACTTATCAAGGAAGAGCAGATCGAATTGGCCGTGCAGGTCAACGGAAAGATAAAAGATAGGATCGTAGTTGCCGCGGACGCCGACGATAAGCAAATAGAGAGCAAGGCACTGGCCAGCACGAAGGTGGAGGCGGCGATGGCCGGCAAGCCGGCCAAAAAGATCATCATCGCCAGGCCGAGAGTTGTGAGCATCATCACCTGAGACACCATCCTCCGATGCACACGGAAATCGAAGCAAAATTGAAAGTCGACTCGCTTGAAGAAGTGGAGCAGACCCTGGCCCGGTTAGGTGCCCGATTCATTGCCGAGCAAATCCAGACCGACCACCACTTCGACGACGCCAGGGCAACACTGAGCAAGAAAGGCAGCGCCCTGCGATTAAGGCGAGAACAAGTCGGCCGGGCCACTCGCTTGTTCCTGACATACAAAGGCCCTCAACAGAAAAGCAGCTTCAAGGAAAGACGGGAAATAGAAGTCGAAGTCAAGCAAGGCCCCCAACTCGAAACGCTCCTTGCCGAGCTCGGCTACAAGAGGACCATCACCGTCGAAAAAACACGCCGACTCTGGCAGTTGGACCAGTGCCGTGTCGCCCTCGACCGCCTGCCGATGCTCGGTCAGTTCGTAGAAATCGAAGGCCCCGACGACAAAACGATCGAGTCGGCCCAGAAGAACCTGGGCTTGGAAACGCTGCAGCATATTCCCACGAGCTACGCGGCCCTGACAAGAGCTAAGCTCGCCGAACTCGACCGCGAAAAACAAGAAAAACCCGTTTGAAAACCTCGCCCCGGGGAAGTTATGAGGCCAGAAGACGGCTACATTGCTTACATAGTAAACCCCAGGTCCGGCCCGTCGAGCGCCAAACCGATCGGCCGTCAATTCCAGCAGTACCTTCTCGACCGCGGTTTTGACGTCCGGGTCCATATCACCACCTCGCTTGAACACGCCCGCCAACTGGCCGCCAACGCCGCTGCAAGTTATGATTGTACCCTGGCCGTCGCGGTCGGCGGCGACGGAACCATCAGAGAAGTCGCCCACGGACTCGAAGGCAGTGACAAACCGCTGCTGATAGTCCCACACGGAACCGAGAACCTCCTCGCAAGTGAACTCGGCCTCGACCAACGACTCGCAACCCTCATACGAACCTTTGAAGTCGAGCATCTAAAGCCGCTGGATCTCGGCAGCTCCAACGGAAGATGCTTTACTTCCATAGCCGGCTTTGGGTTCGACGGGCGCGTCGTTCGCCGCGTCCATAACCAGCGAACTGGAAACATAAGCTACCTCGACTACTTCTGGCCGATCTGGCGAACATTCTGGGACTACAAGTTCGACCCCATTAATGTCCAAGTTGACGGCCGCGAAGTATTCCAGGGCCGCTGCGTCGTCTTCGTCGGAAACATCTCGCGCTACGCCGTCGGACTCAGGATCCTCCAGTACGCCGACTACGGAGACGGCCTGCTCGACGTCTGCATCTACAAGTGCGCCTCCCGCCTTGGCCTTGTAAGGCACCTTGTTACCACTCTGCTAAAACGACACACCAAGAGCCGCGATGTGATTTATCACCAGGGCAAGGACATCTACATCAGCTCCGATTCGGCCGCCATAGAAACCCAGATCGACGGCGATCCGGGGCCGCCGCTTCCGGCCCGAATCACTGTCATACCCCACGCGGTCAACATAGTCGTTCCCGAAGCTGCAAAGCCAACGCCAATAAAGGCACGAGTCAAAGGAGCGGTCAAAACAGAAAAGTCGGGCGCCAAACGCGGGCAGCGCCCGCCCGCCAGAAACAAACGATGAGTATGAAAAGCTTCAAGATCGCAAATATTCAGGTCGCCACGGGCACGGAAATGTTCGTCCTGGCCGGCCCGTGCGTCATTGAGAGCAAGCAAATCTGCCTCGAGATCGCCGAGAAGCTCTCCGCCATAGCGCACGCAACCCACACCCCGATCATCTTCAAGGCAAGCTTCGACAAGGCCAACCGCACCAGCATCTCCAGCTATCGCGGGCCGGGCCTCCAAAAGGGACTCGAGATACTCGCCGCCGTCCGCGAAAAAACAGCCCTGCCCGTGATGACCGACGTGCACGAACCGGCCCAGGCCGCCGTCGCCGCCGAGGTCGTCGATTGCCTGCAGGTCCCTGCCTTCTTGTGCCGGCAGACCGATCTGCTCTGTGCCTGCGCGCAGACCGGCAGACCCGTCAATGTCAAGAAGGGCCAGTTCCTCTCACCAGATGAGATGCAAAACGTGATCGCCAAGATCCGCTCCTGCGGCAACGAAAAGATCCTCATCACCGAGCGCGGCACGTTCTTCGGCTACAACCGCCTGGTCAACGATATGACGGCCATCGAGACGATCAAGCGTTTCGGCGTGCCCGTCGTATTCGACGCAACCCACAGCACCCAATGCCCGGGTGGACTCGGCAACGCAAGTGCCGGCCGTCGGGAAATGGCTCCCGTCCTCGCCAGGGCCGCCGTCGCCGCAGGAGCCGACGGACTCTTCCTTGAAGTCCACACCCGCCCCGAAAAATCAAGGTCCGACGCCGCCTGCATAATGCCGATCGACTGGGTCGAAGACCTGCTGAGACTCTGCAAGGAGATATTTGCCATAGTCCGCAGATAATGCCAATATGCCCAACCAACCCAAGTACATTTACGGCCCTGTAAGTTCCCGAAGGCTCGGCAGAAGCCTGGGAGTCGACATCGTCCCCTACAAGGTCTGCACCCAGGACTGCGTCTATTGCCAGCTCGGCAGCACCGGCCGAACCACCCTCCGACGACGAAGGTGGGTCCCCGCAGAAGACGTCCTTGCAGAACTCTCGGCAACCCTGGCCGACGGCCTCGAAGCCGATTTTATAACCTTTGCAGGCTCCGGCGAACCCACCCTCAACTCCCAGCTCGGTGAAATCCTCAGACGAGCCCGCGGCATAACCGACATCCCACTGGCTGTCCTGACAAACGGCACCCTGTTCTACAGGCCAGAGGTCAGAAAAGACTGCTGTTATGCTGACCTGGTCATCCCATCGCTTGACGCCGCCGAGGAGCGCACCTACCGCACAATAAATCGGCCCCATCCCGATATTAGTATTGAAAAGCTCGTCTCGGGGCTCGTCGAATTCAGAAAGCAATTTAGCGGCCAGATATGGCTCGAAGTATTCCTTCTCGACGGTCTAAACACTGATAGCAAGCAAATCGCCGACATCAAGGCCTTAGTAGAGCGGATCGGCCCCGACAAGGTCCATCTCAACACCGCGGTCCGCCCTACAGCCGTGCCCGGTATCAAGGCTGTCCCGCTCAAAAGGCTCCACAGGATCGCTGCCAGGCTCGGCCCAAAGTGCGAAGTAATCGCCGAGTTCCCAGCTGGCCGGCCTCCCAAGAAGCGCACAACAAACCCCCATTACGTCTTTTCAATGCTGGAACGCAGGCCCTGTTCTCTCGCCGAGATATGCACAGCCCTTGCAATCCACCCCGACCTGGCGCGCAGGTACCTTGCCAGCCTGCGGCGATCAGGCCTGATCAGCTCCTACCGGAAAAACAAGATCACCTTTTACGAGGCCGTCCGAAACAGCTCTAATACCGCCTGAGAGGCCCTCGCCGAGGCCCCAAATCTCCGGCAAATCTCCCTAATATTAACGTCCTATTTTGTAAAGCCAGACATCCTATTCGCCGATAAAACCCTTGTGGCGTTTTCCAAACTGTTGATTTTAGCGTCTCAGTTGAGGAAGCTGGCGTATAGCAAACTACGTAGGGCCACCCTGCACGCCGGCGCATATACGACCGCACAGAGGGCAGCCGTCCGAACGAAGGCTATAAGGACGTCTATCCTCCCTTTATTGAGGCTCGCTGAGAAATGGAGAATGCAAAGCGACAGCTTGTACTGAACAAGGGCACCGAGAAGTTTATCTTCCGCTACGAAGCCGGACACGAAGACGACCTCCTCGACGCCTTGATCGACCAGGCCAAAGACCAACGCACCGACTTTGATTGGTTTGACGCAGCCGTGCTCAGCTTCAAGCTGACCCAGTCTCTCATAGGGCAGGCCGATCAGCTCCTTGGCGAGAACTCGGACGCACAGGTACCGGCCAATTAATCCGCTGTGCCGTCTGTCGCAGTACAACCGAAAGGACTCAGCAAGTGATAGAGTTTCGGATGCCAAGCAAGAACTTACCACAAAATTGAAGATAGGTTGGATTATGGAAAACAGCACAATTATCCACAAGTTCCTGGATTACTTGAAATTTGAAAAGCGCTTCTCCGAACATACCGCAAAGTGTTACGGGGCGGACCTCAGCCAGTTCGGCCAGTTCCTGCTTCAAACCTCCGCCGAACGCCAGGTCGAGCTCGACCACGTTTCAGTGCATGACGGCCCCGCAGGCCCAGCAACAGCCCTCGCAACCCAGGCAGCCACCGACATCGACCCCCTCCTACTCGGTGCCGACGTCAATGCCGTCAGGGCTTACCTTGCACATCTCAACGAAAAACAGTATTCCAAGGCCACCATCGCACGCAAGCTCGCCACCCTGCGAAGCTTCTACAAGTTCCTCGTCAAAAGAAACGAAATCACCGACAACCCGGTAGCTGCGATCAGAACCCCCAAGCAGGAGAAAAAACTGCCGCGATTCCTCGACTACGAAGAAGTCAAGAGATTGCTCGAGACCCCCCCTACCGACAACTGGCTTGGGGCCAGGGATAGGGCCATCCTCGAAACCCTTTACAGCACCGGCATAAGGGTCAGCGAGCTCGTCGCGCTCAATATGAACGACATCGACTTCCTCGGCGAGGTCGTCCACATCAGGGGCAAGGGCAAAAAGGAAAGAATCGCCCCGATAAGCTCCTCGGCACTGCAGACGATCCAGCGCTATATGGAATACAGAAACAAACGCGCCCAGAACAACAGCAACTTCGACTCAAAGGTTCTCTTTGTCAACAAGCACGGCAAACGCCTCAGCACCCGAAGCGTACGCCGCAAGATGGACAAGTACCTCAAGATGGCTGGACTCGACCCGTCCATCAGCCCCCACACCCTGAGACACAGCTTCGCCACCCATATGCTCAACAACGGCGCAGACCTGCGAAGCGTTCAGGAATTGCTCGGCCATCAGTCCCTCTCCACCACCCAGATCTATACACATCTGAGCACCGCAAAGCTAAAGAAGATATACGAAGGCTCTCACCCCCGCGAAACCGACCAGCCGGGCCACCCGCTGAATAACTGAACCGACCCCACGGCGGAATAGGCCGCTGCTCGCAGCGGCCTTTTTTTTTATATCTGGCCGCGCCCGCTGAGCTTGCTCGGCCCGTTTCGAAAAGACCCGCGCGTTTTTCCGTTGCCCTGCCAGCCGCCGCCGGGCTATACTCTGTTTATGGTCATTCGCAAACAGGACGACATCCTGGAGCTGCTGCGGGAGGAAGGCGCCGAGGCCGCCCGCAAGGCGCAGCGCGGCTTGATCATCCAGCCCGGCGCGATCGGCGATAGTATCCTGGCGCTGCCGCTGGCCGCATTTATGAAGGAAACCCTCAACCTGGGCGGAATCGACATGCTCGGGCACACCGAGTACATCGGGTTCTTGCCCGGCCGAAGCTCCATCGACTCGGTCACATCCATCGATTCGGTGGACCTCCACCGGCTGTTCGTAAACAGCCGACACTTCGACCTGGCCGACCGCGACCCCCTCATAAGCGTTTTCACCGGCTACGCCTGGATCGCAACCTTCCTCGGCGAACCGGGCAGTGACTTCGAGCACAACCTTATTTACACCGCAAATTGCAGCGGCAGTTCCGAGGTCGTAACCCTGAGCATGAAGCCGCCCGCCAACTTCTCCGGCCATCTAACGGAGTTCTACACCCAACAGTTCATCACGCAAACGGGCCTATCATCACCGCCCCGGGCAAACTGGCTCGAACAACCGCTCATCAGGCCGACTCGAACAGACATCGACAAAGGCAGGGCCCTGACTAAAGAGGCCGGCCTTGACCCGGATAGAAAGCCCGTCGTAATCCATCCCGGCAGCGGAGGCCTCGGAAAGTGCTGGCACATTGACAATTTCCTCGCCATCGCCGAAGAACTTATCCGGCGCGACGAACAGGTACTTTTCCTCCTGGGACCCGCCGAGATGGAAAGGCTTGGCAGGCCGGCTATCAAAAAATTAGAGAGCTGTTCGAATTGCCTGGCCGGCGTATCACTTCTGGAAGTGCTGCAATTGCTCAGTTGTGCCGGCGCATTCATAGGCAACGACAGCGGCATAACCCATCTGGCCGCCAGCCTCGGAGTCAGAACATTCGCCCTGTTCGGACCGACCAACCCCTGCCTTTATGGGCCGGTCGGGCCGAACGTAACTACTTTCAAGAACAGCCCTCGAACATTCAGCAAGCAACCGTCGCCCAGGGCCCAGCACAGGGTCTTGGCTGCGCTGGCCGCCAGCGAAAACAGGCTCTGACAAACTCGCGGTACACTGCTCAGGCGAACCGCCCCGCCGCTGCACTTTATGCTCGTCCAACCAGCCCCAGCTCCATCCGCAGGACAGCCTATCGCCGGCTACGCCGCAGGCTACACCGGCCTCTTGCACCTGCAATCCGCCTCAGGCCCTCGCCCCGCCACTTTCGCCCCAGCCCGGTATTGATTAGCGCCGGCACATTGCTATAATTTGTATGCTCGACCGGCCGTAGCAGGCGGAAAATCGAACTGCACTATTAGTATTGACCAGGTTCTTGCAGGGGCATTTATATGCAACAAAAAACATTAGGCGAACTGGCCAAGTACGTTGAAGGGAGGGTCATTGGTGATCCGAATGTCATAATCAAGTCGGCCTCAACGCTTGGCAGGGCCGAAAAGGGAGATATCAGCTTCCTTACCAACCGAAGATACGAAAAACAGCTGCGGACAACCAAGGCAAGCGCTGTAATAGTCGGCCAGGAAACCCCCAACGTATCGGTCCCATTGCTCGTCGCCGAAGACCCTTATTACGCCTTTATGCAGGTTATGGTACTCCTGCACGGACACCGCAAACACAAGAAAGTAGGGATCAGCCCCCGGGCATCCATCGCCGACAGCGCCAAGATCGGCGCCGACTGCCACATCCACGATTTTGTCGTGATCGCCGATGACGCAAGAGTCGGTGACGGCTGCATTATTTACCCCGGCGCGTATATCGGCCAGGGCGTCCAGATCGGCAACGACAGTATAATATATCCCAACGTGACCATATACGATGGATGTAAGCTCGGCAACCGCGTAATCATCAACGCCAACTCGACGATAGGCGAGGACGGCTTCGGGTACGCCAGCCACAAGGGTATGCACCACAAGATACCCCAAATCGGAACCGTGGTAATCGAAGACGATGTGGAAATTGGTGCCTGCTGCGGCGTCGAGCGCGGCACGCTCGGAGATACCGTTATCGGCCAGGGCAGTAAGCTCGGCGACCTGATCGCAGTGGGCCACGGCACAAAGATCGGCGCCCACTGCCTGCTCGTGGCCCAGGTAGGGATCGCCGGCTCAACCACCATCGGACACCACTGCATCATCGGCGGGCAGGTCGGCATAGTTGGCCATATCACCATCGGCAACAACGTCACTATCGCCGCAAAGGCCGGCGTAATCAACAATGTCCCCGACGGCAAGGTCGTGCTTGGCGCCCCGGCCATAGAGGCCGGCCAGGGTAGACGCGCCTACGGCATGATCCAGTACCTCCCGGAAATGCGCCAGAATATTCGAAATCTTCAGAACCAGCTCGAACAGCTCACCACCGGTGCCGAACCAGACGGCGAGGAGCCGAACGAGCAGTGACGGCGTATTCGGTTATGGGCGATCCAGATGTCCTCGGGTTAATAGCTGGGGCCGGCAGACTGCCCCTTCTTGTTGCAGCCGGTGCGAAAAAGGCCGGGCTGCGCGTAATCTGCGTGGGCCTCGGCGGCTCCCCTGAAGCCGACCTGGCCAACCACGTCGATGCCTTCTACAGGGCAGCAATCGCCCGGCCAGGCTCCTGGATACGCAAACTCAAAAAACACGGCGTCACCAGAACCATTATGGTCGGCAGGGTCGCCAAGAGTAAACTCTACAGCCCCTGGCGCATCGTCCGATACCTGCCCGACTGGAGAGGATTCAGGATCTACTATTGGCGCCTCCGGGGCAAGAGCAGGGCTTCGCACGTACTGCTGGCAGCTCTGGCCGATGAGCTGGCCAGCGGCGGAATAATATTGGAGAACTCGACTATGTACTGCAAGGAACACCTCGCTACCGAGGGCCTTATGACAAAGACGGCACCAGGCCCATCCACGGCCGGTGACGCAGAATTCGGCTGGGTAATGGCCAAGAAACTCGCGGACCTGGGAATAGGCCAGGCCGTTGCCGTCAAGGAAAAAGAGGTCATCGCCGTTGAGGCAATAGAGGGAACCAAAGCGATGATAGAGCGGGCCGGCAGCCTCTGCAGGTCGGGCAACTGGACACTTGCGAAGGCATCCAGGTCTGACCAGGATATGCGGCTGGACGTCCCCTGCGTCGGGCCGGACACAATCAAAAGTCTCGCGGCGAATGGAAGCAAGTGCCTGGTCGTGGAGGCGGGCAGGACAATAATCATCGACAAGCCCGAAACCATAAGGCTCGCCAATCAACTGGGCATAGCGATCCTCGGACACCAGGCGGGCACGAGCGACCCTAACCAGGACTAAGAGAGGATGGCAACCTTCCCATTTGAGCTCTCTATTCAATGCGCCGCTGCTGACGGCCAGGCCGAGCAGGTTATATGCAACAAGCATTTGCGCGTAATCCCACGCAACCGGGAGGTATTCGACGCTATCTGGAAAGGCAAAAGCATCGTGCTTAAGGTCTTCACCGGAAAAGCACGTGCCAGCCGCAGACTCAAGAGGGAATGGCAGGGCCTGCTGCGTCTGCGCGAACGCAGCGTCCCCGCGCCACGCCCGCTCTTTTACGGCAGGACACAAGACGGCCGGCTGGCAATCGCTATCGAGAAAATCTCCAACTGCCCCACTTTGAGGGATCTCTTTGCTGCCGCTGACAAAGACCAAAAAATCGACCTGCTGCTGAAACTCGCCCGTCAACTCGCGCTGCAACACCAGAAAGGAATCAAACAAGAAGACTTGCACCTCGACAACTTTATGCTCGCCGGAGACCGGATATACGTGCTCGACCCGGGACAAATAAGGTTTTTCCCCGGGCCGCTCGACAGGAAAAAAAGCACCTCGCAACTGGCCCTGCTCGCCCGCTATCTGCCAGCCGAAGACAACCGCGCAATCTCACGCCTCTGTCGGGAGTACTTCGCGCAGCGCGGATGGAATCTCGAAGAGGGCGACGAGCAAAACATCCACAGATACATCGAGCTTCACACCAGACGAACTATCCGCAGGACCCTGCGTAAGTGCCTGCGCACGAGTAAACGGCAACTGCGCATCAGGACCGGCCCGTACCTGGCCGTATTCAAAAGGGAATTCTGCGCCACGGCTGACCCCGGGCAACTCATCAAACAAATAGACGACCTGATGAGCAAAGGCCAAATCCTCAAGAACGGCAACACCTGCTTCATATCCCGGCTGACCTGGAACAGCAGAGACGTCGTGATAAAGCGTTACAATCACAAGGGCATTTTCCATTCGCTGCGGCACACCATAAAGAGGTCACGCGCCAGACACGGCTGGCTCCACGCACACAGGCTCGAAGTACTCAACATACCGACTCCCAAACCGATGGCCTATATCGAGCTGCGCAGGGGGCCCCTTGTCTGGACTTCGTACCTGCTGACCGAATACGTCGAAGGCCGCAAGCTCTACTACTACCTTCGCGACAAAAAAATAAGCCAGGCAGAGCGCTTGGCCGCAACCAAGCGAATCCTCCAGCTGATCGCAAAGCTCGGCAAATACGGAATCACACACGGAGACCTAAAGCCCTCAAACATCCTGATCACGCAGAACGGGCCTGTGCTCACAGACCTGGACAGCATGCAGGCCCACAAAAGCAGGTGGTTTTGTAAACTACGGTGGGCCGCTGACGCCGCGAGCATCGATCGGCTGAATGAGCAATTCGTTCACACCGAGTAACAGCCAATGGACGAATCTTTGAAACATACCGGCACACGGCACGGAGCGTCATAAAGGCAATGAAGCTCTCTATTGTCATAGTCAGCTGGAACGTCAAGGACGACCTGCTCGCGTGCCTGCGCTCCATCGAGCAGAACCCGCCCTCCGAAGAGTTCGAGGTCATTGTCGTGGACAATGCAAGCACCGACGGCAGCGCCGAAGCCGTCAGGAATCTATTCCCACGCGTAATGCTTATCCCCAACAACCAAAACATGGGATTCGCCGCCGCAAACAACGTCGGCATAAAAAAGGCCCGGGGATCGCACGTGCTGCTGCTGAACCCCGATACAATCGTACACGACGGCACCCTGGACGCCTTGATAAAATTTATGGATGAAAACAAAGACGTCGGGATATGCGGCCCGAAGCTGCTGAACCCGGACGGCACCACCCAGCCGTCAACCCGGCGCTTCCCAACAATGAGAGGCATCCTCCATCACCACACCATATTCCGATTCATACCTGTCTTCCGCGGTCACCACAGAAAATGGCTGATGAAAGATTTCACGCACGACCACCAGGAAGACGTCGACCAGGTGATGGGAGCCGCCCTAATGGCCAGGCGGTCGGTCCTTGAGGAACTCGGCGGAATGGACGAGGCCTTCTTTATGTACTACGAAGAGGTGGACCTTTGCTATCGTCTCAAGCAGCTCGGCTGGCGGATAGTCTTCACGCCGACGGCCCGGATTACCCACAACGCCGGCCGATCCGCCGCCCAGATACCGGTCGAAAGACGCCTGATGAAGCTCAAAAGCGCGCTGAGGTTTCTGAGAAAACACCACCCACCGCGCTCAGTACTCCTCTTCAACATCCTCTTCAAGCCCGCCGCCCTACTACAGGACATCTATCACATCCTTACAGGCCTGCTGACCATACCCTTCGCGTTAGTCACCGCGGACGGCCGTAAACTCCGCCAGGGAGCAAGAAAAGTCGCCAGATCGGCCGTCTTCCTCGCCAAGTACTCCTGGCAGGTGCTCTTTAGGATTTGACCCCCCCCGCACAGCGCTCGATCAACCCCGCAAGCCGGTCCCCAATCACGTCCACGTCAAACCTCTCCACTTCTCTCAAGGCGTTGGCGCCCATCTCTGCTCTCAGTTGAGCATCCTCAATCAATCTGCTCGTTCGCTCAATCCACTCCTCCGCCGTGGACGCCAGAAAGCCCGTCACTCCATCCCGCACGTACTCCGAGTTCACGCCCACCGGCGAAGCGACGACAGGCAGAGACACCGAGGCATACTGCAATATCTTGAAACCACACTTACCGCGAGTAAACCGATTGTCCGGCAAAGGCGCCAGGCCAATGTCACCACCTGCCAAGTCCTTGATCTCAGTCTGCTGCGACCAGCGACATTGCTCGACCTTCATATCCTGCAACTCGATGAATTCATCGCAGATTATCCGCAGAACAACATTGCCAAATCGCCTGCCGATCTCTTCGAGGGCCGGCCTTATTTGCTGCAAGTACCTCAGCGTACTTTTGCTGCCGATCCATACAAGGCGGACCTGCCCGTCGCACACCGCCTGCCGTGCCGCCCGGTATGCCCTGGTCTCCAGCCCCGTGGGAAGCACCTCGACGGACTTGTTATACCTGCGGGCGTGCCCGGCCAGATACGCATTGCCCGCAATTACAAGGTCTGCCAGCCCCACAGTCAGCCGGAAACGCATCTGACCGGAAAGGTTGAACCGCCCCGGGGCCGAGGCTCTATACATCACCGCATCATCAAAATCGTATATCAGCCTCCTGGCGAATCGACGCAGAAGCGGCGCCTCCAGAAAATTCAGCCTTTTCTTGTGCAGAAAGACCACGTCAAAATCCCGGCTTCGTTTCAGCAACCTGTGTCGCGCAAGTACACCACCGCCAAAACAGGCCACTTCGCAATTTATCCCTCTGCGCCGCAAGGGCCCGATATACACCCCGATCCGCTGCCTGAAACTCGGACGATGCGGATTGTTTGTGAGCACGAGCACGTTCATCGTCTGGCCCCGACAAACCAAGCACTTACAATCCCCGGCAGGTCGGCCCGACAGATAGGCTAACCCGGCCCGATCACTTCCCTCCTCAGCGCGGTAATCCCGGCACAGGCCAAAATCCAAACGCCGAGCTTCCTACGAAGCTTGCACCCAGGGTGCACTGTAACTGCCTTTCTCCACCAGGTCGAGCAGATAACCGGCTATCTTGACGCAATCGAACTCCTTGTGCGCGCGCTCCATCCCCGCATCGGCTATCCTTTTTCTCTCGGCCTCGTGGCTCAAATACCAATCCGCCAGCTCGAAAAACTCCTCAATACTGCTAAAATATCTCAGGTCTCTGCCGTCCTTGAAAAGCAGGTCTCCGTCCGGTATCCTCTCGGCCAGAACGAACGTACCGCAAGCCAGGTAATGCGTCAACCTGTCGGAGTGGCACAGCCTTACCGGGCTGAACGCGTTCGCATTGACCCCGATCCGCGCCCCGCTGATCGCGTAAAGATAATCGATGCCCGATATCTTCGGCCTGCCGAAACAACCGTAAAGCGTGCAGTTCTCACGCTTGGCCAGCTCGGCGACGAGCTTTTCCCTGAGAGTCTTCTCGGTGCCGGCGCGGTGGCTGGCCTTACCTGTCCAGAGAATATCCGATTGCCATCGGGCCGATACCTCGTACCGGTGGTCGGTATCCGGGTCGCACATATTCGGCACAAAAAAGCAACGCTTGACCCCGGCATCCCGGTAAACCTGCATAAATTCCCCGTCGTTCGTCGCTGTCAATATGTCGAGCCTCTTGGCGGTCTCGACGCGGTTCTTCTGCCGCTGGGGCCAGGGATCCCCATCCCCTCCGATGAAGACGGCTCTGGGCGCGGCCTCACGCATACATTCGATCGTTCGAGCATCCAGCACCCGGGCAAAACTGACGTATACGATATCCGGATCATACCCCCTGACATACTCGGCCAGAAGCCGGTCAACCCTGGCCTTGCAAAAGCGCGCCGCGAACGTCTTGCTCTGCACGGGGCTGACCTGCGACAGCGCGCCGCAGTAACTGAACAGGCGAACATCGTGCCCTAACCGGATGAACCCCTTGGCCAACTTCGGCATCTGGTCGAGGAACATCTTTATCGGCTTATAGGTGATATCCGCGACTATCAATATCCGCCTCGGCGCACCCATCCGGTATCCTCAACGATCCCCTAAATAATCCCCCTTTTGCGCAGCCGTCGAAAGATCCTGCCAAGCTTCCTCCTCACAGGATTTCGGTCTCCAACTTTCTTGCGGGCCCAACGCGGCAGTTGCTGCAACCTCGACTCCTTTATCCGTATGCTCTGCCAGGGCAACATTCCGCAGCCCCGAACAAAAAGCGTCCCGTCGTAACCGCAGAATAAATGCGTAATAAACGACCGATCCGTCCACAGCGTCTCCACCGAGTTGTCTTCTATGCCGAATACAGGGAAATAATTCGTATCAACAAACAGGGCGTTCGTGACCGTCACGGCCACAAGCTCGTAGCCCTTCGATCTGCCCAGCTTGCTGATCGACAAAAGACTGCTGCCCTGGGTAACGGACATATCCCTCGGCTGAACAAACTCAACCTCGGGCGGAATCGTCGGATTGAACTCAATCACGACCACCTTCGGCTTGTAAGCCCGCACTGCCTCCCACACGTGATAATCATTGCCATCAATGTCTATCGAGAGCAAGTCGAAGTCGGCCGGTATCTCCGTCGACTCAAGCAGTCTGTCAAGGCAGTTGTCCCGCTCGAAGCCGACCACAGCGTTCAGCAGCACAACCCGCTCGTTTGCCCCGAACGTCTTGACGAGGTCCTTGAACCGCCGTGCGTTCGCCTCTATCAAAACCGCCGAATAACCCCTCCTCTCGATCAAGTCGAACGTATTGCTGCAGTTCTTTCCGTCCCAGCTTCCAAACTCCACGCACCACCTGTCGGCCTTTCCAATGGTCTCGAGGATCTTGTGGATTATGCCGTCTTCACCGTATTGCGAGGTGACGTTGCGGGCGTATTCCGCCAGCCAGGTGTTTGGTTTTTTGCCCTTTCTGTTGTCTGCCCGGCCAGGACTGCTCATAATCGTCACGTCGTATTCGAATTATTTCTTGACCAGCCGAAAATGGCTCAGTCCGCACGATGGCCCCGTTGGCCTGTTGGCCGCAACAAAGTCGATATCGAGCCTGTAGCCCTGCTTATACTTGGCGCCCAGAGCTTCCACGGTGGTCTCGTCGCTGCCGTCGAACGTGTTCTTCGTGGTCGTATTGACCATGTTGACCTGGACGGCGCTGGCGCAGAGTCTCTGAAAGTAGGTAAAGTCCGGCAGAAGGTCCGGGTGCTCCCTGCACCAGCGGCAGTTCCACGATTCGAGCGTGTTCGGGCTGAAGAAAAAACCGAACTTCTTGAGAATAGAACGCCGCCAAGGCCCCTCGCCGAGTGCTTTAACCAGGGCAGAGCTTGGCGAGAATAACTTTCCGGCCAGTGGATTCGTGTTCATCGTGCCGTTGACAATCTTTCTGACCAGCTCGGTCGTGTAAACCGTCGAGCAAAGTTCAAACGGATACCGAGCGTGCGGCGTCCGTCCCTTTTTCCAGTTGAGCCTGTACACCTCCCGGCCCGCCACGGTCAGTTTGGTAATACTCTCGTCTGCGCCGAGCGACTCCGGAGAGAATCTCATCGTAAATCCAAATATGTCTGCCGCATAGTCTGTAAACGTTCTATCCACCAACTCGAAATCCACGCCATCGAAATATACGACGTCATCGACGCCGAACAGGATATACTTCGTATCACAACGGCCCAGGACCCTCAAGAAGTCGCTATGGAAGTCGCCCTCTGTTACAACCACGCAACCCGGAAATTCGCCAAAGAGCTGTTCGTACTCACGGCCAAACAGCTCGGCTTTATAAATGATGTAAGTTTGAATAAGCCCGGCAGGCAGATACCTGTACAGACTCTCCAGGTACGCGTGCAACTGCAACGGGCGGTTCTTCGTAAACACGATGTTACTTACCAACTTGTCCATATCTCCGGCGTAACCTCGGCCGAGACCCTACCGCACCGAGATGATCATCGCCCAACGAAATCCTTGATGGCCTCCACAACAAATTCTATCTGGCAGCGACTCAGCTCGGCAAACATCGGCAGCGAAACCAGCCGCTCAGCACATCCCTCGGCGACAGGAAAATCACCCTGGCCGTACCCCAGAAAACCAAATGCCTGCTGTAGATGCACGCAAACTGGATAGTGAATGCCACAACCGATCCCCTTCTGGCGCAATGCCTCCATAAGTGCGTCTCGGTTTTCAACCAGCAAGGCGTACACGTGGTAAACATGCTCGGCGTAATCGGCCTCAAGCGGCGTTACTACCCCTTCGATATCCGCAAGAAGCTCGTTGTACAGCAGCGCGTTGGCTCTTCGCGCATCGTTCCACCGGGAAAGGTGCTTCAACTTCACGCGCAAGACCGCGCCTTGAAACCCGTCCATTCGCGCATTCCAGCCCCTCATCAAATGCCGGTATTTCTCGGCCTGCCCGTGATCACGGAACATTCTGATCTTACGCGCAAGCTCCGGGTTGCTGGTAACGACCGCTCCGGCCTCGCCGTATGCGCCGAGATTCTTGCCGGGATAGAAACTAAAACAGCCGGCATCGCCTATAGCCCCCGCCGCCCTGCCCTTGTAACGCGCACCGTGGGCCTGGCACGCATCCTCGATCACAAAAAGGTCATAGGCCCTTGCAATCTCCATAATCGGGTCCATATCCGCAGGCTGTCCAAAGAGATGCACCGGAATTATCGCCCTCGTTCTCGACGTGATTGCCTGTTCGATAAGCTCGACCTTGATGTTGAACGTCCGCTCGTCGATATCCACGAACACCGGCCTGGCACCGGCCAGACTTATCGCCTCGGCGGTGGCGATAAACGTGTTCGGGACGGTTATCACCTCGTCGCCCCGGCCGATCCCAAGCCCCACCAGCGACGCCCAGAGCGCCTCGGTGCCACTGCCCAGACCCACAGCTTCGCCGGTCCCGCAGGACCTCGCAAACTCCTGTTCAAATCTCTCCACAAACGGCCCACCAGCAAACGCCGAGCTCTCGAGCACCTCCTGCAACGCAGCCGCAATCTCGTCGCGAATCGTTTCGTACTGGGCCTTTAAGTCAAGAAAGGGTACTTTCATACTACGGGCCGTCTTTCTGCCGGTTGCTCTTCCTGAGGATTCTGGCCGGGTTCCCGGCCACGATCGTATTCGCCGGCACGTCCTTGGTTACCACGCTGCCGGCCCCTACAATGGCGTTCTCACCTATGGTTATCCCGCACAGGAGTGTCGCGCTCGAACCGATCGACGCCCCCTTCTCAACCCGCGTGGGCACGCACACCCAGTCATCATCACCCTGCATTACCCCCTCTGCGGTGGTCGAGCGCGGATAAAGGTCGTTTATGAAAGTCACGTTGTGCCCGATGAAAACGTTGTCTTCAATGCAAACCCCTTCACAGATGAAAGTATGACTGGAGATCTTGCAATTCCTGCCGACCTTTGCGCCCTTTTGTATCTCAACGAACGTGCCGATCTTGGAATCGTCACCGATCTCGCAGCCGTACAGGTTCACAAAATCGTATATCTTCACGTTCCTGCCCAGCCTCACATCGGGCGCAATCTTTTTCGTAACAGTACTCCCGGCCGTCATCCGATGTCCTCCTCACCTGGATACCCGGATTGCCGCACCGCCGGTCCTCAGGGACTCCGAGGCAGCCTCGAGTATCCGCACAACGTCCAGCCCTGCCGCCCCGCCGGAAAGCGGCTCGCTCCCATCCTTTATGCAGTCCAGGAAATGCCTGCATTCTGTCTTCAAAGGCTCCACTAGCCTAAGATACGGAGAATACATATCACCGTAGTGATACGAGTACTGGAATTCCCCGAATGTGTCATAATGCGGCGGCGCCTCCACACGCTTATCGTATATCTTTATCTTCTCTATCGGCTCAACGTCGTCATACACCAGCATCTTCTTGTTGCCCACAAACGTTATCTGCCGAACCTTGTTCGGGTCCAGCCAGCTACTCTGGATCGTGGCGAGGGCACTGTCACTGAAGTTCAACGTCATGTTCGTCACGTCCTCGATGCCCGCCTTAATATGCGCCTTGCCCTGGCAGTTCGCTGAGACCGGAAACTGGCCAAGAACGTACAGGACAATCGAGATATCGTGCGGCGCCAGGTCCCAGGCAACGTTGATATCCGGCTGGAACAGGCCCAGGTTCAGCCGCCTGGCGCTTACGTACTGGATCTGGCCGAGATCCCCCGAATCCACAATCTCCTTTATCTTGCGCACCGGCGCCGAGTAAATAAACGTATGCCCCACCATAAGAGTCAGGCCCTTCTCGCGGGCAATCTCGATCAGCTCCCTGCACTGCTCGACCGACGCGGCCATAGGCTTTTCAATAAACGTGTGCTTGCCCGCCTCAAGACTCTGCTTGGCCATCTCAAAATGCAGGCGAACAGGCGTGGCAACAGCTATCGCATCGATCTCGGCGTCCGCGACAACCTCAGCATACTCCACCGTCGTCCGAATGTGCGGATAAAGGCCCTCGATATAGCTCAGACGCTCGGCCTGCGTATCACAAACCCACCGCACCCGGCAGTCGCTCAGCGAATTGAAATTGCGAACCAGGTTCGGACCCCAGTACCCGCAGCCGACGATTCCAACGTTAATCATCGCGTAAGATTCCTTTCACATAATACTCGGCGAACGCACAAATATAGCACAAGGCCGAACAAAATCAACGCCGTCCCCCTGCGCCTGCACCGCCGATACGATCCCTGCACGCCGGCCCGGCTACTCAAGCTCGAACTGGCCGATAATATGCCGGCACATCGCGCTGGCCACGATCTCTTTGCCCTCCTGGTTGGTATGAGTATGGTCGGTGAACACCTGTTCGGCAGTCTCGTCGAATACGTCGGTCAGGTCGATGACCGCTACCCTGTCCTCCGCCGGCAGCAGCGCAATCTTATCGCGGATTAGCCGCCGCACCACCACCGCGTGGGCCTTGCGCTGCGGTCTGAAGTGCTCGGTCTGCTCCTCCGGCGCCGGCCTATCCTTGAAATAGACCAGGGGCTGCATAAATCCTATGAACCGGACACCAAAGCCCTCGCAGAGCTTCTTGGCCTTTACCATACGCCCCACGTACGCATCCGCGATCGCCTCTCGCCAGGAATCTGAGCCCCAACCTACCTCAGCCCGAACCTCGTCCAGCGGTATGAACCGCTCCATAAAGTAGCTCGATACGAAGTACCTCGCCAGGTTACTGCCGTACAGCAGCAAACTCAACGCCGGATACGACCTGATATCGCTCTCGAGCAGAGGGTTATTCTCATAGACGATGAAGTTGAAGGGATTCCCGGGCCGCGGATCGTGTGTCAATGGCAGCATAATATCATTGCTCCCGTTGTACACCACGACCATATCCGGCGATAAATCCACAACTTCATACAAAATCCTGGCCAGCTCCATCCCCGAAACCGAAGAGACAACTCCAAAATTGTAAACACTCACACCCTCTCTGCCGTCCTCCCTGAGAAACCGCTCCAGCAGTACAGCTATCGGTGGCTCGCCGCTGAACACCGTTGATCCACCCAGCATGAAAATCCTGTATTCGCCGGCCGCCTTCTCGGCGGACGGAGCCTTTCCCCGGTAACCCAGCTCGTTGAGCCTCTCTCCATCCGGCAGAGCGCCCCCGCCGATCCCACCGAACATCACGTAGGGCTTCGGATGCCTGACAACCTCAACCGGAAACCTCCGCTCTATCTTAGACCGGCGATGCGACCAGAAGTAACGGCTGGCGAAATCCACCAGTATAATCGGGGCCAGTATCAGTATGACCCGTATAAAAAAACGGCCGCACGCCCGTTCAAACCTGGCTGCAGGTGCCTCCAAATCCGTTTTAGGCCCGCTCATAAATGATTCTCCAGCCCTCAAGGCGTCCGCAGACAACTACGCGCCTGCTTTATCCCCTCCCCCACGCCTGGGCCTCGGCTCAGAAGAAGGTGTACAACCACGGTGAAAGCGCAGAGCCTTCTGCGAAGATTATCAACGCCCCCAGCAGCAAGAGCGAAACGATAATCGGTATCAGCCACCACTTCTTCCGGGCCCTGAGAAACTCCCAGAATTCCGTCATTATTGATAGTTTGCCCATCTCGATTCCTGCAACTACCGTTATCTTCCCCGCAAGTATATGGCCGAAGCCGGTCCGCGTCAACCGCTCAGAACTGCTTAGTATAATCGGGCTTCTTGGATTCGTCGACTTTCCTCGGTAGCCAGTAGCTCTCCGAGGAGCCTCGCTCGAATTTGAGATCCAGCAGATCCTTGCCTAACAACCGCAGCAACAGCGCAATGGGCGTCAGTACGACAAAGAAAAGCGCTACGAGTATTACGCGCGTCATCACCCAGCCCATCACGATCGCAAAGCTCATCCAGACCGTGTGGACAGGTTTGAGTACGACCGGCGCGGTTACGCCAACGAAGGCAAAGACGCCCGCCGCCGCCAGAAAGTACCACCACAACCCGCTCTGACGCCACAGCAGAAAACCACCGATCAGTGCCAGCGGAACCGCCATCACAAATGCAAACTTCCGCAGCTCACGCCTGGAACCCTCGATCTTCTTAATCTCTTCGATTATCATACCACCTGCTAATCCAGCTCAAATTTGCTGCGCCAGTCAATGTCATCTTCAAGGGGTTTCTGTTGCTTCTTATCCAGCAGAAAGCTGCCCATTACCAGGTAATCCATATTGGTTCGCATAAAACACAAGAAGGCGTCGTCGGGGGTGCACACGATAGGTTCACCCCGCACGTTGAACGACGTGTTGATTATCACCGGACAGCCGTACTTCTCGTCGAATTTCGAAATCATCTGGTAGTACAGCGGATTCGTCCGGCGGTCCACCGTCTGGATACGAGCCGAGTAATCCACGTGCGTAACAGCCGGTATGCTCGAGCGCACCACGCGCAGCTTATCCAGCCCGAACAGCTTCTCCTCTTCGGCCGTCATCGCACGCCGAATTCCGTTCTTGACCGGCGCGACAAGAAGCATATACGGGCTCTTGGTTTGGATGTCGAAATACTCGTCGGCCTTCTCCTCCAACACCGACGGAGCAAACGGACGGAAGCTCTCCCTGAACTTGATCTTCAAATTCATCACCTCCTGCATCTTCGGCGAGCGTGCGTCGCCAATGATTGACCGCGACCCAAGCGCCCTGGGCCCGAATTCCATCGGTCCCTGAAACCAGCCCACAACCTTCTGCTGGGCAATCAGGTCTGCAACCTTCTCCGGAATCTCCTCCCGGCTCAACCTCTGATACGGTATCCCCTTGCCTTGCAGGTAGTCGAGTATCTCGTCATCCGTGAACTCCGGCCCGAGGTACGAGCCGCGCTGAAAGTCATTCTCATTGTCGGCCTGCCTGCTGTTGCCGAGGTACTGATACCAGGTGAACAGGGCCGCACCCACCGCACCACCCGCGTCGCCCGCCGCCGGCTGGATCCAGATACGCTCAAACGGCCCTTCACGCAATATCCGCCCGTTGCCCACACAATTCAACGCCACCCCACCGGCCAGGCACAAGCAGTCCCGCCCCGTCTGCTTGTGAACATGCCGCACCATACGCAGCATCGCCTCCTCGATCACCTCCTGCACCGAACGCGCCAGGTCCATATCCCGCTGCGTCAACAGTGTCTCAGGTCTTCGGGGCGGCCCACCGAATAGCTTGTGGAACCGCTTATTCGTCATCGTCCGCCCCACGCAGTAATCAAAGTACTTCATATTGAGCTTGAAGGAGCCGTCCTCCTTCAGGTCAATCAGTTCCTTGAGTATCAAGTCTCTGTATATAGGCCGGCCGTACGGCGCCAGTCCCATCACCTTGTATTCACCGGAGTTCACCTTGAACCCCGTGTAATACGTAAACGCCGAGTAGAGCAGACCCAGCGAATGAGGAAAGTGTATCTCCGAGAGTATCTCGACTGTGTTGCCCTTGCCCACGCCATAGCTGGCCGTCGTCCATTCACCCACCCCATCTATCGTCAAGAAAGCCGCCTCCTGAAAAGGTGACGGGAAAAAAGCAGATGCCGCGTGGGATTCGTGGTGCTCCGGAAATATCATTGTCCCCGTGTAGTCAAGCTCTTTGGCAATCAAGTCCTTCATCCACAGCTTCTTCTTTATCCAAAGCGGCACCGCCTTTATAAATGTCCCAACCCCGCGCGGGGCATACGCCAGGTACGTCTCGAGGATCCGCTCGAACTTGACAAAAGGCTTGTCGTAGAATGCAACGTAGTCGAGATCGGCGGCCTTTAGTCCCGCGCTTCGCAGGCAAAAAGCAATCGCGTTTTTCGGAAAGGAAAAATCGTGCTTCTTCCGTGTAAAACGCTCTTCCTGCGCGGCACTTACTATCCTGCCGTCCTCTACGAGCGCCGCGGCGCTATCGTGATAAAACGCCGAGATCCCAAGTATGTACATATACCGCTCCCTTGAGCGAACCATATCTTTTTACGCACATCGGCCGAGATTCCAGCCGGCCAGAATATATGCCATACGCCACCACTGAGCAAGATAAACTTCGCCACTCTCGATGCCTTTTGGTATTCACCGTCACTGCCCTCCATCGCCCCAAGAAAGCGCAAAGCAGGGGCGGCACTTATCTGCGGACAAAGGCAGCCCCAGAAATCTCCCCTTATCTATCGAGCGAATCGTCGGCCAGGACCTCTCGAATCACCTGCATCGCCATCACCTTCGCGGTGAATCGCCCGCACTTCCTGACGGTCCTCTTTCTTATGTGGAACTCCCCCACGTTCACCGCCTGAGTGGCGTGTCCGACGTGTATCACGTACCTGCTCATCAGCTTCGGCGGAAGCTCGATGGTCGGATAGCCCCTGTCCACAAGCTCAAAGTACAGCTTCTCGCCCCCGGTCAGGCCCTTTTGCTCATCGGTAAGAAAAGAAAGCCCCTCCTCACGCAGGATCCGCGTGCGGTACAGGCAGCATATCGTGCGATTGTAGTAACGGGGTCCGCCGGCCCGATCGGTGGGCCCGAGCAGCCTCCGCCTCAGGGCCTTGAGGTCGGTGGCCTTTTTCAGCAACACCTGCCATCGGGGCTTCAGCTCGAGCTTGCCCGAGCCGACACAGGCTATCCTCTCGTTAGCCCTGAAATAACCCACCAAATCGCTCAGCCAGTTTTGCCTGTAGACAAGGGCATCAGAGTGCATCGACACAAAAAACTCGGTGTTGCAGTTCTCAAAACCCAGCTGCAGGGCTGCACTGTGCGAGCGGCTGCCGCTGCAATCATCCCTGGTCTGGCGCTCCAACAGGCGGATCCAGCCGAGCGATTTTAGGTAGTCCAGCGATTCGTCGCGCGAGTCGTTATCGACGACGATCACCTCGTACGGGTACCTGGTGAACTTCCGTATGCACCGAAGAGACAACCGCGTAAAATCCAGCGTCCTGTAATTGGCGATACATATTGTCGCCTTGCCCTTTATCAATTCGGACATCGCCCGGACGGCCCCCTTCCACTAACGGTTCGAGTACATCGACTCGTAGTACTTCTGGTACTCGCCCGAAACCACCTTGGCCAGCCAGTCCTGGTTCGCAACGTACCAGTTTATCGTCCTGTCTATCCCCTCCTCGAAGCTCACCGAAGGCTTCCAGTCAAGCTCATTGATTATCTTGGAAGCGTCGATTGCATACCTCCTATCGTGGCCGGGCCTGTCTTTGACGTGCCTTATCAACGACTTCGGCTTGTTCAGCCGCTCCAGTATAAGCCCAACAACCTCCAGGTTCGCCTTCTCGTTGCAGCCGCCTATGTTGTAAACTTCGCCCGGCGGCGCTTCCTGCAGCACCTGCCAAACAGCCGTGCAGTGATCATAAACATACAGCCAATCCCGCACATAAAGACCGTCACCGTAAACCGGAAGCTCCTTGTCGTTGAGCGCATTGTTTATCATCAGCGGTATCAGCTTCTCCGGGAACTGGTAGGGCCCGTAGTTGTTTGAGCACCGCGTGATGTTGTACTTCAGGCCCCACGTATGTCCGAACGCCTCGACCAAGTGGTCCGCCGCAGCCTTGCTCGCCGAGTATGGAGAATTCGGGCTCAGCGGCGTCTGCTCGGTGAATTTGCCCTCCGACCCCAAAGACCCGTAGACCTCGTCCGTGGAGATCTGAACAAATTTCTCCAGCTGCCGATCCCGCGCCGCCTCCAGAAGGGTCAGCGTCCCCGTAACGTTCGTCTCGATGAAAACTTTCGCACCGGTGATAGAGCGGTCTACGTGACTCTCCGCCGCGAAATTGACAATCGCCTCCAGGCGGTACTCATCAATTAACTTCTCCACGAGCTGCCCGTCACGTATGTCGCCCTTGACGAACTTGTGGTTGGGCCTGTCCAGAAAGCCCGCCAGGTTCGCAAGATTCCCCGCGTACGTCAGCTTATCGAGATTCACAACGAACGTCTCCCGATGCTCGCTCAGCACCATCCGCACGAAGTTGCTACCTACGAATCCAGCACCACCCGTGACCAGTAGTCTATTCATAATTGCCTCAGGAATTCTTCCAGCGGGACCTGCCAGGGCCTTATCGGCTCATCCAACAGGTTCTTGATCTTGCTGCAATCAAATCGGCTGTTCAAGGGCCGCCGCGCAGGACTGACAAAGTCACTCGTCTTACACGGCAACAGCTTAATATCAACACCCAGCCTGTCAAATATGAACTTCGCCACCTCGTACCGGCTCGCGTAGCCTTCGCTGGCAAAATGAAAGATCCCTTCCGGTTTTTGCCGCAGCAATGCGCACATAGCCTTGGCTGCCTCGGCCGTCGCGGTCGGCGAGCCGAACTGGTCATCAACGACCTTGACCTGCCCCCCAGACTTCGTCCGTTCAAGCAGCTTGGCAGGAAAATTATTACCCGCCAAACCGTACGTCCACTCAACACGCACGATGCAACTGCGACAACCGCTCTCCATCAACAGCCGCTCGCCGGCCAGCTTGGTCCTGCCGTACTCGTTTATCGGGTTCGGCGTATCTGTCTCCCTGTAAGGCTCTTGAGACTGCCCGTCGAAGACAAAATCAGTGCTCACGTGCAGCACCCATTTACCCGCCGCACCTGCCAACTCGCCCAGCCGACCAACCGCAGCAGCGTTCACCTCGTAGGCCACGCCAGCCTCGCCCTCAGCCCCGTCCACGTTCGTATAGGCCGCGCAATTGATGACGGCATCGGCCAAATCAACAACTCCCTTGAGCTGCCTTGGGTCGGTTATGTCGAACTCAGGCAGATCGAAAACCCGGACGGCGAAACCCTGCCGGTCGTACAGCTTTGCCACGTCCGTGCCCAACATCCCCCTGCCTCCAAGAACAGCGACTACCTCTTTGGCCATGGTCACAAGTCCACCCTAAGAAAATACCGACATCGCCGGCCGGCACAATCCGCCGCCGCTCACCACCCCGTCCGGCTGCCGGTCTCACTCAGGAGGTTCCTTGATCACCAGCTCGTTGGCACGCTCGAGGGACTCGAACGTCCCCGCGTCAGACCACCAGCCCTCCAGAATGTCGTAATGCATCCGCCCCTTCTCAATATAAGCCTGGTTGACGTGGGTGATCTCCAGCTCCCCACGCGCCGACGGTTTGAGCGTCCGTATGACATCGAAAACCTCGCCATCGTAGAAATAGATACCCGTCACCGCATAATCCGACTTAGGCTTCCCCGGTTTCTCCTCGATCCCAACCACCTTCCCGTCCGCAAGCTCCGCAACCCCGAAACGCCGCGGATCAGGCACCTTCTTGATCAAAATCCTTGCTCCGCCCCCCTGCTCGCTGAACCGCTCAGCATAGCGCTTCAGACCCGCCCGGAAAACATTGTCGCCGAGGATCACAGCCACCGGATTGCCTCCGGCAAAATTCTCCGCCAGGGACAGCGCCTGGGCGATACCGCCAGCCTCGTCCTGCACCTTGTAAGTAAACCGGCACCCGAACTCCTTGCCCGACCCCAGAAGGCTTACCACGTCCCCCATATGCTCGACCCCCGTGACAATCAATACCTCCTCGATGCCCGCCGAAGTCAGCTTTTCAATGGGGTAGTAAATCATCGGCTTTTGCCCCACGGGCAGCAGGTGCTTGTTTGTAACCTTCGTCAGCGGCATAAGACGCGAGCCGGTCCCCCCCGCAAGCACTACGCCTCGTAAGTCCATAATCAGCTCCTTGCCAGCTTTCTTTCAAACACCGAATTCTATCCACCAGCTCGCACAAATGTCAACGCCCAAGCTACCCATAATCACCCCGGGCGCGGTTTGAGACGATAGAAAAAGGGCCTTTTCATAACAGACCCGTATGGGACCGCGGCGTCACGCGTTTCTCGTCGAAGCCAGGCAGAACCTGCGGCTGGAGCCGGCCTGTAAACAGCTGCGAAAACACACCTATAGCACACGCCCTCCAGGGTCCAGCGGTGAACACGGTGCCCTTATCAGCCGGCTCGCGCCGCTGCTTTGATAGCCTCGGCCAGGTCGAGCGTTCCCTCGTACAGGCCCCTGCCGACTACGACAGCTTCGAGACCTAACTCAGCGAGCTTTTGGATGTCTTCCAGTCGGCTGATGCCTCCGGCGGCGACGATGGGTACGTCCACGGCGTCAACCAGGGCCTTTGTTCTTTCGAAGTTGGGACCGCCCATCATTCCGTCCCTGGCAATGTCGGTGTAGATTATCGCGGCGATGGGCAGCCTGGCGGCCTGCACCGCGAATTCGAGAAGGCCCTGTGGGGCCTGCTGTGTCCAGCCGTGAGTGGCAACCGTCGAGCCACGGGCGTCGAGGCCCAGCGCGATCTTGCCCCTGAACTTCCCGGTCATCTGGGCGAACCATTCGAAGTCGCCCACGGCCTTGGTGCCTACGATGACCCGCTCGATACCTATGTCGAGCACTTTCCTGACTGACTCTTCATCTCGCAGTCCGCCGCCGACCTGGATTTTGAAAACTCCCAGCCCGGCAATTGCCGATATCGCGTCGGTGTTGACGGGCTTGCCGAGTTTTGCCCCGTCAAGGTCTATAATATGGAGCCATTCGGCACCGGCCTTGCTGAACTCTTCGGCCTGCTTGACCGGGTCGTTGCGGTATACTATCTGGCGATTGTAGTCGCCCTGGACCAGCCTGACACATTTTGCATCTCGCAGGTCTATTGCAGGTATCACGTACATCTGTGGGGCCTCAACAGCTTCGAACCGTAACCGATCGGTCAGAAAATTTGCCGGATTGTAGGCAAACGCCGGAACGGTTTCAACAGGTTTCTGCTCTGATATTCATTATCGGCCAACGGTATGTGGATAGATTAGGGATTGGACTACGGGGTTGAAAAATCGGCTTGCTCTCGGCGGCTCTGTGGCTGTTGGTAATTCTATGGCAGGCGTTGCTTGTCTGTCGTGGTAACCGGGCGCAGCAGGATAAGCCCTCCAGGCCGGTCGGATTTCCTATGGGTGGTCTTCTCGGCAAGATGCCAGCTGGCTTGTGTGGCCGGAACCGTGGCCCGGGCGCTTCTCGAACGTGCAGCCCGGGCCAAACGACGGGCTGGATTCGCCTTCGCCAAACCCGTAACCTGCTTGTTTAAAATAAGTTACGCCCAGACACCTTCGGCCAAAAAACTTGCAATCCCACCGACGTTCATCACGTATCACTGCAGGTCATTCAGTATCGTCAAGATTTCAACAGGAATTCCCGCAAATCTCTCCAAGCTCCACCAGCCATTAGCTCCTGTTGTGATATTCTCTGGTACACCAGAGTTTGGAGCATAAGGCCATTATATGGCGAATCTCCGAGATGCGATACGCTCTGGGACGTCGGCCGAGGCACTATAATCGCCATCGGCCTGACAGCAACCCGGGCTATGTGACGCCGACCAGCTTTGCCGAGCTCCGTCGCCAGGCCGGCTGCATCGGGTTGCATACGCCCGTGCCTGATGGGTACAGGAGTGCGGAAGTCTCCGGCAAGCACCGAACCTGCGAAAACGGGGCAGGTCGTTTATCCGAAAAAGACCTCCGAGGGCAGGGCAAACTACGGCCGCTTTTTCTTTTGACAAGTGACTATCACACGGTTAATCTGCTCAACGCCGCAGCCATCTGCGGGGACGAGGTCGGAAT
>CAZWAP010000002.1:4648-120044 GCA_964632005.1 uncultured Pirellulales bacterium | reverse complement strand
TTCGGACAGTAGATTCCTGGCTTGGCTTAGTATAAAATCTTTACGTATCATTTTTTATACCTCCTTGTCTTGTACCGGATAACATTCCAAAAACGGCTTCCAGCAACGACAAGGAGGTCTTTTGCACATCCCGCGCCAAAACGGGTAATCGCGTGGACCGGGCGTATTGAAAGCGAGGCCCCCATTGTGGTATTATTGAGCGGCTCGTATGTAGGAGCACCAACTATGGGCTTAGATCGGTAATCGCGAATCAAATGTCCGTGCACTATCGGCTCGGAGTGTTACTTTTAGAAAGGGGAATTCACAATGAAAACAGACAAAACCAGTACCCAATCCAGAAGTCCTTTCTCGATGAATCGTCGTAATTTCTTGGCCGGCGCAGGCACCCTGGCGACGGCTTCAAAGATAGGAATGCTCGACTTTGCTTCATCGCTGTTCGCCGCTCAGCCTAAGTCCGCCAAGAAGCCGCTGGTCCGCGTGGCGTTCGTGCGACCGAAGGTCGACCGATATTGGATGGGTTGGCCTGGCGCAGCCTATGATATAAAGGCACGCCAGCGCCAGTACACCGAGGTGCTCACTGCTGCCGCCAAGAAGTTTGAAGTCGAGCTGCAGGTCGTCAGCGAGCCGCTCCACAATCCTAATAAGGTCAACATGTTCCTTGAGAACCTCAGCAAAGTTCCCCCTGACGGCCTCATTGTTATCTGCATGTGCTTGCACCACCCCGGCTTCGATGCCTGGGGCCAGACCAACAAGATCGCCAAGACACGGGGCAAAATCCCGACGATTGTGTTTAGCCCGATGGGGACTTCCTTTACTGGACAGCTTCAGGCAAACCGGAATATCCCCGGCGTCTTTGTTGCCGCGACGCAGGAGATCGACTGGCTAAGATTCGGTCTGCGGATGCTTAAGGCTATCTGGGAAATGAAAAACACGCGCATCTGCATCGTTGCGGGCGACAAGGCCTACGATCGCAAGCTCGACGTCATCGGCACCACGCTGCACTACATCCCCAGCCAACGCTTCCTCGAAGAGCTAAAGAAAGTTCAGGAAAGCGACGAAGTGAAAGCCATGGCCGACTACTACAGGAAGAACGCCAAGAAAATCGTTGAACCGAAAAAAAAGGACATCCTCAACGCCGCGAAAAACTACGTGGTCTGTCGACGTCTTATGGCTGCCGAGAACTGCCAGGGCTTCTCAATGGATTGCTTGGGGCCCGTTAGGCGTCGTGAGATTTTCCCACCCTGCATGGCTTTCTCCCGGCTGCGCGATGAGGGCGGGCTCGGCACCTGTGAGGCCGACTGGACCGCCGCTATCTCGACCCGCCTGACGAATCTTCTCTTCGACCGGCCCGGGTTTATGCAGGACCCCGCCCCAAACACCGTCAACAATACGTTGATGGGCGCCCACTGCACGTGCGCAACCAGACTCGACGGCTTCGACAAGCCCCCCGAACCTTTCATCCTCCGCAGCCACTCCGAGTCAAACCTGGGCGTCTCTATGCAGGTGCTCTGGCGGATCGGCCAAAAGATCACCATTATGAAATTCCAGGGCCCGAGCAAAATCATTCTCGGCACGGGCCGCGTGCTCCGCAACATCGAGACCCCACCCGCAGGCGGCTGCCGTACTTCTCTCGAGGTTGAGTTGGACGGTGTGCCCGACTGCCGTGACACGAAAGGCTTCCACCAGCTGTTTATATACGGCGACCTCGAGCTCCCATTCAAGGCATACTGCCAGCTTGCAGGGATACAGGTCGAGCACATTTGACGAGTCGCGGGGCACCGAATTTAGCAAAGGCGCGAGGCCTTTTTGCTTGAACCTGCTCCGAAACTCGATACTCGCGCTTCGGATTCGGCTGTATCTGTGCAATTTTTCGTGTCTGATGCTCGGCACCGGGGTGAGTCGGAGCACTAATGCTTGAAGTGCCTCTTGCCGGTAAAGACCATCGCAATGCCGTGCTCGTCTGCTGCGGCGATGACCTCGTCGTCTTTCTTGGAGCCGCCCGGCTGGACGATTGCGGCTATGCCGGCCTTGGCGGCGTTGACGACGTTGTCGGGGAACGGGAAGAAGGCGTCGGAGGCCATCGCGGCCCCACGGGCCTGTTCGCCGGCGCGCTTGAACGCAATAAGGCCCGACTCAACGCGGTTCATCTGCCCTGCGCCGACGCCGATCACCCTGCGGTCCTTGACCAGGACAATCGTGTTGCTCTTGGTGTGCTTGGCGACGAGCCAGGCTATTCTCAGATCTTCGAGCTGCTCATCGGTGGGTTTCGTCTTGGTGGGGTAGGTCAAAGCATCCTGCTCCCAGCCGACCAGGTCGCGCTTCTGCAGGAGCATCCCCCCAACCAGGCAGCGGACGTCGTACTCGGCACTATCGATCTTTGTCCTATCGATGGGGCCGGTTTCTATCAGTCGAACCCTATCTCCCCAGCTCTTGAGGGTCCTGATGATCTCGACGGCCTCCTCGTCGAATTCCGGGGCGATGACCACCTCCGCGAAGAAGCCGCTCGCTCCCAGTGCCTTTCCAAACCGGCTGTATGATTCCATAATCGTCCGGGCCAGCTCGACGTCAACCTTTCTGTTGAGGGCGACGATCCCGCCGAAAGCGCTGACAACATCCCCCTCGTAAGCCTTTCGATAGGCCTCGCAGATGTCTTCATCGACGGCGCAGCCGCAGGGGTTGAGGTGCTTGACGACAACGGCCGCCGGGGAATCAAACTCCTTGACCAGCTCGAAGGCGGCGTTGGTGTCGAGCAGGTTGTTGAAGCTGATGGCTGTGCCTCCCTCGAGCAGACGCCCCGAGCAGACGGAGGTCTCGCGGGCCGCTGAGAGCCTGTAGAAGGCGGCGGTCTGATGCGGATTCTCCCCGTATCGTAGCGAAGAGGCCTTTGACAAAGCGATGGAGACTCTTTCCGGGTACTCGAGGCCGGCAACGCCGTTGAGGTATCTTGATATTGCAGCGTCGTAGGCAGCGGTCAGGCCAAACGCGACGCGCGCCAGATCGGCCCGGAGTTCCCCACTGACGGCGCCGCCATTTTCTTGCATTTGCTCAATGACCCTGTCGTACTGGTCGGGCTGGGTAACAACGGTCACGTATTTGTGGTTCTTCGCTGCGGACCGGAGCATGCTCGGCCCGCCAATATCGATATTCTCAATGGCCTCTTCGAGCGTGCAGCCCGGCTTGGCAATGGTTTGCTCGAAGGGATAGAGGTTTACGCAGACCAGGTCGATCGGCTCGATCTCGTGGTCTTTCAGGGCCGCAGCATGGTCGGAGTTGTCGCGTATAGCCAGAAGTGCACCGTGTATCTTGGGGTGGAGGGTTTTGACCCTTCCATCCATCATTTCGGGAAAGCCCGTAACCGACTCGATGCCCGTGACGTTTATCCCGGCTTCGGCGAGTTTCCTGGCTGTGCCGCCGGTACTGATGATCTTGACTCCCATCTCACTGAGCTTCCGGGCGAATTCAACAACCCCTCTCTTGTCGGACACACTGATCAATGCCGTCTTGACTTTCACGTCCATTTAAGATGCATCTCCTTCCTTAGACCAAACAACCGTACAAAGAACCATTTACTTGGCGACCGGCCGGATGCACACGATCCGGCCGAACTTATCGGCGACGTATATTTTTTCGTCTGCCGTATTGGCGACGTACCGGTCAACGTTCGAGAAATTGACCGAATAGAGTTTTTTGCCGGCGAGATTATCAACAACGACGAGCGTCGGCTTGTCTGTTATCAGGTACGCCTTGTGTTGGGCTTCCGCAAGCAGCTCCAGCCCGTCGGGCAGGACCCAGAGGAATCGGCCGGTTTGTTTATCCACCGCGAGGACGCCCTTGCTTCGAACATACTGGTAGACGGCGTCCCGCCCCAGCCGTAGCGGTTGTTCGGGCAGGCCGGGCAACTGGTACTTCCAGACGAGCTCTGCCGCCGTGTCATCGGAAATCTCCACCCGGTAGAGGTCCATATTCCTGCAGGCAAAAAACAGCGAATTTCCCTCGCGGGTGATCGGGCCGATGATAGGACCTGCAGCATCGAACTGCCACAAGCGGCGCGACCTGTTGGGTGCCATACCCACAACACTCCCATCGTCGGTGGTGAATATCACGCGCTGGTCGTCAGCCAGCACGGAAGTGATGGCCGAGTGGTCGTCAGCGGCGACCTCGAAGAGCTCGACTCCGTCCTTGCGCCTAAGTACGTGGACTCGATGGTCCGAGCCGGCCAGGTAGAAGTAAAGCCTGTTGGCCGCAGGTGGACAGACGATGCCGTAGTCTACATCATAGGTGGCAAGCCGCTGGCCGGTATAAGAGTCTATCTCCACGAGCTGGCTGCCGATGGCACAGAGGAATTCGTCCTGAAGAAGGACCGGCTGCCCGAGGGTGAAACCAAGGGGGGCAACCACATCGTGAAATATCTTCTCGGCGGTGTCCCTATTGAGGGCAACAAGGTAGTTTCGGCTTGAGAGGGCGTGAATCTGATCGCCCAGAAGGGAAAGCCGGGCGAGGTTTTCACGCTCTTTGATTGGCAGCTGGTCGTCCCAGACTATCTCCAGGCCGGCGTGCTTGAGCAACGGGGGGCTGACCAGCCATCGAGAGCGGCTATGTGCAGGCGGGGCACACCCGGCCAGGTACAGCAGCAGCAACGTCAGCAGCAGGCGGTTTAACCTTGAATCTACAAGCATCAGCCTGTCCTCCCTTTTATTGCACGAATCGCCCTTCTCGCAACGCGTTTTGCGGGCATCTCGGGCCTGTCCCGCTTAGAGGCCCGTTCTGATATTTCTACTGTCTATCCGGCAGATACGACGGAAGTCGGGTCCGGGGGACGGCCGAGCCCCGGGGTAGCTGGCGGATTTAGCTCAGTTCAACAAGTTCGGCCAGATCGATGTCGTGGTCAGCCTCGAACTTCCTCATTTCTTCTATTCGCTCAATGTCGTCCTTTATTCTGTTTACCAGCTTGAAGATATACGGTTTACCAGCCAGACGATTGCGGAGGTCGTCGAGCATCGGTTCCCAGCTGCCCTCGTAGAGTTCTTTCTTGAGAACGATCAGCAGTCGGTGCTCATCGCTGAGCCCGGCTATGTAACGGCTGACGGCCCTATCGACGGTTTTTCCCCGCCTTTTACTGCGTTTTTTGCCTGGCTGGTCCATGAACCGCCACCTCAGTTGAGCGGCATAGTACCGCCCCGGCCGCCCAATTGCAACAACTTTTGGAAATTCCCGAGGAAGCAGCGGAAAACCTGCCGGTCGCGGGCAAAATGATGCACGTACGGTCTATCTCTTTCTCACGCCGAGTTTCCAAAAAGCCTCCTGGCGAGGAGTGGTCTGTGCCTCGATGCTATCGGCGGCAAAGCCGTACGTCCCCGTGATGATGTCGTACTTTCGCTGCCAGATCTCCTTGGGCAGGCTGATGAGCAGGTCGGCATCCCGGCTCGGGCGCGGCAGGTACTTGCCGCCGCCATCTTCGAAGGCGAACATCCACAATTCATCGCAGGAGACCCGCCCGCTTTCACGCAGCGTCATAACCGCCCGGGCCGTCTCCTCGTGCCTCGGGTGCCGGGAGCACTCGCCGAAGATTCCGTGCGTGATAACCAGGTCGAAACGCCCCGGCGGAATCAGGGCGGTGATTGCCTGCAGGATATCACGAGCTGGCCGAGTCGAGCAGGTGGGTGTGTTCGGGAGCTCGCCCATTCGGCCGGACACCCCCAACTGCTCAAGCGCCTCGGTGAAATGCGAGCCGACAGCTTCGTCACTCGGCCGGCAGAGGGCGAGAACCGTCCACCGGCTCTCGGGGTGCATCAGAATTGTGCCGCCGGCCCAGAGAGTTTCGTCGCCCGGGTGTGCAACGATCACCGCGCAGGTTCCAAAGTTCCAGATGACTCTGTCAGTTCGACCCTCCAGCATCGCTCGGCCCTTTCGAAGAAGACCACGCTTGCCCGACACCTGCCGCCCTCGACGGGTCAATTATGCCAAGATATACCACCCTCGCGAACCTGTTGTAAAGCCCCTTTACTTCGTACTTTGCCCGACTCCCCGCAGACTACGAGGGTCGTGGTTCGAAAATGGTACTCCATTTTCCGGGGCGTCTTTTTTGCCAGTCTTTCTTGTGGTAGACGTAGCCCGCGATCAGCGGCAGCACGCTGGTAGCCTCGGCGAAGACCATTTGCTCATAGCCGGCATCCACCTTGCCCCAGGACGACGCCTCCCTGAGGGTCGAGCCGGAGCACGCCCCGTCCCGGACGTCGGCAACGGTGATCTGCACGGCGTACTTGTGCATATCGACGGGCGTGCCGAGAACCTCGGCACAGATGACCGTATCCTGGGCGAAGTTTTTCGGCACGCCGCCGCCGATCATAAACAGCCCCGAAACGGGCGACTCCATCTTTATACGGGTCAACTCCCTGAAATCCTTCACGCAGTCGATGCAGACGTGGGAGTCCGGGTTTTCCACCTGGTGCTTGACCAGGCCGAAGCCGGCACTGGAATCAGAAAAGGCCGGACAGAATATGGGAACGTCGTTCTCATAGGCAGCCTGCACGAGCGAATCCTTCTTGACCGCGTTATCGACCAGGTACTTGCCCATCTCGGCGATGAACTCCCTCGAAGAATAGACTCCCGGAGGCAGAGAATCCGCGATGAGCTTTATGGTGTTGTCGCAGACCTGCAGCTGTTCCTCGTCGATATAGGTGTCGTAGATTCTGTCGATGTAGAGCTGCCTGAGTTTCTTATCGTCCGTTAGAGCAGTGCCCTTGTAGTGCCGGAAACCCAGCGCCTCGAAGAAGTCCATATCTACGATGGCCGCCCCGGAGGCGACAACGACATCGACCATATTGTGCCTGACCATATCGACGTATATCTGCGTGCAGCCCGCTGCGCCGGTGCTGCCGGCGATGCAAAGAATGATGGTGCAGTCCCTCTCGCTTATCATCTGGTTGAATATGTCGGCCGCCCTGGCGGTGTCCCTGGCCGAGAAGGACATCTTGCGCATCGCGTCGATGATCCGACCCGGATCAAAGGATTTTATGTCGATATGCTCGATGGGTTCTTTGAGGAGATCTTTCTTATCCATTTGAACCTCTGAATCTATAGCTAAGGAGTTTGTAAACGAGTTTGGCGGCCGTAAAGTTGGGAGCCCTGTTCCTCTCGTTCGGGCATAACTCGACCACGTCAAAGCCGACGAGCTGCTTGGACTCGCTTACCGCCCGCAGCAGCGCCAGCAGCTCATACCACATCAGCCCCCCGGGTTCGGGGGTACCCGTGGAGGGCATTATGGAAGGATCGAGGACATCAAGATCAATAGTGATATAGACATTGTCGTCCAGTTTCGCCAGGACCTGTTCGATCCAGTCGACGCGGTTGTGCAGATCGGCGGCGAAGAAGGTGTGCTCCGGGTCGAGCTGGTCTTTCTCGGAGACGTCCATACTCCTGATCCCGACCTGGACGATCGGGCATAGCTCGCCGATTCTGGCCATAACGCACGCGTGGTTGTACTTTGATCCTTCGTACTCGTCTCTCAGGTCGGCGTGGGCGTCCAGCTGCAGGACCATAAGATCACTATACGCCTGACGGTGCGCGGCCACAGCGCCAATGGCAACGGAGTGCTCCCCACCAATAACGACGGTAAACTTCTGAAGCTCGATGTACTTGCGGACTTTCTCGCGGACCGCTTCAACCATATCGTCGGGATAGAGCCCTTGGCCAACAGGCTCAGGGGTGTGGATGCCGTTGAGGTAGACCTCTGTATCGGTCTCGATGTCGTACAGCTCCATATTGCCAGAGGCCTCGATTATAGCCTCCGGGCCCTTGTCGGCACCCTTAACCCACGTGCTTGTCTGGTCGTAGGGCACCGGTAAGATTACGATCGCGGAGTCTTCTAAGCTGGAGTATTCCGGGGGTAAGTAGCCGAAACTGCCTAATCGCGCCATCGTGAGCCTCTCCGTAATGTTCCTTTCTCGGTTTCCGATGTGAAACATACAAAACAGAGCGATTCAAGATAGCCCTGTGCCGTGTTCAATCGAATAAGAACATTGCCATTGCGACCGTTGTTGTCCACAGGCCCTTCTGGCCCCGAGCGGTCTGCGTGATGTTGGAGGTTCGTATGATCAGCCCGCTGGCCTTATACACCTGCTCCTTTTCCGACCAGGCCTGGTTCGGATCGACTTCAAGACCCAGCGTGGTGCCGAGCATCTCTGCTGCGAGGTCTTCAGCGAGGTCGGCGGCCTCCTGGCGGTTCATCCCGTGCCCGTGTACTTCGCTCAGATAGCCCCATTTCCGCTTATCTTTCGGAACAGCGATTCCAACGGCGGAGGCCACCAGCCTGCCGTGCTCGTCGGTGTCGGCCCGGGCGAGAACGGAGTAGCATATCCCTCCCGGATTTAATTGCCGGAGGCCTTTCTCCCGGCTGATTATCTTGCATTGCGGCGGCAAAATGGAGGAGACCTGGACAAGGTTCTGTTGAGCGACACCGGCTTGCCTGAGCGCCTCTTCAAACGACTTCAACTGATACCTGTGTCGGCCGACACCTCTGGTGAGGAATACCTTTGTCGGGACAAGTGAGTCCATATTTTGCCTCCATCACAGACGACACTTGGTCAGAGCGGCCCTCGAGGGCAGCCCTAACGCAACATCTTGACCGGGTGGTCCGGTTGCACTTGATAATAACCAGATTCGGCGCGCGAATTATATAAACGGGCACGCGTTGGGCAAGATGAATTTGAAAAATATTTGGCCCGCTTTCGGACGCGGTTGACTCGATCGGCGGCCTCGTCGGCCGATGCCTTCGGTGACCTCCATCTCTTGCCCGACGCTCGATACAAGATCTCCCAGCATGCTCAGAAAGCCAGGTATTTCTCGGCCTTTCTCAGCAGTGCGCCCGCCCCGGGTATATCTTCGATGCTTCTTAGCCGGCGGTCCCGGCGGTGAGCAAGAATCCTGCTTACCGTAATCGGGCCGAGCCCCGGCACGCGGAGCAGGTCCCACTTCGAGGCACGGTTGACATCAACGGGGAACCTGTGTGGGTTGGCCAGCGCCCAGGCCTCCTTGGGATCGGTGGTCAAGGATAGGTTACCGTCTTGCTCGAAGACAATATCCTGCTCCTTGAAGCCGTACTTGCGCAGCAGGAAGTCAACCTGGTAGAGTCGATGCTCACGGGTCAAGGGGTCGGTCGGGCCGGTATCGCCTGCGTTTTCGCCGGGTATGGACCCGTCACCGAGTCCCTTCTGGTAGGCGGAGAAGTAAACGCGGTTGAGGCCGAGCCGCTTGTAAAGGGCGAAGGTGTACTTGACGATCCTGGCATCCGACTCTCCAGCGGCACCGACGACGAACTGGGTCGTGTGCTTTACGCCGTGATACCTGCTGCCGGGGGCCGTCAACGCGCTGATAAGCTTCATAGGCCCGACAATGTCACGCAGATAATCCTTGCCGCTCGATAGACGCGCCAGGTACTCGGGACCCGGAGTTTCAATGTTGAGTGAAACCGCATCGGCAAGCGAGACGGCCTGCTCTATGGCCGCATCGGAAGCGCCCGGGATGACCTTTAGGTGAATATAGCCTTTGAACGCATACTTTTTTCGCAGGATTCCAGCCACGTCGTTCAACCGCTGCATAGTGGCATCGGGCGATTTGACTACACCGGAGCTTAGAAAAAGGCCGAAGACCTTTTTCTGGCGGTAGTAGTCGAGGAAAACGCGGGCGGTTTCTTCAAGGCCGAGGGTGCATCTGGGCAGACCTCGCTGGGCACGAAGGGGGCAGTACTTGCAGTCGTGTGTGCAGACGTTCGACAGAAGGGTCTTGAAGAGGGTAGCCTTCCGGCCGTTAGGAAGAGCCACGGGGTATATCCATCGGCCGTCGGCACCGCGCCTGCGGTGCTCATCCCTGTGTGTGCTGCACGCGCAGGCCAGATCGTACCGCGACTCGGCACTGAGAATTTCCAATTTCTGCTGGGTATTCGGCCTGGAGATGATACCGACCATTGCAACACCTTTGTCCGGCCCGATCTTATCCGATCCGGGCCCGCACGGCAAAACCTATCTGCCTTTCACACTACCTGGAACCCACTTGCCAGGCGTTTTCATTCGCCGGGCTGGTCCGTCGGGAACTCGTAACCCGAGGATGCCGGCACGTCCGAACCCGGCCCCTCAACCGAGCGCCTCCAGGCCACCACGACTGGCTTGATGATGCCCCAGCCTACCAGAGCGGGGACGGCTCCAACTATGGGCGGCAGCGCAAAGTGGGCCCGGCAGCCTGTGAACGTTCCAACCACGCCTAACAGCAGCAGGATAATCCCGAGAACGAACGCCAGGGCCGCACATATCTTGTCGAAAAGGTTCATATTCGGCTTCCTTCTTGCAGGCGGGGCGCTTCTGCCGACAGGTCCGCAGAAGGCCTGTCCGGCTCGCCCAGCTTGATTACTGTGCCGCGGCGCCACTCTCAGCGGGGCTCTGGTCTTTGATGACGGAGGCAGCGGCCTTTATGATCCCAGCTATGTCGGCCAGATTCGTGGGGATGATGATCGAGTTGTTTGTCCCCGCAAGCTTTCCGAATTCGTTGAGGTACTGCTCGGCGATTCTGAGATTCACGGCGTTCAACCCCCCCCTTTTCGTTTATGCCCTTGGCGATTTCACGAATACCGTTCGCCGTGGCCTCCGCAACCTTCTGGATCTCGACGGCTCGGCCCTCCGCCTCATTGATCCGACGCTGCTTCTCGCCCTCCGATCTGGCAATCATTTCCCGCTTCTGGCCTTCTGCGCGGTTTATCCTCGCCTGCCTGTCGCCCTCCGACTCGGCAATCGCGGCACGCTTCTCCCGCTCGGCTCGCATCTGCTTTTCCATCGCGTCCTTGATGCTCTGGGGAGGCAGAATGTTCTTCACCTCGTACCGCGTGACCTTCACGCCCCACGGGTCCGACGCCTTGTCCACCGCGTCGACAATTACGCTGTTTATGTTCTCCCGCTCCTCAAAGGTCTTGTCAAGGTCGAGCTTGCCCATAACGCTCCTCATAGTCGTCTGGGCCAGCTGCGTGGCCGCAAATCGGTAGTTGTCGATACCGTAAGAGGCCTTCTGCGGGTCGACAACCTGCATATACAATATGCCGTCGACCTCTACGGCGATGTTGTCCTTGGTGATGCATTGCTGCGGCGGGACGTCGACGGCCTGCTCCTTGAGCGTGTGCTTGTACGCGACCTTATCGATGAACGGCACCAGGATGTGGAAGCCTGCGTCAAAGGTGGCGTAATACTTGCCAAGCCGCTCGACTATATAGGCCACCTTCTGGGGCACTATCTTGACGCTCAGCAGCAGCGCGATGAAGGCCAGTACCAGTACGCCAGCCAGGATGACCGTCAGTACTTCGGATGCTAATGCCAACATGCTCGTCTCCTTTCTTCCGTTTAGAGAGCCTTGACTTTGAGTGTTATATTGTCCTTCGCAACGATCTCCACGACGGTCCCTGCTTCGATTTGCTCGTCGGCCTGGGCGGCCCAGTTGGTGCCGTGGAACTCGACCTTGCCGCCGAGTTTCGGGACGATCTTCTCCTTGACGACGGCCCTGTGCCCGATGAAGTCTTCGAGGTTCTCCCCGAGGTCCTGCTTCGATGTGGTATGACCGAGGAAGACGCCCTTGAGCCAACTCCGCAGCAGCAAAAGCGACAGGATCGACGACCCGATGAATATCATCAGCTGGGTGTTGATGCTGGCCTCGGTCACCAGGCAAACCATGGCGACGATGCAGGCCCCCAGACCGAAGAAAAACACAATCAAGCCCGGCATGACGAACTCGAGCAGCAGCAAGCCCAGTCCCACCAGAAACCATACCAGTTCCGGCCTTAGATACTCTCTTATTGCTCCAAACATTTTGCCCAACCTTTCATTTGAACTATTCGGGCCTTGCAGCTCCCGGCAGCATCTTAGTCAACTATCACGGCGGTACCGTACGCCAGTATTTCCGATGCCCCACCCATTATCATAGAGGTGGTGAAGCTCACATCGACCACGGCGTTGGCCCCCTTCTTTTTCGCGTCCTCGATCATCCTGTCGAGGGCCTGCTCGCGGGATTCAGCCATCATCTTAGTGTAGTCGGCGATCTCGCCGCCCACTATGTGACGCAGCAGGGCCATAATGTCCCTTCCGATGTGCCTCGCTCGGATGGTGTTGCCCTTTGCCAAGCCCAGGTGCTTGACGATTCTCTTGCCGGGTATCGTGTGCGTGGTCGAAAGCAGCATTTTCTTATCTCCTTACGTCTTTGTAGCGGTCTCTTTTCCAGAAATAAATCCTTTCCCGCAGTGCGGAGACGAAAAGTATGGCCAGCCCCGCTACAAGTGCGAGCAGGCCGACCTTCAGCAGCATCTCGATCTCCGGGTCTCTTATGATCTGCTCGATTGCCTTGAAACCGCCGTAGATTGCCAGGGCAATGCCGGCCACCGAGAACAGGGCCCAGCCAACGCCGCGCTCTATGCGGTTGTATACTCCGGCCCAGTAATCCCGCCAGACGCGGTCCTCCGGCTCGAGTAGCGCGACTTCGTCGGTGATCTCCTTGAGTTTCTTGAAGTCCTCGAGTTCACGGGCACAATCGGGGCAACCGGCCAGGTGTTGCTCGAGCTGTTGTCTTTGCTCGTCTGTCAGCTCGTTGTCCAGGTAGCCCATCAGGAGCTCTTTCTGATCATCGCATCCCACCTGTGCCACCTCCTTTCTCTTCTGACAACAGTTCTTTGAGTTTTTTCCGGGCATAGTACAGCCGACTCGTGACGGTGCCCTTGTTACAGAAAATCGCCTCGGCGATCTGCTCGTATGACATGTTGCGGAAGTGCCTCAATATGATCACCTCGCGGTGCTTGTGGTCGAGTTTGTAAATGGCCCGCCAGATTTTCTCTCTTATCTCATTTTTCCCGGCGAGGACATCAGGTGTGCAGGAATCGGCAGCGACGGGCACAACCGGGCAATCATCGCCGTCGAGCGAGCGCGTCGACCTGAGTCTTGCTCTTCTAAGATGGCTGATGCAAAGATTCTTGAGGATCTGGTAGAACCACGGGAAGAATCGGCAGCCGGGCCTGATGTGCCTTATGTTTCTGTACGCCCGAACGAAAGCCTCCTGCGAAAGATCCAGCGCGTCGTCCCGGTTTCCGACGAGGCCCAACGCGATAAAATAGGCGTCTTTCATATACCTGTTAACGAGAACCTCGAACGCCTGTCTTGACCCCCTCCGACAGCGTTGAATCGCAGCCAGCTCATCTTGGCACAGGCTCGTCAATTCCGGCGCTCCAAAACCACAAAGACTTTGTCGATCATAACTGACCGGCTACTTCGTTACAATAATATACACCTCCGGAGGCTGTTTTCTTCAAACAAAGGCACAGATTTTCCCCGGGACCACTGCCGGCAGTAGCTATCCGGGGCAGAGCCAAGCACCGCTGAATTATAGCGTCGGGCCTTTTTTTCGGGGGTATTCCGACTGTACGACGTGCTTCAGGTCTCAGCCGAGAATGCCTGCACACTCACCGGGTGCCGCGGCCGGCCGCAAGCTCAGCCACTCGTGGCTGAAAAGCCGTTACAAGGATGGGAAAAAGTGGAACGTGATACCGCAGAACTACGGGGCCAGAAAAATGTCACCCTCAGAGGTAGGAAGTACCTCGCGCTCGCCGAGTTCCAGGCCGCAACACATTTCTCTTACAGCAAATATGTCGTCGTCCGTGCTGCCGACGTGACGCGTCGTAAAGAATTGCACGTGTCCATCGCCATAGAGGAGATTCTGGCCCTTGCCGCGGTGATTCCTGCTGTTGATCGTGAGCAGTATCTGGTTCAGTTGCTTCCTGAAGGCGACGAACGAAGGCTCGTCGAAGATCGGATTTCTGTCCGCGAGGATGGGACCGGCGCAAAGACCACGCTTCTTGAGGGCATCCGGACATGGCTTGCGGGGGCTGTACGTTATGTAGTCTCTGGTGGGGAAATCGTCGTACTCGGTGGCGGTTGACGTGTCAAAGGTTGAAATACCACCACGGCTCCTGCCCGGACAAACAAATACGGCAACGTTCTTTATGTATCCGAGCTTGACAGGCAGGTAGATGCGGCGGGTATTCCATCGCTGGCCCGGCTGGACCGTAACCGCCGGCGGGCGTCCATCGTGGTCCGCCACGTAACTGCTCAGGCCGCGAAAAATGCTGCTCAACTGGCTCTGGCAGCGCTGCTTCCAGTAGGCCTGGCGCTGCCTTCCCATCACGGGCAGTAGGATTGTCGCAATAAGCAGGACTGCGGCTGCGACCGCAACTACCTCACCTAAGTTGCGCCAGGACCAGAGCTTGGCAGTCGCAGGGCGGACCTGCTCTGCGGCAATCAGCCGGTCCAGATCTCGATGGCCGGAGTTTGCAAGGCTTGCAATACGAGCAATGGTGCGCTCGGCAAGCTCCTCCGGGCACTTCTGCAGTTCCAAACTCTCCAGGGGTGCAAATACAGCCCTGAGACTGTTGTATATCTCGGCGGCTTCCGAATTGGAGGCAATCAGGGCTTTGGCTCGTGCGGTCTCGGCCTCCGAGGTGAGGCCTAATGAATAGTCAAACAACAACTCTTTTTGATCGTCGCTAACCGAACTCATGCCGTCTCCTTATCCCCATCAGATGCTTTCCAGTCTTTCGCAAAACGACCAACGGCAGTGTGAAGCCTACTTTTGACCGTACCTATGGGTATACTGAGTATCTCCGCCATTTGTTTGTAAGAAAATTTGTTAAAATAGGCCAGGATGAGGATCTCCCTGAGGTTCTCCGGCATATTCGCTATAACCTGCTCGACGCGCAGGGCGGTCTCGGTCTTCTCGAGATTTTCGGATGGCATTATGCTATCGGAGGTCAGGGCATTAAGCACGTCGCCGAAGGAAAGCTCCTCCGAATCGGCAATAGTGCCGATGGGTACCGCGGCCGTCCTCTGCCATTTTCGCAGTGCATCCTTGGCCTTGTTCGCGGCGATGGTGAACAGCCACGGTCGCAACGGCCGGCTCCGGTCGAAACTCTCACGGCTGGTGAATAGCTGGAGAAACGTTTCCTGGAAGACGTCTTCGACCAGGTCGGGCCTGTTGAGAAACTGCTTCAAAAAGGCGTAAAGGCTGTTCTTATAACGATTTACAATCTCACGAAACGCAGCCTCCTCGCCCGCGGCATAGCGAGAAAGCAGCTCTGCGTCGTCGAGTTTAGTCAAGTCGTCAACCATACCACACCAACCCAACCGCGGAAAAAAGGAATCGCAATATTATAAGTCAGCTGCGAGCAGTTTGAAATGTTAATTGCGGGCACAATTTGGCCCTACAGCGAAACTTGGCGCCGAGCAGCTGGTCTTTGTGTTGAAATCCGCGGCACAGAGGTGAAACTCGAAACGATCAGCAATCTTCAAAACGGCAACTGCCGGTCTGCTCAGACCCAGCCTGAACTCCTCGATGCTCATAAACTCGCTTCTAATTCGAATACCCGGTCCTCCAATTTGACGAGGTTGCGCAAGTGCTTATTTGACAATAAGTTGCAAACGCCAACCACCAACAAATCCCCGCGTAATCTCAGGATAGCTCAGCGGCAATCTCGTCGGGTATATCGAAGTTAGCGTAGGTGTTCTGAACGTCGTCGTGGTCCTCGAAGGCATCCATAAGTGAGACGATTTTCTTGGCGACGGCCCGGTCGGTTATCTCCACCGTATTCTGTGGTACCATCGATACCTCGGCGACCTCGGTGGCTATGTCCTTCTCGGCGAGGACCTTCTTGAGTTGCTCGAAGACCTCTGGTTTGCAGGTTATCTCGAAAAGCTGGCCGGTATTCTGCAAATCGTCCGCACCGGCGTTCAGGGCGATCTCCAGCAACTCTTCTTCATCTGCGTTGGCGGCCCTGACGGTGATCAGGCCTTTCTTGCTGAACATCCAGTTGACGCATCCACTCGTACCGAGTGACCCGCCGTGTCTCTCGAAGAGCCTCTTGATCTCGGGGCCGGTGCGATTGCGGTTGTCGGTCAGTGCCTCGACCATAATCGCAACCCCGCTGGGCCCGTAACCCTCGTAAAGGACCTCCTCGAAGCTTGAGCCCTCCAAATTGCCCGTGCCCCTTTTGATGGCCTTTTCGATGGTGTCCTTGGGCATATTTGCGGCCTTTGCCTTGTCGATGGCGTATCTGAGGGCGAGATTAGCGCCGGGGTCGCCGCCGCCGTTCTTGGCCGCAACTATGATCATACGGGCGATCTTGCTCCATATCTTGCCGCGTCTTGCGTCGTTTGCGGCTTTTTTATACTTAATTCCTGCCCAGTGGGAATGACCTGCCATTCTTGCTCCTGATGAGATACGTACCCGATTTATGGTGCACACTTAGGGCAAACGCCCACGGTTATTATACCGTATCCCCGATGGGATAAAACCCCTTTTTCGGGAATGAGCCAGGCCGGGACGTTCCGCAAGTGCTTATATCTACAAGACTTATCGGTGTGGAAGAAAAAAGCGGCATCCGCTGGGGATTTGAAGGATTTTTTCTTGACCGGAAACTGCCGATACCCTACCATAACGCTGTGGACTACTGATGGTCAAATGAATTGTGGGCAGCCCCGTATGAGCGTTGATTCTGCCGCAGTGATTGGGGCGGGGCGCACAATGCGGAAAAAGCTTGTAAGGCCTTTTCCCAGCGGTAGTTAAGTTGCAAAGACGCTTATCGCCCGGGCTCAGCAGCCCGAGTTTGTATGAGCAGGCCGGCCGGGCCGCGAGCGATAAGTGAGTTTAGGGTGGAACGAAATCTGCTTGAGAAAAAGCGTTCGCTGATCAGCGAGGGAGTTTTGGTATTGAGCACAGGTATCGGCCAATCGTGGGCGGCGATGGGGCTTGCAACAGCAGGATCGCAGCGACCGGGGTGATTTCCCGCCGTAGGTAGCTGACCCAGTGCTCTGAAAGGGATTTCGTCCTCCATAGCCACTTCTTTGGACTTTCCTACCGAGAAGTCCCGCAATTCGCCGGGGCCTTGTTCGCCAGGTTGCAATGTCGTCCGGCGAGGGGTCCAGCCATCATCCAGTGGTTATCGTATTTCGATAGTTGCAAAGTGAAAGGTAGGCACTATGAGCCCGGTATTGATGCAGACTGGAACGCCGCTGTCGGCCCCAGTGACCACGATCATCGGATTCGTTCTGGGCATCTGTCTGACGGTGATAATCTACCAGATAATCTCGCGGGCGAAGGCCAAGACATTCGAAGAGGACCTTCGCAGACAGATTGAGGGGGCCAAGCGGGAGGCCGAAAACATAGTCAAATCAGCCAAGGTAGACGCGGCAGCCGAAGCAATCAAGAAGAAAGAGGAACTTACCGCAGAGGCCAACAAGATGCGGGCCGAGCTCCACCAGACGGAGATGCGGCTGAGCAAGCGAGAGGACGTGATCGATCGGCAGGCTGAGCAGCTCCGACAGCGGGAAGGAGCCCTCAAGCAGCAGGAGCAAGAACTGGAGCGGCTGATGCGCAACGTGGGCCTAAAAGAAAAGCAGCTCTCGGCGCTGCTTGCCCAGCAGAAAAACCAGCTCCTGAAGATAACTGCGATGAATGTCGATGAGGCAAAGGAGTTGCTACTGAAACGGCTTGAGGACGAATGCGAGCACGAGATGTCGGCGTTGATCCAGCGCAAGGTCGAGGAGGCCGTCGAGACCGCTGAGGAAAGGAGCCGCGAGATAATCAACACGGCAATCCAGCGCTACGCCGCAGAGCAGACCTGCGAAGCGACGGTTTCGACGGTGGAGATCCCGAACGACGATATGAAGGGCCGGATCATAGGCAGGGAGGGTCGGAACATCCGGGCCTTTGAAAAGGCTACGGGTGTCGATGTCATCGTCGACGACACCCCGGGGATGATAGTCGTCAGCGGCTTCAACCCCGTGCGGCGAGAGGTGGCGCGCTTGTCGATGGAGAAGCTGATCCAGGACGGCCGAATTCATCCGTCCCGCATCGAAGAGCTGGTTAATCAGACGCGCAAGGATGTCAATCACAAGCTGCTCCAGATCGGCAAAGACGCAGCGGTCGAGACAAACGTTCGCGGGCTGAGCAACAAGATTCTGAGTATGTTGGGTGCGCTGAGCTACCGGACGAGCTACGGGCAGAACGTCTTGCGGCATAGCGTTGAGGTCGCCTTTCTCGCCCAGGTTATGGCCGAAGAGCTGGGTCTCGATGGTTCTGTGGCACGACGCGCAGGGCTGCTTCACGACATCGGCAAGGCAATCGATCACGAGGTTGAGGGCAATCACCCCACGATAGGGATGAACTATCTGAAGCGATTCAACGAGTCGCCGGTGGTCTTGAACGCCGTTGCCGGGCACCATGGAGACGTCCCTGCGGACAATCCGTATACTCCGCTGATCGCCGCCGCCGACGCCGTCAGTGCCTCGCGTCCGGGGGCGCGAAGGGAGACGTTGGAGCGGTACATCAAGAGACTCGAACAGCTCGAGGAGATCGCTGCCAGCTTCAAGGGCGTTGAGAACGCCTACGCCATCCAGGCTGGACGTGAGATCCGGGTGATCGTCGATGCCAACAGCGTCGACGACGAGGCAGCGATGAAGATCGCGCGTGACATTGCCAAGAAGGTCGAGGACGAAATGACCTATCCCGGCGAGATACAGGTGACGCTGCTTCGAGAGGTCCGCTGCGTCGAGTACGCGCGGTAAGAACTCTCAGCCGGTGTACGATGCTGTCCCGGTAAGGCGGCGAGGGCACGGAAATAATGAAGCTGAACATCCTTTGTATCGGAGATATAGTGGGTCGGCCTGGCAGGCGGATAGTGGCCGAGAAGCTCCAGGCAATCACCAAGGACCGCAATATCGACTGCGTGATCGCCAACGCCGAGAACGCCGCTGGCGGGTCGGGGCTGACGCCGCAGATCTACGAGAAGCTGCTGCGCTACGGCGTGAACTTGGTGACGTTGGGGGACCACACGTACCGCAAGCGGGAGATAATACCTACTCTGGAAACCGCCGGGAACATTGTTCGCCCGGCGAACCTCTCGGAGCAGGCGGCGGGCAAGGGATGGGCGATCTACAAGACCGCCAGAGGGCCGAGCGTCGCGGTGGTCTCGTTGATAGGGCGGATATTTATGAAGCCGGCTGACTGCCCGTACAGCGCGATCGAGCGGATCTTGCCGCAACTCGCGGGGCAGGCAGACATCATAGTCGTGGATATGCACGCCGAGGCCACGAGCGAGAAGATTGCAATGGGCCGTTACCTGGATCGCAGGGTGAGCCTGTGCTTCGGGACTCACACGCACGTTGTAACCGCGGACGAGCGGATTCTACCGGGCGGCACCGCCTACATAACCGACGTGGGGATGACCGGCGCACACGACTCGGTACTGGGGCGGCGCGTGGAGAGCGTCCTGAAATCCTTCAGGACGCAGATGCCGTTTCCGTTCGAGCTGGCCACAGGTGATGTGCGGATGAACGCGATCTTAGTCACCGTAGAGAGCAGCACGAAAAAGGCAGAGCATATAGAGCGGGTAACGCTCAAGGCCGAGACGACCGAGACCGTCGGATACGACGGCGACGACGGCAAGCCCGAATACTTCAACAATAATTTCTGAGGCGCACCTATCTCTCGGGGTAGCACCCGTTTAGCTGTCCCGATTGGGTGGCGCGGTTCGCACGGGGTTCACAGAGACGCAGGTGACAAGAAAGCGAACGGCGGATTCGGCCTCACCGGCTAAATTCTCTATCTCGCTGGCGATCGGCTCTTCCACTACAGCGACCCAGGCCGACGGAGGCGTATCCTCTATCAGGCCAGCGAGGCCAAGGCCAAACCTGGCTGGGGTCGGCTGGAGCCGGCCCTGGTGAGCTCCGTAGAAGATAAGGCCCGCAAACAAAGCGATCGCTATGCAGGCGGCGGCCAATACCGGGGCCCATCGCACACGGAATCGAGGCGCCGTGGCACCTGCGCGCGATATTTCAGCCAGCACGCGTCTCCGCATCCTGCGGGAAAAATCCCCACCGGGCGCGGTCGTCGAAGCTCCGAGCTGCTCGGCCATCAACAGACAATCCCGGTGGAATTCCCGGCAGCGTCGACACCGGCCAATGTGGCCCTTTACAACCCGTGGCAGACCACGGTCGGCGTCGATGGCGCTTGAAATCATCAGCCTAAAAAGCCAACAAAACATCATAGACCCTCCACTTTCTTCGTATAAGCCCGACCTCTTTTTGAAGATACCCTCTCGGCGGCGTCCTGCTCACCGGCCGGAGCCCGCAATTTTTCGGCCAGCTCCATTCTGGCCCGATAGAGCAGCACCCTGATGCCGACGCGAGACTTCCCCATTACCTTTGCTATCTGCTTGATCGACATCTGCTCGGCGTACCGCAGACGCAGTACCTGGTATTGACCGAGCGGCAGTGTCCCGGCGGCGGCCCACAGGCCGTGGGCCGCCTCGCGGCGCGCGGCCATCTCCTGGGGCTGTGGGCTGCTGCGCCGGCAGGGACCCAGAACGGGACGACGCGCCGCGGCACGGGACCGGCTGGCTGCCAGTCGCCTTGCTATCGTGAACAGCCACGTCGAAAATTTGTAAGAGCTGCGGTACCGCCCGATTTTCTTGTACGCCAGGATAAACGTCTCCTGCACCAGGTCCTCGGCGTCGTGGATGTTGTTGGTCCGGTGCGCCAGGAATTGCAGCAGTGGCCCAGCATACCGTTCGGCCAGCTCGGCGAAGCTCGCCCGGCAACCGTCCTGAGACCGCCGGGCCAACTCTTCCGAGCTCATCTCCTTCAACTGTTGGGCCGAAGGTTCCAAACAGGCAGCCATTGAGCCGTCTGCTGACGCTTTTATTTTTGCACTTTCCACCGTTCTTTCAGGAACGAGACCACCGCTGTCGGCTCCGAGCGGAAATAGAGTGTAATGGTTCTGTCCACGCAGGTAACATCGAGTTTGCTTGCAATATCGGCCAGGACGGGCTTTTCGCCGCCGGCAATGCTCATAAAGGCGATGATACCGTCGAGCATCTTCTTTACATTGAGAGCGACGTCTTCTGAGACAGCTTTCAGGCTCAGATTGACGTAGACGATCCCCTCGTCTTCGCCGAAGACCGCGCCCAATTCCTCGGTTTGGCGCAGCAATGCCGCTTTCCGATTGTTCTGCGCGATGGTACCGACGGCATTGACGGCCAGTTGCAGGAAGGCGCCTTTCTTGTCGAGCACAGCCTGCTTGAAACTGCCGGCGGCGTTAGGAGCGGTGCCGGCAAGGACGTCGACGGCCTGTTTGAGCCAGGGCAGTCCGGCGCTGACCAGGACCAGATTATCCTTGTACACGCAGCCGTACATTCTTCGGCCGGGTGCGTTAGGGTCCTTTTTGTTTTCATCAACCCAGCTATGCAGAGTGAAGTTACCGTAATCGATGCGCTCGTATTGCGGGTTCATTCGGACAAGGGAGACGAGCTTCTCGGTCTCGAAAGTGCCATCTATCAAGACGACAGCCTTTTCTTGGTCGTCGCCGCTGCCGTAGATAGTAACGCTGTGGATGTCGTCCAACGGGTGGAACGAGAAGACGGTCTCGAAGTCGAGCATCTTCTGCTCCAGGCCGAGCTGCCCAAGTTCGGCCCTTATGAGTCTGCCAAGTTCGGATTTATTGAACTGGTCGTAGTCGGCGTGTACTACCCAATCAGCGCCCGCGGTGACCTGAGCGGTCGACAGCGGACCTGCCAGGACCGGGTGAGCCAGGAACAGCAAAGCTGCCGCACATACAGGAACAAAACTTTTCATTTGAGAATCTCCTTTCATCTCTGGCTGGGCCTGCGGACTAATCCGACGAGGATAGCCGCAGACCCATATCGCTGTTTATCAAGGCGCCGGAGTGTTGCAACACAAAAGTACCGACCAGCCTCAACCCATTATACGTCTGAGCAAGGCCGGCCGTTACAGGGATTTTTCCGGGTATGTGGAGACGACAATCGGGCGCAGGTGCAGCTGTTAGTGCTTGCAGGCCGGAAGCGTGAGTCCATCCGGTTCCACAGCGGTGGCCTAGCGCGGCCTATTTGTTTGCGAGAGGTTGTTGCGGTTGGCCAGAAGCTTCCTGATTCTTTGCGCGCAGGGGCCAATCCGGCTGCTCGATGAAAGCCCGGAGGCTGTCGAGCTCTGCGGTGATCTGCTCCAGGAGCCGGGGAGCATCGCACAGCTCGCCCTTGGCCGCAGCTTGCTCAAGGCTGGACGCCATTTCCGCCAGTCCCGTAAGGCCTGCGTTGGCAGCCGAGCCCTTGATTGCGTGTGCGCAGGATTTGACCGCCTCGGCATCTCTACGACCGATGGCTTCGGCCAGGACGTCGAGGCGCTGGCGGCTGTCTTCGACACACAACGGCACTATCTCGCGGGCGATCTGTTCGTCCAGTACCCTACCTATTAACTGGTCCCAATCAATCATCCGGCAACCATCTCCTTTCCAGAGCCTTGATTCGGTTCTTTAGGGCTGTTTATCTTTCCCCGTGCGACATACTTCTGACGGCTCGTTAATAACTGCTTTTGCAGCATCGAACTGCTCGGCCGGAACTCTTTCACCAACGACTAAATATTTGTGAACGACACTTATGAGTTCTTCCCGGTCTATGGGCTTGGGCAGGTAGCCGTCGCACCCGGCTGCGAAACACTTCTCGTCGTCGCCGACCATTGCATTTGCGGTCAGGGCGACTATCGGAACTCGCACCCCTCTTTCGCGGAGTGTTCGCGTGGCCTCGTAGCCGTTCATCCCGGGCATCTGGATATCCATAAATATCAGGTCGAATGGGTGGGTGAGGGCTTTTTCGACGGCTTCGGCTCCGTCGGCGGCGATGGTTACCTCCAGGCCGAGGCCTTCAAGCAGTATCTGCATTAGTCTCTGGTTGGTTGCGGTATCCTCAACCACAAGGACCCGGCCGGACAAGTTGTCCCCGAGCACGGCCTTAGGCAAATCTGGATGGTTTCGGGCCGACTTTTCGGCCGGGCCGCGGGCTTCAAACTCGGTGGACCTGGGTGGAACCAGGGGTATCAGCAGCGAGAAGACCGAGCCTTCGCCCGGCCGGCTGCGCTTGAGCTGAACCTGGCCGCCGAGTAGCTCGGCCAAACGTCTCGTAATGCTCAACCCCAGCCCACTTCCGCCGAACCTCCGGGCGGTGCTTCCGTCGGCCTGGGTGAACGACTCGAAGATAATAGCCTGCCTTTCGGGCGGAATGCCGATGCCGGTGTCTTCGACGTCGAAGCGAATGTAAGGCTCGCCGTCTGATTGCTCCGAGGTAACCGTCACTTGAACCCGGCCTTTCTCGGTGAACTTGACGGCATTGCCCACGATATTCAGCAGGCACTGTCTCAAACGGGCGCAGTCGGTCCGGATCTTTTGAGGTAAAGGTCCCTCCAGTCTGAATTCAAAATCCAGGTCCTTCTCGTCAGCCCTGGGCCTTGCAATGGATTCGACCATCCGGCATATCTGGTCGAGTGAGCAGTCTTCCAGCTTGAGGGTCATCTTGCCCGCTTCCATTCTGGAGAAGTCGAGGATGTCGTTGATCAATTCGAGCAGGTGCTTGCCGCTCTGTAGAATGGTCTTCACCCATTCGGCCTGCTGGTCGGTGAGTTTTTCGCGGGCCAATATCTCGCTGAATCCGATAATTGCGTTGAGCGGCGTGCGGATTTCGTGGCTCATATTCGCCAGGAACTCGGTTTTGTGGCGATTGGCGGTTTGTGCCTGCTCGGCCAGCGTCTCCGCCCTTCGTATCGCCTCCTTGAGCTGCTGGTTGATTTGCTGGGTTTCTTCGTTTGCCTTGCGCAGTAAATCTTCGGCTCGCTTGTGATCGGTAATGTCCAGCCAATATTGGATTACCTGCGAGACGTTGCCCTGCTCGTCGAGAATCGGGTAGCCGTGCACCTCGTAGGTGCGGGTGTCCCCTTTCGCATCAGAGCGCGTACGCTCGACGCTTACGGGCCGCCTGGTTTTCCTGGCTATCTGCAGAGAGCACAACCGTTCATTCCGACAGGGCCGGTCGGTCTTGTGAAGCAGCTCGTAACAGGTCCGGTCCTCGTAGAGGCCGCAGGCATGAGCGGCGGAATTGGCGAGTTTGATGGTGTAGTCGGCCGCATTAACCACATAGAAAGGATAGGCGAGAGACTCAATAACGCTGTTGAGAAAATCGTTGCGGCGTTGCAGTTCGGCGGTGCGTTCGTCAACACGCTTCCCCAGGCTCGTATAGGCCTCTTGCAACTTGGCCGACAGGCTGTTGAAACTCCGCGCCAGCAGGCCTATCTCGTCCGGATCCCGAGACTCGATGGGCGCAACCAAACAATCACGCCCATCTTTGCCGGCCGCCTGGAAGTGCCGGGTGATCCGCGTGAGCCTCCGCACGACCAGTCTATGGAAGGCCCAGTAGACGATCGCGAGCACCAGAAACAGACCGAATATCATCACCACAGAATTCGTCAGCGTCTGAGCCGTAGCCGCGGCTCTGTACTTTTCGGCGGGAATGGCCACGGTGTCGAGGGCGACAACCTCCCCGAGACGCCGGTGGAAGCCGCCTTCACCCGGGTACTGCTCGAGCAGTGTCTTCGGGGCGTCTGCCGGGTCCCCGTGACACGCCAGGCAGCTTTCCTTCATCCTTCTGGGGCGGAATCGGGCCAGGTACTCGGTGCCATTGAGCGTGATACGCCCCGTCCAGACCTCGGCCTGTGGGTTCTGCCTGAAGTAGTTGAGTATCTTGATCTCTTCGGGACCGGCCAGGTTGGCAGGATTCCTCGGATTATCGGAGGAGAACTTGAGGATATAGTCCGGAAAGCGCTGGCGCACCTTCTCGAATATGCTCCTGGCAACGAACGACGTCGACATAGCTTCCGGGAAGAAATCGTCCCGGCCGACGTGTTCTTGGACGAAAGGCCTGATTTGTTCTGCAATGTACTCACGAATGGCCAGATCAAAGTACAACCCTAACTCGGTCTGTTTGCTCAACAGTTCGTCGGTATGATTGTTGTTCTGAACCCAGGCTCGAAAGAGGACAAAGCCGGATAAGACGATTACGGATACTCCCACCACGAGCAGAAATTTTTTGGCGATGCTCTGCGGTAATAGTCGCAGGCGTCGCAGCTTGGGGTTATTTTCGCCGCTGTTCATGTTTCCACCTTTTTTTGTTCCGACCAGACACCTGCAGGTGATACCGCCTCCTCGCCGATGACAGCACTCGACCGCGGGTTTCTTCTCTCCGTCGTCTGTCCCAAGGGCGGGGGGCGATTCCTCACAAGATCAAATCTCTCCAAAAGTATCGGCGAAAACCGGAGACCGCTTTGCTGGAAACAGGCCAGGCAAGCATCAAGGAGCAGGCAAAGAGCTGTGTACCGCGATTAGAGACGGGACAAAGCGAAGCAGATTATGAAAAAAACGGGTTATGTTCTCTTTCTCGGACTATGGTGGTGGCCGGGCCGTGACCGGGATATACCACTGTTTGATCGGGAAGGCTAAAGAGCTTCTCTCTTACGGAATTGGTCAATTGGGCAATGTCGCCCCCCGGAAAATCCGTACGGCCGATGGACCCGGCGAACAGCGTGTCGTCTGTGAAGACAACCCCTTGCTGCTCCGAATAGAGGCATATTCCGCCGGGCGTATGGCCGGGCGTGTGCAGGACCTGCAAAACGACCCCCGCCAGCTCGATGCAATCGCCGTCTTTGAGCCGGACCTCCGCAGGGGCCGTGGCAAAGGGACGACCGGCCATCTCGGAAAGATTGGAGCCCGGATGCGCGAGCATCGGGGCATCCAGCTCGTGGATCAGGACTTTTATCTCCGGGTGGCTGCTGCGCAGGGTCGTTATGCCGGCGATATGGTCGATGTGGCCGTGCGTCAGTACCACCGCGACCGGGTTGAAGCGGCGCCGGCTCAGAAAGGCCATAAGCTGGTCCGCCCCCAGGCCGGGGTCGATGATCAGGCAATCCGGGCTGGTCGGGTCGCTTCGCAAAATGTAGCAATTTGTCTGGTACTCACCGAGTGATTGGCGGTCGATTTCCATAACCTGACTCCTGCAAAAAGCCGTACCTTACCACTACGTGAACCCGGGGTCAACAGAACCTTTGCACTTGACTGGCCGGAGCAATTCTGTTAGTCTGTCGCGGTTTTTGCCGGTTGCAAAGCATCTGCGGAAAGACCCGGTGGGGGTTCTTCGCGCCGGCTGGCTTGCGATCGATCGTGTAAGAGTGCCCCGGATGAAGGCGTTCAGACGCTCGTTCAAGTATGTCTGGCCCCAGTGGCCGAGGCTGATCGTCATCGGCGTTTCGGCCCTGGTTGTGGGTATTCTCTTTTCATTCAGCATCGCCACGGTGCTTCCGCTCTTGAAGGTGATGATGGGCGAGGAAGGGCTTCACGGGTGGGTCCACAGAAAGATATGCGAGCAGCGCTACGCCCTGAGGTTCTATGTGGCCGACAGAAGCGAACTTCTTGACCCGAACAACACGGAGATCGCCTACTACCTCCGATTGTCAGAGGTGGCCAAGGGCGGCTTTGCAGACAAGGCCGGCCTTCGGCGTGACGATATGATCGTAGGTGCAGGCACCGCAATCGAGCAACGGGTCTCATCCGGCAAGCTGTTGGAAGAGCTGGCCCGCGCCAGAGAGAACTCGGTTGTAGCAATTCGTTATCGCCGGCTGGACGAGTCCGGCATGCCAGTAACAGGTCGCACCGAAATCACAGCAGGCGCAAGGCCTTTCTACGCCGATGCAGCGGAGCGGTTGCTCAAACTCGTGCCGGCCGGCCAAACCAGGCAGACCAGGAAAAAGGCCGTGATCCTCATAATCCTCCTGATGCTGGTAACAACCGTACTGCGGTGCACGGCAAGATTCTACCAGGCCTACACGGTGCATAAGCTTACGCATACGGCACTGGCTCACCTGCGGCAGGATACGTTCGAGCATTCGCTTCGTATTCCGGCGAGTTTCTTCGAGCAAGAAGGGCCAAGCGATACGGTCAGCAGGCTGGTGCGGGACTCTGTGACCGTGGGGACGGGGATCAAGGTCCTGCTCGGCAAGACGCTGCGGGAGCCGTTGAAGGCGGTCTCGATGATGGTGCTGGCGTTGTGGATCGAACCGAACCTGACGCTGATATTTCTTTGCGGGGCTCCCCTGTCACTGTATGCGATCGGGAGGCTGGGCAGGAAGATCAAACGCGCAACGAAGAAGTCGCTGATCAGCTGGGCTCAAATGCTGGGTAAGCTCAAAGAGTCTCTGGGCTCGGTCAAGGTGGTAAAGGTTTACAATAGATACGACTACGAGAGCTCGAAGTTTGCGGCTATCAACAGCAGCCTGCTGAAACAGCAATTTCGGATAGCAAAGGTGGCCTCTTCGACGGGACCAATAATGGAGACTCTCGGGATGATCGCCGGCTCGATAGGCCTTATGTTCGGCGCCCACTGGGTCTACAGGGGAACGATGCAGGCCAGCGATTTTTTTACGCTGCTGGTTCTACTGGGGGCCACGGCTGAGTCGGTGCGGAAAACGAGCGACGTGTGGAATAAGCTTCAGCAGGCCAATGCCGCAGCCGAGCGACTCTTTGCGGTCATCGACCAGCAGCCCGAGACGGAAAGGCCCGGGGCGTTTGAGCTTGCACCCTTGACCGAGCAGATCGAATTCAAGGATGTGGTCTTCACCTATCCAGGCTCGGACAGGCCCGTCTTGAAGGGAATAAACCTCGTGGTCGAAGCCGGCCACAATGTCGCGATCGTCGGCCCCAACGGCTCCGGCAAGACAACACTTGCGAACCTGATTCCCAGGTTGTACGATCCGGACAGCGGTCAAATCCTGATCGACGGCAAAGACATTCGGGATGCAACACTGGTGAGTCTTCGCAAGCAGATCGGGCTTGTCACCCAGAACGTCGTAACGTTCAATGACACGATTGCGGCAAACATAGGCTATGGCCGGCCCGACGCCAGCAGGGATGAAATAATCGCCGCGGCAAAGCGATCCTACGCGCACGAGTTCATAGCTCCTCTGCGCGATGGGTACGACACCGTAATCGGAGAACAGGGCGTCGGTCTGAGCGGCGGACAGCTCCAGAGAATCGTTATCGCCAGGGCTATCTTGAAGGATCCGGCAATACTGATCTTCGACGAGGCGACTAGCCAGGTTGACGCCGACAGCGAGGCGAAAATTCACAGGGCCATAGAAGAGATAATGCGCGACAGAACCAGCCTTATAATCGCGCATAGATTCAGTACCGTTATCAGCGCGGACGTCATAATAGTGATGGACAACGGGCGTATCATCGCCCAGGGACAGCACGGCCAGCTTATGGACAGCTGCCCCTTGTACCGCAGCCTGTATAAGACACAATTGGTGGCAACATAAGGCGACTATGTGCCGGCCCGGCAGTTCAAATAAATGGCCGGATGATGGTAAACGAATCCTGGAAGTCAACCAGGAAGCACTAATCGGGCAGCGCCAGCCTTGCTCATGCAGGATTGGCCAGAGAGTAAAAGAGCCGGTAGTTTGTTAAGGTCGAGACTATGAGTGCACTTGGTCGGGAGCAGAAAGCGCACAGACTGTTCAAGAGGTATCACGGCAACCCGATTTTGACGGCGGATAGCTGGCCTTACCCGACAAACGCGGTCTTTAATCCGGGGGCGGCGAAGCTGAACTCGGAGACGTTGCTGTTGGTTCGGGTCGAGGATATGCGGGGTTTTTCCCACCTGACGGTCGCGCGAAGCGCGGATGGGTTCACAAACTGGCAGATAGACTTTGAGCCGACCCTTGAGGCTGACCAGAGCTCAAGAGAAGAGCGCTGGGGCCTGGAGGATCCCAGGATCATCTGGCTCGAAGAGCAGAAGCAATTCGCGGTTACGTACGTATCATTCAGCGAGGGCGGCCCGGTAGTCTCGCTGGCTATAACCAAGAACTTCAAGACGTTCGCGCGCCTCGGGTCGCTGCTGCCGCCGGAGGACAAGGATGCCTGCCTGTTCCCACGCCGGTTCAACGGACGATTCGCCCTGATTCACCGCCCGATCGTCCGCGGAGAAGCGCATATGTGGATCAGCTTCTCGCCGGACCTGAAGCACTGGGGCGACCACAGGCCCTTGATAATGACGCGGGCGGCTTACTGGGACTGCCACAGGGTAGGGCTGGCGTGCCAGCCCATCGAGACCGAGAAGGGCTGGATGATATTCTACCACGGTGTCCGCAGTACGACCGCCGGCGCGATATACCGGGTCGGGATGGCGCTGCTGGACCTCGAGTCTCCCTGGAAAGTTCTTCGCAGGAGCGACGAGTGGGTGCTCGGACCACGCGCCAACTATGAGCGGATCGGCGACGTCAGCGACGTGATATTTCCCACCGGGGCGGTGGTGCACAAGGAAACGGACCAGCTCAACCTCTACTACGGGGCGGCGGACAGCTCGATCGCTGTCGCCACGGCGAGTCTGAGCGATTGCATAGACTATCTAATGTCGTGCCCCGAAGGAGGGTAGCAACCCCCGGCGGTGAGCCAGCCGGCCTCCAACATCACTGTCCGACATCGAGCGACAGAACGCTCGCGGCCTGCATAGCGTATCTGGCCTTCTTGTCTATCCCGGTAACCAGCAGACTTATGGGCAGGCGGTCGCTGTGGGGAAAGCTGATTATTATCCTGCCAACCTTGAAAAGCCTGAGAATCACATCTTCAGTGTCGATGCTCACGCGGAAGTCTTTTCTCTGGATGCCCCTTTCCGTCTCCGACAGACCGCGTTGTATGTCCAGTCTGTTCGGCGACATCGTAATGTAGTCGAACAGCCCGCATATCCATATCAGCCTCAGGTAGAAAAAGCCGACGTAGGCCATAAGAAGATAGCCGAAAGGATCGATTCTGATACCCAGATACTTGAACTTCCCGAAGAAGCCCAGGAATACACTGGTGCCCATCAGCAGCAGCATCAGGCAGAAACCACCCACGGCCAGGAGCAAGACCAGCACCCGCGTGGGAGTGAGCTTGAAGAGAACGACCGCGGCATTGAGGCAGAAGAACCCGAAGGCAAACCCGCCTATCGCACGCTGTACAACAGGATTGGCGGCATTCTCAGGCATAAGCCAGTTGATAAAGCAGCCGACAACGCCGCAGAGCACCAGCGCGGCCATCGAAGGAACAAAAAGAATCAGCCAGGACCAGTCGAACGCGGTGAGCCAGACGTTTATGTTTGGGTCCTGCCGGAGCTCGTTGTCCCTTTCTATTCTGCTTCTAACGCTCTTGGTCTTGACGAGGATATATCCCGCGAAGACAGCGGCCGCGGTGAGCCCGACAACGATATACGTGGATATCATCCTGAGGGAAAACCAGGAGAACTCGTCGGCCCTGACGATATTGCGAATCATACAGTAATATCCGGCGGCGATAGCGGCCCAGAGGTCGCAGAAGAGCAGTACAATCTTCAGGCGGTATTTCTTTGCCGGCAGAACCACGCCCCTTGGGCCCTTGCCCGCATCGGCTTGGCCCGGTGGGGGCCCCGGCGCCTCGGCGGACTCGGGATGTTCTTGCGTCTCCCCGTGCTCGTTCATAAAACACCATCCTTTTGCGAGTTAATGCGCTATGTGCGATATGACCATATTATCAAAAGCGTGCCTCAGCGGTAGCTTGCGGCCAGCCCAAGGCCCACCAGGAGCACAAGCCCGTGCAGAGCGGCAACGCCGCCGAAGCAACCGAGTCTCGTCTGGCCCCTGCGTGAATAGCCCCGGGAAACGTGTAAAGCTCTACCCGGCCGGCCCACAGCGGTTACAGCGAACACCGAGGCGCATTATCGTGCGGCATCTACGCCGCGTCAAGGGCACAGCTATTGTCCCATCGTCCCGACGATTGTGGTGCAACTTGGCCGCGTCCTTCATCCAGATTGGCCAAGCCGTACCCACCTCGCCAGATTGGCAGAGTATCGATCCTAAAGCTCCTTCCACTTTCCAGGAATGGGCACAGGGAATCGACCATTCTTGTCGGCTTTGACCGGGGGCGGGCTATCGTAGTCCAGCTTGTCGAGGTAGTCACAAAACTGGAAGTTCGATTTCATTATCTGGTCCCAGGTAACAATCTGCCCCGTATGACACGCTGCTCGGCCCATAAGCGAAGTCAGATCCGAATAGACCGCACGCTTTATCTCATTGTGGGCACGGTCTTTGCGGATGCTTTCGATGAAGTCGTTCCACTCGTACTGCCAGGGACTGTAGGCGTCCTTTTTGGGCGTCCATGCGATATTGTCCTTTTCGATCCGCTGGTCGCGGAACATATGGACAGTGGCGGCGTGGGTCCTGCCGGAAAATTGCGCCGCGCGCTTGGTGCCGTGGATGAAGGTAGCGAACTCACTGTGCGTCTGGTTCATCCGGCGGAAGCCGCAGAAGGCCTTTGTCCCATCGGCGAACGTGAACTCCATCGAGTATACATCGATGTTCTGTCCGCAGTCCTTGCTGCGAGGTACGCGCCCGCCCATTCCATGCACGGCGACCGGCCAGGCGCCCTTGATCCAGCAACATTCATCTATCTGGTGGATTAGATTGTCAACCATATGCCCTGAGCCTACCCAGAATAGATGTATCTTGCCGAACTGCAGTTGACTCATCAACTTGTTGCAGTTGTCACCCTGGTTGTCGAGCCACCTTGCGCCGCCCAGCCGATTCGCGCGAATCAGCGTTATATCGCCCATCGCCCCGTCGCGGATCTTCTCGATCAACGCCTGTCGGGCTGGCGAGTGACGACACTGAAGCCCGGATAGCACCTTCACATTCTTGCTGTTGGCCAGGGCGTCCAGCCGCAGAAGCCGATGCAGGCCGGCTGGATCAGGGGCGAAAGGTTTCTCCATAAAGACGTTGATGCCCTTGCGGATGGCATATTCGACGTGAACCGCCCGGATGTAGGCACGCGTTGTACACAGGGCAACGTCGCCGGGCCTGAGGATGTCGATCGCCTTGCGATAAGCATCAAAACCGATAAATTTGCGGTCTTTTGTCACATCGATCTTGTCTTTGTATCTTCGCTGAAGTGCTTTGTAAGACGACTCGAGCCGGTTTTCCAGCAAGTCGGCCATGGCGTACAATTTGACCGGCCCACTGTTCGGAACCGACAGCGCGTTGCCCACTGCGCCGCTGCCCCGGCCGCCGCAGCCGATCAACGCCAGCCGGATCGTGTTGTCTTCGGCCGCAAAGGCCACCGGCGCAAGGCTGCCAAGAACGGCCCCACCGGCAGCGAGCGATCCGCTTCTTTTGAGAAACTCTCGGCGGCTGACCCTGCGTTTGTTGGTAGATTGACTCATATTCGCCTCCTGTGTTGATGTTGGAGTTAACGGGAATTTGCTCTCGGAGTACGCGTAGAACGGCACATCCGCCGTCCCGAGCGTCTCGACGAACGACCTGACTTATTGATTCCACTTCATAAAAACAGTGTTCCTTTACGAGCACTTCAGCATAATACAGTCTGCTGCGCCCGATTGCAATCACCTCCTGCCTCGGTAATTGTCTGGATGTATGGGTTGAACTTGTCGGCGGAATGCTTCTGCGTCGTTCGGCTGGCCAGCCGGTCGGGCCTGCTGCACCAGCCGAACAAGCCGTAAACCGGTCGAGAGCCTCTCGGGCTCGAACGTTGCTTTTCGGGCCTGTCGGTGAACTTCCTGCAATCCTATTTTCGCAAAGGCAGAGGGCCAAGCGCTAACATTCCGATAATCTCCTCTCCAGGGCCGACGGTCAGCTTGGGTGTTATAGTACGTGCTGCAGCTATTCGACGGTGACGCTTTTTGCGAGGTTTCGAGGTTTGTCCACGTCGTGGCCTCGAAGCACGGCGGCGTGGTAGGCCAGAAGCTGCAGGGGCACGACCGTCAAAAGCGGTTGAAACAGTTCCGGGATCCGGGGGACTGTGATCAAATAGTCGGAATGCTTTTCGATGTTTGAGTCGCCTTCGGTCGCGACGACGATAGTCTTTCCGCCTCGCGCGCGGACCTCTTCGATGTTGCCCACAATCTTGTCATACTGCGGGCCGGCCGTTGCGACGAAGACGGCCGGCATCCCATCTGTGATCAGCGCGATGGGCCCGTGCTTCATTTCGGCGGCGGGCAGTCCCTCGGCATGGATGTAGCTGATTTCCTTCAGCTTCAGCGCCCCTTCGAGCCCTACAGGGTAGTTGAAACCCCGGCCGAGAAAGAGCCAGTTGTTTTGGTCGATATTGTCGGAGGCGATCTGTTTTATCTGTTCGGAATGGTCGAGAATCGTGCTTATTTTGTCCGGGATCTGGATGAGTTCCTCGACGAGTTCGTCGGCCTGGTCGTCGCTGATGTGTCGTCTTCTGGCCAGCTCCACGGCGAGCATTGCAAGGACGGTGACCTGCGCGGTGAAGGCCTTCGTGCTGGCCACCCCTATTTCGGGTCCGACGTGCAGGTAGATTCCCGCATCGGTGGCCCTTGCGATGGACGATCCGACCACGTTGACGATTCCAAGGACAGTTGCGCCGCGTTCCTTGGCCTGCTCGACGGCGGCGAGGGTGTCGGCGGTCTCACCCGACTGGCTTATTGCGATGACGACGGTCTGGTCCTCGATGATAGGGTTGCGATAGCGGAACTCGCTGGCGTACTCCGTTTCGGTAGGGATGCGGGCCAGCTGCTCGAAGAGGAATTCTCCGACGAGACCCGCGTGGTAAGCGGTGCCGCAAGCCGTCATTATGAGACGCTTTGTGCGTGTGAGCTCCCGCAAGTGCGACGCGATGCCACCGAGCTTGATCCGATGGCTATGGGGATCGATTCGGCCTCCCATACAGGTTTTCAACGCCGCAGGCTGCTCGAAGATCTCCTTGAGCATATAGTGCTCGAAACCGCCGAGCTCGATTTGTTCAAGCGAGAATTCGATTTCCCTCAGGTCCTTTGTGACGGTGACATTGTCGATTGTTTTGGTGTGGAATCCCTGTGGAGTTACGGTGACCATTTCGTTGTCCGCAAGGTATATCGCCTGGGTCGTGTGCTCGACTATAGCGGCGGCGTCTGAGGCGAGGATGTACTCGTTTCGGCCGACGCCCAGGATCAGGGGACTGCCGTTCTTGGCGCCGATGAGCATTTCCGGCAAGTCGGTACAGAGGATTGCAAGGCCATACGTGCCGTGCAGCTCGCGGAGGGCTTGTTGGACGGCCCATTCGAATTTGTTCTGTCCGCGCAGTCCGCCCGGCGAGGGTTTTGAGTAGATATAGCCGATGAGGTTTGCGACGACCTCCGTGTCGGTATCGCTGGCAAAGGTTGCGCCTTCGTTCTGGAGCCAGGTCTTCAGAGCGGAATAGTTTTCGATGATGCCGTTGTGGACGACGGCGATCTTGCCGCTGTAATCGAGATGAGGGTGCGCATTGACGGTGTTGGGTTCGCCGTGGGTGGCCCATCGGGTATGTCCGATGCCGAGTGTATCTTGCTCGCAAGGAGGGGCCAGTATTTCTTCGAGAGCGCGGATTCTTCCCTTTGTTTTCTTGATTTTTATCTGCGATGGAGGCCCGGAGCCGAGAAGAGCGATGCCGGCCGAGTCGTAGCCGCGATATTCGAGGCGCTTGAGGCCTTCGATAAGGATGGGTTGGGCGAGCTTGTTACCGAGATAGGCCACTATGCCACACATACTTGTCTTCCTTAAGCGCTAGTAGTATTCGTGCGTATGGTTAATCGGCAAAAAGGCCGGTGGTCGTGAGATAAAATCCGGTCCGCCCGGTCGGGGGCACCGGTCAAACTTGGGGTGATTACTGGAGAGATTGCCAGGGTGTGAGCCGCCCGTTCTTGCGGGTCTGTGAAGTGTTCTCGTTTGACTCAGGCGGGGTTATGCTGTTTAATCTGGGGGTATGATTGTCGTGGTAGATTACAGCGTTGGTAACGTCAGGAGCGTATGCAATGCCTTTCGCCACATAGGCTGCGAGGCGCGGTTGAGTTCTGATGCGGATGCGATAAGGGCGGCCTGGGGTCTTGTGCTTCCCGGGGTGGCGGCGTTTGGATATGCGGTCGGTGCGTTGGGCGAGTCGGCGGCACTGATCAAAGAGGCGGCGTCGGCGGGCAAGCCCCTGTTAGGGATTTGCGTTGGTTATCAGATGTTGTTCGAGCAGAGCTGCGAGCGTGGACTTCACAAGGGGCTGGGCCTGATCGGCGGCAGGGTGGAGCCAATCCCGCCCGGCCGGGTGATCCCCCACATGGGGTGGAATTTGGTCGTACCCGAACAGGGGATGGACCTGTTTGCCGGTCTGGGCGGAGCAAAACATTTCTATTTCGCGCACTCTTACTGCGCCGAGGCCAGCGACGAAGATGCTAAGATCGCTTATACGGACTACGGCTTCAAGATGGTCGCGGCCGTGCAGAAGCGCAATATCTACGGAACGCAGTTTCACCCGGAAAAGAGCGGGCCTTCCGGGCTGGCTGTGCTTAAGAACTTCTACGAGATTTGTGAGCGGAGGGCGAAGTGCTGACCAAGAGAATCATTCCCTGTCTCGACGTTAAAGATAACCGCGTCGTCAAGGGTGTGAATTTCCTGAATCTTCGCGACGCCGGGGACCCCGTCGAACTTGGTGCGCGGTACAGCGATGAGGGGGCGGATGAGCTGGTTTTCCTGGATATTACCGCGACGATTCGCTCCCGCAAGACGATGGTCGAGATGGTCGAGAAGGTGGCGGAGAACGTCTTTATACCGTTTACCGTGGGTGGCGGGATAAGCACGGTTGAGCAGATGGACGCGCTCCTGCGTAGCGGGGCCGAGAAGGTCTCGGTGAATACGGCGGCGGTTCGCAACCCGCAGCTCATATCCGATGCGGCCATGCGGTTCGGTAGCCAGTGCGTTGTCCTGGCGATAGATGCCAGGCGGTCCGGCGAGCGCGCCGGCAGGTGGCAGGTGTGCGTCAAGGCTGGTACCGAGCCTACGGATATCGACGTGGTGGACTGGGCGGCTCGCGGGGAACGGCTTGGGGCCGGCGAGATATTGCTTACGAGTATGGATGCGGACGGCACCAGGGCTGGCTACGACAACGAGTTGAACAGGGCTGTAAGCGACGCGGTCAATATACCCGTAATAGCATCCGGTGGGGCGGGCAAGCTCGAGCATCTATACGATGCCATAGTGGACGGGCACGCGGACGCCGTTTTGATGGCCTCGATAACGCACTTCGGCAATTACAGCATCAGGCAGATAAAGCAGTATCTGAGCGACCGAGGGATATTGATGAACCTCTGAAAAAGGAGCTGGGCTAAGGCCGGCCGAGGAACGGCCTGCTGTGTGCGCTTGCGGTACACGATTAGCGGCTCCCGGTCAGCGGTTGACAAGCTCAAACGCCTCAAATAGGCCGTAGCCGACGGTGTGGTACTTCTGGCCCGGGGGTGGTCCTTGTTCGGGGCCTCTTCTGAACGCCGCCGGCCACGCTGAGCCGAGGGGGGGATTGCCGTGGTGCGGGCCGAGCGTGTTCTTGAGTGTGCCGACGGCGACGACCTCGATGGTGTTCGTTCCGGGACGGATGTACCCGGTAACCTCGCACTGCCAGGGCTGGTGGTAGATGTGCCCGGCCGGCTTTCCGTTGACGGTAACTCTTGCGACGCTGCCGTACCACTTGGGCAGACGCACGTAATACCTGCCGGTCGGTTGGGCAAGGCTGAATCTCTGGGTGTACGAGACGCCGGCCGCATAGAACGGGTGGCCCTGCTTGTTCCAGGGGCCGACTCTCAGGGGCACATCAGGGGCGATGACATAGCCGGAGTCGGTGGGTTTGAGTGCGAAGTCGCCCAAGACGTAGGCAGGCTCGAGCTCATGGTATATCGTCATCGGGCAGGCCTTTATCGTGACGGCGTTCAGGCCGGTCTTGGCTGATTTGGTGATCTCGATTTTGCCGAAGGCCTTGTCCAGCCACCACGAGCCTTTCTTCGCCGAGACGGGCGTGCCATTGCAGGTGATCTCGTAGAGGTCGGGGCGCTCGATGACTATGTAAAGGGGATCGGGGACGCTGCCCTCTATGGAGAAGTGATAGGTTGCTTCAAATCCGCTATCGGCAGGGAACTGCCTGCTGATCAGCTCGTCGCGAAACTGGACGGAGGAATCCCAGGGATTCACGGCCATGCCGTTTTTCTGGAAGGCGAATTGATTTGCGCGGTAGCAGTAGATGTTTTGCTTGCTTTCTCCGCCGGCGGTGATATCGACGTAATCGAGGGTCAGGACATTCTGCGCGATACGCGTGATCGCGAGGTTCCCGGTCGCCGGGATGACCGATTCGCCTGCGGCAGCTTCGGGGGGTGGGGTGTTTTGCGGCCTGTCTGACAGGAACAGCAGGATGCTGCCGCAGGGCTGCAGCTCGAAAGTAAGCGTGATGCCTGTTGAGCTGGCCTTGAACGGATAGGGCAAGATGTTGCCTGTTTCGGGGTCCCAGAGTTGAGCGCTCTTGGCCGGGCAAACAACGGTGGCCGAGCAGCCCGCCTCGATGCTCGTGTTCACGGCGAAGAGCAGGTTGCCATCTTTGAGCTTTCGGCGATTGTGCAGCAGGATTCCCTGGTTGGGATCGTTCTGAAGGATGAGGAAGCCGTCCGGCGGGTTCGGCAGCACAGCCGGCACTTCGGCCGCATCGACCCGGCGCCAGGATGGATACCGGGCGGCCTTTAAGAGCAGCTCGGACGGCCGGCCGTCTACGAGGCTCGGCGGCGGGCCGCAACAGATGACCTTGCCGCCGCTTCTTGCGTAAGCTTCGAGAAGCCTGGCGGTCTTGCTGTTGAGGTTTTCTGTAAGTGCCGGAAGGATAACCGTCCTGTAAGACCGGCGTCCGATTTCGAAAGACCGTCTGCCTGCGGATCCCCACCGGCCAATTATATATTCGCTGCCGAGGTCAAACTCGACCTGCTTCTTGGCCAGGCGGACGACGAGGCTCTGGAATTCGTCGCCGATTTTCTTGAGGTGGCCTGCGGCGGAAGGGTCAACCTGGTACATCCAGGCGGTGGTGGTGGGCTCGATCAGGAGGATCGAATTTATCTGACGGCCGGCGGAAAGCGCCGCCGAGAGCCTGCTGAAGTACGAAGCCAGCACATGGTAGTCTTGCCACCAGGGCTCATGGTAGGAGAATGATTGCGGATGGTCGCGTTTTCGTGCGCCGCGTATGGTAATGTAGGAAAGATGTTGGTTGAGAGTGTTAACACCGAGGGCATAGAGCCAGTCTCCGATCCGCTTGGCGTCTTCAAAGCGGAGGTCCCAGCCGCCCGCCCCGTATGCCTCGCAGAGGGTGCGTTTACGGCCCAGTTGGTTGGCGACGCTCGAGAGCTCCTTGACCGCGCGGACGTTGCCGAACTGTGCGTGCGTGTCTTCGCTGTACCGATTCATCAGCGTGTCGATTGCAGGTCGCTGGTGCCAGGCATACATCGCCATATTGTCGGGCGACCTGAGGCAGTTGGGCCACTCGTGTTCCCAGTAGTGGCCGGTGAATTCGAGGTGGTGCCGGTTGCAGAATTCGTAGTACGGTTTGCCCCAGCGCTCGATGAAGAGCTCCAGGAGGAGCTGGTAATAGTTGTGACGGACTCTCTTGTAGTCGCCGACCTCTTTAAGCAGGCAGGGCAGAACGTCGAGCAGGTTGTAGCCCCAGCGTTTGTGGAATAGGGCCGGCAGGTCGCTGGCCCAGGGGAAGCCGCCGGCAGGTCTTATATGCGGCTCGTCGGTAAAAACCCCCGGGACCCGCCTGCCGAACTGCTCGCCAATGTGCTTGAGGTACCCGGTCATAGTGACATCAAGAAACTTCTCGGTCACACCCTTATCCAGGAGATTTACGTAGAACCGGCCGCCGTACCACCCGGACGTGCCTGCGTAGCGGATCGACGCGACGAGGTAGTCGGCCTTGGGCATCTCTTGTCCTGCTCTGATCCGGTCTGTAACGTCGTAGTAACAATTACTGTCGGGCATATAGACGGCGACCATATTTTCCGAAAGGCGGGTAGGCGGGTGGTCTTGTTGGGTCAGGACCAGGCCTTTTCCTCTCGATTGGGGCATCAGCTCCGGTACAAGGCCCCCTGCAAAGCCGGATGGGTAGGAATTCTCATCGTAGATCCAGACGTTCATATCGAGGCGTTCGGCCTGGGCCAGAGCAACCTGCCACAGCTCGAACCAGCGATCCGAGAGGTAGGGGGTCATAAGGCCGGGCCTGGGGTGCACGAAAACCTGCTTTACGTTCTGCCGGGCGAGGTCCTGCATCGTTGAGGTGATCTGTTCTTCGGTGAGCATATCGTTCCAGACCCATAAAGGGCCGCTGCTGTACCGGCGTGGAGGATCTTGAAAGAGAGCCTTGAGCTCTTGGGACTTGGCGGTCTCCTTCGGCCCGGGAGACTCGACGAGACTGGCCTGGCGGCAAGCCGTAAAAGGTACAAGCGTCAAAATCACAGCGCCGGCGATTGAAGGTGTAGGTTGGCTCATTTTTTGTTCCCCTCGAATGATGCGGCCTGTCTATTTTCGCCGAGGAATCATAATGACCCTGCAGTACCACTCATTCTGGCTTGTGAGCGGGAAAGTGCAAGAGGAATTTCCCGCATTTCAGAGCCCAGACGAGGCGCTGTGCTGGAGGTATCGAGCGAGGGTTTCGGCGGCGATTTCGTTGCCCCGCGGTGTCCAGTGCTGATCATAGGTGAAATAGGTCTGGGTTCCCTCGGCTGTTGCGCGGCGTAAGGGCTCGGTGAGACTGACGAAGTCGATCGATTCGGCCCGGCAGAACTCGCGGACGGCGGACTCGCAGACATCGAGACGCGGCAAGAGGGTCTGGAACAGTTTATTGGCCGGCGGCAGTCTCCTTTGCCGTAACGCCATAAAGGCGCGTATTTGGTCGGCGCCGACGGTCTCGCTGATCAGGGGCAGCAGGACGTGGGGCTTGTCCGGGGCGTAGGCGATCACCAGTCGGCTGCCGCTCTTACTGCATATCGCCTTGATTTGGCGTAGGGCGGCGAACGTCTTCTTTGTGCCTTGGGCATTTAGAAAATCCTCTTTCGTGACGAAGTGCTGGAGGAGTCTCTTGACCTTGAAGGTGTAGTACTTGCCTTCCGGTCCGTCGGGGACGGCCACGGGCAGCCAGCTCAGCGCTTTGTCTGGCTGGGCGTCGTTCCGGCTGGCAGCCGGTTTGTTCGGGTCTGCCGAGGTCCCCGGCGCGGGCGCCGTCGAGCCAAAGCAGCGGATCAGAAAATTCTTGATGGCGTTACGCACGGGAGAGGTCTTGAAAAGCTCTTCCAGCCGATCGGACACCGACTCTTCGGTGCGGAAGTTGTCGTCGCGGAAGTCGTTGCCTTCGTATATCAGGCAAACGACGGTTTTAGGAGACAGCTCCGTGCCGAACTTCTTGAGCGTCTCGAGATACGTTCCGGGATGGCCTGCGGACATCCCGAGGTTGTACACCGATAGTTTCGTTTTCTCCGCCAGCAGTGCCGGCCAGGTCTTCTCGTCGGTCACACGCGAGCCTTCGGCGAAGGAGTCGCCCAGCACCACGATGTCGTACCGCTCCAGGTCGGTCTTGTTGCGGAAGCCGCGCTTGTCGGTAGTGAGCGTGTACGCGATGTCCGGGTAACCCGGCTGTATCGTCGGATAAAGGAAGGCCTTCTCGGGCAGGTCGCGTGAAACACCCTGATGGACGGTGTTCGGTGGGCGGTGGAAGTAGGTTTCCTCGACAACGTATCGCTTGGACAGCACAATCCGCGCGGCGATGTCGGTGATAATCAAAGACAGCAGCACGGAGATGGTTACCGCGATGACCTTGAACCTGCGTTCCTTTTCGTTATTTTCGTCGGCCCAGGTCAGATAGAGCCACGCAAAACTGACCGGGATGAGGATGACAAGTATGGTAAAGTGGCCGAGACTGTAACGGCCGAGCAGAATGTCCCTGTTCTGGGCGATCAGGTAGGGGACGTTGTCGGGGATAATCCACCCCAGAAGATTTATCAGGATTATGACGACGGTGGTGATCCACTTGGCCTGCCTGGATTTCAGCGCGGCTTTGATATCCATACGCACTTCCTTGGGCCGAGGCGTTTATTGCACCTCTATCCTTTTACAAGGTCCATCGCCAGGTTCCTTCGATTTGAATACAAGGATACACAACCGGGGGCGATAAAGCAACGCCCGGCAGCAATTGAGGTATGCTCCGCTGTTTCGGCCGGTTGGTTGCCCCCGGGTCCTACCGCTGGATAATCTTCGCCCTACGGATGCTTGGGATTCTCGGGTTGTCCTGTTTGCCAAGGGCTGGAACCTGGCTTGGGTGCATCAGACCTTTTCAAAAGTGAATTTGTGCGCGTTTGCATCGACCTTGATTCTGTCACCATCGACGAATTTGCCGGCCAGGAGTTCTTTGGCGAGGGGGTTTTCGACCTGCTGCTGTATGGTTCGCTTCAACGGCCTTGCACCATAGGCCGGGTCATAGCCCTGGTCCATAAGCTGCTCGCGTGCTGCGCCGGTGAATTCGAGCTCGATGTTGCGCGCCTTGAGGCGGTCGGCGAGGTACCCCAACTGGATGTCCACGATCCTCCGCAGGTGTTCCCTGGTGAGCATGTGGAAGACTATTATCTCGTCGATGCGGTTCAGGAACTCGGGTTTGAAAACCCGCTTTAGAACGTCCTTAACGTGCGCCTCGATCTCCCAGTCGGCGCCGGATTCTTCGGTTAGCTGCTGGATTTGCTGGCTGGCGAGATTGCTGGTCATAATGATCACGGTGTTCTTGAAATCGACGGTTCGCCCCTTGCCGTCGGTCAGTCGGCCGTCATCGAAGACCTGGAGCAGAACGTTGAAAACGTCGGGGTGCGCCTTCTCGATTTCGTCGAGCAGGATTACGGAGTACGGCTTTCGACGAACGGCCTCGGTGAGCCGGCCGCCTTCTTCATAGCCGACGTATCCGGGCGGAGCGCCGATCAGGCGTGCGACCGAATGCTGCTCCATAAACTCGCTCATATCGATTCGCACCATAGCGTGCGGGTCGTTGAAGAGGAAGTCGGCCAGGGCCTTCGAAAGCTCGGTCTTGCCCACGCCGGTCGGTCCTAAAAACAGGAATGTTCCTATGGGCCGATTCGGGTCGCCCAGGCCGGACCGGCTCCGCCGGACCGCATTGCAAAGGGCCTCGACCGCCTCATCCTGTCCGACCACGCGCTCCCGTATGCGCTCCTCCATCTTCATCAGGCGTTCGCGCTCGCCGCTGAGCAACCTGGCAACCGGTATTCCCGTCCACTTCGAGACAACCTGCGCGACGTGCTCTTCGGTAACCTCGTTTTGTATGATCTTGCCGTTGCCTGACTGGGCAAGCTCGGCCTCTTTTTGTTCAAGCTCCTTCTTCAGGTTTGCTATTGTCTCGTACTTCAGGCGCGCGGCCGTCTCGAGCTCGCCTCTACGCTGGGCCTCCTCGAAGCGGGTTTGGGCTTCTTCGAGTTCCTGCTTCAGACGCTTTATCTGGTCTATTTCGCCCTTTTCTCTCTCCCAGCGGGCGGTGAGTTCCTTGTCCTGCTGCCGGAGCTCTTCAAGCTGCTTTTCGGTCTTTTCGAGCCGTTCCTTGCTTGCCTGGTCCGACTCCTTTTTCAATGCCTCCCTTTCGATCTGGAGCTGGACGATTTTCCTGCGGATGCTGTCGAGCTCAGCGGGCAGCGAGTCGTTTTCGATCCGCAGCTTGGACGCGGCTTCGTCGATGAGGTCTATCGCCTTGTCGGGGAGCCAGCGATCGGTAATGTAGCGGTTGGACAGAGTGGCCGCCGCGACGAGGGCCGCGTCGGTAATCCGGACGCTGTGATGAGTGTCGTAGCGGTCCTTGAGACCCCGGAGGATCGCGATTGTCTCTTCTACGCTGGGCGGGTCGATCAGGATCGGCTGGAAACGCCGCTCAAGGGCCGCGTCCTTTTCCACGTATTTGCGATATTCGTCGATTGTGGTTGCACCGATACAGCGCAGCTCGCCCCGGGCGAGCGAGGGCTTGAGTAGGTTGCCTGCATCGACTGCGCCCTCGGCCCGGCCGGCGCCCACGACGGTGTGAAGTTCGTCGATGAATAGAATGATTTGTCCCTCGGCCGCTACCACTTCCTTCAGGACGGCCTTGAGCCGATCCTCGAATTCACCCCTGAATTTGCTGCCGGCTATCAGCGCGCCCATATCGAGGGCGATGATTCTCTTGTTCTTGAGCCCCGCGGGCACGTCTCCGGCGACGATTCGCTGGGCGAGGCCCTCGACGATGGCGGTTTTTCCGACGCCCGGTTCGCCGATGAGAACGGGGTTATTCTTTGTCCGGCGGTTCAAGACCTGCATGCACCGGCGGATTTCTTCGTCCCGGCCGATCACCGGATCGAGCTTTCCTTTTCGGGCCAGCTCAAGCAGGTCGATGCCGTAGCGCTCCAGAGCCTTGTATTTCGCCTCGGGACTCTGGTCGGTTACCTTTTCGCCGCCGCGGATCTCCCTGACGGCCTTTTCGATCTGCTCGGGGCTGATGGAATTGAGGCTGAGGATTTCCTTTGCGTCGCTGTCGACCGCGGCAAGCGACATCAACAGGTGCTCTACGCTGAGGTATTCATCTCCCATTTTGTCTGCCCGGTTTTGGGCATCAAGGACGACCTGACTCAGGGCCGGGTCAGGCATAAGCTGCGCTCCGCCCGGAGAGGTTCCCTGCGGCAGGCGATTAAGCTCGCCCTCGGTCATATCCTTTATTCGAGCCACATTGGCCCCGATTTTCTTGAGGATCATAACGGCCAGACCGGTATCGTCGCTGCACAGCGCGCTGAGCAGGTGCAGCGGCGTCAGCACCGTATGCGACTTGGCCATAACGATCTGCTGGGCCGTCGCCAGTGCCTCCTGGGCCTTGAGCGTGAATTTGTCGAATTTCATAACAGAATCCTTGCCTTTCGTGGCGATAGCATTAGCCGTATTCTTAATACACACCAAAGAAGAGCAAACACCGTGCCGGAGTGTCCCAAAATCATAAGTTCTTAGTTGGTAAGGCCTTACTCACCGGCAGCGGTTTGGGGACTGTGCCAATTTGGCAGGGAAGCACCTCTTGCGGTGCCCGGCTGTTGCGAAGAGTCAGCCGGGTGTAGATACGAGCACTATGCAGCCCTAAAGCAGCGATCTTCAGGGCATAAACGGTTGTACCTGGTGGCCCTGCAGGAATTGGCCGGGCCCCGGCCGGGGATTACAACCGCCTGGCTGGCGGTATGTACCTATAAATGCGGAGATTCAACCCCTGAAGTAGAGGTAGGCGGCCAGGATTACAGCCAGCACCGCTGCGGATGCGGCCAGGTCACGCCAGTCCCAGCTGCTTCGCGACAGCCGCCGATGCTCGTCGCTGACCGTGCCGTACGTCAGACCGCTGATCCGCTCATAGACCGGGGCGGCGGTGCACAGACTGACCACTACCATTACCACCACGCAGACGATAAAAATAAAAACGCTGTAGTACTGGAAGTAGATGTTGCTCACCATCCACAGGAAAGAGCCTTGCTGGTACTGGAACCCTTCGCTGAGCTTGACAGGCGTATCGACGGCCAGCCGAAAAACACCCAACAGGAAACCGACGATTAGTGCGGCCAGGCACCCCTTGGCGTTCAGACGCTTGCTGAATATGCCCAGGAAGAAGACCACGAAGATGGGCGGGGCCAGGTATCCCTGAACACTCTGGAGGTAGTGGTACAGGCCGCGTGCGCCCTGGATAACGGGGACCCAGAGCAGGCCGATAAGCACCATAACCATGGTGGCGATCCTGCCGATCCAGACCAGCCTGTGCTGGGAGACGCCCGGCCTGAGCTTTGAATAGAAGTCCATGGTGAACAGGGTCGAGGAGGCATTGAAGACACTCGACAGAGAGCTCATCAGGGCGGCCAGTAAGCCGGCCACGACCAGGCCCCGCACTCCCGCCGGCAGGACGTGCTTGACGAGCAAGGGAAAGGCGGCCTGGGATTTCTCGTTATCGAGTACACCGCCGGTGTACAGGGCTTCACGGAGTTCGGCGACCCTGCCGCTCGTGGCCAATGCAAAGCATATCATACCCGGGATGATGAATATGAACACCGGCAGGAGTTTCAGGAATGCCGCCCAGATGCTGCCTCGCCGGGCCTCGCGTTCGTTGGGGGCCCCGAGGGCCCGTTGAACGATGTACTGGTCGGTGCACCAATACCACAGTCCGATGATGGGGGCACAGAAAAGCATTCCCAGCCAGGGGTAATTGCCGTTGAAATACCAGGCGATTTTCGTCTCGCTGATGACGGGTTGCCAGGTCCCCTCCATTCCATTGGGGATCAGGGGCTTCCAGAGGTTGAACATTTCTGAACCGCAGACCTGCCGGAGTTGGCCCCACCCGCCCAGTGTTCTAAGGCCGAAAAAAGTAACCAGGGCCGAGCCGACCACCAGCACGACTGTCTGCAGGGCGTCGGTATAGACCACGGCTCTGAGTCCGCCTAAGACGGTGTAGACCCCGGTCAGAATGATTACCAGAAACGAGCCGACCCAGAAACTGTCCATAACAGCGAATCCCAGATCGATTTGCAGCTCGGGCAGCAGGGTGCGGAAGACCACGCCGCCTGCAAAGACGCCGACCGCTATCTTGGTGAGGACGTAACCGACCAGCGAGATGAGCGAGAGGACCCATCGGCTGGAAGCAGAGAACCTGCGTTCGAGGAATTCCGGCATCGTGAAGACCTTGCTCCTGGCATAAAAGGGCACGAACACCCACGCCAGAACGAGCAGGCACCAGGCGTGGAGCTCGTAATGTGCCATTGCGACCCCGTCGGTGCAGCCGGAGCCCGCAAGCCCGACGAGGTGCTCTGAGCCGATGTTTGAGGCAAAGATGGAGGCTCCAACGACCCACCATCCGAGATTTCTCCCGGCCAGAAAGTAATCGTCAGCGGTGTCCCTGGCCCTGAGGATCACCCACCATGCCACTGCGAGGATTAGAGCGAAGTAGGTAGCGATTGCGATCCAGTCCAATGCTTCAAGGCCCATTTGTCACCTTTCGACGCACATCGGCAGTCAGGCGGCGGTTTTCAGCTGCGATTGCCAGGATTTTACCGGCGCTGCGATGCTTTTCAAGCGTGGCCCGGGCAAATTTCGCATTTTGAACGCGACCACCAGAGCGGTTTTTTAGGAATGTTGGCTATTTTCACCGTTTTTCCTGCCGATAAAGTTGGTGTGGCGTGGTGTTTCGTAGGTGGAAGGCTGAAACAGGAGGTAAGACAATGGAGACAAAGAAGCGGACGATTCTACTGTTTGCCGGTCTGGCCGGCCTGGTGACAGTGATCTGGTACTACGCAACGATAGTACGTGGCGAGGTAACTTATGATCTCAGGCCCGAGGTCAGGCCGCATATAAGACTGCCCGAATACAGGTCGGATGCGGCTCGCGCGATAGATGCGTATGAACGGCTGATGAACCGCTACATGAGCCTGACCGAACGAAACCTGCAGCAGGTAAACACGACCCTGCTGGGCGTTGACAAGAAGTTGGACTCGATAAATTTTAAGCTTGCAGCCCTTTCAGGCCGGATATCAAGGATCGAGAAGGCCCTTGGAATAAAGCCGCCCGAGGAAAGCTTGTTGCGTGGACCCGGTGTGCAAGAGCCGCAGCTGTATCCTGACCCTCGCCAGGAAAATGGCCAACAAACCCCCTGCAGACCCGCAGACGAGGTGCCGGCGGACAGGCGTTAATATAGCAGCCCGCGGCTGCGCGGGCCTTAAGTTCACCGGCCTGGGGTATTGGCGAGCCGGGTCGTGGTTCTCCAGGCGACAAAGCCACGAGTATGTCTTCTGCAGGTGTGGTCTTTGATGGGCTTCAGCCGTAGGTTTTGCCCTCCTCGTCGACGTAGATAGAGGCCTTTGCCTGCCTGAGCTTCTTGGTCGCTTTTGGCAGCTCGTCGAGCCTGGGGACTTTGAAGAGCTTGCGGCAACTCGGACATCGTATCCTCCTGTCGGCGGCTGTGTCACCGAGCCACCAACTGGTGCCGCATCTGGGACACCGGGTGAGTATCTGCATCAGCGGCCTCTCGTTTTGAGAACTCACAAACCAGATTCAGCAGGCAGCTACTGCCTGGATTTTACTTTTCCACCAGGTATTGTCCATCATAAATTCGCTCTCGAAGCTCCCATAAGACAGGCCTTCTTGAGCGCCGGGCCCGACCCAGGGCTCCGGTTAGGTGCGCTCGGCAGCGATTTTGCTTGATTTACGGCCCCGATTCTGGTAGAATCGACTCTCAGATGGGGGTGTGAAGAAGTGGTGAAAAGAATTCCATGCAGGGTGATCAGGTCCGTTCCTCTGGAATGGAGCGGTCCAGTTTCAGGCCGACAGCCCTGGCGGCCTGCGGATGGTCCTTGCGGTGCTCCAGCCTCCGCAGCAGGGCCCAAATCCCCGCGCACGCTGAGTACAAGTACGTACGCATTTAGCTGTGGCGTGGTGAAGGTATCCGCTGAGAATGGTCTGGCGGATGGGATTCTGGATTTTTATGCCTGACTGACGGCCTGACTGGTGTCAGATCATACCAGGTCTCTCAGGCGGTGCCTGAGATAATGGCGGCATTGGGAAAGAATAAGCGCGCAGGCCATTATGGTGAGGATAGCATCGAGAGTGACCTGGTTGATCACCACTGCCAGAGCGGTTCCGGCCGCGGGGGGATGCTCGACATCGAGGGCTACCATCAAGAAGATGGTCAGGGCTACGGCCAGGGCATACGCGAGAGGATGGGGCATCTTCAAGAAGTAGAACACGGCCCCTGAGGCGAGTCCGACCAGATGGCCGCCGACGACGTTCCTCCTCTGGGCTGAGATGCTTTTCGGCATTGCAAAAACGATAAAGGCGGTCGCGCCAATCGCGCTGGCTACGACCATTTTGTCCGGCCCGAGGATCAGGACAGTCGGGCACAGAACGAAGGCAGCCAGAAGGCTCTGGATGACGTAATACTTCCAGAGCCTTCGAAACTTAGCACCTATTGACTGCTGGGTTTCCACAATCCGGCCTCTGGTTACGATTCCAACGCAGGCAAGTGGGATTCAAAGCAAAAAACGGCGAGGTGGGGATAACTGGGGGGGCCAGTTGTACGCGTTTCCTCGCCGAATTTGTGAATCCTTGCAGGCTTACCTCACGACCATCCGTGGTCGGCCCTTATGTCTGTATCTGTCGTATCGAAGTTCCTAAATACCGTGGTCAACTATGTCCTGTGCCGCTGCCCGGATATTATCGGCACTCAGGAGTTCCCCGGAGGCCAGCAGTTCTCTGGCCTGCCTGACGGCTTCGGGGTCGGTCTGTGCAGCGCTGGCTGCAGGTTCGACCAGGGACGGAAAATCAACCTCCAGTGAGACCTCGGGCTGACTATTTGTTGTCCTGGCCCTGGCCGGATCGGGCTGCTGAGAGGCGGATTTTTCGAGGACATCCGGGACCTGACTGGCGTTTATTTTGTCGATCATTTGGGCGTAACTCTTTTCAAAATTCTTGCTTCAAGTTATTTTTCGCAGGTTTTTGCGGAAACTTAACGGTTTTTTGGCAAATTCCCACATTTTTTCCTAAAGCCGGGCGCGTTTTCTGACGATTGGGACTATTTGGTCTGGTCCATCCTTTATGTCCTACCGCATTGTATCGGCCACCTCGTGTGCGACGAACTTGACGAACCTGAGGGGGCTAACAACGACCAATTCTTCCCGCATCTGGGTAAACCCCGAGCTTGTTTGAGACTGGAAGTACTGCTTCACCCTTTTTTCGGTTGTTTTATCGGCCGTGTCCCAGACCTGCTCGAACGCCCAGAGCAGTTGACCGTCGGCGAGATCCACGAGCCAGAGCCTCAAGGCGATGCTCATATGCGGATAAGGCCTGTATGTCGTAACATAGCCTACCAGTACGGCGTTGGCCTGCAGGGCCTTTTGCATTGCACTGAGCTGGTCGAGTGTGAACGGAGGGGTCGGTTCCAACTGCAGGCTTCGCCATTTGGACTCGGATTGGCTGACGACCACGACGCTGAAAAGCTGCCTTTTCTGCAGGGCCTGGAAGAGAGCCTCGGTCATATCGGTGGATATTTCCGGATAGCTGGAGTGATTGCCGAGCTCGACCAGTGCAACCTTGCCGATGGCGCCAAGTTGCTTGTCGGGATTGATGTAATAGTAGTCAGGTGGTCGCACCGAGGTTTTGTAAATGACGTTGCAGCCGGCCAAAAAGGCAGGGCACAGGCAAATCGCCGCGTACAGGGCCAGGTATCCAGCCTTCCTGTCCGGTGAGGTTGTTCGTAGGCTATCCATCGGTCTGCCTTGAATTTGTGCTCTCGTGGCTGGTTTGCTCCCGGGGTTTGGCCGGCTCTTGCGGCAAACCAGGGGCCGTGGGGATTTGACCGTCAGTCCGGCTGTTAGTATCGACCTCGCCGCCGAGAACCTGTAGTATTTTCAATAGCGCTTCAAGCTGGGCCTCGTCGGCCTGTCGGATCTCGTCTCTGAAGCCGAGTACGTTTGTCTTCCAGTTGTTCAATTCGATTCGCATCTCAATCAGGAGGTCGTTAGCCTCGGCGAGTTCCTTTTGAGCCTTCTCGAGCTGCTCCCGGCAGGGCTCAAGCTGATCCTTGAGGTCCCGGTTTTCCTCAAGCAATCTGAGATTTTCTTCTTTGAGGGCAGCCATCTGTTCGGCGAGTTTAGCGTACCTTGCGGATAGCTCAATGGCCGACCGTACCGCGGTGGGTTTTTCGTCGGCCGTGCCCTCGAATCTCTTGGAGACCTCTGCTCTCTGGGCCGTCAGAGCGGGCGGGTCCGACCCGGTGATTACCTCGACCGGTCTTTCCACGGTGCAGCCAGCCCCGAGAACGGCCAGGGCTAAGACAACCACGAATGGTATTGTTGATTTGCTGGTGCTCATCGTGCTTTTCCCTATGATTGTTGTGCTAAGATTCGGCTTGTTGAACTCTGGTGTCCTGATACTCGCATTTAATGTAGCTTTTGACGCCGCAGGAGCAAGTTACCTCCAGGACGGCGAAACCAGCTTGGTTTTCTACGATTTGCACTTGTGGTTGGCCCCGCTGCTGGCTGTTCTGCGGCGTTGGCCCGGTTGCGGGTGGCTGCGCGTCGAGGCAAAGCCGGCCTTCAATCTCAACCTCGGTGCTCTTGAGGACGTTCTCGGTGGTCTTACGCATTTTCCTGACCTCGGTACTCAAGTACTTGGCGGTTTTGGATCTTGCTCGCTTCAGGCGCAGTAGTCGATCGAGTGTCCGTCATCGGAGCCGGCTACAGGGCCGTCTTCAGCCTTTGCTTCGGTGGAATCGTCCGCCTGCGATTCAGGATGTTCCTTGTTCTGTTGCTGCGTGCGTCGGCGACCTCTTTCTTTTCGCTCTCTAATGGGGGTCAGGCCTCCAACGTTTTGCAGAGTTTCCACAGGATTTATTATGTAGTTGTTATCCGCCATTTTTCCAATACCTCAATTTCAGGGACAAACTGAATAAGGCACTCGCGTGCAGTTGACTGACTCGCGGTTCGGTGATGCCGAGAACCTCGGCGATCTGTTTCATAGTAAGCTGCTGGTGGTAGTAAAGCAGTATAACCTGTTGTTGTCTTGGTTCGAGCTGGCTGATCGCCCGGGCGAGTTTTTCGACCAGCTCGGCCTTCTCCGCGTTTTCGTGCGGGTCTGCGGCGTTAGGGGCCGCCAGTATTTCACCGAGCGGGTGAGCGTCTTCGGCGGCATCGTCGATGGATAGGAATTGCTTGGCGCGGGCACTTTCGAATATCTGGTATAACCTTTCGACGGTTATCTGCAGCTTTTGTGCCAATTGCGCGTCGGTTGGGGTCCTGCCGGTTTGCTCGGTGATTTCCAGGCCCGCCTGAAGTGTCTCGCGGATTTGTTTGTCAACGCCGGCGGGCACGAAGGACCAGGTTCGCAGCTCGTCGAGGATGGCTCCTCTTATTCTGATGTAGGCATACGTCTTGAAGCCCGCCTGGCGCGCAGGGTCGTAGTCGCGGGCCGCCTTGACCAATCCGACGGTGCCGGCCGAGACGAGGTCCTCGTATGAGAGCGGCGGCTTGAGGTACGAGATAACCCGCTGTACGACCTTGTGGACCATCGGCAACATCTCGGTGATCTTGTCGTTGTCGATGTATTGCTCGGCCTGGCCGGCGTAGGCTCGCCTGGCGGCGGTCCGCAGGCGCCGCTGACTGTCTTCTGCAAGCTGGCACTGCGCGGGCTTCTCAGTTTTCGCCTGCACCTTTCGACTCCTTATGCCGCTCCATCTGCTTCTCTACCATCGCACTGATGATTATTGCGTTGACCGCCTTTACGGCCAGCACGACCGCAAGGTAACTTAGCAGGGCGCCGGTTAGGGCTCTCTTACAGCAGGTAAATGGTGACAGGCCGCTGAGCCAGGCGATAAAGCTGATGCCGAAGAAGCTGACGACCGCCATGCTGACCGCGATTGAGCGAATGTTCAACGGCATAGTTTTGAGTCCTTTCCTTAAACTATATTGGTACTGTCTATTCGGTTACGTTGCGCCAACAAGCTGTGCATCCACCAGTTCTGCTTGAAGTTCCTGCGAGGCCGAGATGACCTCGACGGGTTCGATTTCGGTTCCGAGTACGATTTCATCGTAGGCAACGACCGGCAGCGGGGGAACCGTTCTGGCGAGCATTGCCGCCAGCGGGCTTCGCAGCCTTGAATCGCACAGCAGAACGATCTTGTCCATTCCCTTGTCCATAGCCGTCTTCCAGGCCCGGGCGATTTGCCTGGTGATATCCATCGTGGTCTCGGCCGGTAGCGATAGGACAAGTTGGTCGGCCTCTTGCCTGAGGGACGAGGTCATTTTGTGCTCGAGGACTGGTTCGAGGGTTATTGCTGAGATTTTACCGTCGGCCTGTCTGTATTGTTCGGTTATCGTTCTGCTCAGGGATTTCCGGACGAGCTCGGTGAGCACCTCGGTGTTCTTTGTCTTTGCGGCGTGCTCTCCGAGCGCCTCCAAGATGGTGGTGAGCTGGCGGATGGGTATGTTGTCGCGCAGTAGATTCTTGAGTACCCGCTGGAGCATCCCGACCGGCACAAGCTCGCCGACGACTTCGCCGACGAGGGAAGGCTGGGTTTTGCGAAGTCTGTCCACGAGCAGCTGGACATCCTCTCTGGTCAACAGTTCGTCGGCGTGTGTCTTGAGGGTCTCGGATAGGTGCGTGATGAAGACGGATTCGGCGTCAATTACCGTGTAGCCGGTTAGCTCTGCTTTCTCTTTGTCCTCGGGCAGGATCCACAGGGCGGGCAGCCCATAGACCGGCTCGGTGGTGGCAATGCCCTTTATTTTTTCCCTGGCGCTGCCGGCGTCCATTGCCAGGAACATATTTGGTTCAAGCCGACCCGTGGCGACCACGTGGTCGAAGATTCGAATTTCGTAGCTGTTGGGTTCGAGGGTTATGTTGTCCTTGAGACGCACCAGCGGCATAATTATGCCCAGTTCGCGGGCGAATTTTCTTCTCAGTGCCCCGATTCTGTCAAAGATGGAGCTGTCCTTGCGCGGGTCAACGAGGCTGACCAGACGAACCCCAACCTGGACGCAGATGCGATCGAGCTCGAGGAGCTCTTCAACGGGTTGTTTTTCCGGTTTTTGTATCTTGGTGGCGGCGTCGGGCTTGGGGGGCGCGGCTGGTTGGTATTTTGCGGCCGCTCTTCCGGCCAGACCAACACAGGCAGACAGCAGCAAAAACGGGATCGCTGGAAGGCCCGGAACCAGAGCCAGCGACGCGATGATGAGCGAGGCTATCGTCAGGGGTTGGGAGGACCTGAGGAACTGCCTGCTGAGGTCCTGGCCGACGCTATGACTGGAGGATATCTTCGTAACCAGAAAGCCCGAGCTGATCGAGATTATCATCGACGGGATTTGACTTACCAGGCCGTCACCGATTGATAGGATAGAGTAGGTGCGGACTGCCTGGGCGATGGGGAGCCCCCGGGAATAACCCATCGCGATGCCGCCGATGATGTTGATCCCGGTGATGATGATGCCGGCCTTCGCGTCGCCTCGGATGAACTTGCTGGCACCGTCCATAGCGCCGTAAAATTCGCTTTCCTTCACGATTTTTGCCCTGCGTTCGTTGGCCTGGGACTCGGTGATAAGGCCCGCATTTAGGTCCGCATCAATGGCCATTTGTTTGCCGGGCATAGCGTCGAGAGTGAAACGTGCCGAGACCTCGCTGATCCTCTCGGCGCCTTTTGTGATTACGATGAACTGAATGACGACCAGAATGAGGAATATCACCAGGCCGACGACAAAGCTGCCGCCGGCCACGAAGTCGCCGAACGTCTGAATGATCTTGCCGGCGTTGCCCTGGAGCAGGATGAGCCTGGTCGATGCGACGTTCAGCGACAGGCGAAACAGCGTTACGAACAGCAGCAGTGAGGGGAAGGTGGAAAGTTCGAGGGCCTCTTTGGACGAGAGGGTGACTATCAAGACGGCCACGGACAAGGAGATGCTCGCTGCGATGAGCACATCGAGTAGCGGCGTGGGCAGCGGGATCAGGAGCGTGGCCAGGATGGTTACCAGTCCCACGGCGAGCACTACGTTGCTGTGCGAACCGAAAGGAATATCGGCACTCGTTGCTGCGTCTGCCAAATTGGACCTGCTTGAGACTGCCATAGAGCAACCCTGTTCAAGTTGGTTGGCCGGGCTCAACTTATTCGCTGGGAGGCTCGCCCGGCTTTGTGGCCGCGAGAATCTCCTTGATTTTCACCGCGAATTTGTCGTCGACGACGACTACGGTGGCAGTGGCGAACCTTGTGTCCTTCAGGTAGAGGTCCACCGGCGCACCGACCGGCTTTTCGAGCTTCAAAACCGAGCCAGGTCCGAGTTGCAGGAGGCGCTGGACGGTTATCTCGGCCTTGTCGAGAACGACGGTAACCGGGACCGTCATATCAAGCAGCACGTCGATACTACCACCTGCACCGGGCATGCCGGTTTCGGCGACCTCAGGGAAGTCAACCTCCTTTGCTTGCTTTTTTGCCCCCTGCTGTTCCTGTTGCTGCTGTTGGTCCTGTTTTTCGTCGACTGCTTGAGGTGCTTCTGCCATGCTTTGTTTTCCTTATTTGTAACCAGCGGGTTCCGGTTTTTCTTGACGCGACTATCGGTTTCCTTTGAGGGCGGTATTGTGCGTAATGACGACCGCATACTTTCCTTCGGATTTGGCTGAGCGGCCTCGCAGGAAGTTCAGACCTTCGACCGTCAGCTCGAGCGGGTCGTTGATTCGTTTGTCGAGAACGATGATGTCACCCGGCGCCAGGTTCAGCAGGTCTTCGAGCGTCACCGAAGTGCTGCCGAGCACCGCGGTGATGCGGACGTGCATATGGTTGAGGTGCTGGGCGATTGCATTGGCTGCGTCAGCCGGGCCGAGCGTCTCGACGACTTCCTTGACGATTCCGGCGGCGACTTCGAGCCTGTCGCAGCGCGTCAGGAGAAAAGCCCTGAAGGGCTGCTGGTCATCAGGCTTCTTGGTTGCGAAGGTAATTTTGCAAAGCTCCTCTGTGCCTTCGACCTCAAGTGGGAGCCGCCCGGTCGTGATGCCGCCGATCGCCTTAAACTCCTGGTTGTCGCAGGCTGCGGAGATCGCTTGGACAAAGATCGAGGCTATATCGAACAGTAAAGATTCCTCCAGTTCCGAGAGTGTCTCTATCGAGTTCTCTTGTGAGGCGGAGTCGCCAAGCGACTGAGTTATCCAGGCCGCTGCAGTTTCCGGGGGCATTGCGATAAGCCCCCAGGGCTCGGCGCTCTTGGCTCCGGCCGGCTGAGCCGGGACCGGACCGAATGCCAGATAATAGTCGCCATTCTGCTGATCCGGGTTCTGCAAAAGGAATTCGCTTGCAAGATGCTCGGAGATCGAGTCACTCGTGACCTCAAAATCACCCTGGTAGAACTGGGTAAACCCGGTGCTTGCCGCGGTTGCGACGCTTTCAGCAAAGCTCTTGACCTGGTTGAGCTGGCCTTGACTGAAGTACCGGGGCTGCCGCCAGTCATAATCATGGGTCTCGATGTTCTGCCCGGCGTCCTGTGCGGACTCGGCAGCAACAGCGGCGAGAAGTTGTTGAATTTTTTCCTGCTTGAGGTTGTCCAAGGCTGCGCCGGTCATTGTATCGCGAATTCCTTGAAGAGAATGTGCTTTATCATGGGTTTCTGGTCGGGAAAGAGTTCCTGATTGAACGCGTCGAGTATCTGGGATTGGATTCGCTTGAGATTTCTGTCGCCCCTGATGTCTTCTATACTCAGGCTCGCCAGGTATATTGTCAGCCAGTTTGTGAGGATCGGCTTTTTGTCTTCGAAGAGCTTTGTGAGCTTCTTGGCAGATGCATACGAGTGCATTTCGAGGGTTAGAGTCGCCCGGACGTAGCGAGTGGCTCCAGGTTCGTCAAGGTTGGCGACTACCGGGTCGAGGTCGTAGAACCATGTTTTTCCAGATTCCGCCGGGGTTTCCTCGATGGCTTCGGGCCCTTGCTCGGCTGGCTCCTGCCCTGACGCCTGGGCACTTTGAGGGACGGATGAGCCGCCAAAGAGCCTGGCAAGCAGGAAGCCTGCCCCGGAACAGATGACGACAACGACGGCCAGAATGACCCAGCCCAGCCAGTCTTTTTTGGGGGGGCTCTGGGTTTGAGAGTCTTGCTGCTGGTTTTGTTTATCTTCTTCAGCCATTTTGCCGCCTCGAGAATCGACTGTACATCGGTTATCCAGCTGGTTGGAGAGCCTCCTGCTGTTTGTATCGGCGTATTTTATCCCGCAAGGTTCGGTCGCTTATTCCGAGGACCTTCGCGGCTTCGGTCCTGTTGCCCGCGGTCCGTCGTAAGGTATCGAGGATGGCGTGCTTTTCGATCTCCACAAGCGGCATTCCGCCAAGAGCGAAGCCCTGGGGTTGTGGGGGCTCGGCGGGGGACTTATTTTCCTGAGCACGTGGCTGCAGTTCGTCGAATAGCCACGAGACGTCGGCCAGGGAGAGGGTCTGGCCTGCCCCGAGAATCAGCGATGTTAGGACGACGTTCCGGAGCTGGCGGACGTTACCGGGCCAGTGGTACTTTGCGAAGATGCTCATCATCGTCTCGTCGAGCCTGGTGATGTGCCGCTGGGCCTGCCGGGCGTAAAGGTTGACGAAATGCCAGACGAGCTCGGGTAGGTCCTCCGTTCGCTGCCTTAGCGGACAGACCACGAGCCTTACCGCGCTGAGTCGATAATACAGGTCGCTGCGGAAACGACCCCGCTCGACCTCTTTGAGCAGGTTCTTGTTGGTGGTGCTGATGATGCGAACGTTGACTTTGATGTTTGCGTTTCCGCCTACTCGCTCGAAATCCTGTTGTTCGAGCACCCGGAGAAGCTTAGCCTGGAATCTGAGCGGGGTTTCTGTTATTTCGTCGAGCAGGAGAGTACCGCCGTTGGCCATTTCGAAGCGTCCCTTGCGTTGGGCATAGGCGCCTGTGAAAGCCCCCTTTTCGTGGCCGAACAGTTCGCTTTCGACCAGCGAGTTGCTCAAGGCCGCGCAATTGACCCTGATGTAGGGGCCGGCAGAACGTCTGCTGTTGCGGTGGATAAGGTAGGAGATAAGCTCCTTGCCCGTTCCGCTCTCGCCGCTGATGAGAACGGGGGCGGATGTTGGGGCGACTTTTCTGGCAAGCCTGACGGTTTGACGAAGCTTTTCGCTTTTTCCAACGATCTGGTAAAGGTTTCGAATACCTCGTTGAGCTGCCTCGCAGGTTTGAACCAAATGATTCGGCAGCAGCGTATCGAGCAGGTTCTCGATCTTCGCAGGTTCGGGTGGCTTGATCAGGAAGTCACAGCAACCTGCGCGGACGGCTTTGACGGCTGCTTCGGCAATGGCACCGCCGGGGGATATTTGGTCGCGGACGGCCTCGCTGACCATGACGACTGGCATTTCGGGGCAGTCGGTTTTCACCGCGTCAATCAGGTCGAATACACTTTGGGGCGTCGGCTCGACGGCGGGTCGGGGGCGTATCCGGTCGCTGGTGAAAATGAGGTCATAATCGCCTTTGTCGATGCAAGCCAGGGCGTTTTCGACGCTTTGGGCAATTATCCCCCGGATGCCCTTACGGGCGCATATTCTCAGCACCAGCCGGGTCAGCGCGGGGTCTTCGTCAACTATCAGCACGTTAGCGATCGTGCCCTCGTGGGAGAACTGCTGTTGGTCCGGGACGTTTCTATCCACTTTTCGGTTGCTCCGTTTCCGATTTAGACGCTTTCGTGATCACGTAGTTTTCTGGCGGCGGGGATTCCGCAGGCTGTTTGTTTAATTCCTTGAGCAGCATTCCCGGCCTGTCCTGCTGTTTCCAGGTGATCAGATTGGACCGGGCCTTTGCCAGGTCCGTCCAGGGTGAGTTGGGATGCTCATTTATCAGGCGGGAGTAAGCCTGGAGAGCTTCCTGGGGATTCTGTTCCCGCAGGCAGTTACCTATTTGAAAGAGTATCCAGGGCTTGTCCCGGCCTGAGCCGAGCTGGTTCGGGTATACCCGGGCTAGTGCCTGCCTGTAGCATACTGCGGCTTCGGCGAGCCGGTTGCCCCGGTACAGTATCTCTGCAAGCTCGAGGGCGTTCTTGAGCTTTTCGGGATGCTTGAGATGCTCGCCGAGGATTCTTATCGTTTGCTCGGAGAGGCTGCCGGGTTGGTTTACGGTCTCCGGAAGTGCTTGTGGAGGTTCGTTTGGGGCCTTAGGCTCCGCAGGGGCCAGGTTGGGCTCGGTCTGCTTGGTGGGCGTGGTGGCGACGAGGGGCCGGGGCGTTTGCTCTTTGGGCTGAAACCGGATTGATCGTATCATCTGAATGATGCGCTGCAGATTGTCCTTGCCCTGGTCATCAGGCGGGCTTTGCGGAGCGGTAATCCTGGCCTGCCAGACCAGCCGGCTAAGCTCAGTAGTCGGGTTCTTTGCGATGAACCAATCGGCGGCGCCCGGCGAATCCTGGGCGTCTTGGCTCGAACCAAGCCGGCGACCAGCGAGGTTCGCTTCGTTGGGTTCACCGGCGGCGCGCGGCGCGGTATGAGCATTGGGGTCGGCCTGTCCGGCGTTCGGGTTATCCGCGGCCGGGGAGACCGAGACCGCGAGAGCCACACAGAGCACATAGACGGTCCATCCTGCCGCGTAGGGACAGCGTGTTGCCGAACGCATGGGATCGAGGCGATTTTTTCCTGAGATCAAGGGTTTCATTTTGGTTTGGGATCATCCAGTAGAGCGAGCACCGCTTTGTCGTAGTGCTTTTGCCGGCTGTAGATTCGGGCGAGCAGTGTGGCGGCCTCTTGCTTGATCTGCGCGGTTGCGGTGGATTTGAGTAGTTGCGAGCAAACCGAGATTGCCTGTTGGTTTCGACCGAGTCTCGAACAAAGCTGCGCCAGCTTCAAGGCGATGCTGTGCGCCAGCGGGCCGGGCTGGACGGCTACGATGATTTCGGTGAGTTTTTCGTATGCCTGCTGGAGCCGTCCTTTGTCGACGAGACAGTTGGCCAGTTCGAACGTTATTCTGGCTTTCAGTTGTACGTCGGTGAGGTAATCGGCCCTTCCTTGGAGCAAGGTCATAGCGTTGTCCACGAGCCCCATTCGCCGCAGGATTCTGCTCTTGATCAGAAGGATTTCGACGGATTCGGCCTGCGACAGCTGCCAGGTATCTACATCCTCCAGTACTTCCAGGGCCCGGACGAGCTTTTCCTGGAGCGCGTATGCATCGGTGATGGCGCGGAGGGCCTGTGCGTAGAGGTTCTTCGGGAGTGGCCCGGCCAGCGCCAGTTCCAGTGCCTCCGAGGCCTGACGTGGTTGGCCGAGTGCCAGGTAAGCCTGCCCAAGGAGAAAGCATGCCGAGCAGACCTCATGATTTTTCTGCGTTTCGGCCAGGTTGATGTAGCGGATAAGCCATCTTGTAGCTGAATGGTAGTCGTTTGTCTGGTAGTAACACTTGCCTGCTCCCAGGGCGGCGGTTCTTCGAGATTCGGGTGAAAAGGAAAGATTGTAAACTTTTGCGTACAGCCTTGCAGCCTCGGTTATCATCCCGGCCTTGGCGGCGTATTCAGCCAGTTGCAGGTGGGCGTGGTTGGCGATTTCTGCATCCGGGTACTGTTCGACGAGGTTTTTCAGGTCATTGTGGGCGCCGACGTAGTCCCTGACGGATGGGCTGGCCTTTATCCTGCTTGAGTGGAGCAGGGCATAAGGTGCCAGGGGCGACCAGGAGAAGCGATTGGAGACCAGCTTGAATTCTGCTATTGCTTCGGGAAGTCTGTTCTCGAGCATGTGCAGAAGCCCCAGGGCGAAGTGTGCATTTGACGTGCGCCTGTCGTTCTCGAAGGCGAGCACGAACTTTTGCCAGAGCGAGACGGTTTCGGCTGCGACCAGAGTTGTGTGTTCCGAGAGGGAGCTATAGCGTTCGGGATCGTGGATGGTCACAAGCCCTTGAGGGGTTATGCTGGCTAGCAGGCCTACTTGCCCGGCGGCCACCGCGACGACCTGGGCAGCCGTTGCCGCGGGCAGGTACATTGTAACCGGTCTGTTGCGGAGGATTTCAAGCTTCCCCGGTTCGTTGGTTTCGCTGAGCGGCGCCCAGGAAAGGTCCAGGGAAGCATTTGTTGCAAATCTTGCCAGTAGTTCGTCAATCGGGGCTTCGCGGCAGACCACATACCACCTTGCCGGGCCCTCTTTATGGTCGATTTTTCGGATTTCCGGGCCGAGTAGCGCTTCATCGAAACACCCGGAGCCGGCCTGCAGAAGCGCATCAAGCTGCTTGCCTCTCAGGCCTGCAAACGGGTCGATTTCAGTAAAGGCATCGCCGGGGCTCCCGGGCAGATAACCGTCGAGGTCGCAAAGCGAAAGCGTGTACCTGGTCAGTGCCTGGGCTATCATAAAGTAGCAGTTGGTGCGGATCGATGCGGACAATTTTGCGTCGGTCTCAATGGTGCTGACGAGTGCTACCGCGCGATATGCGTTTGCTCTGGCCTTGAGATACTGGTTTTTTTGCATGGCCAATAGGATTTTGTAGTAATTGGCGACAAGGCGGACGATGTTCGGTTTCGACCTGGCCGCTTCGTCGAGGAGCCGTTCGGCGTTGTCAAGCTTGCCGGCTTTTATGCGGCAGAGCGTCATTTTCAGGTGGAGCAGGGCCCTGTAGTTTCGCTCGTCCGGCGGCACAAGCTGGCGGAGGCGATCGTAGGCGGCGTATGCCCGGGCGTATTCAGCGTGGCGGAAAAGTTCGTCGGCGGTTTTGAGCGATACCGGCGTGGCTGGCTCGATCTCGGCCTCGGGCTGGTGTGCCTCTGCTGAAACAACGCTGACAGCGTCGAGCCCGGGGAATTCTTGCAAGCCCGGAAGCTGTGGCTCGGGTGGTTTTGCCGGGCCCGCACCTGGCTCAGATACGGTGTAGAGCAGCAAGCCGCCAACCACCGCGATTGCAAGTATGAGGACCTTTTGAGTGAGAGACATTCGCGCCAGGGGCATCGCGAATCTGAGGTATTTTCGAACGCCTGGCGTGGCAGAATTTTCTGGTTGCTTGAACCGCTCTAAGGACTGGTAGAGATCGTCGTCCCCGACGAAAATCTCCTGCTCGGTGAGCTGCTCGCAAGGCTCGCTGGCAAAGAGCTCGCCGTCTTCGGGAATGGGTTGTGAATTATTTTCCGGTGTCTGGTTTTTTCCTTGCATTGGTGTCATACTCGGCCTGGTCGGGTCCGGCGACCGGTCGTCCTTTTGTCGTCGCATTTTGCGGCGGCCGCCTTTTTAGCGGGACGGCTTCCGCCGAGTCCGCGAGGCATGGCCGCCAGACAGCCTCAGGAAGCTGCAATATTTATGCCAGGACAGGAAGAGCCAGTGGAAAGGCCGGCGTTTTGAGCGGACAGAGCCGAAAAGCGTTCTTGGGGGCTGTTGTTGCGGGCCGGCCGAAGACTGGGCAGGTGTCAGAATTTTAGACGGGCTGACGGAATATCTGACAGGACCGGCGGGACAAGGTTGGGCCGGATTCGCAGGCGGTGCTCACACGAGGACCTCGGCGGGCTCGACTGCGGGCGGGTTGGAGTGAGCCACTTGCAGGGGGGCAGCGTTTTTCTGGATGTTGTACTGCTTGAGTTTGGCGTAGAGCGTCGCCCTGGTTATACCGAGCAGGGCTGCCGCCCGGGTTTTTTGCCACCCCGTTTCCTGCAGTGCGCGCGCGATGAGTTCTCGTTCTGCTTTTGCCAAAGAGTAGTTCTTGAAGCGGTGCGTTATCGAGCCATCCGGGCAATCGGCCAGTTCACCAGGGTCGATAACAATGCTGTTAAGGCTGATTTTGTCGCCCGTTTCGTACAGGATGGCGCGTTCGATGACGTTGCGAAGCTCACGGACGTTGCCCGGCCAGTTGTGCTGCTGAAGGGCTTCAAGGGCTATCTTGGTAAACGAGTTGATCTTTTCGGACTTTCCCGGACAGATACTGGAGGTCTGCAGGAAATAGTCGGCGAGGATCCCGATGTCCTCTCTTCGATTGGGTGACCTCAGGGGGAAGATGTTTATCGGGCCTACGTTGAGGCGGTAGTAGAGATCCTGGCGGAACCGATGGGCCTGCGTTTCCTTCCAGAGGTTGCGGTTGGTGGAGGCGATGATGGTGGCGTTTGACTTGATGCTGCAGGTACCCCCGACTTTTCTGAAAGTTTTTTCCTGTAGGACCCGCAGCAGTTTTGCCTGGAGGTCGATGGGCATTTCGCTGATTTCGTCCAAGAAGAGGGTGCCGGCCCCTGCCAGCTCCAGCAGACCGGTTTTTTCGCGGTCGGCGCCCGTGAACGAACCCTTGGTGTGGCCGAACAGCTCGCTTTCGAGGAGGCTGGCCGTCAGGGCGGCGCAATTTACTGCGACGAAAGGCTCGTCCGGGTGCCTCAGTAGATGGACAGCTCTGGCAGCAAGCTCTTTGCCCGTGCCGGTTTCCCCGACAATGAGGATCGGATTGCACCGGCTGTTTGCAACAAGCTTGATCATTCTCAGCGTGTGCCTTGTGGCTTCGCTGGTGCCAACCATAGAGACCTTTGCAGCGAAGTCGTCTGCGAAGAAACGTTCGGTGGTGTCGCAGCAGACGTGTGACTCCTTCCTCTGTTTTATTCGCTCGGCGATTTTGGTGAGACGCCCGCGATCGTTCTGGCCATTCAACCAGTCGAACACTCGGCTGTCCTCGAGACAGGCAGCGGGGTTTTCTTGCTTTTCGTCAGTTACCAGCACAACGGGCGCGTCGCTGATCTTGCGGGTTCTGGCGATAAAGCGATCGAAATCAGCCGTGAAGGCGTGGTCGAACAGGATCAGCTCGGGATCGCACGATTCGATGATCTCCAGAGCCTCTTCAATGCTGTCGGCCGCGAAGACTTGCCGGCTGATCTCTCGGGCCAGCTGGTATATCTGGCTTTGCCGGCTTAGTGCGATGGTCGTCTCTAAGCTCATTCGGCTCCCACCCCAAAAAAACTACCCATCTGAACTGCCTTTCAATGCTTCTCCTGGTTGTTGTTGCACTCGCTAAAATCGTAATGTCCTGTAAATCGTCCGCGCCTTTTAGGTGACTTTAATTTTTATTGGACGGGCCAATAATGTCACGCCGAGGTTGCCCTGCAGGCAAGCTGATGTCACTGTGGCCTTTTATCGGACAGAGTTTGCAGGTGTCCCGACCGCGTCACGGAGGGTGTGACTTTACAGCAGATGTGCGGCCTTTCTTATGGGACTCACTGTCTATGTGGTATCCCCGGTGAGTTGGAACTATCAGACCGATAAAGCGACATTGCAGGTCTCAGTCGACACACAGTTCTTCTTATAAGACCTCCGAGACAGAGCGTTGACCGCTTCCGTGAGGGATTGGTGGCCTGGGGCCGATTGCGGGTTAAGTCCGGGACGACCGGCAGAAATTTCTAAGTGTGCGGAAAAATTGTCCGCTCAGACGAAATGCCCCGGGACCTTTGCCAGCGAGTTGCAAGACTGGTCAAATTTTTTGTCGCCAGGTAAGTGCGTATTAGTAAAGAAGTTACTGACAATATTGGCCGGCGTACGCGCCGCGTGGCACGGTTGTTGCGAGCACGACGGTGCAGCCTTGTCAAGGCCAGCCAGTCGAAAATGAAGTTGAGCAGGATCGAGTTTCTTAGGAAGGCGCAAAATTATGAGTCCGGTAGCAGCAACTCCGACGGCAAGTGATATTCAAACCGATTACATGAAGCTTCTGGTCACTCAGCTTAGGAACCAGAATCCGCTGGAGCCTCTGGATAATAACGAGATGGCGTCCCAGTTAGCGCAGTTTTCGCAGCTGCAACAGCTCGAATCGATGAACGCAAGTTTCGCGGACGTACTTGCCGGTATTCAGAGGGCCTATGCGGCCTCGCTGATAGGCAAACAGGTTTCGTTTATGCAAGAGGATGCCGAGTCGGGAGAGATCCAAAGCGGTGTCGTTGAGCAGGTCTATAACAATCTCGATGGCAAGATAATGTTGGTTGTCGAAGGACATACCATAGGGATAGAGGACGTCATAGCAGTGCAGAACTAAGACCACCGATAGGTACAGGGGTTAACAGCTGGAATAAGGAGAGACGCAGATGAGCTTCGCGTTATCAGCTGGAGTGACAGGGCTTCAGGCCCACCAGAAGATGCTGGACGTAGCAGGCAATAATCTGGCGAACGTCAACACGACAGGCTTCAAGGCCAGCAGAATAACTTTTTCAGAGCTACTGAGCCAGACCATCAAGAAGGCTTCGCAGCCTACCAGTGCGATCGGTGGAACGAATCCGCAGCAGATGGGCAGTGGCGTGGGGATTGCGGGGATATCCCTGAACATGCAGCAGGGTAATATCGTGAACACCGGTAACCCACTGGACTTGGCGATCGAAGGGGAAGGGTATTTTGTGTTGAGCGATGGTTCGAAAAATGTCTATACCCGCGCCGGTGCTTTTGCCGTGGATGCCGAGTCCTATCTGGTGGATCCTTCGACAGGCTATCGGGTGCGGAGGATCGGCTCGGTGGGTGTCAGCGAGGGTTTTCAGACGGCCGGTGACGGCAACGTAAAAGTTCCATACGATGTTGCGATGGCGGCAAAGCCCACGTCCAGGGTGGTTCTGGCTGGCAACCTTAGCGCGGATGCATCGCTTGCGACGGCCCAGACGCAGAAGTTGTCTTCGAATATCAAGTTCACCAGCGGCGGGGATGCGGCGACCTCGGGTACATTTCTGACGGACCTCGACCAGTACACCAGCGGGACACTCAGTTCCGCCGTGATAAAGGTCACCGGCTACACGCCCGACGGTACCCCTGTGACCGACACCACAGGTATGAGCGTGACCTCGACGACGACGCTGGGCGATGTGCTGAGTTACATCGAGAGCAAGCTGGGCTCCAGTAACGTCAGCGCGAGCCTGAGCAGCGGCAAAATAGTCGTGACCGATAAGAACTCCGGATACAGCAGGTCAGACGTCGTTATGACGTTCGAGAACGACGGGACGGCCAAGCTGACGATGCCGGCGTACTTCGAGCTGTCAACTGTCGGCGGCGAGGAGGTGAAGAACGTCAGTACCACGGTCTATGACAGTCTGGGCGGCAAACACGTGCTCTCCGGCGCGTTCGTGAGGACCACAGCGCCAAACACGTGGGATATGGTGCTGACCTCAATAAGCGGAAACGTCACTTCTATTACCCCTGACAACCGCCGAATCCGCAGTATAGAATTTGACGCGACTAACGGTTCATACGCCGGTTTGAACACAACAGTGGGTGATACGGCTCAATTCGTGGTGACTTTCGCACACGACACCTCGAGTCCGCAGACGATCGCGATGGACTTTGGTACGGTCGGTCAGCTCAACGGCTTGACGCAGTTCTCCGGCAATTCTACCGCAGTCGCGCGGGAGCAGGATGGTTATGAGGCCGGCAGGCTCGCGACGGTCTCGGTTGACAACAGTGGGGTGTTGATTGGGGCGTTCTCAAACGGCATAAAGAAGAACATTGCGACGATTCAGATAGCGTTGTTCCAGAATACTTCCGGCCTGGAGAGCGTGGGCAGCGGCTATTTTATCCCGTCGGCCAACTCAGGGGAGGCGGTGGCGACGCAGGCGATGACTGGAGGAGCTGGCTCGGTGCACGGTGGGGCGCTGGAGAAATCCAACGCTGACGTGGCCAGCGAGTTTGTGAATATGATCCAGGCCCAGAACGGTTTTCAGGCAAACGCCAGGACCATCAGAGTAGCTAACGACATATTGAGGGAGCTCACCGGCTTGATCAGGTAATAACAATGGCGATCTCACCTGCCATCATTACCGTGCTCGAGATGGCCTTTACGGGTTTGACGCCGTGGGAGCGATGGGCGGCGGCTCGAGGGTTCGGGGAAGGTTACAATACGGAAGACGTGATGGTCTTTCTTTGCGCTGGGGTCTTGGTGGTTTTGATAGCTTTGTTTTCGTGGGTGAGTTTTGCTCGCGTCAAACGGGAGCGAAAAGAAGCTGGCAAGTCATTTGAGGATTACGCTCGGCAGCGAGGGCTGAGCGAGCGCGAGTCGCAGATTCTGATGATAGTGGCCAACAAGGCAGGTTTGAAACGGCCCGAATCGGTGTTCACGATACGCACGGCCTTTGGGCTGGGCGCTGCAAGGCTGATTGAGGAAGGACTCAACGAAGGACAATCGTCCGAGGCAACAGAGCAGTTGAAGACGGAGATTGGCTTTCTGCGAGAAAAGCTCGGATTCGGGGGGCCTCGGCCGCCGCAGAACGGCCGAGGCTCCCAAAAAACGGAGAAGCTGAGCACCAGGGACATCCCTGTAGGCAAAAAGCTTTACGTGACGAGGCGAAAAGGCCGGGCTTCCTCCGATATCGACTCAGAGGTTGTCAGAAACACCGATAACGAGCTCGGGGTAAGACTCTCGCAACCCGTCAAGGTTGTCTTCGGCGAGACCTGGTGTGTGCGGTATTACTCGGGTGCTTCGGTGTGGGAGTTCGATACGACGGTAGTGAGTTACGACGGCGATACGCTGGCGCTGAACCACAGCGACAACGTTCGTTTCGTCAATCGCAGGCGTTTTCTGCGCGTACCGGTTCACCTGCCCGGGTACGTTGCGCGGTTTCCCTTCAGCCGGCGGCAGCAGGCGGACCATACGAGCGCCTCGCAGCAGGAGCAAGGTTCGGTAGAAAGCCCAGAGACCTCAGCACCAAGCTGGGGCCCTCCGGAATTTTCTCCTGTAGTTGTAACCGAACTGGCCGGGCCGGGCCTGAGGGTTAACTCGACCCTGGAGATAAAGGAGAACGAGCGCGTAATCGTGGTATTAGGCCTGGATGAAGGGGAGGCAAAAAGCGGGGATGCAGGGCAGGCCGGCAGCCAAGAGGCTGTAAAAGTAATACAAGACGTCGGAGAAGTCAGGCACGTTGAACGGAAGGGCGAGGGCTTTTCGATAGCGATAGAGCTTACCGGACCGGGTGACCAAGAGGTGGACGAATTGGTCCGCGCCACCAACGCAGCGTTGCTTCAAAGCAACAGCAGACAGAGCCAGAGGGTAGATTCGGCCTCCGAGTCGGAGCCGAGCAAGGAGCCTTCGGTGGCTCAAGGAGTGTGAGATGGCCGACATAGTGCCTCAAGTCAGCTTGGCCCTGAGCGGCCTTAAGCAGGAGTTCAACATCATCGTGCACAATCTGGCCAACGTCGGGACGGTGGGATACAAGCGCAGATGCAACACGTTCTCGAGGTTGCTTGCTGCACAGGGAGCCGGGACAGTTGAGGCAGCAGCGGAAACAGCTGATTTGAAGTCGGTCTTCGATTTTACCCAGGGCAGCATCATTGAGACGGGCCGAGCTCTTGATTTTGCGCTTGTGGGCCGAGGTTTCTTTGTGGTGGAGACACCGGACGGGCCGCTCTACACACGTAACGGGATGTTCAGGCTCAATCAAAACGGGCAGATAGTGGATTCGGCCGGGCGAATAGTGGCCGGCGAAGCTGGGCCGATCACCATACCACGCAGTGTCGGGCTTTCGCAAATCAGTGTTTCAACTGATGGAAGCGTCCAGAGTGGGGGGACACTGATAGGCAAATTCAGGTTGGTGGATTTCAAAGAGAATGAAAAGGATCTTATTGGGGCCGGCCTTAATTGCTTCAGGGCACCGGAGGGCCTCAAGCCTCAGACGCCAGAGAATCTGGTGGTCAAGCAGGGCTTCCAGGAGTCTTCCAACGTCCAACTTGTGGAGGAGCTGGCAGATATGATAATGGTTACGAGGCTCTACGAGGCAAATATGCAGTTCATATCGGCCAGGAGGGACCTATCTAAAAGCATTATAGATGTGGCAATGAGTTGACCTTGTTCTTGGTCTGTTAGATCAGGGAGCGGAAGATGTTTAGAGCTTTTTCGACGGCGGCAACGGGTATGTCGGCCCAGCAGATGATGGTCGATGTCACGGCGAATAATCTGGCAAACATCAACACGAACGGTTTCAAGCGCAGCCAGATTGATTTTCAGGATTTGCTGTACGTGAAAATGCGAGAACCGGGGACCGAGGTTTCATCGGGTATGAAAAGCCCTCACGGGATGGAGGTGGGCAGCGGGGTACGTGCGGCGGCTACGGTGAAAGTTTTCTCTGCTGGGGAACTGGTGAACACGGGCAGGCCTCTGGATGTAGCGATTTCCGGCGATGGTTTTCTACAGGTGAGTATGCCGGACGGTTCGGTGAAGTACACCCGTGACGGGGCATTGTACCAGGGGCCTAACGGTGAGCTGCTCACCAGCGGCGGTTACTATCTCGAGCCTGCTATCACGATACCGACGGACGCGGTGGCGGTGAACATCGGGACCGACGGCGGGGTGAACGTCACGACCTCTTCCGGGACCCAGACGGTGGTGGGCAACATCCAACTGGCTCGCTTTCCGAATCCGTCGGGGCTTTCAAGCGAGGGGGATAATCTCTTGGCGGAGACCGAGGCCAGCGGGACGCCGTTGACAGGTACACCCGGCGAGAACGGTTTCGGGCTCATACAGGCAGGGTTCCTGGAGAAATCAAACGTTCAGATGATCACAGAACTCGTGAACCTGATAACGGCGCAGCGGGCGTATGAGACGAATTCCCGCGCGATACGGGCTGCCGACGAGATGCTGCGCCAGGCAATCCAGATAGCAAGGTTCTGAGGGTAGCTAATGATGGGCGATAAAGTTACGGGGATCGTGGTTGTAGCAGCGTGCTTGCTGGCTTCGGCAGGCGGCACAGCCGGGGCCGATTCGGACGATGGTGCATTGCGGATTTATCTTCCGCGGGAGATTACCATCGAGGGTAAGACTGCTGTGCTTGGGCAGGTGGCGGTAGTCTGCGGAGATGAATCCCTGCTTGCCAAAGCGAATGCAGTGGCGCTGGGGCGGATTGCGATGCCTGGCCAGCAGATTGTGATCGACAGGGCGACATTGTTAAGCAGGCTTGCTTCGAGCGGGATCCCGGGCTCGCAGGTTCGGCTGGCCGGTGCCGATGAGCTGAAGGTTCGCCGGCGTGGCCAGGTCATCGGTCCCGAAGAGTTCACCGAGCTGGCGCGGGAATTCTTGAGCAAGGCGTTACGAGACCGATCGATAGCCAAGATGGAGCTGGTTCGCAGGCCAGAAAGCCTTGTTCTCGGTGGCAGCTGGGACGGTGTCAAAGTTGTTCCGCGATTGCTGAGGAGCAGCGTGCCCGACCAGGCACGGGTTCAGATCAGCGTGTTTTCTGGGGACAAGCAGATCGGCAGCCGCGAGCTGAGTTTTCGCCTGAGGTACAACGCACGCCGCGTGGTAACTCTTGTTGAGATAGCGGCCGGTGAGGTAATCACCCGCCAGAATGTCAAAGTCGAGAGGGTCGTCTCCAGCTCTCCGGAGCCTGTGAACTGGGTGCCACCTTATGGTTTGGTTGCAAAGCGACGGTTGCCGCCTGAGACCGTTGTGCGTCCGAACATGGTGGGCCCGGCGATGCCACCCGTGGTGCTCAAACGTAATCAAAATGTGGTTATTCGGATCGAGGCCGGCGCGCTTCTGGTCACCGCGATGGGCCGGACGGTGGAAGATGGTAGAGCCGGTGACTATGTGAGGGTCCGCAATGTTGATTCCGGACGGATAATCCTGACAAAGGTGAACGAGGACGGCACGGTGGAGCCGGTCTTGTAGAAGGACAGACAATGAAAATCAAAATGGGATTTGCGCTGGTTGTATTGTGCCTGTGGGGGCCTGGCAGTGCCCTTCACGCCGACTCGATATGGGCCAGGAGGGACAAGAATATGCGGAGTGTGTACGTCGACGACGTCGCTCGCAGGATAGGTGATGTCCTGACGATCAGGATCACCGAAGACAGCAAGATCGACAATAAGGCCAAGCGGGACCTCAAGAAAGAGACGGACAGGTCGACGAGCTTTGACGGTGAGTTGAACATCGATCACCTCTTGCCGAGTATGCCTGGTTTTACTATGTCGGCCAAGTCGAGCAACGAGCTGACGGGCAAGGCGGATTACACCGACGAGCGGAGCTTCGAGGACAACATCACGGTGGTCGTCGAGGACGTGCTGCCGAACGGCAACCTTGTTGTGATGGGTATTCGCGATCGGCGGATAGGGGGGGATATCCAGACTATAGAGGTCAGCGGGATAGTTCGTCCGAGCGATATCGCTTTCGACAACACGGTCAAGAGCGAGAAAGTTGCAAACTTTCGCATTGTTAGCAGGAATTCGGGTGTCGCCGAGCCCTACAACAGGCAGGGTTGGTTGGGCAGGTTGTTCGACATAATCTGGCCTTTTTAGAGTTGCCGGGCGGCAGGACGAGTTAGGGTTGTTTGGCAGAGCAAAGAGATGAGAAGGTTTTCTATATTTTCGCTTATACTCTTGCTGGGCATCGTCGGAGCCGGACGAGGCGAGCGCATCAAAGACATCGTGGACATCCAGGGGGTTCGGAGCAATCCTCTGACCGGTATCGGGCTGGTCGTCGGCCTGGCGGATACCGGGGACAAGACGCTTGCCTCACAGCGGATACTGACAAATATATTCAGGAACTCGGGGCTTGTTCTATCTCCCAGCGATTTTACCGGTGGGAATGTCGCTGTTGTTATGGTGACTGCGGAGCTGGGACCGTTCGCGCGAGAGGGTTCCCGCATCGACGTTGACGTCTCTTCGATAGGCGACGCGCAGAGCTTGCAGGGTGGGATGCTGCTTCCGACACCTCTGCGGGGCCTTGATGGGCAGGTATATGCCGAGGCCCACGGGGCCGTTTTCATAGGCGGGTGGTCGGCTGCCGGCAAACAGGCATCTATTAGCAAGAATCACCCGACGGTCGGACGCATTCCAGGCGGAGCGATCGTCGAAAAGGAGGAGATCGCGACGTTTGTGCAGAAGATAGGAGAGCAGAGGTTCCTAACGCTGAATCTTCGGAACAACGATTTTTCCACCGCCGAGCGCATCAGCAGGGCGATAAACCAAATCTATCCAGGCACCGCTGCTGTAGTCGATGCCGGTACGATCCGGGTCAGGATACCGGCGGGGACCGACCAGACAGAAATAGCGGCGTTCATAGATGAGATCACGATGGCAGATGTGAAGGTGGATGTGCCCGCAATTGTGGTTATAAACGAGCGGACCGGCACAATCGTGGTCGGCGCGAACGTGGGGATTTCCGAAGTGGCGATTTCGCAGGGCGGCCTGGTTGTGAAGGTCAAAGAAACTGCGTTCGTCTCACAGCCGACCGCGCCGTTCTCAGAGGGAGCCACAACGGAGAAAGTCCCCGAGACTCTGATGAGTATCGAGGAGAAGGAAGGTTACTTGATACCGGTCCCCAGGGTGGTGACAGTCGCGGACCTGGCCAAGGCGCTCAATGCGATAGGAGCGACGCCGCGAGATTTGATCGCGATATTCAACGCCCTCAGGAAAGCCGGGGCACTCCAGGCCAAGCTGGAGATAATGTAGGAGCGGACTTGTGGAAGACGCCGGCGGGCTGTTATTGAGCGAAGCAGTTCCCTCTGCTTATCTGCTTAACAGAGGTGAGCAGACGTGCGCGGCCTCGCAGGTCCGCAAGATTCAGGCCGCCAAGGATTTCGAGTCAGTCCTCATCACTAAGCTGCTGGACGAGATGAAGAGAACTATCGTCGATTGGGGCCTGGAGAAGGATGATGTCTCCAAGCAGGTGTACGATATATTTTGGCTTTACCTTGCGCGTGGTATTGCGGACGAAGGGGGATTCGGACTATGGAAGGAGATTTACCGGTCGCTGAGCAGGTCGGACCAATCGGATACGAAGGTGGAGCTTTTCGGATAGGGACCTATGGAGTCGGCCAGAGCTGGGATTGAGCAGAAGATTGAGCGATTGCTCGGGATCCTCGACGAGGACATCCGATACGTCCAGCGAGCGCTGTCCCTGCTGGATGAACTGCGAGCGGGCCTGGTGAAGCGCGATTATGCGGCCCTGAGCGGGCTGCTTGAGGAAATCAGGAGGCAGGCCGATGCTCAGCGAACGCGGGATTCCGAACGCCGGTCGATGCGAGAGGAATTCGGGGCGGCCCTGGGGTGGGAGGTGGGCGAAGTGACTCTTTCGCGGCTCGAGGGCACGGCCCCGCCCGGGAAACGGGAAGAACTATCCCGGCGAAAAACGCAACTACAATCGTTGACGGAAGAACTCAAGAAAGAGCATTTGAAAACGGCAATGCTGCTATCGGATTGTGCCAGATTTAACAGGGAACTGCTGATGAGCATCCTCGAATCGGGCAAGGTCGGGCCGATCACGTACGGCTCAGATGGTACTGTGTGTGGTTCGGCTCATTCGGTTCTGGTCAGTATGCAATTCTGATCGCCGCAGCTGTAAACGGAAGATATATGTCCAATCTTGCGATAGGTATAAGCGGCCTTAACGTAGCCGGCAAGGGGCTCGAGGTTGTCGGCAACAACATCGCCAACGCCGCGACTGAGGGTTACCATCGCCAGAGGATCGAGCTGGCACCTATAACGCCGATTCGGGAAGGTGCGATTTTCTTCGGCAGGGGAGTCGAGGTCGAGAGCGTCACCAGGATAATGGATAACCTGTTGGACAAGGAGATACTGCGACAGAAGTCAATATCTGAATGTATTGACCGGGAGCTTGGTACGTTACGCACGATAGAGGCCGCCCTGGGGGAACTTTCGAGCGAAGAAGGAGCCTTGAACGCGGCGATAGATAGGTTCTTCAATGCGCTTCGAGATCTCAGTGCTCATCCGAATGATGCCGTCTGGCAGAATCAGCTGGTCAGTGCCGGGGATGCGATGGCCAATGAATTCCGGATTTTGGCCGATTTCTTCAGCGACCTGGATGCCCAGATAAGACTGGAGGCTGAGAAAACCGTCGAATCCATCAACGCACTTTCTGGCCAGATTGCAGAGCTCAACGAGAGCATCCGGAATCTGGAGGTAACCGGCGGTACAGCCAATAACCTTCGCGACCAGAGAGACAAGCTGATATCCGACCTGACGGAGCTAATAAATCTTGAGACTCGAGCGAACGCGGAGGGGATGGTGGACGTGGTTACGGCGGGGATACCGCTTGTGATGGGTTCTTCGGCGATGGAGATCGAGGCGGGGCTGGACAGTAATGCACAGCTGGGTATCTCTGTGGCAGGAGATGCGAATTACAGGACCAACGTCACCGGCGGCAAGATCGGCGGACTGATTTCGCTCAAGAACGAACTGATCGCCGACCTTCGCGACGACCTTGATTCTCTGGCTCGGGCGCTGATCGACAGGATCAATGAATACCATATTCAGGGCGTCGGCTCGGAGGGCTCTTTTACCAGCCTGACCAGTCTGATGACGAACGAGCCGGACCTGGCTGATCTGGACTGGCCCGTGACCGACGGTAACGTTTATGTCAGAGTGATAGATACCAGTACCGGCGAAGTTACCCGCAGCGCAATCACCGTCGATGCATCGTCCGATACGATCAGCAGCCTTGCGGCCAAATTCGACGCTGTTGCAGGCTTGAGCGCATCCGTGGTTTCTTCCAGGTTGGTAATCACAGCCGATTCCGGCTACAAGTTTGATTTCCTACCGTCCGTTCTGTCCGCACCGACGGCCAGCACCCTTACCGGGACGCCGCCGACGGTCTCGGTCTCCGGGATATACACTGGTACTACCAACGACACCTTTACGTTCACCGTCTCGGGTACAGGCTCGGTGGGCAATGCCACGTTGCAACTCGTGGTCAGGGACAGCGGCAATAATACCATCGCGACACTGGATGTCGGCTCAGGCTATGCCGCGGGAGACAAACTGGATCTCGGCAACGGAATCAAGATTGCTCTGTCTGCTGGAACCTTGAACGACGGCGAGACCTTCGAGGTCGAAGCCTTCGCCGATACTGATACTTCGGGAGTGCTGGCCGCGCTCGGTATCAATACGTTTTTCTCGGGCAGCGGGGCCAGCGATATTGCGGTGCACCAGGATATTTCAGCCTCACCTGGTAGGGTCGCAACAGCGCTCGGCGCCGGGATGACGGACAATGTCAATATCCTGCGGATGGCCGGGCTCAGAGAGCAAACCGTAAGCGATCTTGACTCGCTGACCTGCGGAGATTTCTACAGGCGGATGGTGACAGACATCGGCCAGAAGATCTCCGTAAGGCAGATGAGGAAGGATAATCTCAATCAGATCATTCAGAACCTTACCACCAGGCAGAGCGAGATAAGCGGCGTAGATATCAACGAGGAAGCGGCGAACCTGCTGGTTTTCGAGCAGATGTTCCAGGCGATGGCCAAATACATCGCGACGGTCCAGTCGTCGCTGGCAAGTGTTGTGGAGCTTTTTTAGGGTCGATAAGTATTCGAGACGCAAATGGGCGGGACACTGAACAGCATTTACAACAATCTGAGCTACGCTCTTGGCCTGCACACCAGCGTATTGTCACGATTGCAGGAACAGGCGGCAACGGGATCTCGGATCAACCGTACATCCGATGATCCGCCGGCGGCGCACCGCGTTCTCGGTTTGACCTCGCAGAAGCGGTCCCTTGAGAATTATATGGACAGCGTTACTCAGGCCACGAGCACACTCGAGATGTCCCTTGCCGTGGTTGAGGAGATGATATCCGCCTTCACCGAAGCGAAGGTCCTGCTGACACAGATCGTCAGCGGCATATACACGGAGCACGGCATGGAACGGGCCGCCGAGCAGGTTAACGACACCCTGGAGCATATGGTTTCGCTGGCGAACACCAAGCATCTAAACGAGTTTCTTTTCGGCGGAAGTGATACAGACTCGGCTCCCTATCTGGCCGAGCGGACCGATGGAGAAATAACTAAGGTGACCTACCAGGGAGGTTTTGAGGATCGGCAGATAGAGGTTTCGCCCGGCGTGTGGTCGTCGGCCTTTTACGTCGGTGACGAGATTTTCCGCTCGAACGACCGGAGCGCGCCGGTCTTCGTGGGTGGTACGGGGGCCAAGGCCGGTACCGGCACTTCCAGCATAAGGGGCGACGCCTGGCTTACGGTGACCGGTTCTCCGGGCAACTACAGCCTTTCACTTGACGACGGGTTGACGACCGCGACCACCGACGGTACCGACACCAACCTGGCGGTGACCGATTCGAGGACGGGGGAGGTTCTATACGTCGACACGACAGCCATAACGTCCACCGGAGTGGACATGGTGCGTGTATCCGGAACGTACGACGTGTTCGGCGTATTGATCAGTGTGCGGGATATCCTGAAGAACTCCCGGGAGCTCAGCGATGCTCAAATGAAGGAGCTCAGGGATAGTTCGATAGCGGTGCTGGAGGAGGTGCGAAGTTTTCTGACGGAGAAGTCCGTCTCGATAGGTTCCAGGATAGGGTTTCTCGAGGATTTGAAGCAGACGGTTGAGAGGATAAAGTTTGGGGCCGAGGACGAAGCGACGATGCTCCAGGAAGCCGATATAACCCAGATTGCAATTGACATTTCCAAACACGACGTCCTCTACCAGATGTCTCTGTCGGTTGCGGGCAGGCTGGTGTCGATGTCGCTTCTCGATTTTATCAAATAGTGGATTGCGCAGTTACAGGACGAGTTTGATCACAAGCTCGAGAGGCCTCAGGGCGATTGAGAATGGTGATTTGAGTACATAAGTGTTCGATATTTATACATATGCTTTATGCTGCTGCCTGCTGATGGTTGATAAACACTGGTATCACGATCTGGCACGGGATTTGTATAACAAAATGTTGGCGAGCACCCCGACCGAGTTCCAGGCGGTGCGGGCCGGAGTTGAATGGCGATAGATGGCAAGGGAGCAGAAGTCATGATGGACCGTAACAAGTCGAACAGCTACCGCAAAGGTTTGGACCTGGCCGAGGCCGGCAGGCACCGGGAAGCTCTTGAACTTATCGAAGAGCATCTTCGAGCCTGGCCCGACGATGCCGAGGCCTTGAACGACGCAGGGGCGATACTGCACTGCCTGGGCCGTTCGGAGGAGGCGATAAAGCGCCTTACAAAGGCGAGGTCTCTGCGTCCCGAGAGCGGGGAGATACTGTGGAATCTTTCGGAGGCGTATCTTGCAGCCGGAAGGCCGAAAGAGGCCTCCGAGCTTTTTGACCAGATGCGGGCAATGGGGATACTGAACGCCGATGTGCTCAACAGGGCCGCAGCGGCATTCATCGACCAGAACGAAAAGTCGAACGCACTGGAGATGCTGCTTTGGTCAGTTCAGATGTCCCCGGAGCAGGACGTTCTTCGTCCAATGATCGATATGGTTCGCTCCAAAAGGCCGAAGATAGCTTTCTTCTGCGGCGGCGACGGGATGACATTTCTCCGCGAGATCATTGAATTCACCGAGCGCCGCTTCGAAGTTCGCGTTTTCGACGGGCGGACGGAGCAAGAGCTGTATGACTTGATGCAGTGGAGCGATATTTCCTGGTTCGAATGGTGTACCAGTCTCGCGGTGGCCGGCTCTAACAAGCTTAAGGTCTGCAAAAACATTATCAGGCTGCACCGCTATGAGGCGTACGAGCAGTGGCCCCGGCAGGTTAACTGGGACAACGTTGACATCCTGGTGACCCCCGGCAACACCGTAACCCTGGAGATGCTTCGCCGGCAGGTGCCGGAGCTGGACAGCCGGACGACCATAGCAGCCGTGCCGAACGGCGTAAACCTGAGGAAATTTCCTTTTGTTGACCGCAGGCAGGGCAAGAACATCGCATTCCTCGGCAATTTGCGCATGGTAAAGAACCCGGCCCTTGTACTTCAGTGTATGCAGAAGCTGCACTACATCGACCCCGGGTATCGCCTGTTCTTTGGCGGCGCTTTTCAGGATCGGGCTCTTGAGCAGTACCTCAGGCACATGGTGGAAGCTCTCGGGCTTCGGGACGTGGTATTCTTTGACGGCTGGCAGGATGACGTCAACTGCTGGCTGGCCGATAAGCACTATATTGTCTCCACGTCGATATGTGAGGGACATCCGGTGGGAATACTGGAGGGTATGGCCTGCGGTCTCAAGCCATTGATTCATAATTTTCCAGGCGCTGAACAGATATTCCCCCGGGAATTCTTGTTCAACATCTCGGAAGAATTCTGTGAGCAGATCTTGAGCGGGCAATACGAGCCGCGGCGGTACCGTGAATTTGTGGAGGAGAATTACTCACTGGATCGCCAGTTACGGCTGGTCAATGAGATATTCTCCACACTGGAGACCCGGATAGATTCGGAGCGTCAGCCGGCCGGGCCGGCTGACGCGGGGTTTGTTCAGGCCCAGGCGCGCACGTCCGGGGATCAGGCGGGTGCGTAACCCGCGGTTTTATCAGGGACTGACGTCTGAAGTAGAGTAACTGCAGGTAAGGTTTTGTATGGAAACCGGGCCTCTCGTAAGCGTCGTTATACCGACGTACAACAGGCCGGCATACTTGCGCACGGCACTGGCCAGCGCTCTGCAGCAGGATTACCGCAATCTCGAGGTCCTTGTGATTCGCGATGGCGGCGAAGAGGTGGCCGATGTGGTTCGCTCTTTTGATGATCCGCGGATCGTCTTTATCGACAGGGGTGAGAACCGTGGTGCACCGTTTACCCGCAATGAGGGACTGGCTCAAGCCAGGGGTGAGTACGTCTGCTATCTCGATGATGACGACCTGTATTACAGCGATCATGTCAGCACACTGGTAGATGCGCTCGAGAACGAGACGGACTGCCAGGTCGCCTATACGGATCTGTACAGGACATACTGCCGGATTCAGCCGGACGGCAGCAGGGAGGTTCTTAGCAAGGTCATCGAGGTCAGCAGGGATTTTGACCGTTTTGTTATGCTCTACTTCAACCACGTTCTTCTCGTGAGCCTGATGCACCGGCGCGATTTGTTCGAGAAAGCTGGACCGTATAACGAGGCGTTGACCGTCCTGATAGACTGGGATCTTACGCGCAAGCTGTGTTTCTTCTCGGATTTCCACCACGTCCACAGGATTACCGGGGAGTATTACTGTCCCCTGGGCTGCTCCGATAGGGTATCGGTTCGTGGTCGCAGGGACGCGGACGAGTACCTGCGGAATGTTATGACGATACGAACAACCAGGCCTGCCAAACCCTGGCCGAAGGTCGAGGATGTCTCGATTGTCCTGGTGGCCGAGAGGTTGGACCAGCAAGTCGGCCGAACCCTCGCCTCGATCTGGCGACACACTTTCTATCCATACGAAGTTTACCTGCCGCTCTCGCAGATCGACTTGGGAAGGTTGGATACGAGCATGCCCAACGTTGTCACTGTTCTGGTGGATTCCGGCGCGCCGATGTCCGCCAGGATAGACAGCGTTCTGGCTCAATGCAAGGGTGAGTATGTCGCAATAGTGCCGGTTGGGTTTCCGATCGGCAGGAAGTTCTGGTTGGAGGACTCGCTTTACGGATTGATAAACAGCACCGGCGAACGAGAAGCCTTCGAGCTGGAAGGCTCCACGAACGAGTTGTGGGGGGTTGTACTTCGCAGCGACCAGCTAAGAGAGGCGCGGCAGCTATTCCCGGACCAGTCGATTCGTGGGTCACTCAAAGCGGCAGGGTTCAAGATAAGGCGTGTACGTCCGGAGGAGATACCGTTTCAATTCGACCAGTTGCTCGGCCAGGCTCAAGAACGCCAGAAGCACGGGCATTGGTCGGAGGCTGCTGTGATGTTCGAGCGGATCGGGGCCGAGTATGGCAACGAGCTGTGGATGTGCTGGCAGGCTGCACAGGCGTATTTCAACGCCGGGCAGCTCGACAGGGCCTCCCAACTGGTGGGCAAAGTCAACCGACAAAAGCCGAGTGTGGATACCCTGCTGCTCGAAGCGAAAATTTGCAGAAGAAACAAGGATTTCAGCCGGGCCATAGAGTTGCTTGAAAGCGCAGAGCGAACGCTTGAAGGAAGAGAACTGATATGGACATAACCGAGAGCAACAGCCCTGAGCATGAGAATGTGACCCAGCGCCACAAGGTCTTGCAGGAGCTGGGTGACTGCTATGCGTCGGTCGGCCGATACGAGCGAGCTCAGAGGTGTTATGAAAAGGCGGCGTCGTTGGGGCCTGATGCGTCAGGTCCTTACGTTGGACTCGGGGTAGTTGCACTTCAAAAGGGGCTTCTTGACGATGCCGAGGTGGCCTTCAGGGTTGCCTCCCGACTGGACGGGAATTGCGCAAGGGCCACCGCGGGCCTGGCGATGGTCGCACAGGAGCGCGAGGATTACGAGCGAGCGTTCGAGCTGTACCTCAAGGCCCTGGAGCAGGACGCGGACAACTTAACGGCGCTGCTGGGCTTGTTTCAGACCTCCTGCCGGATGGGTTCGTTCGGCAAGGTGATTCATTATCTTGAGCTCTACCTGCAGACGCACCCCCGTGACAGTTCGGTGATGTTTACCCTGGCCGCGCTTTATGTCAAAGAAGGGCATCTGGGGCGAGCCGAGGCTTTGCTCAGGGATGTTGTGGCCCTGGACCCCGACAACGCCGACGCCTTGGCCCTGTTGGAGGAGGTCGAGCAAAATCTGGCCGGGCACAGCGAGACCGGCGCTTAGGTGTTATGGATACGCAGGCGCAGAAACAACTTTTCGCTGAGCTGGAAGGCCTGCTGAAAGATCAGGTTGAGCTGGCCCGGCAGGACAGACCGGCCGAGCTCGAAGTTCTGGCTGAGCAGGCACAGGGTATAGTCGATAAGTTGAAGCAAGCCGGTGCTTTTGAACCGGCACGGTTTGAGGCGGAACGCCAGCGCCTGCGCGGATTGTATGATCGCCTCAGGTTGACCCTTGGAAGCCAGATGGACCAGATCGGGCAGGAGCTGAGCCGCGTTCGCAAGGGCAGAAAAACCATCGGCGCGTATCGTCAAGATCTCGGATAGGCAAGAAGCTGACTCCCAGACGGTAGACTGGGCAATCCAGGTGGCGTTATTGGGGATTGACTGTGCCTGCACCGTCGGTTGTTTTCGCGTGCAAGGCTGGGAACTGCCTGAAAGGTAATCGCGCAGAAGGATGCGATCGTGGTAGATGCGATAGAGAAGGAATTCTACAGCTATTGTCTCGCCCACAACGAGCCTTACTTGGAGCGTATTATGCACGCTCGCCGGGGCAACCCGATACGGCACGCGTATATGCAGCTTTTGGTCCAGCAGGAGTGTCGCCGGAGACAGGGCCGGCCGTTCCATATTCTGGAGATAGGCTCCTGGGCGGGCGGCTCGGCCATAACCTGGGCCGAGGCCATTAAACAATTCAGTAGTGGTGGGGGCATTGTTGTCTGCATAGACAAACGGGAGCCGCACTTCGAGCCCTGGCAATGCAGAGAACCCGGACCCTATCGGGAGATGAATGACGCACTGTCGAGCCGGAAGATTTTCGAGTTGTTCATTCACAATATCCGGGCCTCAGGTCACGACGATATCGTCATCCCGTTCAAGGGCTGGAGTGATGAGCTCCTGCCGTTGCTTGGTGAGAATAGGTTTGATGTGGTATTCGTCGACGGAAATCACGCCTATGCAAGTGTGTTGAAAGATATTCGTAATGCGGAGCCGCTGTTGTCTGAAGGGGGGGTTATCTGCGGCGATGATCTGGAGCTGCAGGTTCACGAGCTTGATCTGGCATATGCCGAGGAAAACAGAGATAAGGATTACATTCGCGACCCTAAAACACAGAAGCAATATCATCCGGGTGTTTCCCTGGCCGTCAGAGATTTCTTCGGAGAAGCTTCGGCCTGGGAGGGCTTTTGGGCAATGCGAAAGCAGAAGGGATGTTGGCAAAAGGTCGTGTTGGCGGGTCGACTTGCTGACCAGGCGGCGATTCCAAGACATCTAAGAGCAGGAAAAGCACGGAACTACCTGCGATTTGGAGAGGAGCTGTACAAGGCTGGCAGGGTGGCGGATGCCAAGGAGGCGTTTCAACGAGCCTGTGCGCTCGACGGAGATTCAGCCGAGGTGCATAAGGCTTTGGCGGTGGTCTGTCGTAAGCTCAATAGTATCCAGGAGGCGGTTTGGCATGCCCGGTTAGCATTAGAATTTGAGCCGCACAATGCCGGTGCGATGGCAGAGAGTGCGCGCAAGGCAGGCCAGAACGAGTATCCATAATACAAGTAGCCTTGGCGTTGTTAGGGTTTTGCCAGGTGGAACGTCACTGCAGGAATAATACTGAGTTTCCGAGGCTTAGAGTACTTCTGCTTCCCCTTGAATTTGTAAGGTGGCAGAGGGCTCGGCACTGGACGTATGCAGCCCAGCTGGGGTTCGAGGAAGGGCTTACATCCAATGATGTAGAATTCTTCACGATTCCCGTGCTTCAGGAGGTTCGGTCGTCCTCGCCAGCGTCGTGGCTTTACCACGCCCAGCAGTTGTGCAAAGACAAGAAGTTTGACCAGGTTTGGGTTTGGCTGGTTCACCCTCAGTACGACCCCGAATTCCTGGCGTGGGTGAAGGATGTTGCGCCGATACGAGTGGGCTTCTTAATGGAGTCGCTCGAATACGATGAGCAGGACTATCAGGTCAACCCGCGCTTGAGGGGACGAAAAGAACTCGTCGAGCATCAGATGCGTTATATGACGCACATTTTAGCCGGCGATGAAGCCGACGCCGAACGGATAAACAGACAGCGAACGTGTAAAGCGATATGGTATCCTTCTGCGGTACCGGGAAGGTTTCTGGCTAGCTCTGCTGTGGTTCGCCAGGGGCCGGCTATCTTCTGCGGCGCTCTATACGGAGAGCGGGGTAAATGGCTAAGCCATCATAGCCTGAGGGACCTGCTCGCTCTCAACGCCTCCGGGGAGGATGCCACGGAGTACCCCAGACTTTTCGACGAGCTCAACCGCAGGGCAATGAACCTCCTGCAGCACAGCAGAATCGCGCACGGGGCACTTCTGGGGGACTATTTGAATATTCTTCGCAGTATTCGGCGGAAATGTTTTGAGTTGTGGCTCGGTAGCCTTCAAACCGGGTGCGCGGTGGTCAATCTGCCGCATCTGTTTAAGTCATACGCAGGACGCGTGGTCGAGGCGATGGCAGCGGGCCGTCCCGTGATTTCCTGGAAGATTCCGAACAGACCTCGTAACACGGCACTTTTTGAAGATGGCAAGGAGATATTACTCTTTGATAAAGCCGAGCCGGAACATTTGGCCGATCACATCCGGCACATTCAAATCGACCCCGACTTTGCACGCCAGATAGCCGAGAATGCCCTGCGTAAAATCAGCAGGTTTCATACGATTGAAAAACGTATCCGCCAGGTCCTGGACTGGATTCGAACAGGAGAGGAACCCGACTTTGGTGAGGCGGACGAAAACGTAGAATTGATGCGTGACGGCCGGTGGATTCTGTCGGCCGGGGCAGGTGCTTGCGGGATTGAACAACAACAAGATAGTAAGAATAACTCCGCCGATTGGACGGATGAGAAGCACGCCGAGAGACCGGGGTATTGTGAATTTGGGAGTTCGACGACAGGTTCGTATTGTATCAAAAGCGGATACCGCTGTAACCTGGACTCAAACGGTAACGCTATTCCCTACTTTGATGATGTCACAAGGGCATCGGCTTACCAGGCGGAGGTGTATAGATTTGCGGCCGAGGTGATAAAAGAGAAGGGGCTGAAGAGCGTGTTAGATATCGGCTGCGGGTTCGGAATAAAGTTGGCCAGGTACATTTATCCCGTATGTAGCGACATAACGGGCATAGATGTCCAGCACGCGATAGAGTTTTGCAAAAGAGAATATTGTTTTGGAAACTGGTTTGTAGATGACATCGAAAAACCGAGTCTGCGCTTGGGCAGGAAGTTCGACCTTGTCATCTCCGCCGATGTTATTGAGCATCTGGCCAATCCGGATGCGCTGCTCGAATACATCGAGTCGTCCTCTCACCCGGGGACATACGTTATTCTTTCAACTCCGGAAAGGGATGTTGCCCGGGGCAGAGATAATTTCGGCCCCCCCGCAAATAAATCTCATGTAAGGGAATGGAACGCAGCGGAGTTCCGTAAGTATATCGCCGGGTATGGGTTTGATATTCTGGAATCGTTTCTCGCTAAGGACAGGGATGATTCGCAGGTGAAAAAGTGCCAGGTCCTTCTCTGCAAACCGGGCCCTCGCCGGCATGCCCCTGCCACAACCGCCAGGCAGCGTTACAGAGACACCGCCCTGGATTACTTCCTCCAGGCCCATCAGGAGCTAAGCAGGGGAGAGTTTGCTGCGGCGGTAAAGTGTATGCAAGCGTACAGGTCGATGATCGATTATTCCAGCTTCCAGAGAATATTAAACAAAAGGGATAGAAGCGCTGATGTAGAAGTCTCAGTAGTAATAGTCACGTACAATAGAACCCAAGACTTGAAAGAGTGCCTCGAGTCTCTTTCGAAGCAGGATTATGGCAACTTTGAAGTCATCGTAGTTGATAACGGCGAAACTGATTTCGAAATTGTTCGGCAGTACGCCGACCAGTATGTTAAGTGTCCCATCAATTTCCTTCTTTCCGAGGGGAGAAACATAGGGGCCTGTTGCGCAAAGGGCAAGATAGTCGCCTTTCTGGATGATGACGCGCTGGTGCCTTCTACCTATATCAGTTCAATAAAAGCCGCCTTTGAGACATACGATATTTTCGGGTTGCGCGGTAAAGCCGTGCCGAAGGACGATCCTCAGACCCTTGAGGAGGCGAAGGGCTACGATCGCGGAAGCCAGGCTTTCCCGACTTTTTGCGACCTCGAAGGCAACTCAGCCTTTCTCAGGGAGGTCTTTCTGTCACTTGAAGGGATGGATCCGCTGCTTTTTGGACACGAGGGTTCCGATTTGACGTACAGGATCGTAAGGGAGTACGGCGTTCTTAACAAGGTTATTTATTGGCCTGAAACGGTGATCTATCATGACGCTGCTGTGGGCGGCCGCAAAGAAGAAAAAGTCAAGAGATACCAGCTACTGGAAAGGTACTTAAACTTCAAACATCAGGGTCAGATCTTCGCCCTTCGCCAGACAATCGAGAATCAGTCCTTGCCCGCCAACGATGTCAGATTCTCTTTTGTGATGACAGTACTCAACGGTATGCCGTTCATCGAGTACAGCCTCAAGTCTATCTATGATTTCGCCCACCAGATAATCATCGTCGAAGGCGCGGTCGAGAAGTGTATGTTCGCCGCCAATCGTGACGGCAGCAGCAAGGACGGAACCGTCGAGTTTATCAGATCTTTTCCTGACCCGGACAAGAAGATCACGCTCATCCAGGGCCGATGGCCGGATAAGCGCGAGATGCAAAACGAGGCGCTCAAATATGTCACCGGCGATTATCTGTGGCTTCTCGGACCTAACGAGGTTTATAGGAGGGAGGATTTGGCCCGAGTCGCCAGGCTCGTCGCCGCTGATAACTCGATCACGCAAATAAACTTCATTGCCGAAAGGTTCTGGAAGGTTCTGGATTACGTCATCGTCTCCGATACTCTTTGCGAAGAATCCAATCATTACCCGCGTCTGTTCAAGTATTTCGAAGGCGCTGCTTTTGACCGAGAGTTTCATTTGAGAGTGCCCACCCCAAATTCATTGTTGCACGGTCAGTCAGGTCGTTTACTGGATGCCTATCAAATGAAGCGGATGGGGGTTGTCGTTTTTGATTACACATACGTCTCTGATGCCCAGGTGGCGTTTTGGGTTGAGCAGCAGCGCAGGCTGGGGCACCGTTATGCGCGTGGAATTGACCTGGTTGAATGGTACAGCGAGTGCTTCAGGAAGTGGAGCCATGCGAACAGGAAAGAGGTCGAGAGTAGGTATCCGGTCTGGGTGGAAGATGAGAATTCCCATACGGAACTATTCACTGATACACAGCCTGAAGTGATGATGGAATACGTACGCGGTTATGACCTCAACGGCCGGTTGTACCAACCGCCCTTTACTATGCAGAATGCCATTGATGCCGTAAATGAACTAAGAGCGCGATTTCCCGAAGACCACATAGAGGTTATCGAAACCGGGACCATCCGTTTCTACCACGAAGACGGGCAAAGCACGCGCTATATGTCGGATGCCTTGGGCGAAGGCGGGCGCATAACCACGATTGACAATAGCGCGTATTCGATAATGGTAAGCAAAGGTGTGTGCTGCAATGCGTCAAACGTGGAGTGGGTCCTGTCGGATTCCGTCAAATGTCTGGAGCGAATGAGTGGCCGCCGATTCCATATGGCTTTTCTTGATTCCGCAAACGACAAGGACGTGATATTCAAAGAATTCAAGCTGCTGATCCCGATGATGGTGGAGGGCGGCGTTATTTTAATTGACGATGCGGGCATTGTTCTTGATGGTTCTCAGATAGACACTTCTGCGGCGGCGCAGAAAGGTCACCGTGTATGGGAATTCCTGAAGTCTTGTGGGGCGGAATTCACTGTTCTGCCTACGCCTGGATCGTCGGGCACGCAGCTAAAGGTTGTTTTACACGGGGAAAACCTCAGGAGGATCAAGGAAGCTCTGTTCGGCCTTCAAACCAACCGCGGACAGCCGGCGGCCAAGTTCTCGTTTGTTATGATAGTACTCAACGGTATGCCGTTCATCGAGTACAGCCTCAAGTCCATATACGATTTCGCCCACCAGATAATCATCGTCGAAGGCGCGGTCGAGAAGTGTATGTTCGCCGCCAATCGTGACGGCAGCAGCACAGACGGAACTGTCGAGTTTATCAGGTCTTTTCCCGACCCGGACAAGAAGATCACGCTCATCCAGGGCAGATGGCCCGAAAAGTGCGAGATGCAGAACGAGGCGCTCAAATACGTCACCGGGGACTATGTCTGGCTGATAGACTCCGACGAGGTATACAAAAGCACGGACCTTGCAAGGATACGGGATATTATCGGGAACGACCGCTCCATTACGCAGGTGAACTTTATCCCGGATAATTTCTGGAAGGGACCCGACTACATTGTGTACTCGTCGAAGTTCTTCGAGCCCTCCCATCATTACAGGCGGCTGTTCAAGTTCGTTCCGGGGGCGGTGTTCGTATCGCATCGGCCGCCGACGATGGTCTGGCCGGGCTGCAACAAGACCACTGAGCAGATGCATCTGCTGGACGGCGCGACGACCAGGCGGATGGGGATCGTGCTCTATCACTACAGTTACGTGCTGGACAGCCAGGTCAGGCAGAAAAACGAGTACTACAGCCGAATGGACAATAGCGCCAGCTTCTGGGGCATCGACCGGCGGGTGTGGTATGAGCAGTGTTTCCTGCGGTGGACTCCCCATAACCGCCGGGAGATAGAAAGCCGGTACCCGGTATGGTTAGGCGACAAGGACTCGCGTACGGAGCCTTTCCGGGGCACGCACCCCGCGGTCGTCTCGGACTTCATCACCGCCCTACGACCGCAAGCCAAACCGGCTCCGCAATCGGGCGGCCCCAACGAGCTGGCCTGGCCTGCAACAGGGCCGAGACCGGGTCTCTGCAGGGATGCCGATGGGGTGCCGCCGGAATACCCTGAGGGCGGGAACAGGTCGGCCGCAGAAGAGGATTTCAGGCGGGGCTTGCAGCACCTGCAGCTTGGCGAGAACGCCGAGGCGGTCCGATACCTGGAAAGGGCCGCGACGAGCTGTCCGGCCTTGCCGAACGTCTATTATGCCCTGGCCACGGCGCACGCCCGCGCAGGGGACATATTCTCGGCCAGGAGAGCCTGCCGGCTGGAACTGTCCCTGCAGCCTGAGAATCACGGCGCAGCTGAACTGCTTGAGCGGATAGAGCACTCGGCAGATGAATATCGGCAGAGTTTGACGTCTTGAACAAGGCCCGGGGGCCAGAGACGGATATCGCAAGTTATTCACCGGTAAACATCTTGAAGTGATGGCGAAATACGTGCGAGATTGTGATCTTCAGCGCAGGCGAGGGAAAAACGCCCTGGTCTCGTATATCACCGCGCCGGTCAGGTTAGGGCCGCACTACCAGCAGCATATGTTCAGCAATGCTGGCATCGCCCGAAGCATCGTCAAAGTTCTCGTGCAGATGGGCTACACCGTAGACTTGATCGACTGGACGTGTCAGGACTTCGAAAGCGATAAGGACTACGACCTTTTCCTTGGACACGCCGGCGCCAACTGGGAGTACCTCAGCAGGAACGTCGTCGGTGACGCGGTAAAGATTTACTTCTCGACGAGTCTGTACTGGAAGCAGTTTAATCGGCGTGAGGCCGAGCGGTTTGATCGGTTCGAGAGGCAGCACGGCGTGCGCCTTCCGTACGACCGCTGGATAGAGTTCAGCGAAGAGTTCGCCTGTCACGATGCCGATGGAATTATATGTCTGGGCAACGCAGTCGCCGCGGAAAGCTACGGGCACTTTCCCCTTGCCTTTGTCCTCAACAACGGCGTGTATAGGGATAATACGTACGACCCCAGCAAGAAGGATTTTGAAGCCGGACGAAGACAGTTCCTGTATTTCGGCTCTTCCGGGAGTATTCACAAGGGGCTGGACCTGCTGCTTGAGGCGTTCATGGGATTGGACGCGGAGCTGTGGTGCGCCGGGCGGATGGAGCCGGCCTTTCTGGAGGTTTACAGGCAGGACCTCACCCGCTCGGCGAACATACATCTGGTCGGTTGGGTCGATCTTAGGTCCCCGTTGTTCTACGAGCTTATGAACAGATGTAACTGCACGATTCTTGCATCGTGCGCGGAGGGTTCTCCTGGCAGCGTTGTGGAGTGTATGAACCAGGGCTTGATCCCGATTATCACCCAGGGTACTACTATAGATGTGGACGGGTTCGGGGTCATGCTGGAGGAAGATTCCGTCGAAGAGGTTGCACGGGTTGTCCGTGAGGTTATGAACAGGCCGGCCCGGTGGCATTACGAGCATTCGATAAAGGCCAGGCAGGCCGCCGTGCGTGACTTCTCGGAAGAAGCCTTTTGCCAGAACCTGCGTTTGGGTATTGAGCAGATAATACGTAGAGCGCCGCAGGTGAGGGCAGAACGGCAGCGGATTGCCTCGGAAGTCGTCGGTGATCTTGATTCTTATTTGGCCCGTTGGAGAAACGACCTGGGGGCATTGCTTCGAGCCGCTGCACTGTTGAAATCGCGCGGGCAGATTGACCAGGCCCACCTGCTATGGCAGCAGGCCTTGGCTGTCGAGCCTTCCTGCCTGACCGCTATGTGCGAACTGGCCCGGTGCTATCTCGACAACAAACGATGCCGGCAGGCTCTGGGTATTGCCCGGCGCGCGCTCAAGCAGTGTCCGCGGGACAGGGGATGCCTGGCGATTCTGGAGCAGGGCGGGCGGTTGCCCGACCGTGATATGTCATCTGAAGCCCTTGTGGGGTGAGCGATGAAAGGTGAGGTCACAAACATACTCTGGGTCAGGATAGACTCGATAGGTGACGCGGTACTTTCGGCTTCGATGCTGCCACATATCCGTCGGGAATATCCGCAGGCGCGGATCACGGTGCTGTGCCGGGAGCATATCGTGCCGCTGTATCTGGCCTGTCCATACGTGGATGATGTGGTAGGCCTTGACAAGCCCAGAGCTTTGAAGGACGAACGGTACAGGCAGGAGATCACAGACCGCCTCCGGATGTCCAAGCCGGAGCTGTCTCTGAATTCCGTTTACTCGCGTGAGGCGCTGGCCGATTGGTTTGCGATAAAGTGCGGGGCGGACCGCCGCGTTGCACTGCAGGGCGACCTGTGCAACATCTCAGCCGAGCTGAGGGACTTGCACAACCAATTCTTTACCGACCTGCTGCCGAGCCCCGGCCAGCACAAGCTTGAGCTCGAGCGGCACGGGGACTTTCTTGCAGGCCTGGGCATCAGGGTGGACGCCCTGATGCCGATGATTTGGACCACCGCCCAGGATGAGGAGTTCGCCGAAAGGGTCTTTCAGGAGAGCGGGCTGGATCCATCGAAGACGATCGCGTTGTTCGCGGGCGCCCAGTATGACTGCCGGCTGTATGAAGGATACGGCGAAGCGCTATACGAGTTCTGCAGGACAAACGATCTGCAGATAGTGGCGCTGGGCACCGCGCAGGATGGCCCGATTAATCAGAGAAACCTGGACCGGGCCGGGACAAAGTCAGTAGATTTGAGCGGCAAAACCACTATCCTGCAATCCGCTGCGGTGCTCAGACGATGCAGGCTGGCTGTAGGGGCCGAGACGGGCCTGGCCCATATCTGCTGCGCCGTCGGGACGCCCAACGTTATTCTCTTGGGCGGCGGGCACTTCGGCCGGTTTATGCCCTATTCGCCGCTGAGCTCCATTGCTTCTTTGCCCCTGGAATGTTTCGGATGCAACTGGAATTGTCGCTACACGCGTGCCTGTTGTGTAAGAGACGTTGCCCCGGAAGTGCTCGCCGAGGCTCTGCACAGGAGCTTTTCCTGTTCGTCCGAGGTGGCACGTATCTTCATACAACCGAGCTCGGCGTGGAATCCGTCGCCCGGACAGCCGGCTTGGGCGGCGGAGTTCGATAGGTTCGTTGACCTTGACGGTGTGCAGGTGATTACGGTCGGACGTCGAGCCGGGGTCGAAGCGACTCCAGTTGTGTTGGGACGGGACAGCGCCAGGCGTATCACAGCGCCGCAGGATACGGTTCGGAAATCGCCCGGCGGGCCGATTGATACCCGTATTACTATAGCTACAAGCATTGCGCCGGGGGATATCGAGACCCAGAGGACCGCCGTCGATAGCTGGAGAAAGCTCGGCTTCGATGTCGTGTCCCTGAACTGCCCGGACGAAATCAGCGCGCTGCGAGAGGTCTTTCCTGACGTCAGGTTCGTGGAGGTCCGGCGGGAGGCCGGGGACAGCTACGGCAGGCCCTTGGTGTATTTCGATGAATTCCTCAGATACTTTCGGTCGCAGCGTTCTCGCATCTGCGGCATCGTCAATTCCGACATACACCTTATTTCGGATCAGCCCATCGTCCCGTTTATAGAGAGCCACGCACTGGACGGCCTGGTTTACGGACCGAGGACGGATGTCGATTCTCTTGACGAGCTTCAGGGAGAGCCTTGCCAGACCGGCTTTGACTTTTTCTTTTTTGACAGGTCCCTGATACCGTGCTTTCCGCCCTCGGAGTTCCGTATTGGACTGCCGTGGTGGGACCACTGGGTGCCTTTAGTTTCGATACTTGAGGGCTTTGCCACGAAAAGGTTGATTTCCCCGTTTGCGTACCACATCAGGCATCCCTCCAAGTGGGATAAGGACGAGTGGCTGGTGCTGGCCAAGAAGCTCTTCGGCCATTTACGCCCGCGTATCGACAGGGATATGGCCGAAGCCCCTCGGAGCCCCTGGGCGGCTCTGGGAAGGACGTTCGCAAACCACCATCGCCGGTACTTGAGAGAAAAGGGGATAGATGACACGACCCAGATGTCGGTCGGGATCATCTTGCCCGCTGTCGTCGAGTTTCTCGGCGCACACTCGGAGAAGATAACGTACGAAAAATCTGCCTTCTCGCCAAAGCCGTCCCTCTCCAGGGCCGCAAGCCGGGTACCGGCCGGTAGCCGGGCCCCGATACATCACCAACAGCGGGGACAAGCTCAATATGATCTGAGCATCGTTCTTTGTACGAAGAACAGGGCCGGGCTCCTGGATCAGATGCTCAACAGCCTTGAGGAGGCCACGGCTGGCGTTGCGTACGAGGTCATCGCCGTCGAAGGCGGCTCGTCCGACGAGACCCTCAACGTCCTGCAAAACCACGGCGTGCGAAGCATCTACGACGAATCGCGCTCTCTGGGGCCCGGTAAACACTCCTGGCCTGAGCTGTTCAACTTCGGCTTCGCCAGGGCCGTCGGAAAATGGGCAATGTACGCCAGCGACGATATCGTCTTCCACCGGGACGCCGTAGCCCGTGCGATCGACTTGCTCGAGAGGCAAAAGGATAATGTGGCCGGCGGGATTTTCTTCTACCGGAACATCCGACCAACCAGCCCCGAGTGGTCTGAGTTCGGCATCGATTTCGCCAGCGGTATGAAGCTCCTGATGAATTATGGGCTGGTGAAGCTGGAGCATTTTCGGCAAGTCGGAGGGTTTTGCGGAGACTACCGCTTCTACTGTGCCGATACCGACTTTTGCTACAGGCTTTACCAAGAGGGTCTGCAGCTGATTCCGCTGCCCGGCTGTTTCGTCACCCGCAACAATCGGCTTGACGCTCAGAAACTTGCCAATATGGCCCTGAGCGGTGCCGATATTGAGTTGTGTCGGAGACGCTGGGGTCATATTGTCGGAGATCAACCGCCCAGGCCGATGCGCCTGTTGTGGCAAGAGGATCTCCGTGAGGCATTCGAAGCGCCAGCTGATCTGCAGGTGGTTGACTGTGGGATAGAGTATTTCTGGCAGGGCCTTGCGTGGTTTCAGCGGGGTGTGTTTTTTGAGGCCGAGCAGAAGTTCATCGAGGCGGTCAAGTCGGGTTGTGACCACCGGCAGGTCTTGTGGTTTCTCGCCAGGGCCGCACACCAGTGCGCCGACGTTACCTTAGCCGAGAAGGCATCGGCGGCCGTCCTCAGGTTGGCACCGGACTTCGAGCCGGCTTTGGATTTGTTGGTCCAGGCGGCGCAGCCTTCGGCAGTTGCCGTCGCCGAGGCGGCTTGTCAGAGCAGGGACGGCCTGATGGAAGCGGACCTCGGGCTGGCACGGCCGGATGATTCCGCGGTGCTTGGTGGGCCAGTGATGCCTGATGACTCGCCCTGGGCCTGCTCCGCAACTGCCAGGCCCATAACCGCCGTCTCGTCCAGCCGTCGTATCAAGCGCCGCCGGGACGGTTGCGAAAATGACCTGCGGCGAAGGCTCCGGAGATTCAACAAGGTCGTCGTCTGGGGGCTCAAGACCCAGCAGCATACCCACGCACACATCCACCGCCACTTCTTCAATACGCTGGAGAAGCTTGGAATCCCGGTCGCCTGGGTTGACGACTCGAAAGAAAATGCCCCCGCGATTCGAGAGAATGACCTGGTCATTGCCGTGGACGTCGCGAGTCTCAATATGCCCGTAAAACCTCGCGTCTATTACTGCCTGCACAACTGCCCGGAAGATATTCATCGGGCGATCGAGCCTTCCAGGAACATCAGGCTCAGGACATATACCGCCTCGGCCGAGCGGGCAGGCCAAAAGTGGGACCTGGTGACATTCTTCGATCGCGAGACCCGGACCCTGTATCAGCCCTGGGCGACGGATCTACTTGCCTGCGAATTTCAAGAGCCGCTCTGCCGGCCGTCATCCAACATCGTTTTCTGGGTGGGTAGTGTCTGGAACGACGCGCTGGGCCGCGGAAACGTCAACGAGATTGAAACTTTGAGAGACGTTCTGGCCAGGAGGAACATCAGGTTCATCCATCTGCAGGGTATTTCCGATTCGTTGAATATCCGATACGTTCGCAATTCGCTCATCGCGCCGGCCATCGCGGGCAGGTGGCAGGTGGAGAATGACTACCTTCCCTGTCGGATGTGGAAGAACATATCCTACGGCCAGCTCGGTATCTCAAACGTCAGGAAGTTTGGCGAAATATTTGCCGGCTGCACCGTCGAGGGCAGCAGCATAGAAGAGCTGATCGACAACGCGCTGAGCCTGCCGGCCAGGACCTACAGGGAAATCACCCGCCGACAGCAGCAGATCGTCAGAGACCATCATACGTACGTAAACAGACTCTTGAGCATAATCAGGGCATTTGAATCCGTGGAGGACTACTGAAGGGCGGTCTTGCAGGCCCCGACAGCCGATTATGAGCCCAAATGTAGTAGATAGCATGGTAGCTCTTTTATTCAGCAAGGACCGGGCCTTACAGCTCCAGGCGGCCATAGAGTCCTTCTTTCTGCACTGCCTGGACCCCGGCCGAATCAAACTCGTGGTCTTGTACAGAACTTCGAGCTGCCTGCACGCTCGGCAGTACGACAGGCTTAAAGCAAGATTCGAGGACGTATCCTTTGTTCAAGAGGTCGATTTCAAGGAGCAGGTCCTCGCAGCCATAGGCCGGTTTGGCTACGTGTTGTTTCTTGTCGATGATAACCTGTTCGTGGGTGATTTTAGTATCGGCGAGGTCATCGAGGCCTTACGGAGCAGCCCGCGCGCGATCGGGTTTTCACTGAGGTTGGGCCGGAACACCGTCTATTGCTATACACGGGACGCCAGACAGAGCTTGCCTGTGTTCGAGCAGGCCGGGCCTCGGATACTGAAGTACGACTGGACAGTGGCCGAGTACGACTTCGGCTATCCGCTGGAGGTCTCGAGCTCGGTTTACCGCGCCGCCGAGATCTTGCCGCTACTCAGAAAGTTGGAATTCAGCAATCCAAACACTCTCGAAGCAGCAATGGCCGCCAACTCGCACTTCTATCGAGACCTAAGAGACGAGCTGCTCTGCTTCGAGAGCTCGGTCGCCTTTTGCGCACCTCTCAACGTTGTTCAGACGACCTGGAATAATCGCGCCGGCGCTGACGAGAATTATTCCGTGGATGGACTGGCACGGATCTTCGAGGCAGGAGCCAGGGTCGACGTCGGTAAGTATTGCGGCTTCGTTCCCGACTCCTGCCACCAGGAAGTGGAACTGTACTTTGATGGTTTTGTAGATTCCGGCTGCAGGGCTGCGGACAGGGAGGAGTTCGAACCCGCATTTTCCATTGTGATGGCCAATTACAACAATGCCCCCTACGTCAGCCAGGCCATAGAATCGGTTCTGCGCCAGACTTTCAGCCGATGGGAGCTGATCATAGTTGACGATTGCTCCACGGACGGGTCCCTGGAGGTGATCGAGCGATACCTCCGCGACAGGCGGATAAGGCTCGTTCGCCACGAAACAAATCGCGGTTATACCGCTGCGCTGGAAACCGGCATTGCAAACGTCCGGTCGGAGTACTTCGGCATCCTGGACAGTGACGACTGCCTCCTGCCGCAGGCCGTCGATAGGATGTACAACGAACATAAGAGTCATCCGGATTGCGGCCTGATATATTCCCAGTTCGTATTGTGCGATGCGCATCTCAATCGCAAGGGGATCGGCTTCTGCAGGGCGATACCGCCGGGCGGCTCTACCCTTGACGCACCTGTGGTAAGTCACTTCAAGACGTTCAAGCTCCGTGACTATCTGAAGACCGATGGCTACGACCAGAACATTCTGTATGCTGAGGATGTTGACATCGTGTACAAAATGGAGGAGGTCGCGCCGCTCAGGTTCGTGGATGAGTGTCTATACCTTTATCGGGAAGTGCCCGACTCGATATCCCGGTCGCGCGAGAAAGTAAATATCGCTATAATGTCCAGGGTCAAGGCGAGGATAAATGCGCTTAAGCGCAGGTGCCATGCCCAGGCCAGGCGCACCGGTTGCAGCTTCGCGACGCTGTTCCGTCGGGCGCTTGAAGAGGCCCGCCTGAAACACGAAGACCTCGAGCAGTACCTTGTCATACTCTCAAAGCTTTACGAAAACCGGATGCTGGACGGCGTGAACTGGCCTTCGGCTGCGGACCGGTGGAGCACTGAAGATGCAGTCATCTGGCTCGCGGCCAATGTGGATGTTCAATTCGACAAGCTTTTTGAGCTTATCCGAAGGCACAGGGTTTCGAGAAGCCTACCTCTTGTTACCGTCGAGATGGTTGCCTACAACTCCGAAAGCTTCATAAAACAGGCGATTGACTCTGTGTTGGCACAGACGTACAAGAACTTCGAACTGGTGTTAGTCGATGACGGCAGCACCGACGGGACCGCCGAGATAATTACCTCCTACTCCGACCCGAGGATTCGTTACATACGTACTCCGCACAGAAACTGTGCTTCGGCCAGAAACAGGGTTATCGCCGAGGCCAGGGGCGAGTACTTGCTTTGCGTTGATTCCGACGACTTCATAGAGCCGGAGTATCTCGAGAAGATGGTCGCGTACGCGGTAGAGCACCCGCAGATTGACTATTTCTATCCAGGTAGTCTCACCCTGGTGGACGCAGCCGGCAATTGCACCGCTCAGCGGTGGAGTTATCCCGATTTTTCCGACCCCACGACGCTGCCGGCATTCCTCTTTGGTAAAGCATACGGCCCGATCCCCAATGCTGGCAGCCTCAAGAGCAGGGCTATGTATCGCAGGATCGGTGGATACGACGACGTGGATTCCGTTGAGGATTTTGTATTTCTTTGTAAGAACGCGTTGAAGATAACCTTCCTGCGGGTCGAGGACAACCCGACCTACTTTTACAGGAGGCGTCCGGGCAGCAGCTCCCAGAATTTCGAAGTGCGCAATCGCATAATGGCCTCTGCGCTCAACGATATGGTCTCGGCCTATCCACCCGGCGTATTGTGTCCTCAGATCGCCGGCATCAAAGATGAGCATACCAGGCGCCGCCGATACTACGAGTACCTGATGCGTACCTTTTATCGGCATGCAGAGGGTGCATCGGGCAACTGCGGGCGGCATTTCAGGGCATACGGCGACTATTACAGGCAAAAGCTCTTTTGAAGTTGATCGGGCCGGCAGCTCGGCCGACGCAGAGATTCCCGGCGTACGCGTGCCGCTCCGACCCGGATGGAAGCGGCGCAAGTTAGTTCCCGATAAATGGTTAAGTTTATCCGGCGCGAATCGATAATACGTTTAAGGAATATCGTTTTGAAGATGGCAGCTCATACACTGAGCTTTGAATGCACGGAGCTTTAGAGAAAGGCCGACGAGATGGCGACGATACGACTTCCAGGGTTGAATACGGGAATAGATACCGCAAAGCTCGTCGAACAACTGATGGCCGTCGAGCGCCGTACGCTTAATATCTACGAGGAGCGGAAAAGTCTCTGGGAAGAGAAACAGGAGGCCCTCAGTACCCTGGAAAGCAAGCTGCGCAACCTTAGGAACGCCGTTCGCGCACTTTCCAACGACCAGCTGTTGCGCGCCTACGCCGTCAGTTCCAGCGATACCGACTACCTCACCGCCGAGGCGACCAACGAGGCCTTCGAGGGTAATCACACCGTCGTGATCAACCAGTTGGCCACCGCCGAGCGGTGGGTCCATACAGCCGGCAAGGAGTACGCAGAGGATTATGTCGGGGCCGGAACCTTCATCTACTCTTACAATAATAAGGAAACAGTCATCACGACGACCTCTACTACCACCCTGCAGGATCTCGTCGGCCTTATTAACAATGACGCGAACAACCCGGGCGTTACGGCCGGCCTGCTGTATTACAATGACGCCTATCATCTCGTGCTCAACGGAAACGAGGCCGGCTCGGATTACAGGATATCGATAAATCCCAGCAGCACCGAGGTCTGGAAGTCAGACTCGGCTTTTACCCAGGCCAGCGATAATGCCACGCTGACCACGAAGATAACAGAGCTCGACCAGTTTAGTTGGAACGGCGAGACCGATTTCGCCGGCGACGAACAAATCCAGATAACCGGAACCGACCACAACGGCAACACCATAGCACAGGTTAACTTGAGCGTTAACAGCAACACGAAGTTGAGCCACCTGATCGACGAGATCAACGATGCATTCGACGGGGTCGCCAGGGCGACCCTTGAGAACGGCAAAATCGTTCTGACTGACAAGGCAGCCGGGACAAGCGGCCTGTCCATCACTTTGACCTACGACCAGGGCTCGGGAAGCACGACGCTGACCGGGCTTGATATGTCGGTAACTGCTGAGGGTGGTAGTACCACGGCCAATCTGAGCGGTTTTACGGCGTCCGACTTCACTCAGACGCAGGCAGCGAAAGATTCGTTGATAAGGGTGGACGGCTACCCCTCCTCCAGCTCGGCGGTCCCAGAGGTGCAAACGGCCTCGCCGAGTCCGTCGCCTGACAGCGGTACCTACACCCTGACTTACGAAGGACAGACTACCGCGGCGATCGCCTACGACGCCAGCCCCGACGAGATACGGGCTGCCCTTGAAGCCCTCTCGACCGTCAATAGCGGCGACATAACCGTCGCCGGCGGAGCGGCTGGCCTCAGCGACGGTGACGTCACGTTTACTTTCAATGACACCCTCGGCGACGTCAGTATGATCACCATCGACGATAGTGATCTCAGCCCGCCCGCCGTGAGTGTTACGATGACCGAGACCACCAAGGGTGTGCCCTCCTATATCAGCAGAAGCTCAAACACCGTGGATGACGTCATTTACGGCGTGACTTTGCACCTCCACGATGCCACGGACTCGGCTGGTGAGGAGCTTACGTTGACCAGGGATATCCAGTCGGTCAAGGACAAGCTGGACTCGATGATCACCGCTTACAATGCGGCGGTGGAGTTTATCAAGGAAAAGACCGGCTACAACGAAATCACCAAGACCGCCGGCGTGCTAATGGGGGATTATGTCGTCTCGACGATCCGGTACAAGTTCCGTGAGCCGCTCATTGAGCAGACCGCTGGTTTTATCGAGGATCTCGACACGTTTCTGACACCCGTACATATCGGCCTGGAGGTCGACAGGGATGGGGTACTGAGCCTGGACGCCAACAGGTTCGATGAGGCCATCGCCGAAGACTATCTTGGAGTCCTGGCCCTGATCGGCGCCGACAAGAGCGGCAGCAGCACCAGCGACGTAATTGAGTTCTACGGCGCTCACAGTGACTACACCACGGCTGGCGAGTACGACGTTCGGGTTACCATCACCGGCGGGGCCATAACCGACGCGCAAATCAAGCTCTCGAGCGAATCGACATACCGCGATGCGACTGTCAACGGCAACATAATCACCGGTGACAGCAGCTTCGATTCAAACGGCGACCCGGTGTATCCCGAGAACGCCCTTCAGTTGAGCGTGGATTTGAGCACGGACGGCACCTATACGGCCACCGTGCGCGTCAAACAGGGCTTCACCGGTAAGATAGAAGATACCATCGACCGAATGCTCAAGGCGACGACCGGCTCGCTTATCATCGACCAGGAGCACATCGAGGATCAAATCGACCAACTGAACGAGAAGATCGAGCAGGAGGAATATCGACTGACGCAAAGAGAGGCCCGGCTTGTACGCCGCTTCGCCCAGCTCGAAAAGACGCTCTCCCTGCTCCAGAGACAGATGGCCGCAGCCGGTATGTCGCTCGGCGGATAGGCCGTTGAAGCCCCGCAGCGGTGTCCGGCCTGGCTGATGATGCTTCGCTTCCTATTTCCTGCTGTGCCTTAGGCGGTAGATCATCGCCAGAACTTCCGCAACGGCTACGTAAAGCGCCTCGGGTATGGGATGGTCAAGCTTGACGGTCGAGTATATTGTTCGGGCCAGTTCGGGTTTTCTGACGATCGGTACCCCGTAGGCCCGGGCAATTTCCCTGATCTTCTCGGCCATATGGTCCGCTCCCTTCGCAACGAGGACCGGGGCCTCGGTTGTCTTGGGGTCGTAACGAAGCGCCACTGCCAAATGGGTCGGGTTCGTCAGCACCACGCTCGCCCTGGGCACCTCCTGCAGCATCCGCTTCATCGCCATTTCAAACTGGATTCGCCGGATCCGCCCCTTCACTTCCGGCGCGCCCTCGGTTTGCCTGCGTTCCTCTTTGACCTGCTGCTTGGTCATTTTTAGCTCCTGGATGTACTTCCACTTCTGAAAGACCGTATCCGCTGCTCCGAGGACGAGCAACCCAACGCAGATGCGGATCATCAGGCCCAGTATCAGCTTGCCTATGGCCACAATCAACCCGAACGACCAGGTCCACCGCAGCGCCGCCAGGGCATCGAGTTTATTCCGCAGGTAATACCACGCTATCAAGAAGACGAAAAGCAGCTTGAGCACCGAGGCTAACAGGCGAACCATCGAGCGAGCGTTCACGAGTCGTTCGAGGCCGCCCGCCGGGTTTATGGCCCCGAAATTCAGTCGAACTGCCCCCGGTGAGTAGCTGAACCCTCCCACCACTATGGCTCCCGCCAGTGCCCCGACGCAAAGAGCGGCGCAAATTGGAAAAATTATGACCAGAAAATCGGTAACTTTCCCGTCTATGAACTTTACAAACGTCTCGCTGTCCTGGAAAACGGAGACATCCGACGTTATTCCCTGCTGTAATTGCTCCGTGCACCACCGCGCAAGGGCCGATGCCATCAGGCCCACTACCACTACCAGGACAGCGATGGACACGAACGACATCAGTTCCTGGCTTTGTGGTACCTGCCCTTGCTTCCTGGCCTTGGCAAGCCTCCTTGGCGTGGGCTGCTCGGTTCTTTCTGTGGCTGGTTTTTCCGCCATTCTCTGTGTCGTTGGAAAGCGTTACAGCCGAGGCATCCGCGTCCCTTTGCGTTCTCGATTCAGATGGTGGATTTCTACAGAGGCAGCAGTTTTGCCATCCAGTCGGCGAATTCAGCCACGAATCCGTTAACAAATGGGATGAAGGTTGCTGCCAGAATCAGGCCCAGCCCTACTCGCAAAGGCAGGCTGATGAAAAGGATGTTGGTCTCCGGGGAAATGCGGGCCACCACCCCCAGAACCACCATCAAAAGCAGAAAGGCCGCCAGCATCGGGGCCGCCAGTCTCAAACCCGCCATCAACAGGATCGAACCAGCACTGACTATGCCGCTGGCCATAATCGGGATCGTCGGGATACTTCCAGCGGGAAAGGCCTGGTAGCTGCGGCTGATTGTCAGCAGGAATATGTGGTGCCCGTTGGAGCCGAGAAATAGGATTATGAATACCATCTCCATCAGCATTGCCAGCGGCTGGCCCATCTCGCCCGTTAATGGGTCCAAGATCTGGGCCATTGCCAGGCCCATTTGGCGCTCCGCGATGCGTCCGCAGAACTTTACCGCGGCAAAAACTAGTACGGCAATGACGCCCATTGATAGCCCGTATATTGCTTCGTTGCTCAACAGCAGCATTGCGTGCAATATGAGATTATTTCCTACGAGCTTTAGGTCGGCCGAAAACGGGGCCGTCCACGAAAAAAAAACGGCGATAAGAACCACCGCCGCAACCTTGATGCGAACCGGGATGCTCTTCCAGCCGAAAACGGGCAGCACCAGGAAAAACGCCGAGATCCTCGTCAGGACCATCGCAAAGGTCAACAGCTTCCCGATCATCACGTCCATCCGTCAGTGCCCGATGTTCTGAATATGAGCGAAAATCTCGCTGAAAAACCGCAGCGTCACCTGCAGCATCCATCCCCCGAATATCAATATGACCACGCCGACCGCAAGGAGCTTTGGAACTATGGTCAGGGTCATATCACGGATCGACGTAATCGCCTGGAATAGCGTCACCACTACGCCCACGATCATACAGGTCAGCAGGATCGGCGCCGTCAAGAGCAGAGCCGTCTCGAGCGTGTGTTTTCCGAGGTAGAGTACGAAGCTGCTTGTCATATGACGTATCCGTCAACCAAGACCATTCTTCCGAACGCTCGCCCCGGGATTCGATGGCAGCTCATCGAAAGCCCAGGCTCAGGCTTTTAGCCAGCAGCCCCCAGCCGTCAACGAGGATAAAGAGTATCAGCTTGAAGGGCAGAGAGATCATTACAGGTGGAAGCAGCATCATCCCCGCGCTTAAAAGGACGCTGGCGATGACCATATCTATGAGCAGGAAAGGTATAAACAGCAGGCAGCCTATTTCAAAGGCGGTGCGGAATTCGCTTATGACAAACGCCGGCACGACTATGTGCAACCCGAGGTCCATTGGATTGCTGGGGGGCTGGATCCTCGCCATCTGAACGAAGAGCGCCAGGTCTGCCCGGCGACTCTGCCTGAGCATAAATTCTTTGATGCAGCCGCTGGCTCTGACTCCGGCTGTTTTGAAGTCGATCTCGTCGGCCAGATACGGTTGAATGCTCACGGAGTTCATCTTGGCGAATGTCGGAGCCATCGTGTAGAAGGTCAGGAACAACCCCAGGCCCACAATTGCGATTGTCGGCGGTATCGTTTGGGTGGTCAGCGCCCGGCGAACAAACGAGAGAACTATCACAATACGGGTAAACGACGTCATCATCACCAGCAAACTCGGAAGAATGGCAAGGCCGCCGAATATGATCACCAGCTTCACAGGCGTCGACCAGTCTTTCCCCTTGGTCTCACCGGTCGTGGCCTTGTCCACAATCGTAATCAGGTCGGTGATGCTCGGGATGGATTGCTGCCGGGGAACCTCGGCGGATGGGTCTTGCGACAGAGGCGGCGTTACAGGGTGAATCGGAGCGGTTGCTGCGCCTGGACAGGGCAAGCTGGCTGATAAAACCACAAGAATGAATATCAGCATCTTCGCGAATTTCCCCGTCATTTTCTGGTCCTCACCTGTCTTCGGCAAGCGCACTTGATACGTCCATAGTAGCCTCGGCGCGCCCTGGTCGTCTCTCGAAGCTGCCCGGCGGCTCCGTCTTGCTATCCGGCACCTGGCCGACCCCCTCACCAAAGCCCCCGTCCTGCATTGCCACCTCAGGCCTTAGCTCCGCAAGTCTGGTGATGTTCTCGTTTGTGCTGCCTATCAGCAGCCAACGATTCCCGATCCTGAGCAAGTGCACCGCTTTTCGCGGCCCCAGATGGGCGGTTTCCACGATCTTGATCCTCTTGCCGGGCAGCTTGCTGATCTTGCCCATCAGTTTCCTTGAGGTGTAGATTGCCGCTGAGCCCAGGCCGACAACCAGCAGCACCGAGAGCATCATCTTCATAAACAGCTCACTGGTGCCGAACCGGCCGGACGCGCTCTCTGGCGAGTTTGGTTCGCCAGCTGCTTGCGCCGGGCCTGTTGAGTGGTTCTGCAGAAACCTGCCTGAGGAGGGGCTGCGCGGGCTGAGGGGATCACCGGGATGCTGGTTCGGGCTAATGCGGCCGGGCCGAACCGTCCGCGGGCTGTCAACGACCTGGCGCGGCGCCACAGCCAGCGCTGTTGCCGGGAGCAGCGCCGCCAAAAACAAAACGAGTTGGTTGTTGCGTACAGGCATATTCGCGAGCATACCGGCCAATGCTGGTTACCGTAGTGTATGAGTTGCAAACGGCATACCGGGACGGCTGGAGCCTGCTCGAAACCGGCTGTATGGCCGTTCTTGCGGCGAAATTGAGCCCCGCCAGTACAAGGAAGGTGTCGAAAAACTTTACAAGCGCATAGAGTTGCACCAGTACGCGCACCAACTACCGGGCCAGAGGGCCCGACGGCTGTTGCTTCAGCAAACCGATCACAATCTGGGATTTATCTGATATCATGCTGCCGCTGCCCACCCAATCGCCGCCGTCGCCTGCACCCCACGAGCAGACCGGCTGGGCCAGATCGGCCCCGAAGGTCGTATTAAGGAACTGGGCAACGACTTCGGCCCGCCGGGCCGATAGCTGGAACTGCTTGGCTGGCGTCGCCGCCTCGGCGGCCAGGCCGAGTACGTAGAGCCTGGTATTTTCGAGGTTCCCCACGTCAGACAAGGTCCGATACATTCTCCGAAGGGCCCTCTTGTCTTCCTCGTCAAGCTCGGCTTCGCCCGGTGCAAAGCGGACACTCGTCAGCCAGAACCTCGCCTTGCTCGCCACGAAATCCGACGGTATGACTTTCGCTTGGCTCGTGATCTGCTGGAGAACTCGCCGCGTCATCTCCCTCTTAGCGTCGATGGTTCTTCCGCTGTTCGTTTCTTCCATTTGGCTAATGGGATGCCTGGTTTTGGCGTTGCCAAGGGTGGCCGTGTTCTGCCTGCCGAAAAACATTCCGAGCCCTACGTAGGCCATGGACCTGATGAAGCTGTCTCTGCCTTTGTTAAATAGCGCGGGGTCCTGTTCATTGGCGAGCGTCAGGAGCATCACGAAAAAAGTCAGCAGCAGCGTCACCATATCTGAGAAGGTCACGATATAGCCAGGCACTTTCGGCGGAAGTAATTCCGGTGTTTGACGCTTCCGTCTCAATTGTGAATACTCCGGTCCAGAAAGACTATTTCGAGTGTGCGTCCCCGTTCGATGCTTGAGACGGTCGAACCACCGCTTCCGACGTTGTCCCGGGGTAGCGTGGTAGTCGCTGAAATGCTGAATCGTGATTGCGGCAATCCGTATGTCTTGGTCAGAAACTGTGTCACCGCCCAGGCCCTTGGCAGACCGTAGTTGGGGTTGTCCGGTTCTGTTGGTGGACCGTGCTCGCTGATAACTATCCGGTTGCGCGTATTTGCGATAAACCTCGCCAGAAGGGACAGGAAGCTCCGCCCGTCCGAGGAAATGGCTTTGCCCTTGGCCCAGAAAACCTTCCTTGATGGGATCAGAACGACCTTGCCACCCTCTGCGTCGGTGGAATGTTTTTCTTTCAGAAGCCCCTCGGTTTCTCCGCGCTCCAGCGTGGGCTTTTCGCTGCCGCGAGCGAGCTCCTGTATCGTCTCGATCTGGGTCTCTTGTCGGACAGAGTCCCTATTGCTGCGTGTTACCGGCGTGATCGCTGGTAGGGCCTCCGAATAGATTATCTTGAGCCTCCAGTAGATCAGGTCGTCGAAAGATGAAAAGCTCAGCAGAAGCACGAAAAAGGTCAGCAAAAGGGTCATACAGTCGCTGAACGTTACCATCCATTCGGGTGCTCCGCTGGCGTGCTGTGGTTCGGGCCTGTTTTGTCGCCGTGCCATTATACGGTAGCCTTGATTTCTTCTCGTCTGCTCTGAGAGACGAACGCCTGCATTCTCTCCCGGACCGCGGTCGGATTCTCCCCCTGCGCGATTGCGCAGACGCCTTCGGTGATCATCTCCATTGCGGTCGTTTCGGCCTTGGAGTATATTCCAAGTTTGCCGGCCAGCGGGATGAAAACCAGATTGGCAGCCAACGCGCCGTAAAAGGTGGTCAACAACGCCACCGCCATACCTGAGCCGATCTGCTCCGGCGACTCCAGGCTCCGCAGCATCTGTACCAGTCCGATGAGCGTCCCGATCATCCCAAACGCCGGCGCCGCAGCACCCATAAACTCCAGGATCTTCTTGCCTGTCGAGTGCCGTTCCTGGAGGTACTGGATCTCGAGATCCAGCAGTTCCCGAATGCTCTCCGGGCTCTGCCCGTCAACCACCATCTGCAGGCCTTTCACGAAGAAGGGCTCATCCAGCTTGCCGATCTCCTGCTCCAGGGCTATTGCCCCATCACGCCTGTTAATGGTTGCGTAGTTGACCATTTTCTGGATCAGCTCGGCCTGTGATGGGACTTTCGCAATGATCGTCTTCTTGACTATGGAAAATATCCCGACGAACTGCGGAAGAGAGAAATGTATTAGCGTCGCACAGAGCATTCCGCCGATGGTTATAGCCATCGAAGGGATATGTATAAACATCTGCCAGCCGCCGCCGGTGACGATTGCCCCGACGACCACTACGAAACCAAGGAAAACACCTACTATCGTTGCAACGTCCATAGCGCTATTTCTGTTCAACTGTTCGCTTGAGCTTCTCGCAGAGATACGCCGCAAATGCCGGTTCGTTGGTCGCTAACTCCGCCAGGACGTTCGCCCTGGTTCTCTCGGTCATATAGCGGAGAATCTTCACGGCGTCTGTGGGACTTGTGCCCTGGGTTTTACTCATACTCGTGAGGATCTTGCCCGCGCTGGCCGGGTCCATCTTGTCGTACGTCGCCGCTATCGACATCAAATTACTTCGCTCGGTCCTGGCGATCTCGATCCTGCTTTTTTCAAGCTTGTCTCGTTCGGCTTTGAGGGCCGCGACGGTAGAGGCCAGCTCGATTCGAAGGTCGTTGAGCTGCTCGATGTCTTTCTTGAGCTCGCTGTGAGCCAGCTGCAATCTTTCTTCTCGTTGGTTCAGGTCCTTGAGCTTGTTTTCGTATTCCTGTATTTTCTCCCGAACCTCGTAGACGAGGCTCTTGAGTTGCTTTTCCGTCATCGCCCTTCGGGCCTCTTCCTCTGGTATGGCAGCGGCGATTGTTGCAAGTGCCGTGCTCTGTGTTTGCTCAGGCTTTGGCTGGGCTTGCCGGGGTTGGGCCGCCGTGGTGGTCGCCGGGGTCTTGCTCGTGAGCCACGCCGCCACGAACGTACCGCCAAAGCTTATCAGGCCTGCCGCTATCACTATTATCAGCTTCTTTTTCATTGGTTTTCCTTAGTCTCTGGCTGCCGGGGCCTACCTGGATGCGATAGGCGCCTTCGGTAGGGTCAACGCCGCATCCGGCCAGAGGCCGCCATCGAGTCTAATGAGGGATCGTCTCGGTCCTCCTGGCGAAGCCGACAGCTGCCATCTCGTCCAGTTCTTTTTGTTCAAGTCTCTCCTGTTGTTTTATGAAGTTCGCTTTTGCTCGTTCCCGCAACTTCTCCAACCCTTCTCTGAATCGCCGTAGTTTCACCAGTTCGGCTATCTTCTTGCTCTGCTGCGACGCAAGGTTGGCGACGAGTTCTTCGAGCTCCTTGATGTGTCTGTTTATCTGCGCCGAATGTTTCAGGAAAAGTTCTTGTTCCCGCAGGCGCTCTCGAGGCTCTTTATCGTTCAGCTCTTTAATAATCTCCTGGAGTACCCTTTTTTGTGCGAGCAGTTCGCTTCGTTTCTGCGTAAGCTCCTCGGTCAGTTTGAGAAGCTCGGTCTTTTTTACCTGTTCTTCAACCTTTCTCACATCGAGCACGCGCTGTAGCCGCCACACGAATTGCTTCATTTGGCTCCTACTTCCGGGGTTCCTTTCCACCAACGTTCAGCAACTCTTCCCACGACCTTGTGATATCTATCATCTGCTCGATGGTCTTTTCATAGGAGGTCCTTTGACGGATGGGCTGGATGAGAAAATCGTTTATTCTATCGATCAGGGCTATTGCCCCGTCGATCCTCCGATTGCTGCCGGGCGAAAATGCCCCGATGTTTATGAGGTCCTCGGCGTCGTTGTAAATCGCGTATATCTCCTTGAGCTTTTGGGCAGCGCGTTTGTGCTCATCGGTGGTTACTGCAGGCATCAATCTGCTCACGCTGGCCAGAATGTCCACTGCGGGGTAGTGCCCGCGGTCGGCCAGCTTCCTCGAGAGCACGACGTGCCCGTCCAGCAGGCTTCGAGCGCTGTCGGCTACCGGGTCCGTTAGGTCGTCGTTCTCAACCAGTACCGTCAGAATCCCCGTTATGCTGCCGCTCTCGGCGCGGCCCAGCCGCTCGATGAGCCGCGGCATCAGCGAGAATACGCTGGGGCAGTAACCCTTGGCGGCAGGCGGTTCGCCGGCAGCCAGCCCTATTTCACGCTGGGCCTGGGCAAAGCGGGTCAGGGAATCCATCATAAACAGTACTTCCCTGCCGCTGTCTCTGAAGTATTCGGCGATCGTAACGGCCACGAATGCCGCTTTTACCCGTTGAATCGGCGGTGAATCCGATGAAGCCACGACGACGACGCTCCGCTCCAATCCCTCGGGGCCGAGGTCTCTTTCCAGGAATTCGCGGACTTCGCGGCCTCGTTCGCCGATAAGCGCCACCACGTTCACCGAGGCATCGCTTGAATTCGCGATGTCTCCGAGCAATACGCTCTTGCCGACCCCGCTGCCGGCGAAGATGCCGAGCCTTTGCCCCTTGCCGCAGGTCAGAAGCCCATCCATCGACCTGATGCCCAGCGCCAGAGGTTCGGTGATTTTCTCTCTGCTCAACGGCGGCGGGCTGGCGGCATCGAGGGCCCTGTTTTCCGTCCCGGCCAGCGGACCCTTGCCGTCGATCGGTTCTCCCAGTCCGTTGAGTACTCTGCCCAGTACGTCGTCGCCGACTCTTACGTATCGCGGAGTGGTGCGGGTCGTCACCGGGTCGCCCGGCGATATGCCTTCGATGTGCTCCAGCGGCAGCAGGATCAGGTGGTCGTTGTGGAAGCCGACCACCTCGGCCAGGACGCGCCGACCGTCGCGAATGTGGATCCCACACAGCTCACCCAGGCCCACGGCTGGCCCGTTCGACTCGATGCGCATGCCCGCCACTTTGACCACCGAACCGCGGCAGTTAAGCAGCTTGACCCCCCTGAGAGCCGCGTGAAACTTGTCGAAATCCACCAGGTCCTCACCAGGAACACCCTGATAATCCTGAATGGCTTGTGACGTGTTTGTTCCGATATCGGTCATATTCTATGTCGCCTTCCTGAGGGCTTGAGCGACCCGCTCGAGCCGCTGCTCGATAAAGGATTCGACGGCACCTTTGGGACTCTCAAGCAAGCATTCGGCCGGCCCGATGTTGGGGTCAGGAACAACTTTGACGCCAGCTGGTACCGCCCCTGATCCGCTGGCCTGGAGCTCTTGATAACGGGCGAAGTCCTCAGCATTCAAATGCACCACTACGTCTTGTTGTGACGGTGCGCTCTCGAGGACCTCCTTGATAATCGCTTCAATCTTGTAGTCTCTATCCTCCAGTTTTTGTGCCAGCACCTTCCGGGCAATTTCCACCGATAGCCTGGCGATTTCTCCCTTGTGTGCGGCGATAGCGCCTCTGCAAAACGTATTGAATTTCTCAGCCGCTTGGCATAGGGCCTGATTCAACCTGGCAAAGGCGGCCACCTGCGATTTCAGCTCCGCCTCCAGCGTGTGAGTCTCGCTCGCCTTTGCAGTCTGTCGGCCGGCTGTGCCGGAGCCTCCGCTTCGCTCGCTCACGACCGTCGCTGAGCTTATTGCCCTTGGAAGTTTTACCGTTAGAGTAGCCGACATTATCCTACTCTTCCAAAAAGCTCAAATCGCCTTTCTCGTCCATTTCGCGCAGCACCGCCACGATCTTACCTCTGGCCTCGTTGATCTCCTCTTGCTTGGGTGCCGACATCAGCGAGGCCTCTTCATCCAGGGTTGCAGCAGCTCGCTCGGAAATGTTGGACCTTATCTTCCGGACAATTGCCTCGTCCGCTTCGGTTAACGCCAGAGCCAAGTCCTTGGCGTCGAGCCCTCTGAGGGCCTCCTGCAAGGGTCTATCCGCAATTTGCGGTATGTCCTCCCAGATTATCATCAGCTCGGTGATCTTGGCGGCGGCTTGGTCGTCCGACTGCTTTATAGCATCAAGTAGGCCTTCCCTCAGTTCGGTGCCCAGGTTTCTTAATATCACGGCAACCTTCCTGAGAGTCTGCTCGGGTTGGGCCTGCGCCGCGGTGCCGGGTGTGGATGTGAGGCTTTCAAGTCGCCTGGAAACTGTTTCGGCGATCCGCCTTTTTGCTTCCGGTGTCACCGTATCGCACGTCGTTATCCTTCTGACAACAGCCAGGCGGATGCTCTCGCTCAGAAGGCCGAGCACCTCAGAGCTCTTCTTGGGCGGCAGTTCGGAGAGCACCACGGCAGAGGCCTGTGGATGCTCGTGCTCCAGCACGGCGGCTATGCTCTGGGCATCGGCCGAGCGGATCGGCATGAACGGGTCACGCTTCTGCAGCAGATCTTGTATCTGGGTCTGGATCTGTTCGGCTCTTTCATTGCCCAGGGCGTTCCTGAGCATCTCGCCGAGGAAACGATTGAATTGAAATTCGCTAGCATTCTGAAGCGAGCTGCAGAATTGCTTGATAACCTCGGTGCGCTGCCAGGTGTCGCGCTGGCCGGCGGCTTCCAGGTACGCCAGCTCCACCGCCAATTCCTGTACCGCCGCCGGATCCACCCCCTTTAACAACTCGGAAGCCGTCATCGGATCAAGGCTCATCAATAACATCGCGGCCTTTTGCTTGCCTGTCGGTCTCACCTGCTCATCTCCCCTTTTCCTCGACCCAGCTTGCAAATAGTTGCTTTACCTGTTCCGGGTTACTCCGCAGGGCACCTGCTATCTGCCTTTTCAGGACCAGGGCCTCGGCTTCGGCCCCTGCGTTAAGCAGGCCAGCTGCCTCCGGGCCCTGTGCTATTTGGCCCTGCGCAACTGCTTGACCCGCTTTGTTTTTCGCTCCTTTGAATATCTTAAGGACCAGCAACGCGCAGATCGCCATAATACCTAACGATGCCTGCCGGACTATCGCCAGGTAGCGCGGCCAGCTGGATGGTTCAGGCTCCACCAACGCTTCAAACGGACGATTGAACTTTGCATCGACCACTTTGATGTTTGAGGTATCTTCGAGGCCGAGAGCGTTCTTGATGATCTCCTGCACGTCCGTGATCTGCATTATCTTGCCCCCTGCGCCGGAACTCGTTTGGTTTGCATCTTCGGGCAGTGACAGATCCACCAGAGCCGCCACCTTCAGGGATGTTATGTTGCCGGGCAGTTTTGTTTCCTGCTTTACGGTCTTGCCGATCTCATATTCGGTGGTGATTGTCTCGTCTTTCTTGGTTGTCGTCGAGCCGGATCCACCCGCTGCCGATCCGCCTGCAGGTGCAATCTCGGAGCCGCTTTGAATCTCTTCTTTGCTCACGACTCCCTTGGGCTCGTAGGTTTCGGTAACAGTGCTGACGCTGTTCATATCGATCGTCGCCCAGACATTTACCGCCGCCCGTCCCGGACCGAGAACCGCCGTGAGCATCTCCTCGAGCTTTTCTTCAAGATTTTGCTCGACCCTTTCCTTATATGCCTGGACCGTGCCGGCCCCGTGGGCCAGAGCCCCGTCTGACTCGCTCGATAAGAGCCGTCCCTGGCTGTCTATCACCGTGACGGCCTCCGGCTTGAGGCCCTCCACGCTGCCAGCCACCAGATTCGTAATCGCTGCTACGTTCAGAGCGCTAAGCGTAAAACCGGGACGCAACCTCAGCACAACCGATGCGCTCGTCTGTTCGTCTCCCGATACAAACAGCTTCTGCTCGGCGTTCACAATGTGGACCCGGGCGTGCACAACTCCTTCTATCATCTCGATGCTTTTGGCCAGCTCCTCCTGGAGCGCCCGCTTGTAATGAACCTCCTGGGCGAAGGGGCTGATGCCGATCTTTTCGTTGTCGAATATCTTGTACCCTCCCTGGTCGCCCATCGGCAGTCCCTCCCTGGCCATGTCCAGGCGAAGCTGATAGACATGCTCCTTCGGAACATAGATGGTCGTTCCCCCGCTGCGGAGCTCATAGGGGATGCCCTTTTCGCTGATTTTCTCTGTGATCCGGGCAGCCTCTTCGGGTGAAAGCTCGTTATAAAGCAGGCGCATATCGGGCCTGCGGGCCCAGTAAACGAGCAGCGCCCCGACGATACCCACCGTCAAAACCACCGCCACCAGCAGGGCCCGCTGAACGGTGTTGACGTTTTGCCAGACTGCTTGAATTTTCTGCAAAAGGTTCATCGACCCTTTTCTCGGACTACACTGTCGATGCGGAATTAGCCAGGCCGAATTCGAACATTATCAGCCAATTAAAGGGGCATGTTCATAGTTTGCTTGTAGGCCTCGATCAGCTTATTGCGGACACCGACCAGCAGCTTGAAGCTTATATCCGCCTTGGCCATAGCTGAGACGACTGACGTGATCTCCGAATTCTTGCCTGCCAGCAAATCCTTTATGGACGTGTCGGATGCCGCCTGCAGGTCGTCAACCTTGGAGATATACCCGCTTATGGTCTTGACAGCCGTCTCGAAGCCGCTCTTGCCCGATTCGTCAGCGGTCGTTTTTGACGCACTGAAGGACTCGGGATTGATTTTCAGTGGAGTTGAGCCGATATTGGGATCCAGATTGACCATCGTTGTAATCCTCCACTACCGTAGTAGCTCGAGTGTTGTTTCAACCATCCTCTGGTAACGCTTCAGTACCGCGACGTTGGCCTGGTACGCCCTGGCGGCCAGGGTCAGATTAATCATCTCGACGGGCAGATCAACGTTGGGCATCGTCACGTATCCCTGTTCGTCGGCGTCCGGATGGCCGGGCCGGAGGATCTTGGGCAGATCGCCCTTGTCTTCGACTACCTCGTCCAACCTCACGCCCCCAAGGCCGTCGCCCGCGGCCTTGAAAACCGCCTCCAGTCGGCGGTAGGGTTCTCCTTTGCCGTTGTCCGTTGATTGTGCATTTGCAACGTTGGATGAAATTATGCTTAGATTCTTATCCTGGGCCCGCATTCCCGATATCGCAATGTCTATCGGGCCAAAGCCGTTCGTCACTTCCATTTGCTTGCTCTCCCGTTGTCCACTTTTCCAGCTTCACGGCGGACAATACGGCGGTTGACGGTCCGCCGTACGTGATTACCGGACGTTTATCGCGGCCTCCATTTGTTGATACTTCTTGTTCAACAGCCTGACGTACGTCTTGTAGCGAAGGGCATTCTTGACCATTTCACCGATTTCCGCCTCGAGGTTGACATCGTTACCGTTGGATTTCACCGGTGTCTGCCTTGGCCGGTAAAGCTCGGGTTTCACCTGCTCGAGGTCTGCGGCCCCACTTGAGTCAAGGGCCTTTGCCAACGCCAGTTCAAACTTGGCGTCGAGTCTTCGATAGCCGGGTGTTTGCAGGTTGGCGATGTTGTTGGTTATCGCCATCTGCCGGAGGGATTCCGCCCTTATGCCGGCCTCTAAAAACTCTACGATGTTCGTAGTCTTGGCCACCTCTGGTCGTCCCGTTCTTGCAGAGACAATTCTGCTCAGGCACCGGCTGTGCAATAATTGTGCCAATCGGCTTGAATCGGGCGTTTTCACTCCCTCAGAGCCCGATTTGGGCCAAAAAGGCCCGTTCTTTGGCCTTTTTCGGACTCGCTTGTTTGCCGGGCGGCGTCAGGAATCTATACACGTAGGTCTGTTTGTTGACATCTGCGCCGCCTCTTGAGAGGCCGACGTGCGTATTGCCGGCTGTCCACACCGGAAATTCTTGCCTCTGTTCAGGAATATTTCTCCGGGGTGGCCGGCGCTATGAACAGCTTGCAGGAGTATCCGGATTTGTCAGGTGATAGTAAGATATTGTGATAGATAGAGTTACGGTTTTTCATCGCTCCGCTGCCAGCCCTGGCACGGGTGTTGCTCTTAGATTCCGTTATGGAAATGGGTCTACCGCTAAACACCGTAATCGCTGATCTCGGGGCTGTACCGAGCCCCAGGCAGACGGTGGCTCAGAGCGCCGTTGCCCCTGGAGGTGGTCGGCTCGAACACACCAGAACTGTGGATGAGGGCCCGTGGGAGCTTGAGCCCGATAAAATGAGCTGCAGCACGCCCGAAACAGCCTCCAACAGCAGCAGACCTGATTTTCGCAGCACCGTCAGCCGGCGAATGCACTCTGATGAGCCCGTGGACGAGCACCGCGATTCGACCGACTCGGCGGTAAGGGAGCCTCCTGTAGAAAGCCAGGCTCTCCTGGCTGGCCCCGGGTCGGACAAAACAGCCTCGGCTGAGGGCAATGCCTCAAAGCTCAGGCCGATTCATCAGGGAGCCAGCTCGTCCCCCCTGGCGCAGGCAGACCAAGGGCCGCTTGCAGTTACCGGTGGCGAAAAAACTGCGCAAGTGCTTTTAAACTCAAGGGTTATCCCAAAGATAAGCGCGACAAGCTCCCCCGGAGAGAACCTTGCGAAGGTGCCCGTTGGTGGTATTGAATCGGCAGCCGAACCGTCCAAAGCGGACCATATCCAGGGTGCTTCCGGCACGAAGTTGTCTCAGCCTGTAACAGTTCGGCTTCTTGGCGGCAATGCTTCCGCCGCCCCAGGGGATTCGGCGGAGCAGGCCGGAGCGAAAACTGCGTCCTCAAGTAGTAACAGGATCGCCAGCGTGCCAGACAGCAAGGCCGAACAGGCGGATGGTGGGCCCAGTGTTAAGCCCGGCACCGTAGTTGCACCGACGCGGCAGGCTGCTAACACGGCCAGCCAGACCGCCCCAGCAGCGCAGCACACACCAGAAAACGCATCTGGGTCAGGCCAGAAAACGCTGTTGAATGATTCTTTGGGGCAGAGTACGGACCGTTCTGAGGCGCCAAGGGGCTTCGCCGACAATCTGGAAGCGATGGACGATCCAGATCGGTTGACCTCGGTTCTTGCCAGTACGCAGCAAGGCGGCCGGGAGCAGGGCGTCCTTGGTGAGAGAGAGGTTCTGCGAGACTCTTTACTCCGCCAGCTCAACGCCTCCTACGTTGAAGTCGGTGGCAGTCGACAAAAAACGCAGGGGCAAAGAGGTTCAGACGGCGGCTCAGCCGGCGAATCTCCATCTCCGCTGGGCAGCACCGACCCGCCCAACCTGCCGGCAGGGCCGAGACTGGCAGTTGTTCAGACTGCCAGGCAGGCTCCGGATGCTGCCGGCACCGGCGTCGGAAGGGCCGTTGGCGAGCAGATACAAGACTCAATAAAAGGCTCGATGTTCCGCCTGGGCCAGCGGTTTACGATTCGTCTGAATCCGCCGGAGCTGGGCAAGGTCTTTGCCAGGTTCCACTCGCAGGACAACCAAATCACCGGCCTGCTGGAGGTCAGCAAGCCAGAGACCGCCGCGGAAATCCGCCAGGCCCTGCCTGAAATAGTGCGGGACTTGCAGGACCTGGGCGTCCAGATAAAGCGGCTGGATGTGCTGCTTACCAGCGAACACGAGCGAGATGCGACCGGTGGTGAATGGGCACCACAGCGGGAGGGCTGGCTCCAGCACGGTGGTTCGTCGTACCCGGAAACGCACACGGGCACCACTGAATCGGCTGAATTATCGGGCGCAGCGTGGTACAAGGATGTTACCAGGTGCGGTAACGGTGCTCTGGGCGACGGATCGATAGATATGTTTGCCTGACGGTTTACCTGGGGTCAACGATTTCCTCTGCCTGGGCCTCAAGAATGGTGTGCCGAAGCTCAGGGTTTGAAGAGGTCAGAGCGGCAGCAGCCGGCTTTCCCGTTTCTTCCGCGCGGTTTCTATTGACCGGAGGAACGCTTGCCTGAATTTGGTCGTCGAGAACTGTTCCAGAGCTTTTTTTCGGGCTTGGCGTCCCATTTGCACCGCCAGTTCCCAGTCGTCGAGGAGCATCCTGGCGAAACGGTTCAACTCCTGGGGATCGTCGCTGAGAAAGCCGCTCACGCCGTGCTCCACGGGTGAGCCGGGGTGGTTGTTGCCCAGAATGGGCATACCTGCCGCCATTGCCTCCACGGTGGCCATATTGTACCCATCCTCAAGCTGGGGGTCGGCTGTGTGGATGTAGAACCGGTGGGATTGCAGCAACTGTTTGAGATGGTCCCAGTTACGGGCGGCTGAGACGCCCGGCAATTGGGGGTTGTGCCCGACGATACGCACAGGCAGGTCCGCAAAGGCCTTTTTGTGGAAGTCCCACAATAAGATTCTTTTCCGGCTCTCGAGAAAGTTGCAGATCCGCAGGCCACAGGACTGGTGGCCCGAATAGGGTGGATAATCCTCAGGATTTGCGCAGAACGGGACGATGTCATCAGTAAATCCCCAGGAGCTGCCCTTCAGGGCCGATACGGCGACGGCGTGCCCCCCGACAAGGCTGAGATACTGGTGGAGCGCCCGCTTCAACTCGGCTGGCTGAACCCCTGAGTCCTCCTCCAATGCCCGGCCTTCAAGGGTTGAGTGGATCACTATGAGGCGGGGTTCTTTGCGGCTCTTTATGTCAAGCAAATCAGTTATGTTGTGTGTGATAATGCAGTAGTAGTTCGCCTTTGAGCGTATCGCGTCCGATAAGCTGAGAAGGCGGGAGTTGGGCGGTATCGGCCGCATCTGCAAGTCCCACGTACTGGTGTACCGTCCCCCCAGTCCTACGACGATGTCCAGTTCATATCCGAGGACCTTCATCTGGTAGACCCACGCCTCGTGACAGTTGAATACAAGCAGGACCTTTTTTCCGCCGGGCTTGTGCTGTCGGTTTTCCTTCATCAAGCTGAAATATACGCCCAGGGGCTTCCTCTTACAAGCACTATTTAGTCTCGAGAACAGAGGTAGGCGGCGGCTCACGCCTGAGACGGAGATAAAAACCGCAGGGATTTTTGGCTCAATTTCGGCTCGGCCCCGGCCTGCCAGTATCCTGATCAGCGGTATTACAGGTCGAGGGGTTATCGCAGCGTTTCGCACGTGGGAAAACCCTTAAGTTTTTGCTTATGTAATCGAAAAGAAGCACCGGAGCGTTTGTTTCGTGCGTGTAGGTAGAGTGCACGCCGAGTTGAATTGGCAGGGCTTGAAAGGGCCTTGAACACGCGAGGTATTGTTTAAGGAGCAAGAGAGATGTTAGCAATCAAGAACAATCTTATGTCCGTGAATGCTGCCCGGCACCTGGGGCAAAGCTACAACGCGTTGGCCAAGTCTGTCGAGAGGCTCTCGTCCGGTCTACGCATAAACAGTGCCAAGGACGACGCAGCCGGCCTTGCCGTTCGCGAGTTGATGCGGGCGGACGTCGCTGTTATTCAGCAGGGTGCACGGAACGCCCAGGACGGGATAAGCATGCTCCAGACTATGGAAGGCGCGCTGGCGACGATCGACGACATCTTGGTGCGTATGCAGGCGCTGGCCGAGCAGGCCGCTACCGGCTCGTACTCCTCGGCACAGCGAAGCATAATGCATAGCGAGTTCGACGAGCTTCGCCAGGAGATCGACCGCATTGCCGGGGCGACCAAGTTCAATGGCATCAGCATGCTCGACAACTCCGACACGGTCTCGATCCACTTTGGAGAGCTCACAAGCGACAAGATAGACATCACCGGCAGCGATATGACCAGCGCTTCGAGCGGTCTGAATATCACCGGTTTGTCCATCGACACCCCTGCAAACGCCAAGAGCGCCCTGTCATCGCTCGATACTGCGATCAACACGAAGGACACTGCCCGCGCCAAGTTCGGTTACAAGATGAACCGCCTGGAGAACACGGTCAACGTTCTCAACATTCAGGCTGAGAACCTGCTGGCTGCGGAATCTCGTGTTTCGGACGTGGACGTGGCGACTGAGATGGCCGAGATGACCAGGAACCAGGTGCTCGCACAGGCTGGTATCTCTATGCTGGCACAGGCCAACACGATGCCGCAGATGGCACTGTCGCTGCTGAGATAGTAACGAGGAGGATAGCATTAATAGAGGGCACAGGATGGCGATTCAAGGGGAGATGGCTGAACCGTGCAGAGCTAGAGCCATCTCCCCATTCAGTGCAGTGAACCAGAATAGTCCAAACAGGCCGTGTGACAAAGGCGTGTGTCGCAAGATCTAATATCGGAGTAACACAATGAACGGAGTCTCAGCATATCAAGAGGCATCCATCAGCACAGAAAGCAAAGGCCGCCTCATAGTTATGCTCTATGAAGGGGCGATCAAGTTCCTCAAACTGGCCATCAGCGAGCTGGAAGCGAAGAACTACGAGGCGAAGGGCCTTTACATAAACAGGGCGCAGGACATCATCAATGAGCTCAACACCGTTCTTGACATGGAGGCCGGCGGTGAAATAGCCGCCAACCTGCGACAGCTCTACCTGTTTATGAACCGACATCTGTCCCAGGCCAGCATAAAGTGCGATCCACAGATGATTCGTGAAGTGATCGCCCTGCTGGAAGAGCTTAACAAGGGCTGGAGGGCGATAACAGATTAGAAGCCCGTTTCGGCCTGTCGTAATCAGGCGGGTAGTGTTACTGACATTTCCCGCGGTTTGACACTGCTGACAGGACCACGGGATGGTTGAACCTTTTTAAGGAGAAAAACATGTTAGCGATCAAGAACAATCTTATGTCCGTGAATGCTGCCCGGCACCTGGGGCAAAGCTACA
>CAZWAP010000002.1:0-4548 GCA_964632005.1 uncultured Pirellulales bacterium | reverse complement strand
ACAGGCTGGTATCTCTATGCTGGCACAGGCCAACACGATGCCGCAGATGGCACTGAGCTTGCTGCGGTAGTTTCGGTAGCGGTTATCCGGCTGGCCTGACAAACCGAGTCCGGGGCGGCGGTCGGTGGCTGATCTGTGGCGGGGTAGAGCCACCGGGTGCTGTCCGTCGTCGGTAGCGCCGTTCACATACAAGGGCCGGGTTGATAAGGTCAGCCGGCACCTGCCGAAGGACCGTTGATAGCTTGCGGCGATTCTTATTTAAGTGTGGCTGCGCCCGGGAAAACCTGCTCAGAAACAGCTGTTTTTGCCGATGTCTTACATTGAAAGAGCCGGCCGCCGGCTGTTTTAGCCGAGCGGTTCGTCCGGTCGTGGCTCAGCCGGAGCGTAGTATCCCTTGTTGCCGGGAGGTTTGGATGGGGCAAGATGCCGGGGGCAGCGCGAAAGAAGTCTTACTTGCCGGGCAGGTCGGTCACGCCGCTGGTGTGCCCCAGCTTTTAGGCGACCTCAGGCAAGCTGTCCGGCGTGGGAGATATGGGCAGGCGGCCGAGCTTATTGATGCCGGGGTACTCGATAAAGTCTGGGACCAATTTCGCCGCGACCCTTCCTTGGAGCCGGTCGTCTTGGAACTTGCCGAAATACTCTCGCAGATCGGCCGTGAGGCCGACGCGGAGGAGTACTACAGAAGGCTGCTGGATACGGGGGCCGGCGGTGCGGTGGCCTATAACAAGTTGGGCTGCCTGTGCCAGCGTATGGCCCGTATGGCCGAGGCGCTGGAGTACCAGCGCAAGGCCGTGGACGCGCAGCCTGACAGGCCTGAGCTGTGGGCGAACCTGGCAAGGGTGCTGATCGAAACCGGTGATATTGAGCAGGGGATGGCTCTGCTGGAAAAAGCGATCGACAGGATGCCCCAGAACTGGCAGGCCCGCTCGAATTACCTTTTCCGCCTCCACTACCTGCCGGAGCTGGACCCTGGCAAGCTCCTCCGGGAGCACCGAAGGTGGGGCCAGCTGTACGCCCCGCCCGGCTTGGCCCGGACGGTCCACCAGAACGACCCGGACCCCGATCGCAGGCTTCGCGTTGGATACGTCTCGGCAGATTTCCGGAGGCACTCGGTGGCGTACTTTTTCGAGTCGCTTCTCGACGGGCACGATCGGCAGGATGTCGAGGTGTTCGGCTACGGCAATGTTGAGTTCCGCGACGAGGTGACGGCGCGTCTGGAGGAGAAGTTCGACCATTTCCGGGACATTCGCCATCTGAGCGACGATGCTGCTGCCGAGCTGATCGAACAGGACCGGATAGACATTCTGGTGGACCTGACCGGCCACGCAGGCGGCAGCCGTTTGCTCGTGTTCGCGCGCAAGCCGGCTCCCATACAGGTTACTTACCTCGGCTACCCCAACACTACGGGGGTCGAGGCGGTGGATTATCGCCTGACTGACGCGCTTGCGGAGGCCGGCCAGGCGGGCTCGGATCGAGCCTATACCGAAGAGCTGGTGTACCTGCCGGACGGCTTTCTGTGTTACAGGCCGCCCGATTTTGCGCCTTGCGTTGGGCCGTTGCCGGCCGATCGGAACGACTACGTGACCTTCGGCTCGTTCAACAACAACTGCAAGATTACTCAGACAGTCATCTCGCTGTGGTCGGATGTCCTGCGGGCCACCGAGAATTCGCGGCTCTTACTGAAGCTCAGGGGCGGCCAGGAGCCGTTGATACGCGACCGTTATCGGGAGCGGTTTGAGAGAGCCGGTGTGCCTCGTGAGAGGGTGGAGATTTGCGGCTGGAAGGACCCGATCGAGCATTTACAAACATACGGGCGCGTTGACATCGCCCTGGATACCTACCCGTATAACGGCACTACCACAACGTGCGAGGCGCTGTGGATGGGCGTTCCGATCGTTTCGCTGGTCGGCAAGTGTCACGTTTCGCGGGTGGGATTGAGCATATTGACGCGGCTCGGGCTGGGCTTTTTTGCTGCCTCGACGCAAAAGGAGTATGTCGCCAAGGCTACCGCGCTTGCGGCCAATCTGCCGGCACTTGCGCAGATTCGCCGATCGATGAGGGCGAGAATGGCCAGGTCCGGGTTCTGCCACGCTAAGAGCTTTGCCAGTCGGCTCGAAGCAGCCTACAGGCAGATGTGGCATCGATGGTGTCGCACTGCCAGGCTTTAGTTTAAGCAAGCTACACTTCCTTTTTCTGTGTTCTGGCGTCCCACTGCCGATCTGATTTTTCTTTTCCTTGAATCAGCCGAGCCCACCAGCAGGGCGATTGCGAATATCCCGCTTGTAGTCTGGTAGACTCTCCCCGGCTGCGGCTAACAATCCCCTTATGAAAAATCCAGGAATGCTACCCATAGGTAGCCGGCATCCGCCTACCATATCCTTGCTGTTCATCGGAGAAAGACAATGGGCGACATCAACAAACAGGTCGGGTTCAACATAAGAAAAATCAGAGAAGAAAAAGGCCTGACCCAGGTACAACTCGGCAAGCTTGCTGGACTCCATCGCGCCTATATCGGCCAGATAGAACGCGGAGAAAAGAACCTCGGCCTTAAGAACCTCCAAAGGATCGCGAAGGCCCTACGTGTTCACCCGAGGGAACTCCTATGACTCTTGCGAGCGCCAGAACGGTGGCAAAGGCCAGGCCTTTCTTGAAATGGGCCGGTGGAAAAGGGCAACTCATCGGAGAGATTGATGCGCGCCTCCCCAAGAGGGAGATCGAGGCGGGGCAAATAGAAAGATACGTTGAGCCGTTCGTCGGTGGTGGGGCGGTGTTTTTCCACGTCGCGCAAAAGTACGATCGCGTCAAGGAGTTTTACCTCTTTGATGTAAATGAGGATCTTGTTAATTGCTATAACGCCATCAAGCGGGATGTGGAATCGGTTATACGGGAGCTGGAGAGGCTGGAGGCGGAGTTTCTAACCAAAGACGGCTCAGCGAGGAAGAGGCTCTATTATGAAGTGCGCACCAGGTTCAACAGGGAACGAGAGCCAGCCCGGTTGATTTTTTTGAACAGGACGTGTTACAACGGGTTGTACCGCGTGAATAGGGAGGGAGAGTTTAACGTTCCGTTTGGAGACTATAAGAAGCCCAGGATATGCGACGCCGACAACTTGCGCCAAGTGTCGAGACTTTTGCAAAGAGCGCGGATAATTTGGGGGGACTTTGAGGAAAGCGAAGGATATATCGACCAAAGCACGTTTGTTTATTTTGACCCACCGTATCGACCAATAAGCCGGACAGCCAGTTTTACCGCATATTCGAAAGGTAGCTTTTCGGAGAAGGACCATCTACGACTCGCGCGGTTTTGCAGGCGCGCCCAACAGAAGGGCGCTAGGTTCTTGCTGAGCAATTCAGACCCAAAGAATGAAAACCCGCGAGATCATTTCTTCGAAGACCATTACAAAGGGTTCATAATTGAGAGGGTTAAGGCTACCAGGGCGATCAACTGTAAGGCATCAGGACGAGGTGAGATTAGTGAACTGATCGTGACGAACTATTCGTTTGGTTAGTCCTGACGGGGAGAGGACTGCTCGTGAAGTATGGCAAGCTTTTCAACGAAACAATCGGTTGTAGGAGCGCAGCCGAGGTGTTTGAGTATCTTATGAAGACTCTCAAAAACACCATCACTGGATGGGATTATTTTGTTAACTGGAGCAAGGTTCTCGATAATGTTAGGGATATCGAGATCGATCTGAATATTCTGAACTACCTCATAGGCAAGGAGAACGTAGTAGAAGAGTTTGAGGCGTTGCTGGATAAGCACCCGTCTGTGGGCCGCCTTGTACCCGTGCTTGTCGCTTGTCGGGAGTCCCGGTTTGAAATCCTCACGAATTACAACAAGGAACACTTCACTTACGAGACATTCGATTTTACGGATGTTAAGGATTTGGACAAGGCGAAGGTCGTCGAATTCGCCAAGTGCACAGGATTCCTCGATCTGCTCAGCAAAAAGAGGGTCAAGAGCATCGTTGACTATGTGATCGGACTGGAGGTCGGGTTGGATTCGAACGCAAGGAAGAATCGAGGCGGTAAGGTGATGGAGGGGATTGTTGAGTTCTTCGTCAATGACATCTGTGATAGGAATGGGTTGGAATACTTGCGACAGGCTTCAGCGAGGAGGGTACGCAAAAAGTGGGGTATCGAGCTGAGCGTTGATAAGTCATCAAGGCGGGTAGATTTTGCGATAAACGCTTTCGACCACCTTTTCCTTATCGAGACCAACTTCTATGCGGGAGGTGGATCGAAGCTTAAGTCCACTGCAGGAGAGTACAAAGCGATGTACGATTTCTGGAAAGCAGACGGGCACGATTTCATCTGGATAACGGATGGGCACGGCTGGGTCTCCACGCGCTTGCCGCTGGAAGAGACATTTAACCATATCGACTATCTGCTTAACCTGGAAATGGTGAGTAAAGGGGTGCTGGAGGCTGTGATCTTGACCGCGAGGAGGTAGCTGTGGCTCCTAAGTTCGCGTTAGAATATACGGCTGAATATACGACCGTCTGGTCGTTCCCTGAGCGTGGGGATTGGGCGACGCACAGCGGGGGTT
>CAZWAP010000001.1:0-122341 GCA_964632005.1 uncultured Pirellulales bacterium | reverse complement strand
CGGGCGAAAACGGTTTGCACATTTGGCCCGACCGCGTATAATCACTGGTGATTCGATAACGTTGGGGTCAGGCGGCTTTTCTTGTCGGCCGCTTGGTCGCGAACCTTATGGAGGACAATAAGAATGTCGCACCGGAACTCATCCAAAACGACCGGTCCCCAGACCGCCGGCTTGACCCGGCGCGGTTTCGTCGCCGGCGCCGCTGCATTTTCGCTGTCCGTCGTCAAGCCTGCTGCCGTCCGCACCTATGCCGCCAACTCGAAGCTCAAGCTCGGAATAATAGGCTGCGGCGGACGCGGAACCTGGATCGCCGGCCTGTTCAATCAGCACGGTGGATACAACGTAACTGCCGTGGCCGACTACTTCAAGGACAGGGCGGAGAACTGCGGCGGCAAATTCGGCGTCCCCGAGTCACGTCGATATACCGGCCTATCCGGCTACAAGAAGCTGCTCGAGGACGTAGATGCCGTCGCCATTGAAAGCCCTCCCTACTTTCACCCGGAGCAGGCAGCAGCGGCCGTCGATGCGGGCTGCCACGTCTACCTCGCAAAGCCTATTGCCGTCGATGTCCCCGGCTGCTTCAGTGTCAGTGAGAGCGGCAAAAAGGCCACGCGCAAGAAGCTCTGTTTTCTCGTCGATTTCCAGACCCGCGCCAATGAGTACTTCATCGAGGCCCTCAGACGCGTCCGTAATGGTGCACTGGGCGACTTCGCCTTCGGAGAGGCGATCTATCACGCCAGCTGCCCTTTCAAGCGAATGTACGATACCTGGCGTGCAGACCCGACGAACCCCGAGAACCGCCTGCGTGCGTGGGGCCTCGACAGGATATTATCAGGTGACATCATCACCGAGCAGAATATCCACACCCTCGACGTGGTAAACTGGATCATGGGTACAGATCCGCTCTGGGCGGCGGGCACCGGCGGACGGACCATCCGGCCGGTCGGAACCTGCTGGGACCACTTCGCCGTGCTTTTCCAGTATCCCGGTGACGTCGGCATCACCTTCAGCTCCAAGCAGTTCGAGGGCCACGGCACCACTCCGGCGGGCATCAGAAACCGTATGTTCGGCTCAAAGGGGGTACTCGAGACGCAGTACGGCGGACAGGTCATCATCCGGGGCAAGGGCGATAGTTTCTATCGCGGCGGCCAATGCCCGCGTATCTATATGGAAGGCGTCGTCGCCAACATCGCCACGTTTCATAACAGTATCCTCGAAGGCAACTTCAGCAACCCGACCGTCTCGGAGAGTGTCCGCAGTAACCTGCTGACGATTCTCGGTCGCACCGCCGCTTACGAAAAACGGCAAGTCACCTACAAGGAAGTCCTTGCCAGGGCCGAAAAACTCGATGCAAACCTGAAAGGTCTCAAGGCATAAACCAAGCGCCCGCGCCGACTCTTCGCCGCTGCCGAGCAGCTGCAGCTACGTTTTTTGCGGCACGCGCAGGCCCGGCAGTCCGTTTACGGCCTGGCCGGGCGGGAAAGGCAAGGTCCCGGCTCATACGTATTTGTCACGGTATTCGTGGGGTAAGCGGGGGCGTAAGCTCGGGGGGGGTACTCGAGCACCGAACGCTGGGTGGAGAACCGCCCGCTTTGCAAGGCTCCGCCACGATCCCTGGGACGGACACCGAGATGCGATACGTCGCGGCGCGTTGCCGGCCGGGTTCGACAGGCGGGCAGGCCGGGAGGGGCCAATTTTTGTTAGCGTCGGGGCTGGGCCCGCTTATAATCAGGTGTTTTTCAGGCGTTCTGGGTTAGCGTTACCTGTACGGGCCGCGGCGCAAGTTTGGCTGGGCAGCTGCCCCGGAGCCGGGGGGCCGAAAGGAGCCGATGATGCGCAGGGTGTTGTTTTGGTGGGTTTTGGTGGGGGTTTGTCTGTGGGAGGTGGGCTGTAGGCTCGGGCCGAGAAGTTACCGACAGGCCACAGGCAGCATATCGGTGGTCAAGGCGCCGAGCACTTCCGTGGGGAACGATTTTCACGTGGGGAATCGGCCGCCGCTGAGGCCGAGCCCTTTTATGAAGCTGCCTGTGGGTGCGATAGAGCCCAAAGGATGGTTGCGCAGGCAACTCGAACTGGAGGCGGAAGGGTTCACGGGGCATCTTCTGGAGATAAGCAAGTTCCTCGTCAAGGAGAACAACGCCTGGTTGAGCGCCAAGGGCGAGGGACACAGCCCGTGGGAGGAGGTGCCGTACTGGCTGAGGGGCTTTGCCAACCTGGGGTACGTGCTTGGCGACGAGCGGATTATCAGCGAGTCGCAGCAGTGGATAGAGGCGGTGATGGCAAGCCAGCGCGAGGATGGATACTTCGGGCCGAGGGCGAATCTATCGCGCATAAAGGGCAAGCCGGACCTCTGGCCGAATATGATTATGCTCAACGTGCTGCAAGGGTACTACGAATACCGCGGCGATGAGCGTGTGCTCGAGTTCATGAAGAAGTATTTCAGGTGGGAATTGACTGTCCCGGACGAGGATTTCCTTGAGCCTTTCTGGCAGAACCAGCGTGCCAGTGACAACCTGGCGAGCGTTTACTGGCTGTACAACCGTACGGGCGAGAAGTTCCTTCTGGACCTTGGCAGAAAGATTCACAGGAACACGGCGGCCTGGACGGGCGGGGTGGCGAACTGGCACACGGTCAATATTTCGCAGTGTTTTCGCGGCCCGGCCATATACTGGCAGCAATCGAAGGATCCGAATCATCTGGCTGCGACCGAGCGCGACTTCCAGAGGGTGATGGGGATTTACGGGCAGGTGCCGGGCGGGATGTTCGGTGCGGACGAGTATGCCCGGCCCGGGTACACCGGACCCAGGCAGGCAGCGGAGACCTGTGCGATGGTGGAGATGATGCTCTCGGCGGAGATGCTGTTGAGATTTACTGGCCAGGCCAAGTGGGCGGACCGCTGCGAGGACGTGGCATTCAACTCTCTGCCGGCGGCGTTTACAGCCGACCTGAAGGCTTTGCGCTACTTCACGGCCCCGAATATGATTCTGTGCGATCGGCGCAGCAAGGCACCCGGGTTTGAGAAACCCGGCCCGACGTTGTTTTTCAACCCGCACATACACCGGTGCTGCCAGCACAACTCGGGGCACGGCTGGCCCTACTACGCAGAGCACCTGTGGCTTGCCACCGCGGGCAACGGCCTTGCGGCGGTATTGTATGCACCCTGCGAGGTTACAGCGAAGGTGGGCGACGGGACGAGCGTGCGGATCATCGAGGATACACGTTACCCGTTCGAGGAGGATATAGAATTGAGGATCAGAACGCCCAGGGCGGTTCGGTTTCCGCTTTTCCTGCGGGTTCCGGGCTGGTGCAGGGGCGCGAAGGTGACGGTTGACGGCAGGGTGGTGCAAGTAGGCTCGGGCGCCAGCCGGATGTACATCCAGATCGAGAGGGTCTGGCACGACGGGGATAAGGTACAGCTGGAGCTGCCGATGGAGATTACGATTCGCAAGTGGACGAAGAACAAGGGTTGTGTGTCGGTGGATCGGGGGCCACTGACGTACTCGCTGAAGATCGCAGAGAGGTACGTTCGGCAGGGTGGAACCGAGAGGTGGCCCGCCTGGGAAATACAGCCGGCGACGGCGTGGAATTACGGGCTTATACTGGACGAATCGAACCCGGCTGCATCCTTCGAGGTCGTCAAGAAGAGCTGGCCAGCGGACGAGCAGCCTTTTGAGGCAAACGCCGCGCCCATCGAGCTACGGGCCAGGGCGAAGAAGATACCGGGCTGGCGGGAAGACGACCTGGGACTGGTGGGCAGGATCCAGCAAAGCCCGGTCCGCTCGGATGAGCCGGTCGAGGAAGTGACGTTGATACCGATGGGCTGTGCGAGACTTCGGATCTCAGCATTTCCCGTCATCGGCGAAGGCGCGGGTGCGCGTCGATGGGCTGCCTCGCAGGAGCCCTCCTGGCCGGCGAAAGGCTCGAAGCGTACGGCGGGCGGTAAGAAGCAAAAGTGATCTACATCAGGAACGCATCATTATGAGAAGGGACAAGATAACGATAGTGGGCGCGGGCAACGTCGGCGCGACGACGGCGCACATAGCAGCGGCCCGAGGTCTGGGTGATATTGTGCTGTTAGATATCGTCGAGGGCCTGGCCGAAGGCAAGGCGCTTGATATCGCCCAGAGCAGCCCGATCCAGCTTTCAAGCCAGGTGGTCACCGGGACGCGTGACTGGAAGCAGACTGCCGGGAGCGACGTGGTCATTATAACCAGCGGCTTTGCCCGCAGGCCCGGTATGAGCAGAGATGATCTGCTGGCGAAGAACGTTGGGATTGTTCAGCAGGTCGGTCGGCTGGTTGCCGAGCATTCGCCCGAGAGCATCGTCATAGTCGTGTGCAATCCACTTGACGCGATGGTTTACACTACTGCCACGGTGACGGGCTTTGCGCCGAACAGGGTGATGGGTATGGCCGGGGCGCTTGACTCGGCCCGGTTCAGCTACTTTGTGGCGTGCGAGCTCGGGGTCAGCGTGGAGGAGGTAAAGTGCGTGTTGATGGGCGGGCACGGGGACGATATGGTTCCGCTGCCGAGGTTTTCGAGCGTCGGGGGTATCCCGGTTACGGAGTTGCTGGCGGAAAGCAAGGTCGCCGAGCTGATCGAGCGGACGCGCAAGGGGGGGATCGAGGTGGTGAACCTGTTAGGGCACAGCGCTTATTACGCGCCCGCCGCGGGGACCGTGAAGATGGCCGAGGGCATCCTTAGAGACAAGAAAACGGTCGTTTCCTGTTGTGCATATTGCGGGGATGAATACAATGCGGGTGGATATTTTGTGGGCGTTCCCGCGGTGCTGGGGCGCAACGGCGTCGAGAAGGTTATCGAGCTGGACTTGAACGAGTCGGAGCGTGCTGAGTTTGACAGGTCGCTCGCTCACGTCAAGCAGCTTGTTGCGAAAGTGGAAGAGCTCTTGCGCTAATGGACCATAAAGCCTATTCGCAGAAGGGATTGGTTCTGCCGGTGGAATTTCTGGGGCGGGACGGATAATCCGGTTTTTGCCAGGCCGGCAGGGACGATTGCAGTCGGATTTTTGTGTTTTGGCTGAAGCTAATTTTGTTGCCGTCAGACGGGTCATAGTGTAGAGTTAACAGGTTTTACAAGCGCCGGTAAATCGACGAGGGCAGCCGCGATGGAATTGATAAAGAAGATAAAGCAGGCTGAGGCCGAGGCTCAGCAAATAATTGAGCAGGCCAAGGCGGCGGCGTTGAAGCAGGCCGAGGAGGGCCGGCGCCGACGGGCGCGGGCCCGAGAGCAGGCCGAACAGGAGCGGAAGAAGGCGATCGATGCGGCAATCGAGCAGGCCAGGGCTCAGGGCGAGTCGGAGGTAGCCAAGTTGAAGGCGGAGGCAGACAGGAGAAAAGAGCAACTGCGGGAGCAGACAAGCGGCAAGCTGGCCGGGGCGGTGGAGAAGGTAATAAACTACGTGAAAGGTTAGAGATGGCCATTGCCCAGATGGCAAAAGTGATCATTGTGAGCCATCGCTCCTTCGTATCGGAGCTTCTCGAATCCCTTCAGGAGGCAGGTATATGCCAGATACTCAACGCTGAAGAGGCGTTGGTCGGCAAGGCACTGGGCCAGGGGGGTCAAGGGGGGGCCCGGCCGAAAGATCTCGAGGAGGTGCTGACTCGGCTGGACAGGAGCATCAGTTTTGTAAGAAGGTATGCGTCTGCTCCGAAAGGTCTTGCAGCGGCCCTTGCTCCGCGCGTGGTCGTGGACGAGCAGCTGTACGAGCAGGTCGTTTCGGATGGTGCAGCCCTGAGCGTGGTTGATCGGTGCGAGCAGGTCGAGGCGGCGATGGAGAGAACGCGGGGGGAAATCGAAAGCCTTTTGGCGGCTCTGGAGGGACTTGTCCCGTGGCAGCGCCTGGAGACACCGGTGGAAGAGCTTGGCCGACTGCGTTGCACGGCCTGCTGGGTGGGCCTGATACCGGTGACGCAGTTCGAGCAGGCCGTCGAGAAGATAGCCGAGCTCGGCGGTGCCGTTCAGACGGTCGGCTCGACGTCGAACAAGAACGCCTGCCTTGTCGTCGGCCTTCGCGAAAGCGCCGACGAGGTGCAGAAAGTGCTGCGTTCGGCCGAGTTCGAGGCGATGAGCTTTGAAGGAATGACGGGGACCGTGCGGGAGTTGGTCGCTGAGCGGCGCAAAAAGTTGGAGCAGGCGCAGGTACGGCTGGCCGAGCTGGAGGCCGAGGCGGCGGCCCTGGCGGAGGGTCTCTTGAAGTTGGAGATCCTGTACGACCACTACTGGAACCTGCTCGACAGAGAGCAGACAGAGGACGGTGCCCCGGCGACCGAGTACACGGTACTGCTGGAAGGGTGGGTGAAAAAGAAAGATTACCCAAGGCTGGAAGAGATAGTCTCGGGTTTTGAGGCGGCGAGCGTCTCGATGGTGGAGCCGGCCGAGGACGAGGAGGTTCCCGTTGAGATAGAAAACAAGCGCGTGATCAAGCCGTTTGAGGTGATAACGCGTTTGTACGGGATGCCGCGACATTTCGAGGTTGATCCGACCGTTTTCCTGGCGCCATTTTTCGCCTTGTTTTTCGCCTTGTGCCTGACGGATGCCGGGTATGGACTGGTGATAGTCGCGCTTGTGCTCTTGGTCATTAAGAAGATGCAGGGCGACAAGAAGCTGATGCGGATGCTGGGGATATGCGGGGCGGTAACGGTGGTAGCCGGTGCACTGACCGGCGGCTGGTTCGGCAACGCTCACGACTATCTGCCGGGCTGGTTCGGCCGGCTGCGCGAAAGGCTGATGTGGTTCGATCCTTTTGAGGACCCAATGATTTTCTTCCGCCTGGCGCTGGTGCTCGGCTACATCCAGATTATGGCGGGCCTGGCCATCGCATTCGGGCACAATCTCAAGCGAAGAAACTATGTGGCCGCGATCTGCGACCAGTTGACCTGGATAGTGATGCTCAATTCGATCGTGTTGTTGTTGGCCGCGAGGTTCGGGGCCTTGCCCGCGTGGACAGCGAAGGTCTGCACGGTGGGGGCGCTGGTACCGGCGGCGGTTATACTGCTGTTCAGCCAGCGCGAGGGGGCCTGGGTCGGGCGACTGGGGATGGGGCTTTATAACGTGTTCAGCACGATTTTCTTTATGGGTGACGTTTTGAGTTACCTCAGGCTTATGGCCCTGGGAATGGTCACGGCGGGTCTTGCGATGGCGATAAACGTCATCGCCGAGATTGCCGGGGAGATACCCTATGGTATCGGGATAATCGCCGCGATGCTGGTGCTGGTTGCCGGGCACGGCTTCAACATGGCTATCAACGCCTTGGGAGCGTTTGTTCACACGCTAAGGCTGCAGTACGTGGAGTTTTTCCCGAAGTTTTTGGTAGGAGGAGGACGGGCGTTTGAACCGCTGAGCAAACGGTACAAACACGTTTACATCAAGAAGGAACTTTGAGGTTTTTTGAAGAAAGTGAGGTTGAGTAATGAGCGGTCTGATGTTAGCTCTGATCGGGGCAGGGTTGGCGGCGTTATTGGCGGGGATAGGCTCGGCTATCGGCATCGGGGTCGCCGGGCGAAGCGCGACGGGGGTCTTGAGCGAGAAGCCCGAGCGGTACGGGCAGATGTTCATCATGGTGGTCTTGCCGGGGACACAGGGGTTCTACGGGTTTCTGGCGGCGTTTATGGTGATGCTCAAGCTGCGTTTCTTCGAGAACAATGTGCCGGCCTTGAGCGAAGAGATCGGCTGGCAAGTGATCGTGGCGTGCTTACCGATAGCCTTTGCGGGTCTTGTCAGCGCGATTTTCCAGGGCAAGGTTTGCTCGGGCGGGATTTTGATGGCGGCCAAAAGGCCGGAGATGGCGTTCAAGGCGGGCGTTGTTTACGCCGTTATGGTCGAGGTTTACGCCGTGCTCGGCCTTCTGGTTACGATGTTCATGTTGCTGTTCGGGATTAGCTGGCCTGCTGCTTAGCTGATGGGCCGGCAGGTGTGTGTGATAGGTTAGACGAGAGGGATTATGGAAGCCACACAGGTCATAGGAAAGATACTGGCCGACGCCAGGGGTGAAGCCGAGAGGATAGCTCAGCAGGCCAGTGAACAGCAGGCGGCCGAGCAGGCGAAGGTGGATGAGGAGTTGAAGGGATACGCCGAACAGACCAAGGTCCTGGCCGAGAAGGCCGCGGCGGACGAGAAGTCGCACCTGCTTGCTGCGGCCAGGATGGAGATAGCAAAGGAGTACCTCGCGGAGAAGAGGCGGATACTCGATGGGGTTTTTGAGCAGGCGCGTGCGAGTCTGGAGGGATTGAGCGACGAGGAATATCGCAAGCTGATGATCAAGCTGATGGCCGAGGCCGTTGAGACGGGCGACGAAGAGGTGGTCGTGGGGCGCGACGAAAAACGCATAGATCAGAATCTTATCGAGCAGGTGAACAAACAGTTGGACGCTGAGCGCAAGGGCAAGCTGAAACTGTCGTCAAAAGCAGACGAAGACCTGGGGGGCGGATTTGTTCTGAGGCGTGGCAAGATAAGAACGAATGTTTCCATAGATATACTTCTGGAGCAGGCTCGCAAGGAGTTAGAGATCGAATTGGCGAAAGATTTGTTTTCGAGCTTGGGGGCGGGTAAGTCCGGTTGACGGTGGCTGAAGGAGCAAGGCAGGCAATCCTTGATTTTTATACCTATCCGCCGATAGGCGGGGACGACTGGCGGTACACCTTCGAGACGGCCCGGGTGCGCGTGTACGAGACGGCGATGCTCAGCCGGTCGGTCCTGCAGGATATGGCGAACTGCGACGGGTTTGCCCAGGCGGCAGATTTGCTCAGCGGGACCGAGTATGCCTTACCGCCGGGCAGCGGCCTTGCCGAGGCTGAGAGGGTTCTGCGGCAGCGGAGGACGGCGGTGCGGGAACTCTTCGCCGAGCTTATGCTCGACGAAAGGGTCGTCGAGCTTATGAGAACGCGGGATGATTTTGCGAACCTGCGATTGGCGGTCAGGCGCGTTGTTACCGAGAAGCCGCTGGGCAGCGACTACAGCGAGGACGGGAACGTCTCGCCGGAGGTATTCGAACAAGTCTTTGAAGAGGAGGATTACGAGCTTTTTCCCGATTATATGCAGCAGGCCGCTGAGCAGGCGATTCTGGCCTATTACCAGAACAAGGACATTCGACGGATTGACCACGCCATCGACGCGGTGCAGGCTGCGTACAATCTCCGCAGGGCGAAGAAGCTCGGCAGCCTGTTCCTGCTGGGGCTTTTTAGAATACAGATAGACCTGACGAACATACGCACGATGCTCAGGCTCATGTTCACCGAGTCCGAGCAGCGCAATGTCTTTCTCGAAGGCGGCTTCATTGAGCTTGAGCGGTTCATAGCGGGCCTGGATTTGGGGTACGAGGCGCTTGGGGCCCTGTTTTTTGCAACGCCGTATCACCGGGTGGTCGATATCGGGGCCGGCTACCTGGCTTCAAACGGGTCGTTTTTGAAGGTTGAGCAGCAGTGCGAGGAGCACTTGATGGGTTTCCTGAAGACGACGTTGCGCATCACGGCCGGGCCACAGCCGATCATCGCGTATCTGTTGGTGAAGGAAAATGAGATTCGCACGGTAAGGCTTATCCTGACGGCCAAGCGGAATTTTCTGGATACGAGACTGATTCTGGACCGAATTTTGTGAAGAGCGGATAGTGGAAGGCAAAGCTGCGGTTATCGGCGACGCGAATTTTGTGATGCCTTTCTCGGCGATGGGGCTTGATACGTACTGCGTTGGTGAGACGGCCGAGCAGATAAGCCAGTGCGCCAAGGAGGTGGCAGCGGAGCACTACGCGCTTGTGGTCGTTGCGGAGAATATCGCTCCAACGGTGGACGAGGTATTCTCGGAATATCAATATGAGCCTACGCCGTGCGTTGTGGTTGTCCCGTTTACGACGGAGTCGAAGGGCTTTGCGACAGATGCGCTGGCGGTGGTGCTCAAGATGGCCACCGGAATAGATATTTTGCAGGGCAGTTGAAAAGGTCTTGATGATGAGTGAAGCAAAACAGGGCAGAATCGTAAAGGTTTCAGGTCCGGTCGTTGCGGCGGAAGGGATGACCGGTGCGCGGATGTATGACGTGGTTCGCGTGGGTGAGTTGAACCTGATAGGCGAGATCGTGGGGTTGCGGGGTGATTTGGCCTCGATTCAAGTGTACGAAGAGACAACGGGGGTCGGCCCGGGCGAGCCGGTGGTGGATACACAGGCCCCCTTGAGCGTGGAGTTGGGTCCCGGGCTTATGGAGAGCATCTACGACGGTATCCAGAGGCCGCTCAATGCATTGGTCGCAGCTGAAGGCGAGTTTATGAGCCGGGGCAGCGCGATGCCGGGCCTTGACAGGCAAAAGAAATGGCACTTCAAGCCGACGGTCGGTGACGGGACGAAGGTGGGGCCGGGTGATATTATCGGAGAAGTGCAAGAGACATCGCTGCTGGTGCACAAGATTATGGTTCCGCCGGGCGTTGCGGGAAAGATACAGAAAATAGCGGAGGGTGAGTACACGGTCGAAGAGACCGTGGCGGTGTGCGTCGGCGAGGACGGCGGCGAAACGCCGCTGCAATTGAAGCAGAAATGGCCTGTTCGCAGTGCGCGGCAGATCAAGAGGCGGCTTGCTCCGAACAGGGTGCTGATAACCGGCCAGAGGGTAATCGATACGTTCTTCCCGATCACCAAGGGCGGCACGGCCTGCGTTCCGGGACCTTTTGGGACCGGCAAGACGGTGGTGCAGCACCAGTTAGCCAAGTGGGTTGATGCGGATGTGGTGGTCTACGTTGGCTGCGGGGAACGTGGCAACGAGATGACGGACGTGTTGACGGAATTCCCGGAGTTGAAGGACCCTCGTTCGGGTGAGCCATTGATGCGGCGGTCGGTCTTGATAGCAAACACGTCGAATATGCCGGTGGCGGCGAGGGAAGCATCGGTCTACACGGGCATCACGATAGCCGAGTATTTCCGGGATATGGGCTATATCGTGGCATTGATGGCGGACAGCACGAGCCGATGGGCCGAGGCGATGCGGGAGATATCGACCCGTCTGGAGGAGATGCCGGCGGAGGAAGGTTACCCGGCTTATCTGGCCGCGCGGATCGCCGCATTCTATGAAAGGGCCGGCAGAGTGGAGTGTCTCGGGCAGCCGGAGCGCCAAGGCGGGCTTTCGATCATAGGGGCCGTCAGCCCGCCCGGCGGGGACCTGTCAGACTCGGTGGTGCAGGCGACTCTGCACGTGGTAAAGGTGTTCTGGTCGCTCAAAGGCGAGCTTGCCTACCAGAGGCACTTTCCTGCAATCGACTGGCTGACGAGCTACTCGTTCTACAAGCAGTACCTCAAGGGCTGCTTCGAAGATAAGGACAAGGGTGACGAAATGGAGCGTTTGACGACGGAGGCAATGAGCCTTCTGGAGCAGGAGGCCGAGCTTCTTGAGATCGTGCGTCTGGTGGGGGCCGAGGCCCTCTCTCCGCGAGACAGGCTTGCCCTGGAGACGGCGCGGTCTATCCGCGAGGATTTCCTGCACCAGAATGCGTTTCACGAGGTCGACACATATACGTCGATGGAAAAGCAGTACGAGATGCTAAAGACGGTTATGCATTTTCACAAGGAGTCGCTGGTGGCGATCGAAGCAGGCGTGGATACGGCCGAGCTGTTCAAGCTGCCGGTGCGGGAAGAGATCGCGCGGGCGAAATACGTTCCCGAGCAGCAGATCAGCCAGATCGCGGAGATAAGAACGACCATCGAGAAGCAGATCGGGCAGTTGCAAGGCTCAGCGGTTGGCTGAGCCGGCGACGGATAGACAGTAGGCAGTAACGAGGGTTTGCGATGTTGGGCATAAAGGAGTACCAGACGGTTGCGAATATCCAGGGTCCGTTGATGCTGGTTGAGATGGTCGACGAGGCCAAGTACGGTCATATCGTCGATATCGAATTAGCCGACGGGTCGATGCGGCACGGCCAGATTCTGCAGGTCGAGAAGGACAAGGTTCTGGTGCAGGTCTTCGAGGGCACACGTGGGATCGACGTGGAGAAAAGCACGGTTCGGTTTCTGGCGCGGCCGCTGGAGCTGGGCCTCTCGCCGGAGATTCTGGGCAGGGTCTTCAGCGGGCTGGGCGAGCCGAAGGACGACGGGCCGGCGATAATCCCCGAGAAGCGTCTGGATATCAACGGCCGACCGATCAACCCTTACGCACGGGATTACCCCAACGAGTTTATCCAGACGGGCATCTCGACTATCGACGGGCTGAATCCATTGGTCCGCGGCCAGAAGCTGCCGATATTCTCAGGTGCCGGACTGCCGCACGACGAGCTCACCGCCCAGTTTGCGCGTCAGGCCACGGTGCTGGGTGAAGGCGAGCAGTTCGCGGTGGTCTTTGCGGCGATGGGGATCACGTTCGAGGCGGCCCAGTTCTTTATCAACGACCTGCACGAGACCGGCGCGATCGAGCGGGCGGTTATGTTCGTCAATCTCGCCAACGACCCGGCCATCGAGCGGATAGCGACGCCGAGGTTCGCGCTGACGGCGGCGGAATACCTGGCGTTCGACCTGGATATGCACGTTTTGGTGATTCTCAACGATATGACGAACTATTGCGAGGCCCTGCGCGAGATAAGCGCCGCCCGCAAGGAAGTGCCCGGCCGGCGGGGTTATCCGGGGTACCTGTATACGGACCTGGCCACGATTTACGAAAGAGCGGGGCGAATCAAGGGCAAGAAGGGCTCGATCACGATGGTTCCTGTGCTGACGATGCCGGAAGATGACAAGACTCATCCGGTGCCGGACCTGACCGGTTACATCACCGAGGGCCAGGTGATCCTATCGCGCCCGCTGCACAGGCAGGGTGTCTCGCCGCCGGTCGACGTTCTGCCGAGCCTTTCGCGGCTCAAAGACAAGGGCATCGGCGAGGGCAAGACCCGCGAGGACCATGCCGACCTTTATAATCAGCTTTATGCGGCCTACGCCCGCGGCAAGGAGTGCCAGGAGCTCGCCACGATTATGGGCGAGGCGGCGCTGTCGGATGAGGACAAGAAGTATATGAAATTCGCCAGCGAATTCGAGAGCCGCTACATCGGGCAGGACTACTATGAGAATCGCACCATTCAGCAGACGCTGGATTTGGGCTGGGAACTGCTCAGTATGTTCGAGAACGTAGAGCTCAAGCGGATCGATTTAAAGCTGATCGAGAAGTATATGCCGAGGTTCCGCAAGGAATCACCGAAAGAGACGAAAGCGGGCGCCGAACAGGCCGGGCCCACAGGGCCAGAGGGTCAGAATAAGAACGATGCGGACGCGGCCGGCGGCGGTGGCAGGGCAGGAGAGGGCAGCTGATGCTTGCCAACGTCAATGCGACACGGATGGAGCTGCTTCGGCTGCGCAAGCGCGTGGCGCTCGCGGCCCGCGGACATCGCCTGTTGAGCGAGAAACGGGACGAGATCTCGCGACAATTGATCGCAATCGCGCGGGAGATTCAGCCTTTACGAAAGCGTGTGGAGGCCGAGCTGCTGGAGACCTGCCGGAGGTTTACGCTGGCTCGTGCATCAATGGAGCCGGAACATATCAAGGCGGCGATGGAGGTGCCCACGAAGAAGTTCAGCCTGACGATCGAGCTGGCGAACATAATGAACGTGCGGGTACCGCATTTGACGAAGGAGATTTCGGGCGAGATAATCTGCTACGGCTATGCGACGACCTCGGGGGAGATGGACGTCGCGTTGCTGGCGCTGGAGCGGGCGTTCGACCAGCTGATCGAGCTGGCGGAAAAGGAAAAGCAGGCGCGTCTGCTTGCGACCGAGCTTCAGATGACTCGCCGGAGGGTCAACGTCTTAGAGCACATGGTCATTCCCGAATTGCATGCGACTATTCGTTTTATCTTCGACAAACTGGCTGAGGCCGAACGCGACAATATTTCACGCCTGATGAAGATCACGGATATTATCCGGGCGTGAAGACGGCCTGGTCGGCTGGCCTTCCAAGCCGGTTGCTGCCCCGGGACACGTCGAGTCGGTGTAACCAGATTTCGTACCGGCGAATTCGACGATAACCGTCGAGGCGGTGCTGGATGGGCGGCGGGGAAGCCCGGCCGGTGCTGCTTTTTGTGCTGGATGCGGCTTGACCAAGGTATGCAAGCGGGTTAATGTAAGATAGGGAAGAAACACAGGATGGAAGATGCAGCGAATCCGGTAGGCCTTAGTATGGGATGCGAGAAGCTGAAAATCTACGAAAGGCCCAAGTTCGAGAGCCCGAGGCTGTTGCTGGGCTTTTCCGGCTGGATGGACGGCGGAGGGGTCTCGACGGGTACGGTTCACTGCCTCATCGAAAAGCTGCGGGCCCGCAAATTCGCCGAGATCGACGCGGAAGGGTTCTACATCTACAGCTTTCCGGGGATGATGGAGGTCACCGCCCTGTTTCGACCGCACACCAAGATCCAGGACGGCTTGATCGAGTCCTACGAGGTCCCCCAGGACGTGTTTTACGGCAGCGAAGAGGGTCAGCTGATACTGTTCCTTGGGAAGGAGCCGAATTTTGGGTGGGAGGAATTCGGGCGGTGCATCTTCTCGCTGTGCGCGGAGTTCGGGGTCAGGATGATATATTTTGTTGGGAGCGTCTCTGGTCTGGTGCCTCACACGCGGGAGCCGCGGTTGTTCTGCTCGGCTTCGAGCGAGCAGTTGCGTGAAGCTTTTCACCGTTACGGGGTGAACTTTACGAACTACGAGGGGCCGGCCAGCATCGTGACGTACCTGATGACCCGGTGCAAAGAGCACGGCGTGGAGATGGTGAACCTGGTTGCGACGGTTCCGGCTTACGTGCAGGGAAACAACCCGAAGTGCATCGGCGCAGTCACCAGGAGGCTGGCCGGTATGCTGGGCCTGAGCGTGGACCTTGAGGATCTTCAGGTGATCGGCGACGAGTTTGAAAGGAGGCTGAGCGAGGCGGTGGCCGAGCAGCCTGAGCTGGCGGCCCATATACACAAGTTGGAGGAGGACTACGACAACGATATATTCAACCACGAAATGGGAGATTTGAAGGAGTGGCTGGAGCAGCAGGGCATCCGGCTGGATTGACCGGCCGGCAGAACAGCAGGTAGAATGCCGGAGGTTTTCGGGTATATCGGCCGGTGGTTCGGCAAGTGAGCAAATGATGATTTGAGTAGTAATTGTTTTATATGTAACAGCGCAGCCGCTGGGTAAGACCCGGTTATGCCGTAAGCAGGATGGATGCCTGCGGCTGCAAGTTAGGGAGGTCAGTTATGAGCTCGAAGATGAAGCGTCGCACGTTCCTCAAGCACGGCGTTGCGATGGGGGCCGGCTTGACGGTGATTCCGTCGGGGGTTCTCAGGGCGGGCCAGTCACCCAATGACAAGCTGGACATCGCGGCTATCGGCGTGGGCGGGCGCGGCGGTGCAAACTTGAACAGCGTCAAAAGCGAAAACATCGTCGCCCTTTGCGACGTGAATGAGAAGAACCTTGCCTCGGCGGCGGCCAGATTTCCCAAGGCGAAGACCTACATAGACTGGCGCAAGTGCCTCGAGCAAAAGAACATTGATGCGGTCGTCTGCTCGACGACGGACCACACTCACGCCTTCATCAGCGTCTGGGCGATGAACCGCGGCAAGCACGTTTATTGCGAGAAGCCTCTTGCAAACTCTGTCGAAGAGGCCCGGGTGGTTCGCGAGACCTATCTGAAAAATAAGAACAAGCTCGCCACGCAGATGGGCACCCAAATCCATGCGAGCGACAATTACCGGCGGATGGTGGAGCTGATTCGCGGTGGGGCGATCGGTACTCCCAGAGAGGCACGCGTCTGGTGCAGCCGGACCCCGGCTGGAGGCAGCTATCTGCCAGAGGTCAGGCCCATACCCGCCCACATTCACTGGGACCTCTGGCTCGGTCCAGCCCCGTACCACCCGTACAATCCCGGATACATCGGGGGCTGCCTGAAGTGGAACCGGTTCTGGGACTTCGGCAGCGGACAGATCGGCGATATGGGCAGCCATATGCTTGATATGGCCTACTGGGGACTCGATCTGAGGTTCCCGACGACCTGCAAGGCCGAGGGCAGCCCGGTGAACCCGGATACCTGTCCGCAGTGGCTGACGGCCGAGTGGGACCACCCCGGCAACAGCTGGCGTCCAGCGGTGAAAGTCTACTGGTACGACGGGGGCAAGAAGCCTGGTATGCCCTCCGAGATATTCAACCGGGACAAGATGTTCAAAGGCGTGATATTCAAAGGTGACAAGGGTTGGCTGCTGGCGGATTATGGTTACCGGGTCCTGATGTTGCGCGGGGATATGACCCACTACACCTCGCCCAAGCCGAAAGAGCTGATTCCACCTTCGCCCGGGCATCACAAGGAATGGCTCATCGCGTGCAAGACAGGCAAGCCGACGCTCTGTAACTTCGACTATTCGGGTGCCTTGATTGAACACAACCTGCTTGCCCTGGTTGCATATCGCCTGGGCAAGAAGCTGGAGTGGGATGCGAAGAATTTGAGGGCAACGAATTGCCCCGAGGCCGATGGGTACATCCGGAAGACCTACCGGAAAGGCTGGGTGCTGAACGGATAAAGGGGGCCTGGACCGGAGGGGTTTGTAGAGGCTGACGGGTCGGCAGGCCCGGGTTCACGCGGACGCGCTATTGTTGCTCGTTGAATTAGCAGCGAGATGCCCGGATCTGGCCCGCCGGGGCGCCTGGTTCGGGCGACGTTGATAACGGATAATAAATTCTGCGTTCGTCCCTGGAGACGCCAAGAGAACCTGCGGCTGGCCGGGATCGCGGGCACAGCCGGGTCGGCTGGAGCCAACAGGGCGGCAAGCGGCTTGCTTCGGGGCTGAGTTAGGGGTAGAATGCAACCGGGATTGTTCCTGATGAGCTTATTAGGAGATTGAGATATGAGACAAGTATCGCTTGTTCTGGTGTCAATAGTGGTACCGGGGATTTTCCTGGTTTCGGCCGGTTGCCAGAAGGCGCAAACGAAGGACCGGCAGCCGAGGACCGTCGCCCGGGTGGGCGAGGAGCCAGGGCGGGTATCCGAGAAGCCAGTATCGCCAGCCGGGCAGCCGAGGTCCAAGCCGGTGGCAGAGAGACCTGAACCCGAAAGAACCGTCTCAGGGCCGAGAATCAGGTTTGACAAGGTGGTCTATAACATCGGCGAAGTTGGGCCCGGCAGCAACAATCTCTGCGAGTTCAGCTTCGAGAACATCGGCGGCGAGGTGCTGAAGATAGTGCGTGTCAAGCCGGATTGCGGCTGTATTATGCTGAAGCTGGACAAGCGCGAGTACGCTCCCGGGGAGAAGGGGGTTCTGAGGTTCAAGTACCACGCCACAACCCTGACGGGAATAGTAAGCAGGCATATCGTCGTCGAAACCAACGACAAAGTCCAGCCAAAGGCCGCGTTGAGCATAAGGGGCAGGGTTGTCGCGAGAGTCGATTGTCAGCCGAAAAGGCTGAGCTTGAGGCTCAAAGGCGACCAGCCGGCGCCCGAGCTGACGCTTACAAGCCTTGACGGCCAACCGTTCTCGATCAAGAACATTAAGTCAACTTTCAATGCGATCAGTGCGGATATCGACCCGGGGGTGGAAGCGACGAAGTTTATCCTGAAGTTGAAGGCTGACCAGAGCCGGCTCCAGAGACTCTCGGGGGGTGTGATCGAGTTTAGCCTGACACATCCAGAGGCCACAACCGTGAGCGTGCCTTTCAGTGCGTTGACGCAGTTCAAGCTCAATCCACCAGTGATAATCCTGTTCGACGCCGAGCCGGGCAAACCGATCATCCGAAAGAACGTTACCGTGCTGAACAATTACGGGGAACCGTTCGAGATTGCATCGGTCCGCTCGAAGCAGGGGGTCATAAAGGTGCTCAAGCAGGAGAAGCTCACCAATGGGTACAGGTTCACCTTAGAAATCACCCCGCCGGACAAGACCGATTCCAGAAAATTCACGGATGAGTTCTTCATCCAGATCAAGGACGGGGATCTGCTCAAGCTCAATTGCCAGGGCTTCTACAGGAGGACAAGGAGCGCAACGCGATAGTGGACGTGTCGCGGTGTTCAGAGGGTTGAAGATGCCCGCCTGTCGAGGCTTTGAGCCCGGCGGCGAGGGCCTTTTGGCGGGTCTCTTGAGCAGCCGAAGAACCCGGGCGTGCATCCTGGAACAGAGATGGGGCTTCGCAGAAAGAGCAAGCCAGCTATGACCACTCGATTTGTGATTTGCGGGTGCATTTTGCTGATGGGCCTGCTGCCTGTCTCCTGCGGGACCGGGCCTGCCAGAGAGGAGGGTCTCGGCAGCGATGGAAGTTCCCGGGTTGTAACGGTCTTTTTAACAGGGAACGAGCTTGGGGTGCTAAAGCCGTGCGGTTGTTCGGGCGGCCAGCTTGGGGGATTCAGCAGGCGATCGGCCGTCTTCAAAAGCGTCCCAGCTGGTCAGCGGGTGGTTATTGACACAGGCTCACTGGTTGAGGAGGACGGGCCTCAAGACCTGATCAAGTTCAACGTTATACTCAGGGCGTTCGGTTTGCTCGGGTACGATCTGGTTAATCTGAACAAGAAAGACGTGGAGATGGCTGTAAGCCTGGGTCTTCTGGGTAATATGAGTGGGCCGTTTGGGGTAATCAGCTCGGCGGGCTCGGATGAGGTGGAGCTTCCAGCGAGATTCTCCAAGCGACTCTCTTCCTCTGGCGGAACAGTGGTTGTGGAGGTGGGGTCGCTTGATTTGCGGGCCGGCTGGACAGAACGGCTCGGGGGCTTATTCGGGCCGGGACCGGATGAGAGGACTGTCAGGATTTTGATCCTTGACGGCTGTGAACCTGGCAAGGTCAGGCAATTTACGAAAGACCTGGTTTCCGTGGACTGCATAATCTGTCCTGGCGACGTGGATGAGAGGCCCCGGATCATCGGGGAGGCGGAGGCAAGGCCGCTGGTTGTCTCGGTGGGTCGGCTGGGTAAGTACGTGGGCAGGCTGGACATAGCCGGGGCCAGGCGACCTTTCAAGCTGGCCTTCGGTCCTATTGCAGTCACAGAGGACCTGCCGGAGGACCCGGCCCTTATTCAGTGGTACGGGGAATACCAGGTGATTGTCAAAGAAAGCGGGCTGTTGGCAGGGCTTGGGCGGATTTCGCTGCCGGGCGGCCTAAAGTACGCTGGCTCGGCCTCCTGTAAGCCCTGCCACGGGTACGAGTATAGCAAGTGGTCAGAGCAGGGCCACGCCCGCGCCTATGCGACTCTCGAGCGGGTAGGGTCGGATTATGACCCGGAGTGCGTGGTCTGCCATACGGTTGGTATGCGGTATGAAAGCGGATTCGTTTCGCCGGAGGTGAGTCCCGGCCTGCGGGATGTGGGCTGCGAGAACTGCCACGGGCCGGGCTCGAGGCATATCGACGGTGCCGGGACCGAGCCGCCGGGCGAGCCCAGATTTGATTGTGAAGCCTGCCATACGCCCGATAATAGCGCGAATTACAGTGGTAACGAGGCGGAATATTTTGAAAAAATCATCCATTGGAGGGAACCAAACACGGCCGGCAATGTCCAAAAGGGTAAAAGATAAGCAGATTGGAGCGAGCCGTGATCAAGACATTGCAGATAACCAGCATACTGGCCGTGATAATGGCGGCGGTTTTGCTTGTTTCCTCGGTGGTTTTTGGGGTGGCCAGGGACGAGCAGGCCGAGGCGTTCTTGAAATCTCCCACTCTCAAGGAGCAGTTCAGCAAGATATCGGCCCGTTTAAGCAAGCGAGGTGATGCCAGCCAGACCTCGCCGCTTGTCTCCAGGGCGCAACAGTTCGCCGAGATCATCAACCCGCCGAAACCGAAGGTTCCTGTTCCCAAGACACAGCGGGTCGTGGTAGATCGGGTCAAGCCGCCGGAGCCGACGGCATTATTCAAGGTCATCGGCACGAGCTATTGCCAGGCGGATCCGGCGATGTCTCTGGTTTTTATTGATGAGCCCGGCAAGGGACTACGTTGGGTCCGGCAGGGCAGCGAGATAATGCACGTTGTGATCGAGGAGGTCAAAGACGGTGCGATAGTTGTCCGGGAGGGGGACAAGACCAGGGAGATGCAGGCGGAGGAGAGGCCTCTGACGGTCAGCTTGCTCGAGGGGGCAGCGAGCAGCGCGGCGGTTCCTCCGCCTGCTCCGCCGAGTTCGAGGGCGACACGGACGGCCGTTGCGCCCCGGCCGAGCGTTCGGTCGAGCCTGAGTAACGGCAGGCGTGGTCCTGCGGTGCCCAGCTGGAGGTCCCGATTGAGCAAGGAGGAGAACGAGAGGCTCACGGCATTGGGCGCCCGGCTGAAGGCGATGCGGGACGCTTCCAGGGGCAGGTCGACTCAGGCGGCGAACCAGAGCGACGGAATGGTCAAAATGATGCAGAAAATGCTCTCGGACGCTCAGCGTGAGGAGGCCGAAGCAGCGTCGCGGCTGCGGCAGTCCGCCGCCAGCGAGGACGCAAACACCCCGCCGGTGCCATCCAACAAGATACAATCGTCTTCCAGCAGGACTCGCAGCCGGCGGTAAGGCCGGCCTTTCGGCCCGAGATATTCGGGCTGCATCAGCGCACACCGTGCCTGTGGCAAACACTTCCAAGAGCTGGGCAGGCAGGCCACAGCAGCCGAGCTCCGGGATCTCAAGGCCGGGTGGGGGAGCAGATGGGGGTAGTTGGGGCTGTAGAAGGATCGCAAGTCAGGCGCTGAATCGGCCGAATTATTAAGTGTTTTGCTTTTCGCGAGGCCAAGGGTTCTCCCGTTTGTTACGGGCAGATAATGCGTTTTTTGTCCGCAAGCGGGGAACTTTAGGGGGCTGTGTATGTCTGATAAAGAGGGGGCGGTGTGCCGGAAGGCAGCGTGCCGAGTGGATGTAGGGTTCAGAGCGCAGGAAGACGCGTTCCGGGCGGACCTTTTTCGAGTAGTTGCGTCCGGTAAGAAGGGATGTTGTGATTTGTTTTGCCTGTTTATCGGATTACGGGGTGATTGGCGATGACAAAACTTCGAATTTCTGACGTTGGCTCGAGCACCGTGGTTTTCTGGTTATCTGCTGTGGTGTTTATCGTCGGTCTGAGCAGTTCGGCGACCTACGGCACGGCTGATTCGGGGGGTTTTGGGATACTGGCGCCGAAGCACATTCGGGCCGAGCGGCTTATGGAGTACCTCTCCGAGGTCGGCGTCGGGACGGTTTCTCGGATGCCGGGCACCGGGGCACTGCTGGTAACGGGCAAGGCCGAGGAGGTTGCCAAGGCCAAGGCTGTTTTTGGCCTCGTCGATGCGCCGCAGGCCTTTGCAGTAAGGAAGGTGGCCGTGATTTCCCAGGCGCAGGGACTGCCGACGAGCAGGGCGATAGCGGAGAAGGCCGGCAACATCTTGGTGGGCACGTTTGACGAGGTGCCGGCTGCACCGGGCCGGGCTCGTGCCATAGTAGACGTCCACAGAGGGTCTTTGATGGTGATTGCGCCGGTGAGCTGGATCGACCGTGTTGTCGCATCCGTTCAGCAGCTACTTGAAGCCGAGCAGACTGAGCGGACTGAATCGGTCGGGCCAGGGCCGGTTGAGACCGGCAAAATAGAACCCGCCAGAAGGCCCGACGCCAACGAACCCAATGGGATTGCAGCCGTACCAAAAGGACCGGGACGCAAACAACCGCGCCGACCGGGGCAAGCGCCGGCGGCCAGTATGTACAGGCCAGCTCCGCTTCCAAATGAAGACCAGGTATTGCAGGTCAAACTACCTGAGAAGCTCCAGATAATAAACCTGCTCGGTCTGGTCGGCGAGTATCTGAAACTGAACTTTATGTTCGACCCGGCGGAGATTAAGGGCGAGGTTACCCTGATGCTGACGGGTGACCTGCGCGGTCCGCTGAAGGTAGGGGATCTTTATCCTTTGCTTGAATCCGTACTGCGGTTCAAGGGCTTTGCAATGACCCGTCAGGGGAACCTGGTGACGGTTGTGCCCGTGGCCAAGGCGTTGGCCCAGGACCCCAAGTTGGTGGAGACGGAAAAGGATCGGGTTGAAGAATACGGGGACGTAGTGGTCACGCGGGTCTTCAAACTGGAGCACATAGACCCGGCCAGTGCCCAGAACCTGTTGAGCGGGATGAACCTGGGCACCAACATCTCCCCGATACCGGATGCAGGGGTTCTGTTTGTGACGGGCTATGCCTATCGGATGCCGCGAGTGGAGCGGCTCTTGAAGATGATCGACAAGCCTGGCCGACCGAAGAGGTTTCGGTTCAGGCAGCTGCAATATACGATGGCCAGCGCGTTAGCTCCGAAGGTCAAGACGCTTGCCGAGCAGTTGGGGACGGTCTCGATAACCGTCGGCCAGACGGCGACAACGAAGGCCCCGACAACCGTCAGCCCGCGGCGTCCGGGCGAGACGTCGGCACAATATGCGGCCCGTGTGGCCCGGGAGAGAGCATCGCGGACGCAACCGGCTCGGCCAAGCCCGACCGGCACGGCGGTCAAGGAAGGTGTTTACCTGGATGCCGACGAGAGGACGAACCGTATCCTGATGATTGGTTTCGACGATCAGCTGGACATTGTCGAGGAGTTGATAGACACTCTGGACGTGGCCCAGACGGACCTTAGGACCTTGAAACTCTACAGGATAGAGCACGTCGATGCCGAGCAGGTCCGCAACAAACTGCAGGAGCTGGGGATAATCGGTGGAGGCGGGGTATCGTCTCCGTCAGCCAGCTCGCGGATCACCGGCACCGGCCGGGTCGGCTCGGCAACGAAGGCGCCGACAACTACCAGAACCCCCACGACAAGCACTTCGAGGTCCACATCCAGCAGTGGCGTGGCGCCTCTGGTCGAAGAGCCGCAGGTGGTGATCATCGAGTCAACAAATTCGCTGCTGGTCAATGCAACAGCCGAGCAGCACAAACAAATACAGACTATACTGGAATATGTCGATGCTCAGACAGACGAGGCCGCGATCCCGTACGTGATCTACCCGCTGGAGAACCAAAAGCCCGAGGACCTCGCGACGATCCTCGAAAAGCTCATTCAGGAAACGATCAAGGATAAAGAGGGCAAGATACAGCAGGTGATAAAGAAGACCGAGGAGGATATTGTAATAGTCCCGGACGAGAACACTTTCTCGATCATCGTGTACGCCAGCAAGAAGAACCAGGAGTGGATATCGAATCTGATCGAGACGCTGGACAAGCGCCGGCCGCAGGTGTTGATAGACGTGACGTTGGTGGAGGTAACCAAGAACGACAAGTTCGAGTACGACCTGAATCTGATCCAGAGCTTCCCCGACCTGATAAGCACATCAGGATTGACGGGCAGCATTGTCGAGGGCAAGACGAGCGGTGACGTTATTTCGGACCTGCTTGCAAGCGGGCGCGACAGGTATATCGATCTGCAGTCCGATTCTGGTGCCGGGACGGGTTTCTACGCTGACAGGCATATCAACGCGCTGCTCAAGGCGATGCAGACGAAGGACTACGGCAGGGTGTTGGCAAAGCCGAAGATTCTGGTCAACGACAACGAAACGGGTACGATCAGCACCACCGACACGACTTACGTGACCAAGACCTCTTCGATCCCGGTTACTTCGGGCACAGGCGGTCAGCAGAGCACTCTTATCCAGACGGAGGTTGATTACGAGGGCTACGATGCGGGGATACAATTAGAGATCACGCCCCATATCAGCGAGGGCCAGTTGCTCAGGCTCGAAATCAGTCTGACAAGGTCGGACTTCGGCACGATAACGGGCGAAAAACCCCCGGACACGACCAGCAGCGACCTGAACACGACGGTTACGGTTCCGGACGGTGCGACGATAATCTTAGGTGGTATGATAAAGCTGAACCAGGGCAAGGGCGGCTCGAAGGTTCCCGTGCTGGGCGACCTGCCCCTGGTCGGCCCGCTGTTCAGGGGCGTGAGCAACAGCGACTTGCAGCGACGGTTGTACGTGTTTGTCAAGGCCGAGATCATCCGGCCGGCCGAGACCCTCGGGGCCGGGCTGCCGGACCTCGAGAAGATTTCAGAACGCAACAGGGCGGCATTTGAGAAGTTCGAGCGGGAGTTCCAGAGTTACCAGAGCTTCCCGGGCATAAAACCAAAACCGGTAGCGCCGCTGAAGGTGCTGGATGCTGAGTGAGACTACGAGGCATGCTGGCGCGCAGGCACCACCGGCCGGGCAGTATTTGAAGCTTTTGACGTGGATGAAAGAGCTGCTCATACGAACTGCAGAACGAACAGGTCTGCTTGATGCAGAGAAGCTGCGCAAGTTCCTCGAGGAAAACAGCGGGCAGGGTCGGATTGATGAGGTTCTGCTGAACTGCCCATATTTTACCGAAGATTCGGTCTTGAAGCTCTTCGCCGAGGCGCTCGGCTGGGAATACCTTCCCGAAATACCGGCAAAGCTGGTGCCACCCGAGTTCATAGAGGCCGTCCCTGCGACCTACGCCCAACATCACTACCTGATCGGGGTAAGGCCGGAGGGCCAAGGCGATAGTGAGCTTACAGTTGTTCTTTCCCGGCCGTTGGATGCGAACGCCCTGGACAACGTCTCTAAGATGACGGGGCTGCCGGTCAAAGCCGCGGTGTCCACCCGGACGACGATCACGGCCGCTATCGACGTGGCGTACGAGCAGCGGACGACCGTGATCGAGGAGGTGGTCGAGGAGCTTGACCAGCAGAACCTCGACCAGCTCGTGGATGAGGTTTCGGCCTCCGACGACCTGCTCAACGTGGTGAATCGGCCGCCGGTAATCAGGCTCGTCAACGACATATTGTTCCGGGCGTTGCAGATGAGGGCCAGCGACATCCACGTGCACCCTTACGAGACGAAGATTCAGATTCGCTATCGCATCGACGGGATCCTTTACGACGTACTGAGCCTCAACAGGAACGTTCTGCCGTTGATCATCTCGCGTATCAAGGTGATGGCGGGGATGGACATTGCGGAGCGCCGCATGCCACAGGACGGCCGGTGCAGCGTCCGGCTGGGACAGCGCGAGGTCGACCTGCGTATCAGCACGGTGCCGACCAGCTACGGAGAGCGGAGTGTATTGCGGCTGCTGGATAAGAGCACGGGCCTGTTTACGCTCGACGAGCTGGGGATGATGGAGGACGACCTGAAGCAGTTCGACGAGCTGCTCCATCGCTCTCATGGGGTGATCTTCGTGACCGGCCCGACGGGCAGCGGCAAGAGCACGACGCTCTACGCGAGTCTGAATCGCATAAACTCCTCGGAGAAGAACGTCCTGACGATCGAGGACCCCATAGAGTATCAGCTCGAAGGGATCAGCCAGATTCAGGTGGCCACCAAGAAAGGGATGACTTTTGCGACGTCGCTGCGGCACGTGCTGCGGCAGGACCCCGACGTTATCATGGTCGGCGAGGTGCGTGATATCGAGACGGCGAGCATGGCGATCCAGTCGTCGCTGACGGGTCACCTGGTATTCAGCACCCTGCACACGAACGACTCGGCCGGCGCGGTCAGCAGGCTTCTGGATCTGGGCGTTGAGCCATACCTGGTCAGTTCGTCGCTCATAGCGATACTGGCTCAGCGGCTGGTGCGGAAGGTCTGCCCGGACTGCAAGGAACCCGCAGAGCCGAGCGAGCGGGACCTGCGGGCACTGGGCCTGGGCAACGGGAATATCTCCGAATCGCTCAGGCATGGAAAATTCTTCAAAGGTGCCGGCTGCGAAAAGTGCTTTCAGACGGGTTATCGGGGCAGGACGGGCATCTACGAACTACTGTTGATTAACGAAGAGATCCAGGACATGATATACAGGCGGGAGACAGCGGGCGCAATAAAAAGGGCGGCGCTGGATGCCGGGATGCAAACCCTGAGAATGGACGGGGCCAGGAAGGTTCTTGCGGGTATAACCACCGTTTCGGAGGTGCTGCGGGTCACTCAGGCGGACGTGATTTGAACGGTCCGGCGGTCAGTTGGTGGATCGCCGGAGACGAGGTCAGACAACCAAGATGCCAAGGTATCATTACACAGCGATAGCGTCAGACGGCAAGAAGGTCCGAGGCTCGATTGCAGCGGAGAACTCTTACGCCGCCCGGAAGCAGCTGCGCGCCCGTAGCTTCCACCCGACAAGCATTTCACAGGTGAGCTCGAGCTCGGAGCGCAAGAGCGCGGTGCTGTCGGTCTTTTCCCGGGGCAGCAAGACTCAATTGATAGATTTCACCAAACAGATGGCCACGCTGTTGAATTCGGGCATCAAGCTAACCGAAGCGCTGTCGGTTCTTGCGGCGCAGGTCTCGGATGCCCGGTTCAAGAACGCCCTGACCGACATCCGGGACCGGGTCGTCACGGGCGAATCGTTCACCGAGGCACTGAGCGACTACAGCGACTATTTCGACGTGATATACGTGAGCATGATCCGGGTCGGCGACGTGACCGGCACCCTGGCGGGCAGCTTCGAGATCCTCGGCAATTTTCTGGAGAAGCGTAGGCGTGTCGAGGCAAAAGTAACCACGGCGATGATATATCCGGTCGTCCTGATACTTTTTTGCATTGCGGCGGTGCTCATCCTGACGACGAAGGTGATTCCGAAGATCGCGGTGCAGATACAACGGACGGGGCAGGAGCTGCCGTGGATTACCAAGCGGATGATGGACGTCAGCTACGTGCTGACCAGCGGATGGGTTTTGGTGGTTGTCGGTGGGATTATCGCGATAATCTGGGCTTTGCGGCGGTTTTTCAAGACCGAGCGGGGCGCGTACCTGCGTGACAAGTTCATACTATCGCTTCCGATATTCGGGCCGTTGATAAAGCAACGGGTCGTGGCGCGTTTTGCCTCGACGCTCTCGACGCTGCTAGGGTCGGGCCTGTCGATGGCTGAATCGCTCCGCGTGGTCGCGGAGGTTACGGGCAACGTGCTTATGAAGCGGGCGGTTCAACAGGCCCGCGAGCGGATCCTGGCCGGCGCGGATATTGCCACGCCCCTGCGTGACAGCGGCGTGCTCGACCCGGCCATAGCCCACATGGTCGCCGTGGGCGAAAAGAGCGGTGAGCTCGAGAGGATGCTCAAGAACATCAGCGAAAACCTCGAGGCGTCGACCGACGTAGTAATCGAAAGACTAAGTGCAGCGGTCGAACCGCTCATTATAATCGTAATGGCGGCAATAATAGGTGTGATAGCATACGCAACGATATTGCCGATTCTGGAGGTATCGTCCTTGAAGTTATAGGAGCTATTCCGGGAGAGATTCAAATGACAGGGAAAACGAAAGACGGGAAAAGGCGAAACGGCTTTACGATGGTCGAGCTTATGGCGATGCTGATCATCATAGGTCTGCTTGCGACGCTGGTTGTGACCAAGGTTGCCAGCAAGATAGACCAGGCCCGCGTCACGACGACGAAGGCGAATCTGAAGATGCTTCACTCGGCGGTGAACCAGTTCAAGATGGATACCGGGCGGTATCCGACCGAGGAGGAGGGTCTTACCGCACTGGTGGAAGAGCCGAGTGACGTGACGGGCTGGGAGCCCGGCGGGTATCTCGAGACGACGGAGATTCCGGTGGACGGCTGGGGTAACGAGTTTTTCTACGAGCTTGACCCGGGCACCGGTAAGCCGTTCGTGATCATTAGCTACGGGGCCGACGGCGAAGAAGGCGGCGAGGGGTACGATGCCGACCTCTACAGCACCGATGCTTTTTGACGGTGGCGACAAGGCCGGACCGACCGCCCGGGCCGGTAAAGCGGTGGTCGTGCCGAACGTGCGCAAGGGCGGTTTTACGTTTATCGAGCTGGTGATTGTGACGGTGATGCTCGGTCTGTTCGTGGTCTTTGCGCAGTTGCGGCTTTTCGGGCTGTTGAGGAAAAACACCTTTCGGGCACAGGTTCAGGAGTTCATATCGGCGATGCGGATGGCCGTAACCGCCGCGGCTGAAAGCGACAGGAGATATGAAGTGATTATCGACCTGGCAGAGCAGAAATTCACGCTTCGCGAGATCACTTCGCCCGACCTGGGGGAAGTGCTCGACGAGGAGGTAATACTGGAAAATGAGTTCAACGAGAACTGCCGGGTAGCATACGTCGAATTCGACGACGGCGAGTACACGAACGAGGACAGGGCCAAGTTCCGGGCCGGCCACGCCGGCTGGCAGTACGGCGGCGTAATAGTTTTCCTCGATGCGGACGAGCGTCCTCACACGGTGGTTGTCAATCGACTGAACAGGATGGTGGTCTTGAGGGAGGGCGAGGTCGGGCTTATGCAGCCGAAGGCAAAAGATGACGTTCCGTTTTAGAGATAATACAGGCTGGGCTTTGCGGTCGGTCGGGCGTTTTGCGCGGCGGGCGCAGCGGCGCAGAGGGTTCACTCTACCGGAGGCGGTCGCTGCGTTGGTGATACTGGCGTTTTTTAGTTCGGGTTTGCTGGTTGTCATAAACCGGTGCCTGGCGTGGGCCGCGGACTCGGAGCTGCGAATGCGGGCCTTCGAGGTGGCGCGGGAGAATATGGAAAAGCTTCTCAGCTCCAGCTCGGTAAAAGAGATGAGCGAGTACGGCGACAGCGAAAAGTACCCTCAGATCAAATGGCAGACGGACGTCGAGACATTCTACGAACCGGTGAGTTCACGCATGTGGGTGCGGGCGATTTGCACCGCTACATACAAGGACGCATTCGGCGAGGATCAGCAGATAGAGCTGAGGCACTGGCTGACTAATCTCAGCAAGAAGCAGTTGCTGGAGGTTCTGGAGCGTGAAGAGAAGGAAAAGGCCCTGCTTGCCGGGCAGCTTTTCGACAGCCTCGAGGAGGCGGCGGTATATGCTGGGGTCGATGTTCAAACCATCGAGGACTGGATCGACAATGGGATGGTAACGCTTGAGGACGGCTCTATTCCCAAGCAGAACCTGGATACTTTTGCCAACAGCGGTGGTAAACCGACGGCGGAGCAGGTGCAGTCGCAGGTGCAATCCAGGGAGGAGTTGATCACGCCGGAGACCACGACCCAGCCGGAGCAGGCGGCGCCGGGGCATGAAGCGACGCCAGCTGACATAGAGGAGTGGCTGGACAAGGTAGATCCGGCCACCGGTTTGACGTACAGGGAACTCGAGGAGATGAGCGTACAGGAGCTGTTTGACCTACTGTTGAAACGGCGGGGCCAGTAACCTTGATGGTCGCCGGGACAGGCAGAGATGATATGGAAGACCGGGCGCAGAGATTTGTTGGTCGGGCGGGTATTTCGCTGGCCGAGGTTTTGGCGGCGCTTGTGATAGGCGCGATGGTTTTGGTTGCGCTTCTGGGTGTCTACAACCGGGCCGAGCGTGCCAACGCTGCTGTAAACCGCAAGCTCGACACCTCTCGGCTGCCGGGCGAGATCCTGCAGCGGATCGCCGAGGATCTGGACAAGTTGATCTCGCCCGGCGCCGAGACGAGGATCACCATTGAAAACAAGTTGAGCAACGGCTATGCGGCGGCGCAGCTGGTTCTTGTGCGTACGATAAAGGACAGCAAGGGCAAGGAGGAGACTTTAGAAGAGATTATCTGGCGGGCGGCGTACGATATAGAAAGTGATATGCCCGGGCTTGTGCTTTACCGGGGGCACAGCGGGATGACGCTCGAGGACAAGCTGCTCGAGGAGCAGCGGGCTCCGTGGGAGAAGGGCTATCCGCTGGTGCCGATCTGTTCGGGGGTGACGCATTTTGAGATTACGATTCCAAGCGGGACGGGGTTTTTGAGCAAATGGTCGGGCAGCTCGTTGCCGAAGGGTATCACGGTAACCATATCTTTTGCCGAGCCCGTGGAGACTGCCACCGGTGATTTCGAGATACGCGAGGAAGACAAAGTGAGCCGGACTATTGCCATTGACAGAACCAGGCGGATCAATTTTGAACTGGCTCCGCGCGAAGAGGAGCCGATCCTGAACGATGGGAAAGCGAAGATCGTCATATAGTCTTTGCAAGCGGCGCTGCGGCGGAATAGTACTACTGGTAACACTGGTGTTGCTGGTAGTGCTTTCGACGCTGGCTTATACGCTGAGCAGCCGGGTAGCTGCCCAGCGTCATCGGGACCAGTACATCATCGATTACTGCCAGGCGCGTTATAGCTGCGATTCGGCGGTCAAGTATGCTCTGGCGACACTTGAAGACCTCGAGCCCCAGTTGATCAGCAGGCCCAACGTGCCTGATTTTTCCGACTTATTTGCGATGGATGATGAGCAGTACCGGCAGCTACTGGAGCAGTTCGCCGCGGCAAGCGGCTATACCGAGAGCAACGAGCCCGCCGCCAGCGAGCCGGCCGCCAGGACTTTCAGCGAGCTTGCCGCGGTCCTGGATTCTAACGAAGTCAACGACGTCAACGACGAGCTGATCGCAGGCGAGCAGGAGAATTATGACCCGCTGGATGAGATCGAGATACCTGGCCCTTACGGTCCACCGTGGCCTTACGTGACCGAGCCGGTCGAGTTCGAGCTTGGCTCGGCGAAGGTCAGGATCGAGGTCGAGGATGAGAATGCGAAATACCCGTTGGGTTGGGTGGCGATGGCGGAGCCGGGGGTCAAGCGTGAGGCCGAGGCCGGTTTTGTGACTTTCTGCAAATGGATGGGGATGGACAACGACCAGATCGGGGAGCTCCAGGAGCAGTTGAAGCAGATAGCAGAAATCCGGCCGTTCAAGATCGATTTCAAGCCCATCACCAAGACGGTCAGAACAACAGTAAACCTTCCCAGCAGATCGAGCTCATCGAGCCGATCCGGCAGTAGCTCGACACGTTCGAGAAGGCCTACGTTGACGCGTACCATACGCAAGACGATCGGCGTGACGACGCAGATTGCCGAGCAAAGCGCGCTTTATGCTCGCCTTTTTCACAGCTCGCTACTCGATATCGAGAGTCTCGCCAGGCCGATCGTGGCCAGTGACAGGCGGACCGAGTCGGTGCTGAAGTATACGGGGACCTGGGCCTCGATGAAGGTCAACATAAATACCGCGCCGCGGCACGTGCTCGAGGCTGCATTTATGTTCGGCGGGGACGCCGACAAAATTGCGGACGAGATAATCCGCCAGAGGCAAGTCAAGCCCTTTGAAAACCTCGACGAACTGAAGAAATTGTTGTTCGGCTATACCGACGCCGTGCGGAAGTGCGAAAAGTATATTACCACCAAGAGCAGATTTTTTACTATTCGCGTCACCGCGGTCAGTGGTGTCGCCAGGGCGTCCTCTGTGATAGCTATAACCAAAGACGGCGATAAGGTGCAGCGGATAGCGGTAATAAATATCTAAGCGCAGCAGTTTGTTTTGTGGAGTCAGCCCGAAGTGGAGCTTCAGAAATACCTTGGGATTTATATAAGCAAAGACAGTGCAACGGTGGTGTGCGCCGAGGCCGGTGCCGGCCGGGGCGAGGTGTCGGGGTGTTTCACGGTGGGGGCCGAAGATCAGGCGGAGGCCTGGCCGCACGCGCTGGCGAGTCTTATCTCGCAGGGCTGCTCCGAGAGACAGTGGGAGTTCGCGGAGGTTTCGGTGGCACTGGACTGCGCGATGTTTATGCAGCACAATGTGCACAGTGAGTTCAGGGACCCCAAGCAGATTGCCGCGACGGTGAGGTTCGACACGGAGGAGGCACTTGCAACGGACGTCAGCGACGCTGCGATATCCTTCCAGATTACCTCGAGCGGCGAGCAGGGCTCTGAGTTGACGGTGTTCACCGCCAAGAAGCAGATGCTCTCGGATATCATCCTTTCGCTGCAGAGCAGCGGTATGGACCCGGCGGGCATTGAGCCGGACGTCAACTGTTTGTTGAGGTATCTATGCGGGCGGATTCCACCGGAGGAACTGGACCACGGCGGGACTATTTTCGGATTTCTCTCCTCCCGGAGCGGGTATTTGATAGCGCCTTGTCCGGATGGCCTGTCTTCCGAGCGGGGCGGCCGGGTCCGTACGTTTTTGGTGAGCCGGGCGACGGACCGCACCGCGTTGCTTGCCAGAGAAGCAATAATGACCGCCGCCCTGTCTGGAGGGGGCGAGCCTATAAGCCGTATCCGGGTCTTCGACTCAGTCGGGTCCATTGATTACAAGCAGCTTGGAGAAAGACTCGGCCTCGAAGCGGCCGAGATGGACCTGCTGGAGCTCAGCGGCGGCGACCGGGAGCAGCTTGCCGACTGCGGGGATCCGGTGGATTTCGCCATCGCGTACGGGGCGGCGCTGGGACTTGCGACAAGAGCACCGGCGGCGAACTTCCGCGACGATTTTATGCCCTACCAGGGCAAGAAGGTAAAGCTGCAAAAGACGCTGAGGTATTTCAGCCTGTCGGTTACAGTGTTGCTGGTGGCGGTGGGTCTCTATTTTCAGACGCAGTTGTTCAGCGTGAACAAGTATCGGCAGCGTGTTCGGGCGCGATTCGCAACGGATTACTCAACGGTCATACTGAATAGCAGGCTTCCGGCCGAATTCAAGTTCACAACGGCAGAGAAGACCCTGGAAAAGGTCAAGAGGCGGCTCGCGAAAGATCCGAGCCTTGTGGATACAGGCTCGGCCGTCTCGAAGCTCACTCTGGTACTGGATGCGCTGAACAAATCCGCTGCGCAGACGAATTTGAATATAAAGTCGGTTTCCATTTCTCCCCGCAGCATGACGATCATCGGGGACACGTCGAGCCCGGCGAACACGCTGAGGTTTTTCGCTACGGTCAAGAGCAGTGGGCTTGCGATCATAAGTACCAACCAAAGCTTCGAGGGCGGGCGGGACAAGTTCAGGATAGGTCTCGAGCCGATTGAGAAATAGCCAAGAGGTGGTTCTGAGATGAAGGAGTTCTACAAGAAGCCGGTTTTCTACTACATACTTGTTCCGCTTGTGGTAGCGGTCTGGCCGTTGCTCGTCTGGGGATTGTATTTGCCGCGGGCGCGAGAGGCCCTTAGCAGCGAGCTGAAATCTGCGAAAAGGGGGCAGGCAATGGCCCTAGAGATACTGCAGCTCGACCCTGGCCGGCTGAATTTCGCGGGCGACCCGAACAAGGCCGGCGAGGAATTCAGCTATGCCACGGCGGTCAACAAGGTGGCGGGGTTGTGCGGCATACCGGCGAGCAAATATAAGCTCCACACGGGTCCTATAATAAAAAAGGGCAAGCAGAGGACACAGGACGCTCACCTGACGCTCGACAAGGTCAGTATTGTCTCATTCGCAAAGTTCCTCTCGCTGATTCAACTTCGATGGAACAACCTGCAATGTGATACGGTCAAGTTGAACAAGGTCGAGGTCAAAGGCGAGCCCGATCTCTGGACGATCGACATAGATTTCAAGTATTACTATTGAAAGGGTCTACCAGATTAAGAAAGCGGGTTTTCAGTATTGATACGGCCGTTTTCAAGTCTTTTTGTTAGAGCTTCTTGCGATTTTCTGCCCTGGATATCGGTTCAAGGAGAGGGTTTTCGATCCGCCGGCTACCAAGCATTGCGCTGCGTATCAGTGTATGTCCTTAGAAATCAAATACTTATGTCGGCGGTCACTCTGGGCGGAGAATTGGCGGCCTGGATGCGGCTGCTGTTGTTTTTCTGCGGGGTCGGCCGGTTCGCAGGCGGGGCGTCTGTGTGCCTTACACGCTTCCGGAGTGCCAGGGAATCACTACATATAGTATGTCGGCCGGTTTCCGGCCGAGGGGTTCTGTTTGGACCGGTAATGTTAAACTGGGCCGGATTGAGTGCCGGCCGGCAGTGTTAAAATGGGCAGTTTCCCTGTAGTTCGGCCTTTTCAGCGGGGATTTCCGCGGCAATTCCAATGTTGAACTTTTCTAAAGTTTTTTCCATACGGTTGTCGATATCAATACTGGAAGGACGCTTTGGGCCTCATAACGGATTAGGGAGGCATACTAGATATAGTATTTGGCTTCTTTGAGCGGAAAAGGGACGTTCTCGCGCGAGAATCGAGCGTACAAGGTTAGTTGAATGCCGAAATTTGATTGCAACAGGGGTTTTAACGACACAGAGAAACCGGATGGTCCGGTGGCCGAGGATCTTACGGCCGAGAAGGATTTGTTGATGGAGCAGATCCTCGAAAACATTCACAATACTCCGATAGGCCAGGTTCTGAAAAAAATCGCTTGCCTTCCGGAGGTCCGCCAGGCAAAGGTGCTCGACGTTCGGCGGCAATTGACGGAGGGTAAATACGACTTGAGTAAACGACTGGATATTGCGCTGGAGAAGGTCCTGGAGGACCTCACGGCGTAAGCGGGAGGGGCGCTCGGGGGGTCTTGTTGCCAGAGGGAGCTGGCAAAGGAAGATTCATACTTGTGCCTTGATGAGCGTTTTTCGGCTGGGGGCCACCAGGGCGGATCAGCCGATTTTCCGCTCAGACGATTTCGGGGACGTCGTCGTCCGGGGTATCCATTTCTACGGGTTTATAGCCGGGCTGCTTGGATTTTTCGACCTCTTCGTGGAAGGCGGCGATTATTCGGTCCTGGATTTTTTTTCTGCATTTGGCATTTATAGGATGGGCGATGTCGGCGTGGAGCTTCATTCTTCCCTTGGAATCTTTTCTTGCCCGGTTATTGGCCAGGGGCGTGCCGCAGTTATTGCAGAATTTGGCCCGCAGGTGATTCTTGCCTCCGCAGCGTTCACAATGGTCGCTCATTTTTCTGGAAGGCATAGCGACGAAATAGCCGCTTGCGCCTTCTATAATCTTGATGTCTCGCACGACAAATTCGTTGTCCATCGTCATCGAGCAGAAGGCTTTGAGCCTGTCATCCTTGTTGCTGACCAACTTGACTCTGACCTCGGTGATATCCATTTTCTTAGCCTCTCAAAAAGTTTACCATCTATTGTTCCTGACAACGATGCACTTACATTTGGTTTTCCGCTGAATTAGGTCCCTGTAGTGTTCTGCTTTTTTTTGATCTGCGCAGTCAAAAACGGTGAACATAGCCGAGCCGCTCCCGCTCAAACGCCACCGGCCTGGGCCGAGTGATTCGAGCCTGCTTTTCAACAGAGCCAGGCTTTCCGCGAGCTCAAAGCAGCTTTTTTCAAGCATATTTGCGCACATGTTCAGCACTAAATCAATCCTGTTTTCTAAGATATGGCTTTTCACACAGCCGCTGAGGCTCCGGTAAAGGTCGGGGTCATGGCGGTAGTTTTCGTAAACCTTTTTGGTTGAGATATTTACATCCGGGAGAATCAGCAGGGCCAGGAAATCAATTTTTTTGTGGAGTTCCGTGATTTTTTCGCCTTTTCCCTTGCACAAAGCCAGCGGCCCATTCAAGAAGAAGGGCACGTCGCTGCCGAGCCGGGCGGCCAATTCTTGCAGCTTTGACCGTGGAAGCGGCAGGCCCAGGTAGTGGTTGAGTCCGATCAGGGTTGCGGCGGCGTCGCTGCTGGCCGAGCCGAGCCCGGAGCCTGCCGGTACGTTCTTGGTCAGGGTGATCGCCAGCTCGGCGGTTCGACCGGCCGTACGCAGAAGTTGCGTGGCGGCCTTGTGAACGAGGTTATCGGCGCCGGGCGGTGCCCATTCGGGCCCCCGGCAGCTAAGGCGGATATCCTGTCCGGGGCCCGGCTGGATGAGTATTTCGTCGTACCAGGCGATCTTGGCTATAAGGGACTCGATCTCGTGGAAGCTATCGGGGCGCTTGCCGGCGACTAACAGGGAAAGATTGATCTTGGCGGGAGCTCTAACGAGCAGGCCCTCCGGGGTGGTCACGATTTGCTCTTTGTCGTTCATCGATGATGTTACCGTGCCGCAGTCAATGATTCATTGACGTTCTGGAGTATTATCTGTATCGTGGGCGTCAAAATCAACCGGAATTCAAGATTTTGTCGGGGCGGGCTGGGAGGCGTGGTCCAAGGCTCACCGGCTGAGGGGCTGGTCGGAAAGGCGTAGAAATGAGCAGAAAGAAGGGAAAAACGAGGGAGGGCCAATCTGCAGAACAGAAGCTCCTGGACCGCTGCCGGGAAATAGCTGGCCTGACGGACCGGTTTTGCGATGCTTACCTGGACGAGGAGTACCGTGAACTTTGCCGGGAGATGGTAGGCGCCCTCAGCGAGACCGACCTGGCGCTCGGTAGAAGCAGAGCCGCCAGTTGGGCCAGCGGCATCGTGCATGCCCTTGGGTGGGTCAATTTTTTGCAGAACCCCAGATTATCTCCCTACATAAGCTCGGCCCAGATAGCAGAGGGATTCGGCGTCTCACAGGCCACCATGGCGGCGAAATCGAGGATGATCAAAGATGCGCTTGACCTGATCGCGCTGGACCCGGACTGGTGCGTATCGGCCATGCTGGAGCTGAACCCGCTGGTCTGGATGCTGGAGGTCGATGGGTTCATCATCGATGTTCGGCTGGCGCCGCGGGAGCTCCAGGAAGCGGCGTATGGTCTTGGGCTGATACCGTACATCCCGGCAGACAGGGAAGGGCCTGGCGCCGCAGGCGAGGCAGATACGAATATCATAGTATTTCCGTCAACTCAGCCCGCGGGGCAGCACAAGAAACCCGGTCAGGCCCGAAAGGGGGCTGACGAACCTGAATTCGACCGGGCCGAGCAGTGAGGACGAGTAAATGTCGGACGACAAAGGCGCAAGGCCCTGCCCGGCTGGAGAGTCCGAAGTTGACAACGGTGGGTCCACGGCGTGGTGGCACTGGCACAGGAGGCTCTACAATTGGGTGCTCCACTGGGCTGATACGCGTTTTGGGGTGGCGGCGCTGGTGATTCTTGCGGTGACCGAGCCGATCTGTGTACCGATTCCAGCGGACGTAATGGTAATCGGGCTTTGCCTGGGCAAACCGAAGCAATCTATCAAATACGGCCTTGTTTGTGCGTTCTTTTCGGTGCTGGGCGGGACGATCGCTTTTTGCCTGGGCCTCGCCATCGGGCCTGAGCGGGTGGTGGATCTGTTCGGCGTGGTAGGGCTGGGCAGCAAGGCTCAGCTTGCACTGGACCTCTACGCAAGATACGACTTCTGGGCGATTGCCATCTCGGCGCTGACGCCGGTTCCCTATATGATTTTCAGCTGGGTCGGCGGAATGGCGGAGGTTTCCGTGCTGAAATTCGTGACGGTAAGCGTGGTGTTTCGGACGATGCGGTTTGGTTCGGAGGGGTTGTTGTTCTATTTCCTGGGGCAGAAGGCCCGCCGATGGATAGAAAAATACTTCAACCTCGCCACCATTGCAATTATCATAGTGTTGGTACTTTTGGCCTGGGCGGTGAAGAGACTGGGGCATTTATTCGGCGGCTGAGATATGAACGACGCTCAAAAACGCACACTTTTGAAGGTAGCGCGCGATGCGGTAGCCGCCGCGGTCAAGGGAGAGGCAATCAGTGTTCCGCAGACTGAAGAGACGGAGCTGGAAGCTCGATGTGGTTGTTTTGTGACGCTCAAGAACGGGCAGCGGCTGCGGGGATGCATCGGCAATTTCACGTCGGACCGTCCGTTGATTGAGCTGGTTGCCGAGATGGCGAAGGCATCTGCGACGAGCGACCCTCGTTTTTTTTCGGACCCCATTACCGCCGAGGAACTGGACCAGCTTGATATTGAGATATCGGTCCTTTCGCCGTTGCAGCGGACGATGGATCCGTTGAGCCTTCGGTTAGGCGTTGACGGGATTTACATAAAAAGGGGGTATGCGACAGGCTGTTTTTTGCCTCAGGTAGCCACGGAGACCGGGTGGAGCAAGGAGGAGTTCCTCTCGTACTGCTGCTCCCACAAGGCCGGGCTGCCGGCCGATGCGTGGAAGGACCCGAAGACGGAGGTGTACCTTTTCACTGCTGAGGTTTTCGGGGCGCCGTTCAAGGAGATTTGAAGACGGCCGGGGTGGTTGACGGATTCTCAGGGGCGCACAGGCGGAGGAAATACACCCGAGGGCAGGTGAAATATGGTGGATTTTTTGGCGTGCCGAGCCGATTGTTAAAGTAACGTGAGATTCTGCGGCAGCCCGGCGCACGTTCCGGCTGAGCCGCGGATTTTGAGAGTGAGCGATGTTCACGCGTTTCGGGCCAATCTGGATAGCGGTGTTTATGTGTCTGTCGGGCTGTTCCGGCGGGCACAGGGCGGCGGATCTGGAGTCGGTGGAACTCTGGCGGAGCGACTACGGTGCAGGTTTGAAACTTAACACCGCGCACTATCAGATATTTACGACGCTCGGCGATCCGAACCTGCTGCGGCAGGTCCCACGGTTCATGGAAGCTGCTTACCGCGGCTATAACGGCGAGCTGCCGGAGTCGATCGAGACGAGACATAAGTTCACCATTTACCTGTTTGCGAACCGGCGAGAGTGGGAGGATTTCACACGTGCATTTACGGGTGAGCGGGCGGAGCTGTTCTGTAAGATAAAGGCGGGCGCGTACTGCCACAACGGGGTCTGCGTGACATACAAGCTGGAGGACGGCAGGACTCTTTCTGCGCTCGGGCACGAGGGCTGGCATCAATTCAGCGGCAGGCATTTTGCGTTTCGGCTGCCCAGCTGGCTGGACGAGGGGATTGCCATGCTATTTGAGCACTACGTCATTAAGGGGGGCGAATTCTATTTCGAGCCAGCCGGGAACACCTACCGATTGAACGGCCTTGCAGCGACGCTGCGGGAGAACCGCGTGATCAGACTTCGCGATCTGCTTGCCACAAGCCCCGGCGAAGTGCTCGCCACCGACGAGGCAAATGCGGTTACGGCGTTTTATAGCCAGTCCTATGCCCTGGCACGGTTTCTGCGGGAGAGTGAGTTTGGGTTCTGGCGGGGCGATTATCGTCGGCTGCTGAAGGACGGACTTACCGGCGACTGGCCGATCGACAGGGTAAGCAGGAGGATTGCCCGCGACAGGAACCAGCCCAGGACGCTGCTGTGGAACCGCATCGTCGGTGTGGGATTGTTCGAAAAGTACATCGACAAAGATATCGAGGGGCTCGAGAGAAAGTACTTAGCGTATTGCAGAACGATCGTGGGCGGTCAGGCCCTTGATACAGCAGGCGGCGGGTAAATCCGACCGGCAGCGTATTGCAGTGGCCCACTTCAAGGGGTCCGCCGGGACAATGTCAGGCAAGCATCCGGTATCGATTATCCTGGCTTCAGCTTCGCCGCGGCGGCGAGAGCTTCTGGCTGAGGCGGGCTACGAATTCGCGGTCATCCCCTCGGGTATTGACGAATCGGCCTTTTCGTCTCGGCCGGCTCGGCCGGCGGAACATGCCGCTCGCCTGGCCCTGGCCAAGGCCAGGGACGTCGCCGGGAGGTTCTGTGAATCCATTGTGATTGGAGCGGACACGGTCGTGGACTTTGAGGGGCGGGTCGTCGGCAAGCCGGCCGACGCGGCAGATGCCGAGGCGATTACCCGGAAGCTGTTCAGCGCCGCGCACAAGGTGATCACCGGCGTTGCAATCGTCAGGCTGAGCGACTGTACCGAGCTGGTCGAATGGGAGACGACGATCGTCTATCCGAAGAAGTTGACGCCCGAGCAGATAGTCGAACACATCAAGGGCGGCAGCTGGCGCGGCAAGGCAGGCGCCTATGCAATCAAAGGAAGCGACGATGAATTCATCGAGAGGATCGATGGCAGCCTGAGCAACGTGATGGGCCTACCGCTGGAACTTCTCCAGCGGATGCTTGATTCTCTTGAGTGAAGAGGCGGGGCCAGCCGGTGCAGGCGAATTCCTGGTTGTCGTTCGCGGTTGTCTTTGGCGGCTCTGGCGGGTGTCAGAGGGTCGGGGCTCAGACCTGTTGCATTGCATCGGTGAAGGTCTTGATGTTGTTGGCCCATTTTCTGGCTTCGAGCAGATCAATCTTATCCTGTTTTACGAGGATCGCCAGGTGCTTTTCAAGCGTGATCATTTTTTCGTCGGGCCTGTTGCGGGTCTTCGTCTGGAGCTGGGAATACATCTGCTCGGTCTTTCCGGTGCGTATCAGGTTGGCGCAGGCGTAGTTATTGTTAAGGATTTCCATAGCCACGATGCGGCCTTTTCCGTCTTTACGGGGAACGAGCTTCTGGCTGATGATGTATGCCAGTCCGAGTGAGAGCTGGTTTCGGACCTCTGCCTGCCTGCCGGCGGGGAAGTAGTCGAGAATTCGGGTTACCGTGCCGATGGCGTCCCTGGTGTGGAGCGTGGAGAAGACCAGGTGGCCTGTTTCGGCGGCCATAAGCGTCATCGCGATGGTCTCGGGGTCCCGCATCTCTCCGACGAATATGATGTCGGGGTCTTCGCGGAGCATCTCGCGCAGTCCGTGCAGGAAGGACTTGACGTCCCTTCCGACCTCGCGTTGGGAGATGATGGATTGCTTCTGGGGCAGCAGGTACTCGATGGGGTCCTCGATGGTTATGATCCTGCAGGCGCGTTTTTCGGAGATCCGGTCGATAAGTGAGGCTATGGTCGTGGACTTGCCTGCGCCGGTGATGCCCGTCACCAGAACCAGGCCGTGTTTGCGGTTGACTACATCGTTCCAGACGTCGTTTGGAAAACCGATCTCCTCGACCTTGGGCACCTCCAGAGAGAGTGCCCGGATGGCGGCTGCGAGCCCGTCATTTTCCCTGAAGACATTGATTCTAAACTGGAGCGAGCCCAGGCGGTACGAGCAGTCGACGCTGTGCTGAAGATCGAGCTTGTGGAGGTTTTCTTCGCTCATAAAGGGGTATATGAGCTTTTTCGCGACGTCCGGGGTGACAGCGGGGCCCCTGAGCTTTACGAGGTCTCCGTCGATTCGGTATGTCGGAGGTGCTCCAACTTTTATGTGGAGGTCGGAGACCCGCATTGCTCCGTGCTCCTGGAAGTATGCCAGCATATCGAGTATGCTGAATTCTCCGAGGTCGGCGGCCTTGTAAACTTTTGCTGAGGCGGAGTATTTTTCGTTCATCTCAGTCTCCATCGAAAACCGGGGGCTGATGCGGTCTACATTGTTCGGTCCCGGCCGTTTTCTATATCGGCAAAAACACCCGGTCGGCGCAAGCAATTGGCACCAAAAAGACCGGGTCGGCAGGCTGATAGGGTCGATGTGTTATCAAGGGCGCTGCCCGAGAGGCGCGCGCCGAGACCGGCATATCGGCTCTCCAAAGCCCGATAACGCCTGTCCAGCAGGATTTTGCAGAACGTCGCGGGCCCGGCGTTCTGGCAAAGGTGATCAGCGACCAGCGGAACCGGGGCGGTTTTCAGGAGAGGCCTTGGCAACAAAATCATTCAGGGAACAGATAGACACCGCACCGCAGGCAACGCGGGGACGAAGGCAGTTCCCCCTTGCCGTGTTAGATACGAAGATTAGCAGCACGACAGGCCGCCCCAGCACCCAGGCACTCGGATATCCTGGAGGCCTGCGCATGCGGCCCTGGCGAAGAGGTGAAGCTGCCTGGCAGGTTTGGCAGGTTATTCGGCCAACCAAGCAGCGGAGTCCTACCGGTAAAGCCTGTGGACTCCCTCTATGTCGCCGTCTTCAAGGGTCCTCTTTTTCGTCTCGCTCAGGGAGGCGTAGCCATACATCGTCTGCTCGCTGCATTTCGTATCGTAGAGGTCGCCCAATCCGACACTGTGCCCGAGCTCGTGCGTGGCTATATTCTCGAAGTCCATCTTACCGGGGCTACCGTCATCGGACCAATCGAAATCCACGTCGTCATAGACCTGGTCCCATTCGACGAGTTCTCTGGCGCGCGGCGGTCCCGAGAAGATGCCCCAGACAATCGTAATGGCAATGGCGCCAGCCTGGTCCACATCCGCGAAGTACACCTCATTCAAGTTGTCGGGGCTTTCGGTATCCGCGGCCAAGGTATCCGGCGTGACCTCACCCGAGCCGAGTATGTCAGCCTCGGCGGCCAGTTCCCACTTGTCAATGCTGGAAGCCAGGATACTTACTATCGAACCCGGGTCCACGCCTCTGGTGTTCTCGGGGTTTACGACGTACGGCTCGAGGGTCTTCCACTTGGCACCTCGCGCCAGGAAGGTATGACAACCGCTGGTGTCTGTCCCGTTATCCGGCTGCTTGCAATCTGGGCAGCTCTTTTTCTCACCCGGCTCACAGACCCCGTCATTGTCACAGGGTGGTTTTGCTGATTTTTGTTTGGGTGTTACTATGGCATAGCCCTCCACGGTCCTTCCTTTGTCCTTTGCCCGTCCGAGGTAAAAGACGTTGGGAGCCACCTCCACGGCACGGGCCGGGATTACGACCTTGCCGCGGGACTTAGGCGGCCGCGCTGCCAGCAGCCTGCTGGGCGACGCCTCAAGAGCCACGAGGAAACCGACCAGGATGACCGCTACTGTCCTCATTTTCATAACGTTTCTCCTAAATAATAGACTCTTGGCGGAGGGATTAGTTTGGTGTGCCGATAGAATCCTCAGAAAGGCAACAATTTGTCCTTTTCATCCAGGTTCCTCCATAGCCCGGAAAAAGCCATAGTGCCGGTGCTTCCGATACCCGGCCGGCCAAGGGCAGTTTACCAAGCGCGACCTGAACAAGTCAAGGGTTTCATGGTTATTTTCTGGGATGTCCAGGGAGCGGCGTAATGTCCGCCGAGCGGTCCATCAGCAATCGGAGGGCAGCAGCTCGGCCTGGATGTTGTACCTGGTTGCTTCGTCGAGGGTGGGCTGGCCCAGGCAATAGACCTTAACGCCCCGAGGAACCGTACCGAACCGCCTCATAAATACCCGTACCGTCGAAGCACTGGTGAACAATATCTGATCTATGTAATCAAAATCGATCGGTTCAGGCTCGATATCGATATTTTTGTAGACCACCACAATCTCCACATCCGCCCCGGCGGCGGTGAGCCGGTCGAAAAGAACCGGTGAGCCGGCTTCCGGCTTGACCAGCAATATCTTCTCGCCCCTGACGCCGATCCTGTCGAACTGCTCCAGCAAACCCTCGCTCGACTCAAGCTTCGGCTGCATATCAGCAAGTATCCCGAAAGCCCGCAGCATCTCGGCGGTCGTCGAGCCGATCGCCGCGACCCTGGCTGAAGCAAGCGACCGGGCGTCAAGACCTATCGCGTGCAACCGTTGGAAAAAGTACTTCACGCCGTTTGTGCTCGTAAATACTATCCAGTCATAACGCCCGAGATCTCTGAGGATCGGGTCGGCCTTACTATAGTCCTCTACGGGCACAAGCTTGATCATCGGGCGATGGATGATTGTCCCGAGATGACGGTATTTCTCTGGATGCGTGCCCGGAAGGAGTATGCGGGGCTTCTTGCCGAACCAATCGAGCCTGTCCTGAAGCTCGACAACCTTGCCGACGATAAATATCGCTGGGGTCCGCAGGGCGGCCTTATCGGCGATCTCAAGAAAGTTCTCGAGTGTCCCCTTTACGACTCTCTGGTCGTAGCAGGTGCCTTTTTCAACTGCGGCGATCCTGGTTTTGGCCGGCCAGCCCGCCCTGAGCAGCGCCTGGACGATCCTGCCAATATTCCGCACACCCATCAGAAAGATAATTGTGCCGGCACTTGGTATTTGTGGTTCCGCATCCTCCTTGCGGTGGCCTGTAACTATCGCCACGGTGGAGGTGTAATTCCTGTGGGTCGGGGGTATTCCGGCGTAGCAGGCTGCTGCCAGCGCGCTGGTTACGCCTGGAACGACCTCGAAGTCCACGTCGGCCGCAGCGCACGCTTCTGCCTCCTCACCGCCGCGGCCAAATAGATAAGGATCCCCACCCTTGAGCCGCACAACGATCTTATCGGCGCGGGCCTTTTCGAGGAGAAGCTGGTTTATCTGCTCCTGGGGCATCGTGTGGCAGCTGGCAAACTTACCAACGGAAATCAACTCGGCGTCCGGTCTGGCCAGCTCCAAGAGCCCGTGTGGTATCAGGTGGTCATATAGAATGACATCTGCCTGCGATATCAAGCGATAACCCTTTAGGGTCATCAGCTCCGGATCGCCCGGCCCGGTACCCACAAGATAGACTTTTGCTTTTGACATCTCGCTGCCTGGGGCCGAAATACCGCCGCGGAACGGCTATTCCACGCAAAAAATGAACCAAGGCAAAGATTTTTACATTCGAGAAACCCAGCATAGAAGGCCTGTTGGCCAGGCGGCAATCAGCCGTCGGGCGCTTTACACGGCAAGGACGCTGGTATAGGATGTTAATCGGGTGGACCCCGGCGGTCAAGCGAAAACGCTCGCGGGCACCTGAGAATGGCGTCCGAGGAGGCCAAGGGGTCAACGAGGTTAGCTGCTAAAAGGCCCTGCAAAACCAAAGGCCAGGCCGTGGACAAACTGGATTATCAAATACTGGATGCGATGCAGAACGAATTTCCCCTGGCGGAGAACCCTTACGAGGTGCTTGCGGAAAAACTTCAGATTTCTTGCGAGGAGCTTTACGAGAGGGTGGAGCGGCTGGTTGAGCTGGGGGTGATACGAAGGATCGGAGCGAGTTTCGATTCGCGTAAGCTCGGCTATAGCAGTACCTTAGCAGCGATCAGGGTTCCGCCGGAGCTGGTTGAACGGGCAGCTGAGGTGGTAGGGCGGTTTGCCGAAGTGACTCACAGTTATCTGCGTGAGGGCGAATTCAACATCTGGTTTACGCTGATTGCAGCGGACAATCGACGGATCGAGCGCATACTTGGGGAGATTCGCTCGGCGTTGTCGCTTGAGCAAGGGGATATTCTGAACCTGCCGGCGGCCCGGGTGTTCAAAGTTGATGCGCGCTTCAAGGCCGGAGGTCCGGCAGGAAAGTCTCAGTAATAGCCACGGAAAGATACGAGAGCCCCAGGGACACGCGGGAACGCGGGCAACCAACCGGAGGCGACTGTGCCGGTGGGAGTTGTTCTTATAGTTGGGGAATCCGGCAGGCGGCGTTGCCGGTGGACGTGATGGGAAATTTTCGAAGGGTCTTGAGCGGCTCCGGTGTATTCTATAGAATCGGTGGCTTATTAGCCGTCGGCAGTCGAAGCTCCTTGGGGCACGGCTGGGCGGACCCAGAAATAATCGGTTGGCGGTATCATCTGTTTGGGCGGGGCGGCCGATTTTTGCCGGGCGTCAGGCGAGAGATAACGGGTGCGGCCGAAGGAGCGTAACGGGACGGAATCCGGCCGATGCTGCCGAGGTGTGGTTTATCAGGCGATAGGTATGGTAGCGTTTCCCAGAGAGAACTGATCCAATGCGTTTTAGAGGCGGGTACAACATATTGCTGAAGGGCAAGCCGGAGCGTACGATAGCAGTGATGCCGGAACCCGACGTGCTGTACTTACCTTTGCGGAGCAGGCGCTTTTCGTTCAGCGAACTGGAGGTCGAGGACGGTGAGCAGGTCAAGGGGGGCAATATCATAGCGAGGGACCCCACGAACCATGGTGTACCGCTACTGGCGCCTCGGGCGGGTCGGGTCCGGCTGGGAGAAAAAGAGGGGCACATCGTACTGGACGAAGTTGCGAAGCTCGAAGAGCATGCAGACATAGTCGAGGAGGAGATGGAGCACATCAAGCAGGAGATGGGGGTTGCGGGCATCAAGCGTTACAAACTGCTGAGTCTGGGGGCGTGGCAGTTCTTCTACGACGCTCATACGGGGGAACTGCCGGACCCACTCGGGACGCCGCAGGCGATAATAGTCTCGACCGTGAGCCTGGAGCCTTTTGTGTCGCGCGGTGATGCTCAGCTTCACAAGCGTTTGCGGAATTTCACCAGGGGTCTTGAGCAGCTCCAGTCGCTTCTGGAGTACCAGCCGATCTTCCTGGTTCTGCCGGAGGTCGAGTCGGAGTTTGCGTCTTTGGTCAGGAACCACATACGGGGGTATGCGTGGGTGAAGATGGTGGAGATACCGCTGGTCTATCCGTATGATGATTTTGGGCTCCTTGCTCGGCAACTGGGCTTGAAGCGAGAAGGGGGTGTTGTCTGGGCGGTTCGCACCGAGGGGGTTCTGGCGGTGGATCGGGCCTTGACGTTGACCAAGCCGTGCACCGTTCGGATAGTGTCGATCGGCGGGTCGGGCGTTACCGGCCCGAAGCATATCAAGGTGATGCCGGGGTATCCGCTGGACGAGATCAAGAGCAGGTACGTATTCGAGCCGGCTGTGCGACTGATCGACGGTGGGGTACTGACGGGAGAAACCCTGTCAGAAGGCTCGCTTGGAATCGAGGTCGAGTGCAGGGGCTTGACGGTTCTTCCGGAGCTGAAGGAGCGGGAGTTTCTGGGGTTTGCGCGTCCGGGCTGGGATAGAAGTTGCTATGCGGGATGCTTTTTGAGCTGTTTGCGGAAGCGGTTCCGGGAGCGGTTTACCACGGGAGTTCGGGGTGAGCCGCGGCCGTGCATTTCGTGCAATTACTGCGAAGAGGTTTGTCCGGCGGGCATTATGCCTCACCTGATCCACAAGTACCTGTATCGCGAGCTGATCGAGGAAGCGGACGAGGCCCGCGTTGACCTGTGCGTTGAATGTGGGCTGTGTTCTTTCGTCTGTCCGTCGAAGATAGACCTGCGAGGCGAGCTCATCGAGGCCAAGGAGTTGATTAAGAAGGAGAGGGAGGAGATCCGCCAGGAGCAGTTGCGCCAGGAAGAAGCGCAGAAGCAGTCAGAGGAGAAAAGCGAGTGAGAGGTTTGTTGAAGATCTTCGAGGCGGTTCGTCCGAGCTTCGAGGAGGGCGGTAAGCTAAGGGCCTTCCACCCGGTCTACGAGGCGTTGGAGAATTTCTTTTTCGCGCCTTCAGCGACGACCGTATCGGCGCCTCACGTTCGTGATGCGCTGGACGTCAAACGTTTCATGACAATGGTGATCGTTGCGTTAGTTCCGTCGATATTTGCGGCGTTTTACTTCTTCGGGTGGCGTCTTGCATTGATGATAATAGTATCGTACGCGGCGGGCGGCGCGGTGGAAGTAATTTTTGCGATGGTGCGCAAGGAGAATATCAATGAAGGCTTTCTGGTTACCGGGATGCTGTTTCCGCTGATTTTGCCGCCGACCCTGCCGTTGTGGATGGTAGGTCTGGGGGTAGCGTTCGGGGTATTCATAGGCAAGGAGCTGTTTGGCGGTACGGGGCGCAACGTCTTCAACCCCGCCCTTGTGGGGCGTTGCTTTCTGGCCCTTGCATACCCGAAGACGATGTCTGCGAGCTGGCTCGAGCCGAGCAGCGGCGCGGCTGGTCGGCTGTTGAGCTATGTTGACGGTTCGAGCGTCGATGCGTTAAGCTCGGCCACCCCGCTGGCCCTGGCAAAACAGGGAGAAATGGGGTCCATCGCTCATCTGTTGTTGGGGAGCGTTTCCGGTAGTGCGGGCGAGACCTCGGCAATAGCGATCATCCTCGGGGGCGTGTTTTTGCTGCTGACACGGGTGGCGAACTGGCGGATTGTGGTGAGCATTTTAGGGTCGTTCTCGGTGCTCACCGGCGCACTGGCGTTCACGGGGGCCGTGCACTACGGACTGCCCGGCGTGCTTGCGGTGGTATGGCACCTGTGCGCGGGCGGCTTGCTTTTCGGGGCGTTTTTCATGGCGACCGACCCGGTGACCAGTCCGAGCACGAGCGGCGGCAAGTGGGTATACGGGATAGTCATCGGCTCGGTGACGGTTTTGATACGGAACTTCACGGGCTACGTAGAGGGCGTGACATTCGCCATCCTTCTGGGGAATATAGTCGCCCCGATACTCGACGAGATAGTAATTGCGGCCCGCATCAGGAGGCTTAGAAGTGAAGGGTAGTGTTTATACCCTGGGGTATGCGGCGGTTCTCGGCTCGTCGTGCGCGTTGCTTTTGACCCTGGCGGCAAGCTTCACGGCTCCCTACAAGAAGGCGAATGCCGAGGCCGAGGAGGCACTGAACATCCTGCTTGCGTTGAAGGTGCCACTGCCGGCCAAGACATCGGCCAGGGAGGTGCTGCGAATCCGGGATGAAAACATACAGGAGCAGGAGCTCGGCGAGGTTACCACGTACGTATATTCTCCAAGAGACGCTGGCGGCAAGGTCGTGGGGGTGGCGATGCGGTTTTCGGGGCCTGGTTTGTGGGGGCCGATTAAGGGCTTCCTAGCCCTCGAGCCGGATATGAAAACCATCAGGGGGATCACGTTTTACGAGCAGGAAGAGACGCCCGGACTGGGCGGGGAGATAGTTTCCGGATGGTTCCGAGAGCAGTTCATCGGCAAAACAATCTTTGACGAGAAAGGTAATCCTGGAATAGTTATCAGCAGCGGGGGCGAAGATGCACCGAACAAGGTGGATGCGATAAGCGGGGCGACGCTGACGTGCGAAAAGGTTCAGGCGATGCTCAACGAAGCGATAAGAAGTATTGCCAAGGGGAAAGAATAGCAAATGGCAGAGAACATAGGACCGTCTTGCGGGATATGCGAGCCGAGAGGGCTGTGCGGGGGCAAAGGTATCGCTACTCTTAAAGAGGGCGTGTGGCGTAACAATCCTCTGGCGATTCAGGTACTGGGCATTTGCTCTGCACTTGCGGTGACCAACCGCCTGGAGAACTCCCTGGTGATGGGCGGGGCCCTCATTTTCGTATGCGTGGGGTCGAATCTTCTTGTGTCGCTTTTGCGGAAGGTCACACCGCACCGGATACGTATGATCGCGGAGGTCAGCATCATCGCGACGTTCGTTATACTTTTCGACCAGTTTCTCAAGGCGTTTTACTGGGATATGTCCAAACAGCTCGGTCCTTACGTGGGCTTGATAATCACGAACTGTATCGTTATGGGTCGTGCCGAGGCGTTTGCGCTGCAGAACCCGCCGATTCTTTCGATAGTGGACGGGGTGGCCAACGGCCTGGGCTACGCGGTTGTGCTGGCGATCATCGGCTTTTTCCGGGAGCTACTGGGCACGGGCGAGCTATTCGGCAGGACGGTCCTGAGCGAGCAGTGGTACACGCCCAACCAGTTGATGATTCTTGCTCCCGGCGCGTTCTTTGCGCTGGGCATCGTGGTGGGGATTTTTTACGCGATCAAAGGCCCGGAGCCTGAGGAGAAGAAGTAATGAGCGAGACTTCGGCGTGGATAATATTCATAGCGGCGATATTTACAAACAATATCCTGCTGACGAATTTTTTAGGGATGTGCTCATTCATTGCGTGTTCCGGGCAGATTCGCACGTCGGTGGGACTGGGCACGGCGGTGACATTCGTGATGGTTATGACGACGATGCTCAACTACCTGATATACCATTTCGTGCTGGTTCCGGCTGATGCGGTGGATCATTTCGTTTTGATTTCCCAGGATCTGCGGCATCTCCAGTTTATCGTGTTCATAGCCGTTATTGCGGCTTTTGTGCAGCTTGTCGAGATGTTCGTGGAGCGATTCAGTCCGAAGCTGTACTTTGCGCTCGGGATATTTTTGCCCTTGATCACGGTGAACTGCGCTATTCTTGGGGCATCGTTGTTCATGATCATCAGGAAATACAATTTTCTTCAGTCGATGGGTTTCGGTCTGGGTGCTGGGATCGGCTGGGCTGTCGCGATCGTGATGCTGGCAGGGCTGAGGCAGAAGATGCGATACAGCAACGTACCGAAGCCTTTTGAAGGTGTTCCGATAGCGATGGTTGTAACCGGCGTTCTGGCGATGGCGTTTATGGGATTTGCGGGGATGGTCTCTATCCAATAGGGGCAGGCAATGATCTATCTACTGTCGGTCGTGTCTTTTGCAGGTCTGTTTGTGGCGCTGGCGGGGGGTCTTATGGTTGCCGAGCGCTTGTTGGTGAGCTACGGGATCTGCAAGCTGGACATCAACGCCGGTGAGAGGCCGCTGGAGGTGGAGGGTGGGCAGACGTTGCTGTCGGCGCTATACTCGAACGGGATCTTCATACCTTCGGCGTGCGGCGGGAAGGGTTCGTGCGGGCACTGCAAGATCACGGTTTTATCGGGCGGTGGGCCGGTTCTTCCGACGGAGCTAGCGTGCTTGAGCCGGAAGGAGATACGCTCAGGCGTTCGCCTGGCCTGTCAGGTGAAGATACGCGAAGATATTTACGTGCGGATTCCCAGCGATCTTTTGAACGTGAAGATGTTCACCTCCACGGTTGAAAGCACGAGGGACCTGACGTACGACATCAAGGAGATTCGGCTTGTTCTTGTGGAACCGCCGGAGATTCACCACCGGCCGGGCCAGTACGTGCAGGTTCAAGCCCCCTCGCCAGACGGGCCGGTTTTCCGGGCGTATTCGATCAGCTCCCCCGTTTACCAGCCGGACATAGTGCAGCTCGTTGTGAGGCTGATCCCGGGCGGGATCGGCTCAACCTATCTGCACAATGTGAAGGAGGGCGATACGGTTTACTTTACCGGCCCGTACGGTGAGTTCTGGCTCAATGAGGACCCGGAGGTCGAGATCGTGTGCGTTGGCGGCGGCTGCGGGATGGCCCCGATGCGGAATATCATCTATACCCTTTACGACAGGTGGCCGGAGCGCGTATGCTGGCTATTTTTCGGGTGCAGAACGACGCGGGACATTTTCTATCTCGATGAATTCGAGGAGCTCAAGAAGAAGCACCCGAATTTTCACGTGATTTACGCGCTCTCGGACAAACTGGAAGAAGGCGAGCAATGGGACGGAGAGACAGGCTTTATCCACCTTTCGGTCGACAAGTACTTGGAGCCTGGGGTTCGGCGGCAGGCGTTTCTCTGCGGGCCGCCACTGATGATCGAAGCGGTGACGAGGGTACTTGAAGAAAAAGGCACGAAAGACATATTCTACGACGAGTTTTAGGCAGTCGGCCGTCAGGTCCAGCTTCTGTATCGGGTTTGGTAAGCAGGTCAAACGGGGGGGCGGCCTGGCATCCTCGGGGGGGAACGTTGCTGCTGCATCCGGGTCCGGGCCGTGGAGTTTGTGCCATTTTTCGCTTCATTGATCTGCGGGATGTCGGTATTCTGTGTGGCGGTTCTGAACGAGAAGCTGGATTATTACAGGATATGCTGGTTGGCAAGCGGAATCTGGTGGTACGGCTGAGCAGGCAGGGCGCTATTTCTTCAGAAGGTTTCGTTGGCTGGTTTATTCTGTTTCCTGGGTGCGGGCGTGATTTTTGGGGTTATTCCTATGCTTTCGGCGGCTGCTGTGATGATGCTGCCGTGGGTTTCGGGGAGCGTCAGGACGGTTGAGCGGGATTACGAGAATCCGCAGGTGTTCCTTGCTGCGGTCAACACGGCGGCGGCCATGCACGTAGTGGTCGCTGTGTCACTGGGTATAGGTTTTTTGTGGGGTTAGCCCCGTGAATCTCGACGAGATTTATCAGCCGATAGCTGAAGACCTTCGAGCGGTCGAAGACTTTCTGGGGTTCAGCCTGAACGAGTCGGAGAATCGCTCGATCCTGGCGATGAGCAACTACCTGCTGGCCTCACCGGGCAAGCGGATAAGGCCAGCGCTTGTGATACTCTGCGAAAGGGCTGCGTCGGCGGGTGGCAACGGCGGCTGCGATGGTAGCGAGCTTACGGCGATTGCAGCGGCGATGGAGCTGATCCACATTGCGTCTTTGATTCACGACGACGTTCTCGACGCGGCAACGATGCGTCACGGCAAACCGACCGTCAACGTCCAGTACGGAGAGGATGCTTCGATCGTGCTGGGTGACTATGTGTATTCCAAGGCGTTTCAACTCATCGGCAGAAGCGGCGATCCGGGCATCTTTACGTGTGTGGGCGAGGCGATTCATTCGATGTGCGAGGGGGAGCTGATCCACATCTGCCAGCGGCGCAACCTTGATCTCTCGAAGGACAGCTACATTCTGATTGCGAAGAAGAAAACGGCCTCCTTGTTCGCGGCGTGCTGTCAGGCGGGCACGATAATAGGTAAGCACAACCACCACATCCAAGAGGCGCTACGAGAGTTTGGATTGAACTTTGGCGTGGCCTTTCAGCTTATGGACGATTGCAGGGACTTTATCGGGGAGGAGGTCGATCTGGGCAAGTGTCCGGGTCAGGATGTTATAACCGGGGACATTACTTTGCCTCTGCTGGCTCTTAGCGACGCCGTTGGCCGGGAGGAGAGACGAGAGATAAAGAAGATGCTCAGCTCAACAAACGACCGGGGCAATTTAATAAGAAGACTGAAAACCATGTTCGCCGACTCGAACGCCCTTTCGAGGACCCGGGATGTTCTCTGGTCGTACCTGCGGACTGCCCGGCGTCATCTGGATATGCTCGCCGATTCGGCGTACAAAGACAGCCTGAACCAGTTGGTCAATTATGTTGCGTACAAGACCTCGGAAGGTCCCGCCGAGTGAACGATGGAGACGAGCAAGACTCTGATAGTCGAGGATGCGGGCGCCGAGCCTGATGTCGTGCTGGTCGAGGTAAAGAAATTGCTGGCCAAGTAGTGTAATCCGAAGGATTTGACGTTTGCCGGGGCAGTTGTCGGCTGGTCCTTTTGAGAAGGACGGCTGGGGTCTCGGGTGTGGAGGGATTTGTGGCCCGGGTGGCCTTAGGACAATTCAATGCGGTTGTGGGCGATCTGAGAGGCAACGCCGCAAAGATGCGGGATATTTACGCGCGAGCGGCGGATCGCGGGGTGGATCTATTGGTATTTCCGGAGCTGGCCGTATGCGGCTATCCGCCGGAAGACCTTCTTTACAAGAAGCACTTTCTGGAGGACAGCCGGCTGACGGTGGAGAAACTGGCCGAGGAGTGCCGGGACATAACGCTGGTGGTGGGTTTCGCGGAGGAGCACGAGGGGGACATCTACAATGCCGCTGGGGTTCTCAAGGGCGGCAAAGTACGACGAATCTACCGGAAAGGGATGCTTCCGAATTACGGGGTCTTCGACGAGCAAAGATATTTCCGGCCGGGCACCGAGCCTGTTGTCATTGAAGTCGGCGGGTTGAGGGGGGCCCTTACGATCTGCTTCGATATCTGGAACATCGAGTGGCTGCGTAGCTTTCTGGGGGCTGTCGGGCATATCGATATGGTGGTGAACATTTCTGCCTCGCCTTTTCACTCAGGCAAGATAAGCAAGAGGGAGGAGCTTGTCGGCGGTTGTGCCAGGGAGTTTGGCTGTGCGGTTTTTTATTGCAATCTGGTGGGTGGCCAGGATGAGCTGGTCTTCGATGGGCGGAGCATGATCGCCGACTCGGCGGGCCGGATCGTTGCCAGAGCCGCGGCGTTCGAGGAGGACTTATTGATCGCGGACGTCGAGGTCGGGCGTAAGGGGGCGGTGGTGGTCGAGGCGCCGGGGCCTTCGGCGCCGCAGCCAGCGGACCTCGTGGACGAAATCTACCGGGCACTGGTGCTCGGGACACGAGATTACACCCGGAAGAACGGCTTCGAGAAGGTGCTGGTAGGTCTTAGCGGTGGGATAGATTCGTCGGTTACCGCGGCAATCGCGGTGGCGGCGTTAGGGGCGGAGAACGTGACCGGCGTTACGATGCCTTCGCGGTTCAACCGTGCCGAGACTCAAAGCGACGCTGCGAGGCTGGCGGAGAACCTGCGGATCGAATTTCATACGATTCCGATCGAACCGGTGCTTGCGCAATTCGACGAGGCACTGAAGGCGGTGCCCGGCTGGGATAGCAAGGGTATCGCATACGAGAATCTGCAGGCGAGGATTCGGGGCTGTATCTTGATGTCGCTGAGCAATCAGTTCGGGATGCTCGTTCTTACCACGAGCAACAAGAGCGAGACGGCGGTCGGGTATGCGACACTCTACGGAGACACGGCGGGCGGGTTCGCGGTTATAAAGGACGTTCCGAAGACACTCATTTATCAGCTGGCCGAGCATATAAACAAGAAGGCCGGGCGCCAGATCATCCCGGCGGAGGTGATCACAAGGGCGCCCAGTGCTGAATTACGGGCCGACCAGAAGGATACGGACTCTCTGCCCGATTACGATCTGCTGGACAAGATCCTGAAAGGTTACGTAGAAGAGGACAAATCCGCCCGGCAGCTTGTAGAATCGGGTCTGCCCCTGGAGGTAGTGCTCAAGGTGATCAGGATGGTGGATCGCAACGAGTATAAGCGGAGGCTTTCTCCGCCGGGCGTGCGGATCACTCCCAAGGCTTTCGGCAAGGACCGTCGGCTTCCCATCACGAACCGGTACGTGCCGGCGGTTGAAGTGAAGTGACAGCCGGCAGCAGGCCGGCGGGCGTTTTCAATCCTGCGGAGGCCCAGGAGGGGCGAGAGGGGGGACCGGGTATTGCCTGGCGGCGAGGGCCTCGGCGATGGCTCTGCCGAACAGTGGTGCGGCGGCCGGCCCGCTGCAAGTTATGATGTTGGCATCCCACTCAACGGGGACGGTGGTGAAGATCGCGCCTGCCTTCTGGAGCTTCTCCCGCTCGGACGCGAAGGCGGTGGCCCGGCGACCGAGGAGGGCGCCGGCGTTGGCGAGGATGGTGGGAGCGGCGGAGATGGCGGCCACGACCTTGCGCTTGCCGGCGGCATCGCGGGCGATGTTTTTGGCCAGAGCACTGTCGAAGTATTCCTGCACACCGGGTCCGCCGATGAACACTATGGCGTCGTAGTCATCGATCTGCAGGGCGTTGAGGAGGACATCGGCTTCGACCACATTGCCGAGCATACCCCTTATCGGTCCGGGCCGGGAACTGACCAGGACGGTCTGGACTCCCGCCGCCTCGAGCGCGCGATTTGTCCCGGTGAGCTCCTCGTCGCTGAAATCCCGGCTTGGAATGATGAGCGCTGCCTTTTTTCCGGCTGCCAACGGGCCCTGTTGAGGTGTGCTCTGTCCCTCGGGGCCTGCAGGGGTCGGGCGGGTCAACGGATAGCCCACACTGATTATGTAGAGGGCCTCGACGTGCTTTGGCAGCTTGCAGGCCCGGGCCACATCGCGCGAATTCATTCCTCCCACGGTTACGGAGCCCAGTCCCAGGCAGACAGCCTGCAACTGGATGCTTTGGGCGATGTGTCCGGCCTCCAGGAGCATATATGTCCTTGCCTTATCGCGAAATTGGGCGGTGAGCTTTCTGGCCGAGCCAGCCGCCACGATGTCGCAGGGAGCTCTCGCGATGAATTCCTGCATAGAGGCGGCTGCGGCCAGGGCCGATCTGATGTCTTCGGAGGAGGTTTGTTCGAGGCTGTGTTCTCTTGGCCGATAGACAAAAAGCCCTTCTGGGGTGGCGAAATAGAGGTCTATGGGATAAATCGCCCCTGCCGACGGCGCGGTGCGGAGTCCTCTTGCGGCATCGGTTATGCCCTGTCCGGCCCATGCCAGCTGGGCGATCTGAGCATACGAAAGCGGCCGACTATCAAACTGGCGGATGCTTCGGCGTTTGGCCAGGGCTTCCTCGAAGCTCAGCGGTCCGGTTAACTTGGGCTCGGCGAGCTGAATGACCTTGCGGGGCGTCTTTCGCGAGAAACTGCGGGCGCCGTATCGGCCGAAACACAGGGCCGCGATACCGCCGATAATTAGCATCAGGATTATCAGACGTTTCATATTCTCAGACCTCCAAGAACAGTTCCGAAGGATGTATCAGCACTACCGCCCCGGTTGAACAGCGGGAGGCCGGCCGACCGTTTTGATAGCGAGGCAGGAAATCCTGAGGTCAAGCTCTGCAGTGTCGCAACGAAACACGTCTGGCCCGGGCCGGGCCGTTCCAGATTTTGGTAATTCGAATTCCGACATTCGCGTTTCGGATTCACCGCAATCAACGTACCTGCATTTGTGGCACAGCTTTATAGTTGTGGCACGATGCAAAGTCGAGCTGTAATCTCAGCATACGGCGATATTATATCGTCTGTTCGGGCTTTTGCGGGCGGAACTTTATTTGGGTTTGCATCGAGCACCGCCAAGCAAGGGGATTTTCGGCCCGGTGCAGCAGCGTGCGTTCCGGCACAGCGGGCACAACAGCACGGGCTGGCAGCGAAATGACAGGCATTATCGGTTAGAGGGGCCGCGCAGAATCGGCAGACTTGCGATTACATTGCGGGGCCATCTCTGGTAGAATCGCCGGTGGAGCGCCGTGAAAATCGATGTGGCGTGTGTGTGACTTAAGCGTTCGAGGGCGTTTATGGCTTTTAGGGGCGGGCGTAAACTGGCGGCACTTTTGCTTGCGATATACTGGCCGACATTGTTTGTCCTTGCCCACATTCCCATCCCCAGAACAATAGAAAACGCCGGCGTCTCGGACAAGACGCTGCACTTCCTGGCATACCTGGTTCTGGTGTTTCTGCTATGGATTTCCCTGTACCCGGATCGTAAGGTACGGTGGCGTAAGGTTGCTGCCTGGCTGGTGCTATCGGGACTGATGGTGTACGGCGGGATCGACGAGCTACTTCAAAGTTACGTAGGGCGGAGCTGCGACATTCGGGACCTGATCGCGAATCTGGCGGGAATTCTGACGGGGTTGGTGCTGCTTTCATTTCTTCGAGCCCGGGCCGCGGCCGTTGTCGTCAGCGGCGTAGTTATCTTCGGCCTGAGCAATGTCGCTCGCACCAGGTTGGCGGACCTGCTGCCGGTTGTAAATTCAGTATTCCACCTGCTTTCCTATGGGGTCTTCACGTTGTTGTGGACGCGCTATATGGAGACGTTCAAGTCGCCGAGGAGGCAGGAGCTGCGATGGCTGCTGGTGGCCGTGGCGCCTTCGGCGGGGCTTCTGCTGGTTGTCAAGTCGTTCTCGGCGATCACGGGCAGGGGGTGGCAGATGCAGGAGGTGATTTTGGCTGCGGTGGGCAGTGCGGGGGCGGCGGGGGCGGTATTTATTGGATCACTTGCAGGCCGGGGGCGGTCGAAAACTCAGGGAGCCGGACCATCTCGGCGTGAGGGTTGAGTCTTTGCGAACGGCCTGTAGAGCGGGTCGCCGATCAGTACCATCTGCCAGGAGTTGAACGGCTTTGTTCGGTAGTACGCTTCGACAAGACAATCACCCTTATACAACCTCTCGAAGAACGCCCTGGGCTCGGGGAAGGCATGGAGGTAGGGTTCAGCGACGGCACCGAGCGTGGCGGTTATCCCGTCGCGGATCATCGCTGCACACCATGTGCTACTGTTCGGGTCGCGAAGGCCGATAGCTTCGAGACTGGCAATGTGGTAGCCGACGGCGCCGTCGACAAAATCGAAGGCATCGACGTACTTCTTCAGGCTGTACCATCCACAGTAGAGGGCAGCCTGAGGGCAGGACCCCGGGGCGAAAAGTTTTTCGGTCTGCTCGATCTTCACTCGCAGGCCGGTTTGTAGTTGGGTCAGCAGCGCCAGTTCCCGGAGGGATCGGTCAAACAGCCCGAAGAGGTCGGCCCTTTTCGGGTCGAATCCCCTTGAGTCGATGTAAGCGATACCACTTAGGCCGTTGTTCTCGGCGGCTATGGCTTTGTCTATTAGTCCCCTGACTATCTGCTCGCCCGGGCCATCGAGTCTGCTGACCATCAGGGTTGCGAAATCCAGCTCGAGCAAGCCGTTTCTGAGCTTGTTCGGCTGCCAGCGGTACAGTTCGTAAGTCCCTGCCAGCGCCATTGACAATTCGCTGTCGACCGATGCGTGCGTTTCATTGCCTTTGATGCGGTCGATTTGAAGCTGCAATTCGGCCAGTCTTTTCTTTCTTCGCTCAAGCTCACCGGCGGCGCTGTTCTCCGGCCGGGCTGTTTCCTGCTCCAACTGTTGAATTCCGTGCTGTTGTTGTTTGAGCGACTTTTCGAGGTCTTTTAGCCTGTCTTGGTAGCCTCTTAATGGGCCTCTACCACCGACCTTGATCGGCACGCCGTAAACCGTCAGCAGCGACCTGATGGTTCCGGGAATCCTTTTTCTGAGCAGTTCCCTGCGGATCGGTTCGGCCATTCGCTTGTCGTAATCGGTGCGTGTGATATTCGAGGCAAGGTTCTTGCCGAGATGGAGGTAGAGAATATTTTCGTAGGGGACGGCCCGCTTCTGGCAGTAATAGCGGCCTATCGCTGTCGAGGCCGGCATATCTGCGTTAACGACCACGATGATCTGCCGGGGCTCAAGCGTGAAAGCCCGGCTGGAGCACAATAACAACAGCGTGATGGGCAGTGTGATTCGAAGTTTAGGCAAGAGGGCGGTCTTCAAGAGCAACCCCGGGAGAGACGATTCGGCGGTGCCCACGTTACCATCGACCAGGCCGCTGGCCCGCCGGACCACGACAGAGGATCGGGTCTTATTCCGGTCCATAGGCCCTGTAGGGCAAGTCAATTCCGTAGTCACGGATTATTTCATCATAATCATCAAGCCAGTAGGCATTCGGGTTGCTTTTCACGACGAGAAACCGCCCGCTGTCGGCGTCGTCGGCGGCCCGGTGGTACTTGAGATAGACCAGCTCGTTGACCTTGCCAAGTATCTCCAGCTTTCCACTGGAGTGAGACATTACGAAGCGGACGCGCTTTGCCAGGCCGGAGACCCGAGTCTTGGCCTGTTCTACTATCTGGTAACCCTGTTCTACTGGTATGGTGTAGGCCTTGTTCCCGAGGGCCGGTCGGCACTGAAAGATGTAGTAGGGGACGGCGCCGATATAGGAGAGCCTGCCGAGCAAGTCAGCCAGCACAGTGGGTTGGTCGTTGAGGTCCTTAATCAGCGGGGTCTGGTTGGCAACTATCGCGCCGGCTTTCTGGAGGAGGTGGACCGCACGGAGGGCCGGGTCGGTCAGCTCTCTCGGGTGAGCAAAGTGAGTGATGATATATATCTTCTTTCGCTCGCTGCTATAGGTTTCTATCATCTCGAGGAGTGTCGTATCATCGAGGATTCTGTAGGGGTTAAATGCGGGGATCTTCGAGCCCATGCGGATTATCTCGACGTGGTCGATGGTTCTCAGTCGATGGATAATGTTCTGCAACCTGGAGGTTGAGAGGACAAGGGGGTCGCCTCCGGTGAGCAGGACGTTTGTTATTTCAGGATGTGCCTGTATGTACTGCATAGCTTCGGGCACGTCGCAGAGGCGCAGGACGTCAGGTGTAATGAAGAGGCGTTTTCGGAAACAGTAGCGGCAGATTCCGTCGCAGACGCTGCTGACCAGCAGCAGGGCGGTGGAATGGTACTTGTGTTCGAGGCCTGGAATGACGGTATATGCCTGTTCATCGGAAGGGTCGAGTCTTCCCCATTCGTCGAGTTCGTGAAGGTCGGGAATAATTATTCTGCGTATAGGGTCGGCCGGGTCGTTCCAGTCTATGAGCGAAAGGTAGTAATCGTTGGCGCGGAAGGCGAACATATCGGTAACTTGCCTGAGTTGTGCCAGTTCTGCGTCACTTAGGTGCTCTACCTGCGCCAACTTCGTGTAATACTTGGTTTTGCGAGCCGTTTTGGTCTTCACCGAGTTGCCTCCGGTTGTCGATTCTCACCGGCCGTCCTCACCACGGGTGTACTCGGTTTGAGAGTACCTTTTTTCGTATATACTTTTGCGTGAGAATACCAGGCCGATAGTGGCCAGTATTATTTTGACGTCCGTCCAAAAGCTAAGCGTTTCGACGTACCTGACATCGAGTTCGAGTTTTTGTTCGCGTGTAAGCTCTGCCCGGCCTGATACCTGCGCCAGGCCGGTCATTCCGGGCTTTACAAGAAGTCGTTTTTTCTGGCGATCGTTCCATTCGGCCATCTGCGTTACATACAGAGGCCGAGGGCCGACTATGCTCATATCCCCTTTTAATATGTTAAACAATTGTGGCAGTTCGTCAAGGGAATATTCGCGTAAGAACCTTCCGACCCTGGTCAGCCTTGGGTCCCTGCCGGATTTGGGGCTGGGCCCGAAAGGGTCGGCATCGGTCTTCATCGTGCGGAACTTGTAGAAAGTGAAGGGTTTGCCGTTCTTGCCGGCTCTTTCCTGCCTGAAAAGGACGGGGCCTTTGCTGGTAAGCCCGATAATAACCGACAGAACGGCAAAAACTGGCGACAGGACGATCAGAGCCGGCAAGCAAATGAGCACGTCTATAACACGTTTGCAATGTCGATAAAGACCCATAGAATCCTGCTGCAAGACTTAAGAAGTCAACGCGATAAGCCGACGTTCGGAAGTAGAAAAGCAAGCAGCAAGCAGTCTAACCGGACACGGTGAAAATGTCAAGGTCGCGCGGCGAGGCTGGAAATGGTGGAGAAGGTCCGGTAAACTAAGGGCGGGGAGGGTAAGAGATATGTTCTCAATGATTTTGGCAGAAGCTGAGAATCTGGGGGCGACTCCCAGTGCCAGGGTGGCAATCGGCAAGCCCAGGGCAGGTTGAAGAATCATTCGCCTGTAGCTGCCAAAGGAAGTCGGTGCATTCGGGAGGTTTTCGAGGCAGGCCGGGCACAAGAGGGTAACGGTTATGCTTGACTACTTTATAGGTCCGGATCAGCCCATCAGCTGGATCGTGCAGTTCTGGCCCGTGCTGATCATTTCATTTGTCTCGGCTCTGGCTGCGACGTCTCTATGCAAGAAGATTGCACTGAAACTGGGGATCGTGGACAGGCCTGACGACCTTGTCAAGACGCACAAGGGGACGGTTGCATATCTCGGGGGCATAGGGATGCTGATCGGGCTGATTGCAGGGGTCCTCGCCGGTATTTACTGCATTCGAGACCACGAGTATTTCAGCCGGGCATTCACCTGGCTGGTGGGCGTTATAGCCGGCGCGGCGATCGCCTGTTTTATAGGTCTTGTGGACGACATATTCGACATAAAGCCCTGGCAGAAGCTGTTAGGTCAGGTGGTGGCAGCAGGGTCATTGATCGTGGTCGGTATAAGGCCGGCGTTGAACTTTGTCCACACCTACTTCAACGTGGAGGTCCCCCCGGACATAGAGGCGCTAATCGGGATCCCGATAGTTATTATGTTCGTCCTCGGGGCAACGAATTCGCTGAACCTTCTGGACGGTCTGGACGGGCTGTGCGCCGGGGTGACGGTGATCATCGCGGCAGCGCTTCTGCTGTTGACGGTTCATCTGGGGACGTGGGGTTCGTACCAGGTTGGCGATCCCGTCCGGGCGATCATATGTCTGGGACTTCTCGGGGCAGTGTGTGGGTTCTTGCCGTTCAACCGCTATCCTGCGAAGATCTTCATGGGCGACGCCGGGAGCATGCTGCTGGGGTTTATAGTTGCGGCCCTGATGATGCTCTTTGCGACGAAATCGATCAGGTGGTGGATGGCTTCTATAGTCGTTTTCGGGCTGCCTATTTTGGATACGGCTGTGGCGTTGATCAGGCGGTTTCTCAACAAGCGTCCTCTGTTCGTCTCTGACCGGGGTCACATATACGACCAGATGATAGACCGCGGGATCCCGCTGAAGAAGACGGTGAAGATATGCTACGGCCTGGCCGCCCTGTACGCACTGATCGGCCTTGCGTTGAGTATCAGGATCAGGGCCAGGCATGCTCTGCCGATCTATGTGGCGGTTTTTGTCGTATCAGGCATCGTGGTCTGGAAGAAAGGCTACCTGAAGATGAGGGGGCTTCGCGGCGCGATCCGCAAGGAGGGGGAATGAGTTGCCTGCGGGATTGGGGGGCAGTGTGCTGCCGGCGAACATCCGCGAGCAAAGCTGTGGGTCCGGCCAGAGGGCGGCGGCTGCGGTAGGGTCCGTTATTACTGGGTGGGTTGGCTGAATCGTGTTATGAAGCGAACGTTTCTCATCGCGGTTTTCTGGTTGACGCGGGGATGCAGGGGCAGGTTGACGACCTCTCGGGCCGCCTTTTCGGCCTGGGGACAGGAGCCGAGTTCGTAATCGTAGGCCGACAGGGGCGTCTCGACAGGATGCAGCGGACACTCAAACCAGCTTCCCAGTTCAACTCCGGCCTTGGCTGCCTCGGCAAGGGCCCTGGGTTTTTCTGTAATCCTGACGGGGTATCGGACCATAACAGGCTCGGCGACCGCGTTATCGTAGGATCTTCCGGGCCTGCCCTGCTCGGCCAGAAGCCTGTCGTAGAGCTCTGCCATCTTGATGCGGTGAGCGATATTCGCCTGAAGTTTCCTGAGCTGCCTCAAGCCCGAGCGGGCCTGAGCAGCGCTTATGCCCTTGAAGAAGTCCTCGGGCATCGCCGGCTCGAATTCAGAGGTGCTTGAGGAACCGATGACCGCGCCTTTTTTCGTAAGATACCTGAAGGCGTTCTGGGCGAGGGCGGTGGTTCTCGGGTAAATCAACAGCCTGTAGACGAGCAACTGGGCCTGGAGCATTCGGGCTTCGGCGAAGGAAGGCCGAGACATCCGGGCGGCGCGGAGCGTCTCGATCTTATCGGCGAGTTCGGGGTCACTGGTAATCGCCATCCCGCCCAGGCCGGTCGTATATGGCTTGTTCCACTGGAAGGAGAAATAGGCGGCCTTGCCGAATGTCCCGACGAGCCGGCCCTTGTATTTTGATCCAAGGGCGAGACAGCAGTCCTCGACAACGGGGATACCGCGTTCGGCGGCGATCTCCATAATCCGGTCCATCTGGCAGGGGTAGCCGTAGGTGTGCTGGGCGATGACAACCTTCGCATTTTGCGTGATTTTCTCTCTGAGCAGTTCTACGTCTATGTTGAAGGTCTGCGGTTCGATGTCAACATAGACGGGCTTGGCGCCGAGGTACTTGATGGGATTGACGTTCATTACACAGGTGTATCCGGGCAGGATAACTTCGTCTCCGGGGCCTATGTCCATCGCCTTTAGTATAGCGTACAGAGCGACACGGCCCTTCCAGAATGCAAAGGCCCTTAGCGCGCCGAATAACCGGGCAAATTCGGCTTCGTATTTGCTTATGTTAGTGTTCATACGTGGATCCATGCGTTTTTGCCGGCCGGTCAACGAGTTTTTTGCTCCTCGGATGACGGCACTTCGCTGGTTTGCTCTCGCCAGTGGCGTATCATAGCCGAGGCCTTGCGGACCGTGTAGCTCCTGGGAAACAGCCTGTTCAATGCCTCGAGGCAGGGCTCGGGGGCCAGCGAGAACAGGCATCGGATCTTCTTTGAGAAGACGATCCGCTGCTTTATGGGCTGCATTGTGACGCCCATATTAAGCTTGAAATGGTCGAGCGGTGCGACTGACTCGAGGGAGCTAAGGCCGTAGCATATTTTCTTGTCGGGATTTTTCTCAAAGAAGCGGCGGGTCGCCTCGTAGAAGAGGACATTACTGGGGCGCTTTTTGAGCAGGGCCGTGGACGAATGAGTGAGCAGCCAGTTCCACCAGCCCTCGAACTCGACGGCGACGAGGTACGTTCCGAGCTGGCCCTCGACGAAGACGCCCCAGGCCGTCACGCCGGGCGTTTCTTTGCCTGCCTGGCAGTACCTCTTCCAGAACTCCGGGTTGGTATAGATCGTGTTGCGGCCCTGCCGTTGGGCGGTATCGCGGTTCAAGGGCAGGCCGTGCTCTGCGAGATAATCGAAATCAATCTGCTCGAACGTACAGCTCTCGAGGCCGCGGCGGGTCTGGCGCCTTGCTTCGCGCTCAAGATACGACAGATCGTAGTTCGGGTCCATATTGACCTCAAGGTTACTGGGGAAGCCAAAGGCATTCAGCGGCGTCGGATAGCGGATGGCCCGCAGCTTGTACTTGCCGAACAGCTCATCGATCTCTTCGCGGCTCGGTTCGATCAGCTTGTAGTAGGGAAAGGAGAGCAGAACCTGGCTCTGTACCTCGTGCCACCATGAGCTTTCGCTGCGGATGGTGCGCTGCCCGATTCGCTCGAAGAATTCCGCCATTGGATTGGACAGGTCTGTCATAGAGCAATACTCCTGAGTGTTATGCGGGGTTTCACAGCAAACCTTTTGCGGCAAGAAGCTCCCGGTAGACTTCCCATGATTTTTCTTTCATAACGCGTTCGGTGAACCGCTCGTTGAAGGTTTTAAGGGCGTTCTGTCCCAACCGTGCTGCGCGTGGGGGATCGGCTACAAGTTCCATAACGGCCTGTGCAAGGGCGTCGGGGTCGGCGGGCGGCACAAGCAGGCCGTTTTCTCCGCTGGCGATGGTTTCGCGATTGCCCTTGATGTCGGTAGCGACTATCGGCCGGCCCAGTCCCATCGCCTCCAACAAGGTGATAGAATGTCCTTCCCACAGGGAGCTGAGGACAAAAAGGTCGCATCCACCGGTCCATCGCATGCACGCCGATTGGAAGCCCAGCAGGTGGACGCGGTCGGCCAGACCCAGCCGACGAATCTGGTCCCTGATCTGCGCTTCGAGCTGTCCTTCGCCGATTACAGCCAGGTGGACCGGCGGGTTAGGCATTTTGGTTTTGACCACGGCCATAGCTTCTATCAGATACTGCAGGCCCTTTTGAGCAGCCAGTCGCCCGACAAAGACACACAGAAAGCTATCGGCAGGTATTTTCAGCTGCTCGAGCAATTCCCGCCGGTCGACCCCTCGGCCGGCCTGCAGGCGTGCCTCTGAGACGCCGTTGTAAATGGTAACGAGCTTATCCTCTGAGGTTATGCGGAGCTCCAGGGCGCGCTGGCGATCGAACGTATTGACGACGATGATCTTGTGGCACCAGCGGGCCGCCAATCGCTCGACGGCTGCGATGATGGACGTCTGGATTTTCGAGCTGAACTCGTGAAAGGCAAAGCCGTGCACCGTGTGCAGGACGACGGGGGTTCTCGCGAGTCTTGCTGCCAGCCGGCCGACGACGCCGGCCTTGCTGCCGTGGGTGTGGACGACTTCGTAGCGTCCTTGTATGGCGCGTTTAAGGCGGAGTGCGGCGGATAGATCCTTGTGGGGGCGAATCGGACGGACAATCCCATCGAACCTCAGGATGCCGATTCGGCGGCCAGCACATACCTTTGCCAGTTCGTCGCAGTCGGTGAGCACATCGGCGGACAATCCGTGTTCACGGGCCATATCAACCAGCGAAAAGACGACGCTGTCGCCGCCGCCGAACTTGCCGGGCGCAACGTGAAGAATCCGCGGCTTTTTTCGGCCATCGTTCTTCGATGCTTCAGCCATATCCTTTCCTCGCATTGCGTCGAATCGTGTGCATTCAACGTACCGTGGCAGCGGTTTTTGGCAAGGGAGATTTCAGGAGGAGAGCAACTGCTCATATAACTCGGCGAGCCCTTGCCAGACGAGCTCCTGGCGAAACGAGAGCTCGGCCACCGCGACGTCTGTGCCGCTGTCACGCAGGTTGAGGCTGTGTGCGTGACCCTGGCTGCCGTAACCGATGACCGCTACCTTCTTGCCCTTCAATGGGTCTATCGGGGCATCCTGCTCGTAGAAAATTCTCGCTGCCATACCTGATGTTCTACTTTCCCGGCCTTCCGACAACAGGGTACGGCCGACCGGTCTATTCCTTGTTTGCTCACGGCCTGTCTTGCTTTTGTGCGCACAGTGATCACGGCGAGCCGGCAACGAACCGCTCACCATAATCCAAGCCTCAGCACTATAGGCAAGGGGGGTACCCAGGCAAGAAATTTATCGAGCCGGCCTAAAAGGCGGTGTTAGCTGTAGAGCCAGGCGGTGCGGTTCGCGCTCAGAAGCGCTTCCGGCGGGCCGCCAGCGCGAGGCGGTGCGAGACAATTACAAGTCCAACATTCTGCGATAGAATTGAACGTGGGCATCCAAAAGGCGCCGGCTCGAAAATCTTTCCTCGACACGCTTTCTGGCCTGGCGACCCAGCCGAAACCGAAGTTGCGGCGAGACAACCAGCTTTCGTATCGCATCTGTCAACGCCGAAACGTCCTCCGGAGGGACCAGCAAGCCCGTTTGCCCGTCCACCACCGCATCAACACAACCGGTGACTTTCGTAGTAATCACCGGCAAACCCATTGCTGCTGCCTCCAAGAGGCTGTAAGGAAACCCCTCACGCCTCGTAGGCAGAACCAGCATATCCATCGCGGCATAGTACGGCTCCACCTCCTGCGTGAATCCGACGGCAATTATACCCGGATGATCGGTCAAAGTTTCCGATGTTCCACGGGGCAATCGACCCCGGTGAGGCTCGAAGTCTCCTATAACCAGCAATCTGATGTCTCGGTTCGACTCATACAACCGAACAAACGATTCAACGAGAATCGCAATACCCTTATCCGGCACAAGCCGCCCGACAAAACCTATCACTGTATCATCGGCCGGGATAGAATGGCCTCTGCGAATGATTTTGCCTTTCTCAAGCAGCTCAGGCGTGGGGGTGAACCGACTTAAATCGACTCCGCAGGCAGTACCATCTGCCAGAATAGACATTTTTTTATCAGAACCAACTTTGTATTTGCGAAGCACATCAAGCAAACTCGGGCTTACAACAAGTACTTGATCGGCCAAAGCACAACTTACCCGCTCAGCCCAGAGCAAGAGTTTTCGCTTCAATCCGCGCTCGGTCTCCAAGGGCAGCCCGTGACAGGTATAAACCAGGCGTCGGACCGAAGCCAGCCGACCGGCAATCATACCCAGCAGCCCGGCCTTCGGACTGTGCGAATGCACCAGTTCATAGTGATTTTGCTTGAATATCCTGACCAATTTCAGAAGCGCCAGCACATCCCGCCATGGCGCTATCTGCCGAAGAATATCCACCCGATGAACATTTATTCCAAATTGCCCGGAAAAATAATCAAGCTCCTTGCCCGGCGAACTGCATACCTCCACAGCTATACCCTCGTCTTTCAACCTCTCCGGCAATCCACGGTAAAAGCTCCACAGAGTCGCCGGAATCGAAGACAGCATGCAGATTTTAGGTCTTCGGCCGGTTTTGCTGAGTTTCAACTACGGTCTCCAAATTGATGTCTCGCCCGCTTTTGCTACATCTTGCCCAAAAGCTCGTTGACCGCTGAAGCGATTGCTTTACCCGTCGGTTGGGGCTTCATCGGTGCAAGCCGCAAACGATAAATGGGCAGTCGTCCAAAAACCCTATCAACCACCCTGGCCATCTCACCGAACCAGTCTTCTAAGCCCAACAATCCGGTTGCTGCACAAGCCGTCATCAACTCTTGAGCCTGTGCACCCAGCTCGAAATAGTGATTACCCACTACGCGACGACGAGCTGTAATGGGATCCAAACGGTCAATGACAGGTTCTGAACCGTTGTAGCGTTCCAGAAACACAATCAGTTTTACAGGTGCACTGTCGAGAAAGTCTGCGTGAGGAAGCGCCTGCCGGGCTGGTATCTGCATATGCTCGGGCGTAAGACGGCGACACAGGCTTTCCAAAGTAGGGAACGCCGCCAACATCGGACGAACCGCCTGGCGAACCACCGCGGTGAAACCGGACATCCAGGCCGGAACCAACAACTTGGGCTTGTGCTTGAACAGATGGGGGAAAACATCTTGATGATAAGGATATACAAAAAAGGGTTTGGGATAACTCAGCAGCATTCCATCGCCGCGAATGATGGCAAAGTCATCGCCCATAAACGCGCTGCCGGGCAGCTTAAGCAATTCTACGATAGCGCTTGTCTTACCAGTTCCGCCCCAGGCCGGCATAAGTATCCCCTGGCCGTCCACCGCGACCGAGGCGCCGTGTATCGTAGTAGCCCCCCGCTGCAACATCTGCCAGTGGATCAACGGGCCAACAAACGGCAGAAGGTCGCGCTTCCCGCACAGAAACAGCTCTTGCCCGCGCAACGCCACATCGACCATTCGCGCATTCATACGAACGCAACCCTCCGCAAACTTGCAGGCCGTTGACGCATCGCTGTGATGGCTCGGCAGCAACGTATTTTCCGACAACGTTAAGTCGCATTCCTCCAACTTCTCCACCTCAAAGGGCTGGTATGAATGTCTAATTGAATAAGCACACGGATGGGATGTGGTAATGCGCATCCTCACCAGATTGTGAATGTCGAAATAGAAGTATTCGGTACCCGTCGTCATTGAACTACTATGCTCTCTGCGAGCGCCACCGTTCGGTTTCCTCTTTCAGTTTCTGATACATTTCCACACGACGCCGCCTCAACTCATCTGAGCGATACCTCTTGGCGGTCTCTAAATTCCGCCGGGCCATTGTTTCGATCTTGCCTCTATCAAGAAACAGGGACTCTATCGCGTTCGATAGGGCGACCGGGTCCTTTGGAGGGAACAGATACTCGGCGGCGAGCAGTTCCGGGATGCCGCCCACCTTGCTGGCCAGACAGGGCAACCCCCTCGCCATAGCCTCAATGAGGGAGCGGGGAAGACCTTCCGCAAATGAGGGCAAAACAAACAGATCTGCAGCGTCGAGCTGTTCAATCACAGCCCTGCCGGGAGGCAGTTGGCCGAGAAAGCTTACACATTCCATCAAGCCCAATCTCCTGGCCTTATCAACATAGTACCCGTAATACCGACCCTCTCCCAACAAGGTCAATTCAACGTTGCGCCCCCTTTTTCTACACAAGGAAACTGCCTCCAGCAGAACATCCTGTCCCTTATACAAAGCCGACATAGTCCCCATGTGGCAGATTCTCAGCGTGCGTTTTTCGCTTATGGCCTCACGGATGGAGGCCAGATGGGCAGTAAGCTCTTCTTCCCCGATAATAGCTTCATCCGGCAGCTCTATACTGGAATAATGTGTTGACCAGCCGCCCGGTGGGTACCGGTCCTGCAATGTAAACTCGGTAACATAGGAGGCGACGCAGGCGGATCGGCACTGGCGGGCCAGCTCCAGGCGTGCCTTGAGCCCGGTGATCGGCCGGCAGATGCCCCTGACCCCGCCAGGCGCCAATGACTGCCACGGGTCACCGACGACCTCGACGCCGTAGGGTCTGCCGAGCCGTTTGGCCTGGTGCCAGAGCAAGGTTCCCATCTGGCCTGGTAGGCGTAGTATGCATGCGTCTTCGGGGCCCAGGGCGTGGGCGGCCAGGCGGACAAGCGAGCTGCGTCTGCTGATATACTGCCACGGTCCCAGGAAGTCCGGCACTGGTAGAAAGCGTACCGATGGGCCGCTGGCCCTGGCGACCTGCTCAGGAGGCTTTTCCACCTGGCTGATCCGGGCGAAGACGACTACCTCATCGAAGACATCGAGGTACCTGCTCCAGAAGGCATAATCGCAGACGGAATACGGGTATACGGTTGCATCGGGAGACTGATAAAAGCGATGCTCCAGAGCCACAACCACGCGCATCCTTATTCCTCCGGCATCAGGCGGATCAAGCCAAGGCTTCGCGGCCGGCCCGGCGAGAAGCCAGGTAGCGTTCCGTTCGCTCACGAAGTGCCTGGTAGAGCGCCTGTCTTCTGGGGGCCAGCTCGGTGTTGCAATACTTTCGGGCACAATCAACGTTGCGCCGGACGGCGGCGGCCAACTTGTCCGCATCCTTGAGCACCTCGATTATCTTCTCGGCCAGGGCGCCCGAATTGAAAGGTGGTACGAGGAAGTGCGGCTCGAGCAGCTCGGGTATACCGCCGACGCTTGTTCCGATGCAGGGACATCCCCGGGCCATAGCCTCGATGACGACCCGCGGCAATCCTTCCGTTGCGGTGGCGTGTACGAGCAGATCGAAGCTGTCAAGGGCTTCGAAGATGGGTTTGCCGCCTGGAATCCGCCCGCGGAAGATCACCTTATCGGCGACACCCAGCCGAGCGGCAAGGGCCTTCATCTCCGGCAGTTTCGAGCCGTCGCCTATCATCTCAAAGACGATGTTGGCGCCCTGTCGGACGCAGCGCGCGATCGCCCGGATATGAAGATCGGTGCGTTTGTGTCCCAGAGAAAATGATCCTATAAATCCGAGTCGTACCGGCGGCCCGTCACCTGCAAGACGTGGGGGGATGGTCTTGATGTTTTTTAGCCTTGGCCCCGGATCGTTGCAAATGTCGGCGCCGTCCAGCTCGACGGATGAGTAGTTCGTAGTGAAGGCATTTTCGCCCGGGGGGTAAAATCGCTGGATGGCCTGCTCGGTAACATAGGCGGCTGCGCAGGCCTGCCGGCACTGTTTCTTGAGGTTATAGTGAAAGAGCCTCCGCCAAAAAGGCCGCAAAAGGCCCTTGACGGCTCCCGGAGCAAACCCGTCCCAGGGGATTGCAAAGACCTCCACGCCGAAGGGTCGGCCCGGCTGCAACTGCCTCCAGAGCTGCGTACCGATGGTTCCTGGTACGCGGAGGATACAGGCGTCGTCGGGGCGTATAGCTCGGCGGATCATACCTCGGATGTTGAACATCTGGCGGGCGAACTGATACGGCCCCTGATAGGACGGCAGCGCCAACAGCTTCACCGCATCGCCGGTGACGATCTTGTAACCGTCGGGGATGCCGTCGGCCTCGGCGGCGCGGGCGATGATCAGCACCGAATCAAAGACGTCGAGGTATCGGCGCCAGAACGACTCATACGTTAGGTACGACGAGTAGGCCCTGCCGTCCACTATGCGGAACCTCGCTTCAATCGCCACCAAGACGCGCATCGGGTGTTTCCGTGAACAGGTTTTTTGGTTTGGTTATGGGATTACAGCCCGTCGGTCGAGTGGATCAGCGGGCTGTTACTTCTCGTACGGCATCCACGACTGCTTTACCGATCTGGGCGGGGCTCATTTGTCCCATTCTCAGGCAGAATATTGGCCGATCGCGGCACGCCGCCTCGATGATGGACGCCATTTTAGAGAAGTATTCGGGAGCGGGTATGACAGCGGTGGCGCCGAGTGCCAGAAAGGCGTCCTGGCCGCAGCGACCCTGCTCGTAGTACCAGTTTCCGACCATCTTCGGCACGGCCTCGGCGGGATCCATTCGGTCGAGCTCGGTCTTGTCGGCGGAGTGACGTTCCACGAAAAGCACGGTCTGGAGCGGTGCTTTATCGCAGAAGTTTGCCTGCGGCAGTGCGAGGCGTGCCGGTACCTGCATATGTTCTGGCGTGAGGCGCCGGGCGAGATTCTCCAGCCTGGGAAACGCCATACAGATCGGGCGCACGACGGTCCGGATGCGCTCCAGCAGGCCCGACAGGACAGGCGGGACGAGCGGCTTGTGTTTTGCCTTGAAAAGGTGCGGGAACAGGCCGCGATGATACGGATAAATGAAGAAGGCCTTTGGGTAGGCGAGCAGCTCGCCCTTGGCCGAGAGAATCGTGTAGTCGTCGCTCAAGAAACTGGTGTCGGCGACATCCTTGAGCAGACAGGTTATGGCACTGGTTTTGCCCGTACCGCCCCAGCCGGGCAGCAGGATACCGCGGCCGCCGACGGCGACAGCAGCACTGTGGACCATAGAGTGGTCTTTTTGCATCAAGAGCCATTGCATTACGGGGCCGATGTAGGGGACGAGGTCCCGTTTGCCGGCCAGGACGAAGGCGGCACCGTCTCTGGCGATGTGCATCTTATACTGCTTGAGGTAGACGTGATTCTCGGTGAAGAGGTAGGAGTAGCTGGCGATGCAATGCTGGCCGATACCGGGAGGCTCGAATTGCAGGCTCAGGTCGACTTCATCGAGCGGATCGGTCTGAAACGGGCCGAATACAAATCGCGCGGCGTATTCGCTGGGATGTCCCTTTTCGACACGGACTCGCAGGACGTTATGCAGATTGTAATAGGTCCATTCGGTTTTTTTCATTGTTGAGTACCCTGTTGGCGTTGCCCGATCGGGGATTGGCTGGTATCGTTGAGGTCATTGGTGTTCAAACATTTGTGCGATGCTCTCGCGGAGGGACCTTTTGGGCGTCCAGCCGCAATGGTCTTTGAGCCTTTGGTAGCTGCCGTATATGCTGGAGATGTCGGATTTGCCTCGCAGCCGGGCCGGGTCTACCTCGACTTTTGCGTTTATTCCGCATTGTTCTATCATCATCCGGAGCAGCTCGGAGATTTTCGTGGGCTTGCCGCAGCACAGATTGAAGACCTGTCCGCAGGCGGGTTTTTGGCACAAGGCCCAGAGGGCCTCAACGGCGTCGTGGACATCGAGAAAATCGCGGGCAGTCTCGAGGTTTCCGACCTTGATTGTGCGTGTACCGTTGGAGCGTGCCTGCTGGAGCTGGCGGGCAAAAGCACCGGGCGCCAATTTTACTGAGACACCTTTGCCGATCAACTGGAACGGCCTTACGACTGTCACGCAGATATTGTAAAGGCGGTGATAGTAGAGGGCGATTTGGGTAGCCAGCAGTTTACTCAGGCCGTAGGGCGTTACCGGCCGACAGGGTGTCTGTTCATCCACGGGGACCCGGTCGGGGGCGATCTGGCCGTACTCCGCCGCGGAACCTGCGGCCACGATGACCGCATTCGGCGCGCATCGCCTGACCGCTTCGAGCAAAGCGGCCATAAACAGCACATTGGCCCTGTATATTTCCAGGTGATCCTGGGTACCGAATATACCTGCCAGGTGAATGATATAGGCGGGCTTATACCGTTCGATCAGCTCTGCAAGGTCTTCGGTAGATGCCAGGTTCAGCCGACAAAAGGAGTCGCAGGCGGTATCGGCGTTGTCCTTGACGTCCAGGCCTATAATCTTTGGCGCAGGCTGGAGCTGTTTTAGGTAGTCGCAGACATGCCGGCCTACAAAACCGCAGGCTCCGGTAACCAGAACGGTGGTCATAATTCTAAGCTCGCAGGTATTTGTCTCGTGATTTTTCGAAGGCCTTGACGGCCATTTCGTAATCGTCGAGCCGTCCGATGTCAAGCCACTCGCAATCGCTGCGGTAGGAAAGGACGGGTTTGCCGGCCTCCTCCTTCAGTTTCATCATAAGGGTGGGCATATCGAGATAGCTGGCCTTCGGAACGAAATCGAGAGCCGATTTGTCGAGGACGTTGACGCCCATGCTCACGAGATATTCGAGGCGCGGCTTTTCTTTGTAGTCGAGCAGTTCTCCTTTGCCTCCGAGTTCGAGGACGCCGAAATCTATTCTGACTTCCCTGGGGAAGACGCCTATGGTCGCCACGGCGTTGGTTTCGATGTGCCTGCGAACCATTGCGGCGTAATCGAGCGTCGTGAGCAGGTCTCCGTTCATAACGAGGAAGGTATCGGTGAGGTTCCGCACGAGGGAAAGGCAGCCAGCCGTACCCAGCGGCTCATTCTCGATGCAGTATTCGATCTCAAGTCCAAGGGCCGAGCCGTCGCCGAAAAACGCCTGTATCAGGTCGGCCAGGTGATTTACCGATAGTGTTACCTTTTTGAAGCCGGCCGACTTGAGCTGGCGCAGCACCACTTCCAGTATCGGCATATCACCGATGGGCATCAAGGGCTTCGGCAAGACGGTGGTGTACGGCCTGAGCCTGGTTCCCTTGCCCCCGGCAAGGATCACTACCCTTGTATCGTTGACTCCGGTCATTGTATGTCCCCACTATTTAACGCCAGAACTAAACCGCGTACACTTCAGGTCGGTATTTTTCGAGGTTTTTCTTTATCCAGGCTATCGTCTCGGACAGGCCCTGCTGGAGGGAATATCGAGGTTGCCAGCCGCACAGCTTTCTGGCGAGGCCATTGTCGCTTATCAGGCGCATCACCTCGCTTTTGGGCGGTCTGACCCTGGCCGGGTCCTGCTCGACGGGCATATCTTCTTTGCCCAACATTTTCAGGATTTCCTTTACGAGTGCTGCGATAGTGTTGCCCGAGCCGGTTCCGAGGTTTACCACCCGGCCGACGGCCTTATCACAAAGGCCCACGGCGATAAGGCCCTCGGCGGTATCCTTTACGAACGTCAGATCGCGGACCGGTTCCAGGGAGCCCAGACGGAGCTTATCGAGGGTGAGGGCCTGGCTTATGACGGTAGGAATGAAGGCCCTGGCGGACTGCCTGGGGCCAAAGGTATTGAACGGGCGAACGGTTACCGCCGGCAGATCGAAGCTGTTGTAATAGGCCTGGACCATTTTGTCGGCGGCTATCTTGCTGGCCGAATAAGGTGACTGGGCGTGGAGGGGGTGTTTCTCGTCGATGGGCGTGTACTGAGCCGTGCCGTAGACTTCGCTGGTGGAAGTATGCACCATGCGGGCCGTTCCTTCGTCGAGGCAGGCCTGGAGGACGTTGACGGTCCCCTGGACGTTGACCTTGACATAATCGCACGGGGCAATGTAGCTGTAGGGGATGCCGATCAGGGCGGCGAGGTGAAAGGCGTAGTCGCAGCCTCGGACGGCCTTTCTGACAAAGAAGGGGTCGGTGATGTCACCCAAGACTATCTCGAGAGCTTCCCGATCGGCCTCGGCCAGGTCGGCTATCATACCCAGGTCGCCGCGGCCATTGTACTTGAGGAAAGCCCTGACGTGTGCTCCCTTGCGGAGCAGTGCTTCGACGAGGTGGGAGCCAATGAATCCGCCGGCACCGGTAACCAGAACTTTTTTCCCTTTAAGCATTTTTGTTCCTTTTCACAAATTCCAAATGTCAACGCAAACGTCAATCGTTCAGCTTATCCTGGGGCAAATACAACTCTTGGTACTTTCGGACAGCAGCCTTGATGTCGAGATTTTCGCGAACGTATGCCTGGCCGGCAAGACCCTGGGCCTTCATCCTGTCCTTATTCTTCAAGAGCTGGACAAGGCATCTTGCGAAGGATTCCACGTCATCGACGTCGAAGAGGTTGTCTCTCATCTCGGGGGCTGTGGCTATGACGATGCCTTCTATCCTTGAAGCGACCACGGGCTTGCCTGCGGCCTGGGCTTCAATTATCGAGACCGGCATTCCCTCTTCCCTCGATGGCAAGACAAAGACGTCGATGGCCTGGTAGAACTGCCGGACGTCATCGAAGCCGGGGACCCTTACGACGAATTTCGACAATCCCAACTGCTCTATCTGGCGTCCGATCCTCTCGTAGAGCGTTGCGCCCGGTTCCCGGCTGGTGGCGACCGGCCTGCCACAAAGCAGGAAGCGGGCCTCGGGGACTTGCTTGACGGTCAGGGCGGCGATTTTAACGAGGGCCTGGTGATTCTTCTGGCGTCTGTAGGTGCCGAGGTGTCCGACGATAACGTTGTTGGGGGAGAACCCGAGCTGGCTGAGCTTCACGGGTTCTTTGGGTTTCTCGGCGAAGAACTGTGTATCGACGCCGTAGGATATTGCCTGGATTCTGCCTTTTGCGGTGGTGGTGCCGAAATACGAGCGGCTGACAGCCGGCGATGAGGTTGTTATGCTGGTGGCGGTCCTTAGAACCAGCCGGCGCATAATCCAAAGGTAAAGGTTTTTGATAAAGCCCATATCGGGCCGCATCTGGTGGTAGCTTGCGACCCGATACGGGATTCCTGCCAGAAGCGCAGCCAGGAGCGCGCCGCCACCGAGGTCTGAAAGGTGACTGTTGAGGCAATCGTATCTGCGGCGGCGTAGGAGTTTATAGAGCTTATAGACGAAGCGCACCTGGTCATAGCTCATCGGGCACTCGGTCACATCGGCGCCGAGCTGCCTTGCTCGTTCGGTATAAGGCCCCTTGGCCGACCGGGTACACAGGATGTCCATATCGAACCGCTGCCGGTCGCAGGTCCGCAACATTGACATCAGGAACGTCTCGATGCCCCCGTGTTTCATTCCACTGACAACGTGGAGCACCTTGATTTTCTTGTTTTTATCCACCAGTTGATACCGCACCGGCCCGGAAACCCGTACGCAGCGACTTTACACGGGCCCGGCCGGTGATTCAAATCGCGGGGTTGTTTACAGTTGGCACAAGCTTCACAAGGCTGGCCCGGCAACGGACGGGCTTGTTCGCCTCAGGGCGGCTATTGGCCGGTTTAGTGCTCGGCACATTGAGGGCGAGCCACCGAACGAGCCAAGGGCGCGGAAGGGCCGGGTCAAACACGGCTCACCGCTCCACGGCAGGGGATCAGGCCCCCTGATAGGATACGTCCTCCGGGCCGAACGGAAGCGCTTCTGGCTGCTCGTAGGAAGCCGGCTCTGGAGATTCGATCTCTGCAGCGGGCTCTTCCCTACAGATGCTTTTCAGCAGCCAGGCAAGAACAACTACCCTTACCAGCGGCGAGACCAGCAGGTTCACGTGGTTACGCACGGTAATCATAAATAAGCCGTAGGCGACGATAAAGACCAGGGTGCCCGCGGCAGACATTGATCTGGCGAAGCGTGCGTAGATCCACCGCAGGATGAGACCGATGACGGCCATATGGAAGAAGACGCCGAGAAGCCCGAAATTCAGGTAGCCCTCGGCGGCGATCGAAAAACCGGTACCGCTGGTCGCTCCGGCACCGTAATGCGTGTATGTCAGCCAGCTCGACGGACTTGCGCCAAGGTAAGGCACCAGTGCACCAGACAGATACGGGACAACGTGCGTGATTGCCTGGACGTAAGAGCGGCCGTACCAATAGGGTTGATGCCGCGGCACGACCATAGTGGTCAGATTTACCGTCCCGACCGTGCTTCCCATCTCCACGAGCGGATCATACCAGTGAGTTTCCTCGGCCGTCTGGGCGCGTCTCAAGACATCGACCATGCCGGGCACATTGAACGCCGCGGTACGCCGGGTCAACTTGATGGCGGTGAACGCGACCAGAGCACAGAGGCCGAGGATGATGAGCCATCTGAGCTTTACCGGCTTTATGACGAAGTGGCGGACCAGCAGCAGAATCATACCGGTAGTTACAAGGTGCGTTCTGCCGCCTTCCATCACCAGCAAGAACAGGTAGAAAAGAAACAGGGATATACCCAGTTTGCCTTTGAACAGGCGTCTATGGCGGAGTGCCACGGAGGTGATGTAGACGCCGAATCCAAGCGAGAAGATGTGGAACTGGACTCGCCAGAGCCTGGGGTACTGGACGAACCTTTCCATACGGGCGTATACCTCATATCCGTACAGCACCCAGGTGCGAAGGCCGACCGTGAAGATGTATGCGAGGTGTATAATCAGGGCGAGTATCATCAGGGCAAGGCCGGCGACAACCCAGAGCACCGTAGGTACCCTTCTAACCGAGCTGGTCGGTGCGAGGCTTCTTCTTGGTGCGGCCAATTCATACCCGAACAGGAAACCCAGTATGGCGAGATTGACGATCAGCATAACAAGGGGATACTGGTGGGGCATAGGGAACACGTTGCGGGCGGTTTCCACGATGCCGAGAAGCCATAGCGCCAGGTAGCTCAAGTGAAACATTGCATAAAAGAGCAGGTAGAACAGGTCGGGCGAGAGGAAGTTCCTGGGCCTGGACCATAGTCGGTGGATAGCGTGGACGGCCATAACTGCCAGGCCGAACAGCACGCCGGCCGCCGTGGCCCCTTCCCAGGAGGTGCCTCGGGAGAGGGTGTAGATGATCAGAGCCATCACGACCGCGACAGCTATTAGGGCCAGATAGGCGAACTTGTGCCTACCTGCAAAGGCGTCGGGATGTTCTGGGGGCCGCAGTAGCGACTGGTCATAGTCGAGGAGATTTTCGTGAGTTAGGGTGTTACTCATTTTTATGCCTTTCTATGACGATTTGCGTGGGTAACCGCATTTATGAGAATGACGGCCAGCGCCCCGACGGCGGTAGTTAACGAGCCTGCCAACATAACCCAGGCGGCTCCGACAAGTCCGTGGCGGGGGATCAATACCCAGCTTGCGAACAGAGTTACCAGGGTAACCGTGGCGATCAGTGGGACCTGGACCTTGAAGAGCCTTGCCGCTGTCAGGCCCACGCACAACATCGTTCCGACGTAGCCGACTGCTCCGCTGACAAGCAGCCAGATAAACACGGTGTTGTGCTGGGCGTACTCGGAGGTATAGGCGAGGGTAAGAAGCTTCTTGCCGAACAATGCACCGCCGAGGACACCGAGAAGGCCGATGCCGGCACCTACCAGGACCATTTTGCCCAGTAGTCTGAAATATGCTCTGAGATTTCCGATGTAGTATTTCGAGAGTCGGGGCATAGCGGATTGCCCGAGCGAGCTGACCGCCAGCCGAAGTGCAACGACCACGTAAGCCAGCGACCCGAAATATCCCAGTTGCGCGCTTGTCGGGCTGTATTTTTCTATAAAATACTGCGGAAGGCGTGTATTGAGGGTGGTTATAGCCATAGTCAAGCCAAGCGGCATCGAGAGCACGGCGAGTCTGGCAAGCCGGCCCATCCGAAATACCGGCGTCGGATTTTCATACGCGCGTACGAACCGGATATCGACCAGCAGAAACAGCGCCAACCATGTCGCTGCAATGGCCAAGAAACTTAGTGCTATGTTCCTCGTCGCCCACATTATCGCCACAAAAACGCCAACGCCGATGCTCGCCCTGAGCATCCGTGAAAGAGCGACCTTGTCGAGGCGCTCATACTTCTGCAGAAGACCGTATGTTATATCGGCATAACAGTCTGCGCACTTGTAAAGAACCACCGCAGAGACTACCAAGATCATATGGGTTCCCTTGCGTATAAGGACTGAAATCGCCACCGAGACGGCGACCAGAACGAAAACCGTGATAATTCTCAGGGCCAGGTATTCCCCGAAGAGGTACTCTTTTTTGGCATCGCTGCCCTCGACAGCCCGCAGCTGGAGGTTGGTGAACATCTGGATGGGGGTAATAATGGCGGTTGCAAGGAAAAACAGCCCGACCTCCTCGGCAGGCAGCAGCTTTGTCATCGACATCAGCATTACGGCCATTGCACCGGTATAGGCCGCGTTTCCGGCGAAGGCCCAGACAAAATTCTTCCGTAAGGTTAATCCCTTGTGTGGGCGTTTTGACATTTTTCTGCCCGATAAGTAGAAGGCATGCGTCCGATAACGGAAGGCTCCGGCTTTCTGCTATCGGCCGGTAAATACCGCGGTTAGGAGGGTCGCTTCACCTTTGCGAAGGCCCGTTTCAATTTGGCCGTTGTTTGAGCAAGCCAGGGCAATGGGTCCCGCCAGCTCCAGAGGTCGAACTGGACTTTTCCCGCAGAGAGAACACTGGCTATTTCCCGAAGCACCGGGACCTGCTTTCGGTGGTTTCGCCAGAGACAGACGTATGCTTCCATAGTAATGTAAGAGGCCTTTTTTTGAACGGGCTTTTCGTGACCGGCGAGACCCCGGGTCATATCGAGATAAGCCAACCAGGGCAGGTCGACTCCGGCTTTTATTGCGAGCGTATGAAACCCTTCGGGGCGGACGCTCATCTCGATGAAGTAGCTGTTGTCGTTGAAGCGTTTGTACTCGATTCCGCCCAGGCCGCGGTAGTCAATGCGCTCCAGGAATTCATTGCTCATCTTTATAACGTGCGGCAGCACGGCGGCGCGGCCGGCAGCCATGCTCCCGGCGCCCGGCGGGATCTGGCGGAGCTTGTATCCGCTGCAGCCGTAGATGGTCGAGCCGTCGCGGCTTCGATAGAACATATAAACCTCGACGGAATCGTCGCCGCCCGGGATGTACTGCTGCACCAGGATGGTGGCGCCATCCTTGATAAGCCTGGCGGCCAGCTCGATCGCCTGCTCCTTGTTGTGGCACTGTTGGGCCTTGAAGTATCTCTTGCCTCTCTGCTTCCACCAGGTCGGCTTGAGGATTACCGGACAGGGCACTTTTTGAAGAAGGGGCTCGATCTCATCGAGGGTCGCGGCGCTGCCGGCCTGCGGCACGACCAGCCCTGCCTGCTCGGCGCGCAGATTTGCCCTGGTCTTGTCGAGCATATCCAGGAGAACGTCGTTTTGGGGCATACAGATATCGAAGGCTTCGGCAAAGCGGTCGCGGCACTCGGCCACGAACGTGCAGAGTCTGTCGGTGATCGGGATTAAGACCGGCCTGGCGGCGAAGCCCTGTTTTTTCAGCCATTCGAGGACATATTCGCACACGTAGTCCGCGCTGGAGCCGCCTCGGATCGCCAGAGCGTCCTGGCAGTATCGAGACTTGCGATATATGGATGCCAACTTGCGGTCGTCGGTTACGACAAGCACGTAAACTGGAACCGCACGGCTGCCAATAGAGCGAATCATACCGACGGTGCTGCCCACGGCGGCCTCGGCGAGAATCACGCAGGGCTTGAGCTGCATTTGTCTTTGGCCGGCAGGGGGGCTCTGGGGTGAAGGGCTCTCGGCCGGCTCGTGGTCGTGCAGGGCCTCGAGGCGAGCGAACCGAAGTCCCCAGCTACAGCCTGACTTCAACAGCCCCAACCTCTTGAAGGCGAGTTTTTCATGAAGGCGGATGGAGGCGAGTCTGCCGGGCTTTATCCTGCTGTATGCGACCATCGCTCCCCTGGAACCCATCTGGTGGAGCGCAAAGAGCAACAGCGCCGAAGCGACGCCCTTACCCCTGACGTCCTCGGTTGTGAAGAGGTTGCATATCTCGTAGGCGTCTTCTCCTCGCCGGTCCGGCGGCAGGGCCTTATCGTATCGCCAGGGGACGCACCAGAGCGCCCCGACGATTTCTCCTGCCTCGGCGGCCACAAAGCACGGGATATTTCTGAGAAACCTCGAGCGAAATATCTTTGCCAATCTCGCACTATCGCCGGCTATGCCGTCGAACTCAGCCGGCCAGGCCTTGATGATCTTCTCTAAGTCCTCTTCGGTGCCTTGCCGGAGGACTATGCCCTCTGGAGCCTCGGGCGGTTCGTCGCTGCCAAGATCCCATATCCTTTCAAAAAGCAGCATCTGGGTTCGGCTGTGAATCTGCGCAGGCAACCTTCGCAGGACCTCGCCTATTCCGAAAGTACGCAGGAGATGTAAAGCCGAGCGAACCCTGCCCATAACTACCCTGAGAAGGCGTTGTAGAAATCGATACAGGTTGCCGCTTTGGCGCCGTGCTCGCCGAGCCACTGGAAGACACTGCGGACATTTTCAAAAAGTGCATCAACCTCATACTGGTTTCTGAATTGCGGATTGCAGCCCGGCATAAGTTCCGATGAATGTATCATAAACATTATGTAGTCTGGGTTCTGCTGGATCTTGGCTTTTGCCACCTGCATCAGGTCCCCGGGTCTGCGCCGAGAAGGTCGAAACCATTTCACGGGCGTACCGAATACACCGCGGAACAGCCGCTTGCATAGCTTCGAGGGAAGCATCTGGTACAGGGAGGCAAGCGCCTTGCCGTAATTCGGCACAACGGTCATCGGGATCTCCAGGATGGGCAGATGGCCGGGCCTGGATATGTCTTTGCTGTCGAGGAAATAAGGCCGGGCGGGAAACCTGCTGTAATCCGGCAGCTGGACTTTAACCGGCTCGGTGGTACCTGAGCGGTCGGGCAAAATGCCTCTCACATACGGGGTGACGGAGCAATCGACCTTATAGTCGAACTCCGAGAGTATCGCTGCATAAGTCGAGTTGAAGGCCCATCTGCCGGCACGATGGGAGCAAATCTTCAACCCCAGGCGGTCCTCCAGCAATTCGGTGTGAATCCTGATCTTTTCGCGAATTACTTGCTCGGGGTATTCAATCATATACGGCTGGAAGAGCATATCGTCAGAGGTCAGGTTATAGTGGGGCGGCGAATTCCAGGGATGAGGGTGCAAACCGACCTCGCAGGCGTTCCTCTTGAGCACGTCGGCAACAAATTGGATGAAGAAGTCGTCTGCGGCCATCTCGTACGTAGTAAGATAAGTTGGCTTGTATCCAAGCGACTCGCAAAGCTCCTGGAACCTGGGCAAAGCTCTGGCGTTCTTCGTGGAGTTTTCGTATCCCTTCCTGGCCCAGGCGTTGTCCCCCTCTGTATCTATGGTTATGAGCAAGAACATTTAAGGTCGGCCGAGTTTGCTCAGCTCTCAAGGGATAATTGTGGCGAGTTTGCCGAAGGGGCGCGCCGGACTATTGCGTGTATGGTCTCCTCAGGAGCAGCGTGCCGCTCTTGGGCGGCAATACCAGCTGGCTGACCGTTTTCTTCGAAGCCCAGTCCATCCACTGCCCGTTTCCGTCGATGACTATCCTGCGGGTCGTCTCGGCAGGATTGACAACTGTCCTGGCATTCGAGTAATCCCTGAACCAGCAGCCGGCCCGCTGGTAGCGTTTGGAGGTCGGCCGGCCGAGCGGAAGCTCGTACTGTTCATACCAGGGTATCTTTCCTGCTCGGTCCTCTCCGAAGTCGCTGCTGGCGTAGAAGAGTGAATAGCCCGGCCTCTTGACCAAGAGGAATGAGCAGTAGACGTACATAAACTGTTTGCGGCCCAGCTGCGGTTGCTTCGAGGGATAGCAGACCCACCAGTCTATAAGGCCCTTATTGACGACAGCCTCGTGGCGTTCGATACACCGCAGCCATTTCTCGCCGCCCCAGTACCGCGTGCCGTACCCCACCGCCCACTCGTGCATAATGCCGTCGACGGTCTCCATCAGGTCGTACAGGTCGCTGCCGTAGGTCACCCGGTCCCAGTAATAGCTGGAATTGACGACCAAGATATAGCCGTGCTCTGAAAGCACCTTGTGGATCTTGCGCAGATAGCTGAGGAAGCCGGCTTTCCAGACTTCCAGGTTGTTGGCGTATTTCCAGTTGGGATAGGGCGTATTGAACCTTACCTTGATGCTGCGGAGCACAACATTGTCGAGGGCGAGCCCATCGTAGGGATAGTCGAGGGGCTTTCCTCGCAGGGGGCCGGTGTTGAACTCCCCGATTTTGCCCGAGACGTAGCTCAGTGCCCGCTGTGCAGCCCAATCCTGGAACTGCTCGTTGCAGACATCGATGTAGAAGCGGTTGTAATTACGGGATTTCCTGTTGTTCGGTTCCCAGCGAATCCTGTTGTCCGGGTTTCTGGGGTCGGCCTTGCGTGGGTCTTTTGCGTCTTTGAGGAGGAACCATTCGGGGTGGTATCTGTTTATGTAGTCGTAGTCCAGGATGTGTTTTGAGTTCAGCCGGGCCGAGACGGAGGAGTTGTAGCGGAGGACCAGCTTTTCAGGGGCCCGCTGCCGGACGAGGTTCCAGGCCGGCCGGGCGTAGTGGATTATGTCCTGCGCGAGCCAGACGGCGTCGTAGCGGGCCAGGTTTTTCAAGACCTGTTCCGGCTCAAGCGGTATATGCCTGCCGCCGACGGTCCTGGTGAGTTCCGAGAGCCTCAGAAATGTCACGCCAATGCCGGTGCCGTTCTCAGGCAGAGGGGCTGCTGCAACGGAGGTTGCATCAAGCCCCAGGATAAGAGTCAAGAATAAGAGCGAGATTCCGGTATGTTTGATCATAAATACGGCTCCCTGAGGAAAACCATTTAACATTGCCTGCATTGCGTCAAGGTCAGCCCACATCGAGGTGGTCCTCAAGACGACGGCGAGGCTTGGCGTTCGGCGTGTTCAGCGATGACCTTCACGATCCTTTCGGCGGCCTTGCCGTCCCACAGCTGGGGCACTTTGGCGGGGCGGTACCCTTTCTTCAGCTCCTCCGTGAGCCGGCGGTACGCCCCGACTATTCCTTCTTTAGTCAATTCCACCAGGCGGTTGGTTCCCTGGGTGATCGTGACGGGCCGTTCTGTATTCTTCCTCAGCGTCATACAGGGCACGCCGAGGACCGTTGTTTCCTCCTGTATCCCGCCGGAATCCGTCAGGACCAGCGCCGCGTTGCTCATCAACCACAAGAAATCCAGGTATCCCAGAGGTTCGAGAAGAAGAAGGTTCGGCATTGCTCTGACTCTCGCGGCAAGCTTGCTGTTCTCGATGCGGCTTCTGGTGCGCGGATGAATCGGGAAAACCATTTTCAGGTCTTTTTGTATCTGCTCGAACGCCCCGAGGATCTCGGCAAACATTTTCATATCATCAACATTACTCGGCCGATGGAGGGTTACCACGGCGTACCGTCGCTGGGCAAGTCCGAGCTTTTCGAGCACGTTGGAGCTGCGGGCTTTTCGGCTGTTAGCCAGGAGTGTATCTATCATCACGTTGCCGACGAAGTGCACCTTGCTTGCATCGATTCCCTCCCGCTGGAGGTTATCGAGTCCCGCTTGCTCGGTCACGAAGAGCAGGTCGCTTATGCTGTCGGTCAAGACACGGTTGATTTCTTCGGGCATCGTGCGGTCGAAGCTTCTCAGTCCTGCCTCGACGTGGATGAGCTTGACGCCGAGCTTGACCGCCACCAGGCCGCAGGCGATGGTACTGTTGACATCTCCGACGACGAGCACGAAATTCGGGTCGAATTCCAGCACGACCGGCTCGAAACGTTCCATAATGCGGGCGGTCTGGGTGGCGTGACTGGCCGAGCCTACTTCCAGGTTTATATCAGGCTCCGGCAGTCCGAGCTCTCCGAAAAACAGCTCACTCATATTGCGGTCGTAGTGCTGGCCGGTGTGCACCAGCAAAGTTTCGAAGTTCCCGTGCGATTCCAGGGCCCTGATGATTGGGGCGACCTTCATAAAGTTGGGTCTGGCGCCGCATACACAAATTATCCTGGTCATCATTCGCCCTCAAATTGGGCACGCGCGGAGATGGGCAGTTTGGCAGAATCTCTTGCCGGCGCCGCGGCTGCGCGGGCTTTTCTACAGGCTGCTTCGGTTTGCTTTATACCACTGTATGGTTTCCTTGAGGCCCTGGTCGAAGGGCGTTTTGGCCTCGAATCCGAAGCACTGTCTGGCTCTGGAGACGTCAAGGCAGCGTCTCGGCTGGCCGTCCGGCTTGGAACCGTCCCAGCGGATTTGGCCGTCGAACCCGGTCAGCTTGGCGATTTTTTGGACAAGCTCTCTTATTGTGATCTCGAAGCCGGAGCCGATATTGACCGGCTCCGGGCCGTCGTATCTCTCGGTCGCCAGGAGGATGCCCTCGGCGGCATCGGCGGCATAGATGAACTCACGGGAGGCGTTTCCGGTGCCCCAGCAGACGATGTAGTCCTGCCCTTCTTCGAGGGCATCGACGCACTTTTTTATGACGGCGGGTATCACGTGGCTCGTGCGCGGGTCGAAGTTGTCGCCGGGCCCGTAGAGATTGACCGGGAGCAGATATATCGCGTTGAAGCCGTACTCCTGGCGGTACGCCTGTGCTTGCACCAGCAGCATTTTCTTTGCCAGCCCATACGGCGCGTTGGTCTCTTCAGGATAGCCGTTCCAGAGGTCTTCTTCCTTGAACGGCACGGGGGTGTACTTCGGATACGCGCAGATCGTCCCGACGGCGACCAGTTTCTCAATTCCGTGCAGCCTGCCCTGCTCGATAAGCTGAACTCCCATCATCAGGTTTTTGTAGAAGAACTCGCCGGGGTGCTCGCGATTGGCCCCGATGCCCCCGACGACCGCTGCCAGATGGATGACGATATCCGGCTTGGTATCCTCGTACATACGAGCGACATCTTCCATTTTCACAAGGTCGTAGTCACGGCTTCGTGGAACCAGTACGTTCCTGCATCGGCGTTTGTGCAGGCCCTCGGTAACGTATCGCCCGAGGAAGCCCGCGCCTCCCGTGACGACAACCCGCTTGTTCTCGAAAAAAGCGCTGCTCATTTTGCCTTCTCACTTTCGGCGACCATTTTTTCTCGTTGGGCGATTTTCATATCTGCATCGGTCATCATCCTGACGAGCTCCCTGAAGGAGACCTTCGGCTGCCAGCCGAGCACCTTTTTTGCCTTGCTGGGGTCGCCCTGTAGCAGGTCGACCTCGGTGGGTCTGAAGTATCGGGGGTCGATCTCCACGTGGTCGCGCCAGTCGAGGTCGAGATACTCGAAGACCTCCTGGACGAATTCCCTGACGGAGTGAGTTTCTCCGGTGGCCACAACGTAGTCGTCTGGTTTGTCCTGCTGGAGCATCAACCACATTGCTTGGACGTAGTCTCCGGCAAAGCCCCAGTCGCGTTTTGCGTCGAGGTTGCCGAGGTAGAGCTTTTTCTGGAGACCGAGCTTGATACGTGTTGCTGCGCGGGTGATTTTTCTGGTGACAAATGTCTCGCCTCGCCTGGGGGACTCGTGGTTGAAGAGGATCCCGTTGCAGGCGAACAGGCCGTAGGCCTCGCGGTAATTGACGGCCTGCCAGTAGCTGTAGACCTTGGCACAGGCATAGGGGCTTCGCGGATAAAAGGGGGTTTTTTCGTTCTGGGGTATTTCGACCGCCTTGCCGTACATCTCGCTGCTGGAGGCCTGGTAGAAGCGTACCGGCCTGTTGGAGGAGCGGATTGCCTCGAGCAGGCGGAGTGTTCCGAGGGCGTCGGTATCGACCGTATAGATGGGCATATCGAAACTGACGCGGACGTGACTTTGGGCGCCGAGGTTATAGACTTCGTCGGGCTGAATCTCGTTGATGACGGAGGAGAGGTTGCCGCCGTCGGTCAGGTCGCCGTAGACGAGCCTGAGGTTTGGCTCTTCGTGGGGGTCTTTGTATATGTGGTCTATCCTGCCGGTGTGAAACGACGAGCTTCTGCGAATCAGGCCCCAGACCTGGTAGTCCTTTTCCAGCAGGAGCTCGGCAAGATATGAACCATCCTGCCCGGTTATGCCGGTAACAAGTGCTTTTTTCATAGCCGAAGGGGTCCTTTAACAGATGGTTACTGCCGGCTCTGGCCCGCTCAGAACGAAACCGAAAACCGTGCCCGCCGGGCGGGCTGTACCAGCATGATAACCGCAAGGCCGGGTCATTTGAAGCTTTGAATGACTATTTTCAGGGCCTCTGCAAGGCTCGTCCTGGGCTTCCATCCGATTGTCTGGCGGATTCGGCGAATGTTCGGGACGCGACGCATCATATCCTCGATCGGCCTGCCATAGGCCTTTTCGTACGAGAGGAATTCTTTGGTGCTCTTGCTTGCGGTCATCGCGATGATCCTGTCGGCAAGGGCTTCTATGCTTATTTCCTCGTCCGAGCCGATATTGAAGATTTTGCCGGCGGCCTGCTGGCAGTTCATAAGCTCGATGACCGCGTCGACGAGGTCGCCGACGTAGCAGAAGCACCGGGTTTGCTGCCCGGTCCCGTATATCTGGAGCGGCTGGTTCGCGAGCGCCCTCTGGACGAATCGAGGCACGACCATTCCGTATTGGCCTGTTTGCCTGGGGCCTATCGTGTTGAAAAACCTGCCGATCACCACATTGAGGCCATACTGCCGGTGGAAGGCCTGTCCGAGGAACTCATCCACCGCCTTGGTGCAGGCATAGGCCCAGCGGGACATCCTTGTACTGCCGAGTACAAGGTCATCATCTTCGCTGAAGGGAGCTGCGTTGCTCTTGCCGTAGACCTCGCTGCTGGATGCAATGAATACCTTGGCGGCAGACTTATTGGCGGCCTCAAGGATGGTCTCGGTGCCGCCGATGTTCGTCTCAATGGTATGCACGGGGTCATCCGCTATCAACTGCACACCGACCGCCGCTGCCAGATGGAAGACGACCTGGCTTTGGCGGGTCAGCTCTTCCATAAGTTCGGCATCACAGACGTCACCCCGGACGAACTCGAAGCCGGGTCGGGCCTTGAAGAGCTCGATATTGCACAGACTTCCGGTGCTGAGATTATCCACGGCGAGTACGTCCCAGCCGTGGGCGAGCAAACGCCCGACCAGGTGAGATCCGATAAAACCGGCTCCTCCTGTAACCAGTGCCTTCATTTAGCCCTCGATTAAGATGTTCGTATCCTGGTCGCCGGGGGCGGGTGGGGCAATAGCTGATCCGGGCAGGCGTAACGATTCGGCGAGCCCGGTTCAAGCTGGACTCCGTCCCCTTCGGGTGCGCAGCAAAAGTGCAAACAGCCCGCCCGCTGTATTCAACTTCCCCTGGAACGTTCTATCCGGTCCCGGTCCCGTGGGCGGCGCAGTGCCGGGGGGAACCCACGTAAGGCCGGTCGTCGCCGATAGCATAAGTATCGGCAAATAAAGAACATAGCTTTAGGAAAGTCGGATTCGAGGTACCCATAGTGCACGCGGTGTTGAACTGCGAATCATACGTCCGTCGCTGCCTGTTAGTTCACGGGCCAAGGCGGGCTGGCGCGGGAGGCGGATTATTATCGGACGCCAGCAGGGCGGGTACAAGGTTCTTGGCAGAGTGGTGGTGCTGTGCGTCTTTGCGGGGCGGTGGATACCGATTATCAGCCCGGAGGGGATTTGGTCAAGGCACGGGCGGAAAGGGGCCGGGAAGGCAGGCCGGCCGTTCCAGGGGGTGAGCACCCTGCCGGTTCGAGTTATTTCGCTCCGCCTGATAAAGGTTAGACGGGCAGGAACTGCCTGAGATATTCAAAACTCTGCGTGAGCGATTTCTTGCGCGCCTGCAGCGATCCTTCGTAGGAGCGATCCTCGACTTCCACGCAGGCCGGGCCGTCATAGCCTATATCAGTCAGGGCGGAGAAGAACTTGCCCCAATCAACGTCGCCCAAGCCCGGCAGCTTGGGACGGTGAAACGAAAGTGGGGTTGCCAATATGCCGACCTCGTTCAACTGGTCGGGCAGGAGCTTTGCGTCCTTCAAGTGCACATGGAAGATACGGTCCTTGAACTGATAGATGGGCCTGATGTAATCCATAAACTGCCAGACGAGATGGGACGGGTCATAATCAAGTCCGAAATTAGGTGAGGGGATCTCTCCGAACATCCTGCGCCATATCGCCGGCGAGGACGCCAGGTTCTTGCCGCCCGGCCACTCGTCATTCGTAAAGAACATCGGGCAGTTCTCTATACCGATCTTCACCCCTTGTTTTTCGGCGTGTCTGACAATCGCCGGCCAGACCTTCTTGGACTTCTCGAAGTTCTCCTCGGTGCTTCTCTGATGGTCCCTGCCTATGAACGTATTGACGTTTTTCAACTGCAGGCTTCTGGCTGCGTTTATGACCTTTTTGATATGGGCGACGTAGCGGTCGTCAGTACCTGTGCCCGTGGAGCGGAGTTCAAGGGCATCTATCTCGAGAAGGACCTTCGGTCCGCGGGGCGGGTTGCCGCTTGATTTTTCACGGCGGTTCCGATATGATACTGCGTGTATGGTCTCAGGGAGGGTTTAGGTGTGTCCGGCGGCAGCCAAACAGGCGTGAACGGATGCCGCTCCAGACAAGACAGGGGAAAAACAGGCAAATGACGGTAAACATCGAGACACGAGTGGTCGAGTCTCCAACGGCCTGTGAGATTTATATTTCAGCCACACCTCAGCAGAACGGCTGTCCCCGGGAGCTGGCAAGAGAGCTGTTCTGTGGCATACAGCGGGTGCTTTCTTCGCGGAATGCGCGTATTCTGCAGGAGCGGGTTTTCGGGACCGAAGAGGTGATGGAGACGCTCGGGCAGGTGCGCCGGCAGGTTTATGAGGCTCACGGTCTTGAGGACGGGGTGGCTCCGAGCTTCCTGGTGGGCGGTGAAGGGCTGGGCGGTGCGATAGCGGGCGTGCAGGTATACGCGCTTGGCGGTGAGATAGAAACGGACATCATCGAAGTCGACAGCAATCCGCGGGGGCGCGTGGTCCGCGCACCGAATCACACTTTTGTGACCCTCTCCGGGGTCTCGGTTCCCTGGCTCAGCAGGGCCACGGAGCAGGCCAGGGCCTGCCTGGAAAGGGCTGAATGGGCCCTGCGGAAGGTCGGGGCGGATTTCCTTTCGGTCGCGCGGACGTGGGTGTGGCTGAATGACATCCTTTCGTGGTACGATGAGTTCAACGGCGTGAGAAACAGGTTTTTCGCCGAGCGCGGGATAATCGGTCGAGGAGGCGGGCAGTCACCGCCGGCCAGTACGGGCATCGGGCTTGGCGCGGCAGACAGGAGTGATTGTGCGATGGACCTGTTTGCCGTCATCGAGCCGGCCGACTCGACGCGGTACCTTCAAGCCGGCGGCAGGCAGGGATCGGCGCTGGAGTACGGCTCGGCGTTTTCCCGTGCGTCGCGAACGGCGACTCCAGCCGGTGAGACGGTGTTCGTCTCAGGCACAGCCGCCATCGATACAACCGGTGCCACGATGAACGTGAACGACGCACGCGGCCAGATCAACACAACCATCGAAAACGTCCGCGCCGTGCTGAGGGACGCCGGTGTGACGGACAGTGAAGTGGTCCATGCCGTGGCCTACTGTAAGACTCCTGAGGTCGAGCGTGTTTTCAACGCCATAAAACGGGAGTATTCGTGGCCCTGGATCACGACCATTTGCGACATCTGCCGGCCAGACCTGCTGTTCGAAGTTGAAGCAACCGCTGTAACTAACTGCGGCCCGCCGAACTGACGGTCGTGGGCGTTTGGGCAGTCGGCACAAATCTACACAGAGGCGCGGGAGTCAGGCTGGCAAGAGCCTCAGGTGCTTTTGTGAGAGCGCTTAGCGATAGCACTGGTCGGGCCCGATCAGGGAAGGCCAGATTCCGCCGTCGAACAGGAATGTGCGGACGCTGGTACAGAGATGACACTTGTCGGCATACGCTTCGGCCCTGGCGTAGCCCAGCCTTTCGGCGTGTTCGAGAAGGCCGTAAGGGCCTGAGTGCATCAGGATTCCTATCAGTTCGTTGCGCTGCGGATGGAAATCCTTCCATATCTGCTCGAGAGGCACTTGGTTTACGTTGCCCAGAATGATGCCACTACAGGTGCCGCTGAAGACGTTGCCGAACGGGTCGATATGGACGCCCTTGGCGGCGAGGAAATCGGCTGCGCAGTTCATTGAGGCCAGGGCATTGGCCGGCCTCGAGGCGATGTGTTTAGCCAGCTTGCGGGCTGCCCGACCGGTCAGGCGGCAGTGATACTCTCTGGTCGCACGGACAAGCCTGGCGGTGCGTTGCGGTGCCGTCAGCTCCCGGGTATCCAATGGATTGGCCAGGTATTTCTCCCATCGGACGAGCACTCGCGGGGTGCCGAGGATTTCTCTGGCGAGGTTCGCCAGTCGGCGCACCAGTGCAATATCCACGTATTCCTGATGAAAAGGGTCCGCACTTATCTTCAGGCGGCGGACTCCAAGCTCGTCGAGAAGGGCCAACCGCTCGCGGATGATTTCGTCGTTTTCGGCCCAGAAGCCGTTCGTCTCTACCAGGTCACAGTGGCCCAGTCCTTCCTTTCTCGCTGCCTCAAGAATCTCCCGCAGCCTATCCCAATACAGGAAAGGTTCGCCTCCGGTCAGGTGCACCTTGGCGGATTCGCCCGCGAGCACTCTCAGTGACCGCCACGCGCTTATCGCCGTATCCACGGAGATCAAGCCGTCCTTGTCCGGCCCGCAGTTGTAGTAGCAGAATTCGCAGGCGCAATTGCACCTGTACGTCAGCAGCAGGCCCGCGGAGCGCCAGAGCTTGAACTTGGGCTGGTGCCGTGCGGTCTGTCTGTTATACACGTTCTCTTTCAGCTCGACCATTTGGGCTGTTAGCTCGGCTGGCGCGGCCGGTGCGACAGGGCTTTTTTGAGGTGGATTTGTATTACCGTGATATCTGCCGGCGTTATGCCGCTTATTCGAGAGGCCTGCCCGAGCGTATCGGGCCTGAACGCGGAGAGCTTCTCTCTGGCCTCGGCCCGCAGGTGGGGCACCTCGTTATAATCCAGGTCCTCGGGGATCTTCTTTTCGTCGAGGCTCCGCAGGCCCATCGCCAGCCGTTCCTGCTTGGCCAGGTAGCCGGCATACTTGGCGTCGGTCGTAACCGTCTCAATCACCGCTTCGCAGAGGTTCATTTTCTTTATGTGCGGGTCCTGCCCAAGAGTCTCGGCCAAGGGGCTCTGGGGCCTGCGAAGTTGGTCCCACAGGCTCGATGCACCGACGCGCGTGTGGAGAAGGTAGTCTTTGAGTCTCTGGATGTCCCTGATTTTATTCTGGAATTGGCTCCAGCGCTCGTTCCCGACGAGTCCCACGGCTCGGCCTATCGGTGTCAACCTTCTATCGGCGTTGTCGGCTCTGAGGGACAGGCGGTATTCCGCCCGTGAGGTGAACATTCGGTACGGTTCATTAAGGCTACCGAGATACTGCCCCTCCGGCTGGGTCTGGCCAGCGATGCCCATCGTGAGCAAATCGTCTATCATCACCCCGATATAGGCCTGGTCCCGGCCCAGGACGATGGGCTCGGCGTCCTGGAGCTTTCTGACTGCGTTTATGCCGGCGATAATTCCCTGGCCGGCCGCCTCCTCGTAGCCGCTGGTCCCGTTTATCTGGCCCGCCAGAAACAAGCCACGGACAGGCCTGGTCTCGAGGGAGCTTTTCAATTGAATAGGTGGACAAAAATCATATTCAATCGCATAGCCGTAATGGATTATCCGGGCGTTTTCGGTGCCCGGGAGTAATTTGAGGATCTGCTCCTGGATGTCCTTCGGCACAGAGGTGCTTAAGCCGTTGCAATAGATCGTCGTTATCTGCTCATCTTCCGGCTCAAGAAAGACCTGGTGCCGCTTCTTTTCGGCGAAGCGGACTATCTTGGTCTCGATACTCGGGCAATACCGCGGGCCGGTCGAGGTGATCTGGCCCGAATAGAGCGGCGCGCGGTCCAGATTCTCCCTGATCAAACGGTGGATTCTGTCGTTGGTGTAGGTTATCCAGCAGGGTATCTGTCTTTGTTGTATTCGCCGGGTCATAAACGAGAAAGGTGTGGGTCGTTCGTCGCCGTGCTGGATTTCGACTTTCTCCATGGCCACGGTTGTCGCGTCGAGCCTTGGGGGCGTTCCGGTTTTCAATCTTCCAAGTTTGAGTCCTATTCGCTCCAGGCTTTCGGAAAGCCCTTCCGCAGCCGGCTCCCCTAATCGTCCGCCCGGCACCTGCTCGGCTCCGGTATGCATCAGACCTCGAAGGAAGGTTCCGGTGGTCAGGACCACCGTCGGCGCGTGGAAAGTCCGCCCGTCCCTGGCGCGTACCCCGACGACGCTGCCATCCCTGGTGAGGACCTCTTCGGCTATAGCCTCTATGATAGTCAGGTTGGGCGTGGCCTCGAGCTGGCGGCGGACCCAGTCTTTGTACCTGTACTTGTCGGCCTGGGCCCTTGGCGCCCTCACGGCCGGGCCCTTCGAACGATTAAGCAGGCGAAACTGAATTCCCGTTGCATCTATTGCCAGGCCCATCAGGCCGCCGAGCGCATCGACCTCCCGGACAATCTGTCCCTTGCCGAGGCCGCCGATGGCCGGGTTGCAGCTCATCTTTGCAATCGTCTCCCGGCTTATGGTCAGCAGGCAGGTCCGCGCACCCATCTTCGCTGCGGCGTGGCAGGCCTCGACGCCGGCGTGACCTCCCCCGACAACTATACAATCGAAATCATCTGCGCTCATCACGGAGTCATCTTACCGCTCGGCCGAGCAGCCGTGCGCATACACAGGTTAGCGCGCTTTTGCAGGCCGAGATGCGTGCGTTATTCTTTCTTCTGCGCCAGTGCAACGGCGGAGGCTATGGCGAAATTGGCCGTGTGCGTAATACTGACGCTCACACAACTGATGCCAAGGCCTTCGGCTATTTTCTTGACCTCTCCGTCGAGGCGGACCTCCGGCTGGCCCTTGATGTTGTTGACCACCTCTATATCCGTCCAGGCGATCTTGCCTCGCCAGCCGGTCCCCATCAGCTTGAGGACGGCCTCCTTTGCCGCAAAACGGCCGGCCAGTTTCTCTATGCGGTCCTTCGTCGATTCGGCGTAAGCCTGCTCGGCCGGCGTGAAAACACGGTCGATGAACCGCCTGCCGTGGCGTCTGACCATATCCTCTATTCGCGGGCAGTCAACAAGATCTATACCGTGCGCTACAAATTGCATCCAATAATTCCTCGGGCTCGGGCAAAGGGGCGCCGCTCTCAGTGCGACCGTTTCGGCGGCGGTTTTTCCTGGTTGCTGATCCGATATATCTTCTCCAGGCAGAAATCTATGAACCCGTCGGTCTCACCGATGGCCGCCTCGCGCAAGAGCCTGTCGTTCAGTCTGGTGATAGCTTCGTTCCGGCGGTCTTCGAGTATCATCTCATTGACGCTGGCCTGGACCTCTTCAAGCGGCTGGTAGTGGGCGGGCTGTTTTTCTTCAAGTTTCATTATGAAAATATGACTGCCCGCTTCAATGGGCCCTGCGACCCGGCCCGGCTCCATTTCGGCGGCTTTTTTTGCGAGAACGTCGTACGGCTTAGCCAGCGAGTCCGGGTTGACCGATGGCCACAATCCACCGAAGCTCCGCCTGTGACCGTGCGAGTGCTTCTTTGCCAGCTCGGCAAAGTCCTCCCCGGCCCGCAGACGCCCGAGTAGCTCTGCGGCAAGCCTCCTTGCCTCGGCGAGGGGATTGAGATTCGGGTCGGCTACCTGGAGTTTCATAATATCAATGTCGATCAGGCGAAACTTCAACTTCGCAGGCGTGAAAAAAAGCTTATCCTTTACCTTCTCGTAGTATTCGATCAGCTCTCCGTAGGTTACCGGTTTTTTGTAGGGGAGCTTTCGAGCCAGGTAAGCTTGTGTGATTATCAGTTTCTTGTGCTCTTGCTTGAAACCTTCCCGGTCGAGGCCCATTTGCCGCAGTGCTGCGTCGGCCTTGGCTTCGTCGCCGCCGTACTTGAGGATGAATCTGCGCAGCTCTTTCTCGGCCATCTTCTCGAGTGCCTCATCTGCGCTGCTGCCGAGCTCTCTTCTGGCGTGCTGATAAAGCAGTATCCGGGAAATCTTGCCCATCAGCACGTCTGTAAGGGGGTGGCGAGCCTGCTGTTTGAACTGCTCGAGGGTGGCCCGGCGAGCGAGGGGCTTGAAGGCCTCGGCGATCGACTCGCTGTCATCGCGCCGTGGGTCCGCGGGTGCCGCGAGTATTTCTTCGCTGGTTATCGACTCGCCACCAACGATAATAACGAGGTCGCCGGCCTGCTCGGCAAGATGTATTTTCTCGGTCATCGCGATCCGGTCGAGCTCTGCATCGGTCAAGGACGAGTGGCTTCCCTCGCAGCCGGCGGACAATAATCCCAAACAGCAGCCGGCGGTCAACATCAGCACACACAGACAACGCATCTGTTCACGCAACCTCATCAGATGTATTCAATAGCAAGTGTCTTCTCAGCTGGCCCCGGGAAGGTCGGCGTGACCCTTTAGTCCGATCTGGTCGGCCACCTCGCGCATCCCCATTATCGTATCTTCTATAAGCTCACTGAGCTCGAGGCCCAACATTTCGGCTCCCTTGCTGATCACCTCGCGGTTCACGCCGGCGGCAAAGGCCTTGTCTTGCCATTTCTTTTTCACGGACTTGACCTTGACGTCCATAATGCTCTTGCTCGGCCTGACCAGGGCCGTAGCGGCAACAAGTCCCGTCAGCTCATCGATCGCATACAAGAACTTTTCCAAGTCGCTGAGCGGCTGAATATCCGTGCATATACCCCAGCCGTGCGAGATCGCCGCACGGATGTACTGCTCGGGCCAATTGTGCGCCCTTAGAATCTCCTCGGTCTTGCGGCAGTGCTGATCGGGATACTGCTCATAATCGAGGTCGTGTATGAGTCCGATGATACCCCATTTCTCTTCGTCGGCGCCGCACTTCCGCGCGCGATAGCGCATCACCGCTTCGACCGCCAGGGCGTGCTTGATCAGGCCCTCGTTGCGGTTGTACTGCTTGAGCAGCGAAAGGGCGTCTTCCCGGGTCGGTGCAACCTGTGCCATACGCTTTTCCATCAAATTTGGTTAACTCGATTGACGAACCAAAAGCGACACGGAACGTTCTCCATAACTCCGCCGGATCGCCGGCGATAATCTACCCTTCCGCGGCGTCAATTGCAACGCTTAGTTGGAGCCCTGGTCTCTCACCCGGGTGGGTGGCCTGATTCTCCACTGGAAACGCGGTTGGTACGGGGGGAGGCCTCGGCCGGCGGACCTATATTGATAGCCGGGTCGATTCTCCGGTAGAACTCCACAAACAGTTGATACTTCCGTCCGATCCTCTCGTACCTGGAGGCGAGCTTCTGGAGCTGCTCCGGCCTGGTAAAAGCCCAGAACGCGAACATATTGACGTCGTTCTCCAAGCTGGTCTGTGAATACTTCAGCAAGAAGCCTTTTTCGAGCAGGTCCTCGCTCTGGCAGAAAACATCGGCCTGACCCAGCATCTCGACACCGGTGCCTCGATACTCCCAGCCGTTGATATTCGCCGATTTCCAGGCCTCTTCGGGAAACTCGCTGCTGTAATTCCGCAGAAATATGCTGGAGAGTTCCGAGTGCATCTGGCTGAGCAGGAATTCCTCCGTGTACCCTTCGGCCTGTCCGTCACTGTTGACGTACAACGAGCTGTCGCGGTACGCTGCGCCGAAGCCCTGCCCGTAGAACTCCAAGTCGCTGACCAGATATATATCCGTCAGGTTCTCCTGGATCACGCGCTTTGGATATGCCGAAAGGAACTTTTCGACTACCGGCAAGAGGCGTTCGACTTCCTTCTCTGGCATCTGGTATGCCCGGCCAGATATTGGCTTGCGCAACCACGAGGGCGGGAAGAATGCCTCGGCGTCGTACTTGTAGTGGACCGTCACGCCGTAGGCACTGTTGATTGCATCTATCATCTTTTGAATGCGCATCCGGGGCTGGCCGGGCCAGCCTGCTCGAGCTTGCTTTTCAAACTCCGGTATATCGAAGACCAGGATGCCCCTGCCGACCCCTGGAGGGTCGCCTTGTCTGGCTACCTGGAAGGCGATATATCGCCCGTCGTCGCTCACAACAGGATTGGAGGCCTTGTAGCCGGGATAATCCGCGAAAAACGTCAGGCGCTCGGTCCTGCCTGATCCATCGAGGGCCAGCTTGTAGATGTCGATATACTGTGGCCCCCTGCCGGAGTGCCTGTCGCACTCGACCAGCGTATATTTGCCGTCGGGGAAAATTCCTTCCGGCTCATCGTACTGGTTCGGCGCGTTCGAATAGTTGACCACCTCGCCGGTCTCGAGATTCAGCCCGCAGACCTCGGTGCCCTGGTATCCGTATGCGCTGAATATCAGTTCTTTTTCGTCGGGGGGTCTGAGGTTCTGTGTCTCGATTTCACATTTGAACGGCAGATCGCTTTTGTCGAGAACCTTTTTCTTGTTGGCCAGTCGCGGCAGGCCGTTCTCGTAGACGATGTTGGCGGACCAGAACGCCCCGCTGTGCGTCCAGACGATTCGCATCCGCCTTCGGGAGACGGCCGGGCCTTCCGAGCACTTCTCGCCCAGGGGCACGGGCGGACGCGACAGGTCCTTGCTCAACACCCACAATTCGGCATTCTTCTCGCTTCGGCTGGCCCATGGGTTGGTCGCATCGAACCGTCTGGCTCCGACAAGCAGGATATCGCCGTTGCTCAGGTAGAGCGCCCGCGTGTAGCCCTCGTGGAAATAGTGGTGCGTCATCGGGCGGATGATCTTCGTCTGCAGCTCCACCTCGTACACGTCGCCGAAGGTTTTTTCGATAAACAGGATCCGCTTTCCGTCGCTGGACCAGTCGGCCCTCTGGCCGAAACAGGTTATCCGCGTAATATGGGGCGGCAGCTCGTCCAACGGCGAGCGGGCCTGTTTATGGGTATCCGCTGTTGCCGCCAAGCAGCCTGTCGCTGCCGCCATCAAAAGCACCGGTAAACGTTTACAGGTTCGGCGCCACATAAGTCACCTCCAGCTCAATACCAACGGACCACCCGAAGCTCTTGTCTTACTATCTTTTCCATTCTGTCGGGTCGGGCTTGGCCGGGCGGCAGGCTCCATCTGCGCAGGCTCGGGCCGGGGTGTAAGCACCGGCGCTTCCGGGGCGCGGTTGTTGGTTTGCTGTGCCATACGCGTCAGTCCGCTAATATTTTGCGCAGAACGCTCATTAGCGTTGTCGGCTCAAAGTAACTTTTCTCCAGGCGCAGATACGCGGTCCTGGGGTCCGGAATTCTGATTTTACCCGCGGTCCTGGCGAACAGTTTCCTGGCCCGGCCGTCGGTATCTTTCTCGAAGGAGAACACCAGGTCCCGGCCGGACACTATTATACTCTTTATCCCGCGTCTGCTCGCCTTGATTCGCAGCTCGGCCAATTCCAGCAGCAGCCCCACCTCTCTGGGTATTGGCCCGTACACATCGGCCAGCTCGCTCTTGACTTGCTCGATGTCCTGGTCGTTTCTGGCGACGGCGATCTTGCGATAGGCGTCCATCCGATACCTGTTGACAGGTATGTAGTTTCTGGGGATGTATGCCGGGAATCCGAGATCGACAACTGCCGTGGGGACCGGCTCGGTCGGTTGGCCCTTCAACCGCCGGACCGCTTCGGCCAACATCTCACAGTACATTTGATAGCCCACCATCTGGATGTGCCCGGACTGCTCGTGGCCAAGTATATTTCCGGCCCCGCGGATCTCGAGATCCCGCAGGGCGATGCGGAAGCCCGCCCCCAGGTGCGAATACTCTTCGATGGCCTTGAGGCGTCTGGCGGCCAGGGGCGTTATTGAGCGGGTTGCCGGCAGCAGCAGGTAGGCATAGGCGCGATGCTTGTACCGTCCCACGCGGCCGCGAAGCTGGTGCATCTCGGCCAATCCGAAGCGGTCTGCGTCGTCAATAATAATGGTGTTGGCGTTTGGAATATCCAGGCCCGACTCGATAATAGTGGTGCACACAAGCAGGTCTATTTGGCCCAGGACAAACTTTATCATCGCATCTTCCAGCTCGGTCTTGCTCATCCGGCCGTGCGCTATTGCCAGCCTTGCGTCGGGTACGAGCTTTTGAATCTCCCAGGCCCTTTTGGCGATCGTGCGGACCCTGTTATGGAGGAAGAACACCTGCCCCTGGCGATTCAACTCGCGGAGAATGGCCTTTCTGATAAGCTGTGGATCGTAGCGGGTCACGGTGGTTACGATGCTCCGCCTGTCGAGCGGCGGGGTCGCAAGCGAGCTGATATCGCGCAGGCCGAGCAGGGACATATGGAGCGTGCGTGGAATCGGCGTGGCCGTCATCGTCAGAACGTCCACGTTGAAACGCAATCTCTTGAGCCGCTCTTTGTGCTCGACGCCGAACCTCTGCTCCTCATCGATTATCAACAGGCCCAGGTCCTTGAACCCCACGTCGCCGCTGAGCAACCGGTGCGTGCCGATGAGGATATCCACCTTGCCCTGCTTGGTGCGTTCGATTATGTCCCGGGCCTGCCTGGGCGTTCTGAAGCGGTTGAGGACCTCGATTGTCACGGGGAAGTCGGCGAATCGCTCGGTGAATGTTCTGGCGTGCTGGACGGAAAGCACCGTGGTGGGCACGAGGACGGCGACCTGTCTGCCGCTCTCGACGGCCTTGAAAGCGGCCCGCATCGCAAGCTCGGTCTTGCCGTATCCCACGTCACCACACAGAAGTCTGTCCATCGCCACCGGCTGTTGCATATCCGCCTTGATCTCGGCGGCGGCGGTGGCCTGGTCCGGCGTTTCCTGGTAGGCAAACAATTCCTCGAACTCGGCCTGCCAGCTCGAATCCTCCGGAAACGCGATGCCCCCGGCTGCCTGCCGCCTCGCCTGCATCTCCAGCAGCTCGGCGGCGAGGTCTGTAACCGACCTGGCGACTTTGGCCTTCTGCTTTTGCCATCTTTTCGAGCCGATCTTGCTGAGCTTTGGTCGTCTCGGGCTTGTCCCGATGTACTTCTGCACCAGGGCGATATTACGCACCGAGACCCGCACCTTGACGCCGTCGGCATATTCAATGGAAAGATACTCGCTCGTTCCGCCTTTTTCCCGGACGGCCTGGGTTCCGAGGAACTTGCCGATGCCATAGGAAGCGTGAACGACGTAGTCACCTTCGTGCAGGTCGCTGAGAGTGTCGACCGGAGCGGTAGCCGGCACAAGGCGGCGTCTCCTTCTTATCGCCAACTGGCCGAACAGCTCGTGGTGGCTTATGACAATGGTTCGGAGCGAATCCAGGATAAAGCCCTGGCTGATAAAGCCCGGCAGCAACCTGAAGTTGGCAGGGATCTCCGTGTTGATCTCCTTGATGATCTGCCCGACGCGTTTTATCTCTGCCTCGGCCTCGCAGTAAAGCAGCACCTTCTTGCCCATCTTTGCCTGGCCGACCAGCTCCTCCAGCGCCGCCCTATGCCCGGACCATACCGAGGCAGCCTTGTGCTGGAACTGCTGTACACTCTTGACGCCGAGCCTCACGAAGTCCCCCGGCTCGGGCGCAAAGCGATAGACGTGCAGCTGCGTGAAACGCCCCAGTGCCTCGTACAGCGTGGCCCTCGTATACAGCTTGCTGGGGTTCTCGACCCGCCCGAGATACGCGGCGGCGAACTCGTCGATCGTCCCCGGCTCTTCGAGCACAACGATCGTGTTCTCGGGCAGGATGTTTAGAAAAAGCTCTCTTTGCTCCTCAACGGCACCGCATATCGCTGAAACCACAGAGAGACCCTGCAAGGACCCTCTCGATCGCAGGGTATCGAGGTCGATTTCGCGGATGCTCTCGATGAGGTCCCCGAAGAACTCGATCCTTACGGGCGCGGCCCCATCTATCGGTAGATCTTGCCGCTGGCCAGCGGGCCGTTTGCACTGGATCAGCGGCGCGTAAATATCTACAATCCCGCCCCGCCTGGCAAACTGACCGGGCAGATCGACCCTATCAACCCGCTCGAACCCATTATCGACCAGCCACTCGCAGAGCCGCTCCGGAGGTGTTTCGGCTCCAACCTGGAGGTCAACGCGACTGCTCTGCAGGGCCTGTGGTGCCGGCACCGGCTGCAGCAGGGCCTGCACACAGGCCGGTATGACCGGCCTGTTTTTACGGGCGCCGGACAGCGCGTGGTGGATCTGGGATACGAGCCTCAATCTCTCGGCCCGAATCTCATCCGTTGCGTCCGCCAGGTCCTCCTCGCCCTCCCAGGCCGGCAGCGGTTCAACCGACTCGACGCCAAAGGTGCGAAGGTCGTCGGCCGACTTATCCGCATCGTCTATGTGGGCGCAGAGATAGAGGATAGGTTTTTCTGTCTGCCTGGATACGTATGCGGCCAGTAAGCGCGCGAACGATCCCCAGGTCCCCTCGACCTTGACCGCCCCCCTGTCGGTTTGTGCCAGCCGGGAGACTACCTCTCGAACCGCCCTGTCCCGGCCGAGATCCATAGCATCATTGTACGCCGGGGCCACCCTGCCGGCCAGGTCTTTGTAGAATTGCTCGGCCGACATAGCCAGCCGGCAAAGCAAAGCGGCCGCGCCGCTGCCCTGAGCAACCCGCCGTCACTGCCCCGGCACCGAGCTTTCTTGTGCCGTTACGGCCCTTGGCCCATAGACTTCTTGGCTGCGGCCACAACAGCCTCGGCGGTTATGCCGAATTTCTCGAAGCAAACTTTGGCCGGGGCCGAAGCACCGAACGACGAGACCCCTACAAAGACGCCTCTGTCGCCCAGGTACTTGCTCCAGCCGTGCTCAACGCCCGCCTCGATGCCGACCCTTGCTCTGACACCAGGCGGTATAACAGAGTCCCTGTAATCTTTTTCCTGCTGCTCGAAGAGCTCCCAGCACGGCATACTGACGACCTGCGTCCTGATGCCTTGCCTGGCCAGTCCTTCAGCCGCACAAAGCGCCACCGAGACCTCCGAGCCGCTGGCCAGGAGCAGCACGTCCGGCTTATCGGCGCCGGTCAACACGTAGGCACCTTTGCTCAAGTTCTCTGCCGAGGCGTACTTGCGCTGATCAAGGACGGGCAGACCCTGCCGGGTAAGCAACAGGGCGGCCGGCCCCTCGCGATGCTCAAGCACATACTTCCAGGCCTGGGCGGTCTCGTTTGCATCGGCCGGTCGGAAGACAAGCAGATTCGGGATCGCTCGAAGCGCCGCTATGTGTTCGACCGGCTGGTGGGTCGGACCATCCTCGCCTACCCCGATACTGTCGTGCGTGAATACAAATATCGAGGGATACTTCGAAAGCGCCGCAACACGAATCGCGCCGCGCATATAATCCGAGAACACCAGGAATGTGCCCCCGTAAGCCCGCACCAGCCTGCTGACGGAGATCCCGTTCACTATCGCGCCCATCGCGTGTTCTCTTATTCCGTAGCGGATGTACCTGCCGTCGCGGCTGTCCTTCTGGAAGTCCTTCGCATCACTCCACCGCGTATTGTTCGACGGGGTCAGATCCGCCGAGCCGCCCATTACCAACGGCAGCTTCGGCATCACCGCTTCGAGTACCATCCCCGAAGCCTTCCGGGTCGCAACCGAAGTGCCCGGCTCGAACTCCGGCAACAGTTCATCCAGATCGACCGGCAGTTTCCCCGCCGCAGCGTCCTCGAATTGGCGGGCAAGCTCAGGGTAGGCGGTGGCGTAATCCGCGAACAGCTTGTCCCACGCCTGCTGAGCCTCTCGACCCTTCGCGGCAACCTGCCTCATACGCGCCGAGACCTCCGGCGGCACGTAGAAACTCTTTTGCGGATCCCACCCGCACTTCTCCTTGATCAGCTTGATCTCCTCCTCGCCTAAAGGTGCGCCGTGTGCTCTGGCCGTGTCCTGGAAATTCGGGCTGCCGTAGGCGATATGGGTACGGAACTTTATCAGGGTGGGCCTGTCTTTCTGGGCCTTGGCCCGTTCGAGCGCCTTCTCGAACGCCTCCATATCGTTGCCGTCGCCCGGGACCTCGAGCACGGCCCACCCGTAGGCCTCGAATCTCTTGGCCCTGTCCTCGGTGAAGGCAAGGTCCGTATCGCCGTCTATACTTATGTGGTTGTCGTCGTAAACGACTATGAGATTGTCCAGGCCCAGATGGCCGGCCAGGGAACAGGCCTCCGAGGCAAGGCCCTCCTGCAAGTCGCCGTCGCTGGCGATAACGTAAATCCTGTAGTCGATGATCGGGAAGCCGTCCCGGTTGAAGAAGCTGGCCAGATATTTTTGCGCAATCGCCATGCCGACCGCATTGGAAATCCCCTGTCCTAAAGGCCCGGTCGTAACTTCCACGCCGTGGTCGGGGTCGTACTCCGGATGGCCCGGGGTCTTACTGCCCCACTGGCGGAAGTTCTTCAACTCATCGAGGCTGATGTCGTAACCCGTCAGATGCAACAGAGAATACAGCAGGGCGCTGCCGTGGCCGGCCGAGAGAACAAACCTATCGCGATTGTGCCATCGGGGATCTGCGGGGTTGTGCCTGAGATGCCGCGTCCACAAGACGTAGGCCGCCGGTGCCATCCCCATCGGCATACCCGGATGGCCGGATTTGGCCTTCTGGACCGCCTCCATGGACAAGAAACGAATCGTCTGAACACACAGCTCGTCAAGCTCGGACATACCTGGATTCTTAATGGTTGAACTCATTGACATTTACCTGTCGTCAAAAGGGTTCGCAGTTCAGTTTTCGCCCGCCAAACGGGCGCGACAGCATAACACTGCCGGCCCGCTTCGGCAAGCGCTTTTATCGCCCGGCCGAGCGGTTCCCTACGGCGTGCTTGCAGCTCTTGACGGACGCCCCGCCAATGGCTAAGCTGTGTGCCGTACGGCGTAATTGGGCGCGTGCAGCTCTGTGGCGAGGCCCTTGAACAAAAGGATCTTGAGGAAAATCAGGTATACCGAATCGAGGCAACACAAATGAATCCCCGACCAGTTCACATCAACCGTCGTCGCTTTCTCCACCTGACCGCAGCAGGTTCCCTATCGCTTGCGGTGAGCCGGCTCGCTTTCTCGGGCCTATCCGCCCGGACAAGGCCCAACGTCCTTTTTATGGCGATCGACGATTTGAACGACTGGGTCGGCTGCCTGGGAGGCCACCCGGATGTCAAGACGCCGAACCTTGACCGGCTGGCCCAGAAAGGCGTCCTGTTTACAAACGCCCACTGTTCGGCGCCGGCCTGCAATCCATCCCGGGCCAGCCTTATGACCGGGATACTACCGTCAAGTTCCGGCGTGTATCACAACCCCGACCCCTGGCGAAAGTCGCCGGTGCTCAAAGATGCCGTCACGATACCGCAGCACTTTATGGCCCACGGCTACACGGCTACCGGGGGCGGCAAAATCTACCACGGCACATTCCCCGACCCTGCATCCTGGCAGGACTACTTCCCGTCTCAGCAGAAAAACAAGCCCGACGACCCGATGCCTGCGAACCGTCCACTAAACGGCATTCCCAACACCGCGCACTTCGACTGGGGCCCCGTCGATGTCCCCGACGAAGAGATGGGTGACTGGCAGGTCGCTTCGTGGTGCATTTCGCAGCTGGGAAAGAGGCACCGCAAACCCTTTTTCCTGGCCTGTGGTTTTTTCCGGCCTCACCTGCCCTGGTACGTGCCCAGGAAGTACTTCGAGATGTATCCACCGGAGAAGGTGACCCTGCCCAACGTCAAAGAGGACGACCTCGACGACGTGCCGCCGATAGGCAGGCAGATGGCGAAGCCCCAGGGCGACCACAAGAAGGTCATCGAGCACCACCAATGGCGAAAGGCCGTCCAGGGTTACCTCGCTTCAATAACGTTCGTCGATACCTGCGTCGGCCGGGTGATTGACGCCCTGGAGGAGAGCCCCTATGCGGATAACACCATAATCGTCCTCTGGAGCGACCACGGCTGGCACCTCGGCGAGAAGTTGCACTGGCGCAAATTCGCCCTGTGGGAAGAAGCAACGCACAACGTTCTGATGGTGGTCGTCCCGGGCCTGACAAAGCCGGGCCAACGCTGCCGGCGTCCCGTTACGATGCTCGACATCTACCCTACGCTCATCGAGCTGTGCGACCTTGCGCCCAAGAAAGAGCTGCAGGGCAAGAGCCTTGTGCCGCTGCTGAAGAATCCCGATGCAGAATGGGGGCGCCCGGCGCTGACCACCTACGGTCGAAACAACCATTCGCTCCGCACCGAACGCTGGCGTTATATCCGGTATAGTGACGGCACCGAGGAACTCTACGACCACGATACAGACGAGCTCGAATGGACCAATCTGGCCAACGATGCGGGCTATGGGGAGATCAAAAAAGGGCTCGCAAAATGGCTACCAGGAACCAACGTCCCCGAGATTCCGCGAGCAGGGGCCAAGAAGAAAAGCACCCAGAAAACCCGCAGGCGCAAAACAAAGACTTAAGGGCAACTGCGCACATACCCAAGGCTCGAGGCGGAGCTGCGCCGGGGATTGTGAGAGGCTCTCTCAAGCGATAGCGCTGCGGGCAGGCGTAAGCTACCGCACGAGCACGCACTTGAGCTGCTTCTGGTCGCGGATAATGAGCTTTCCGTCGGACAGGGCCAGCGGACCCCAACATTCCCTCGTATCCAACAGCCTGGCGCTGGCAAGAGGTTTGAATCCTGCCGGGTCGGGCTCGATAAGATTGAGGATGCCGACCTGCCCATCCACGCTCAAGATCAGTCCGTCGACCAGGATAAAGCCGCCCTTATCGAAGACGGGGTCACGGCCCGTTTTCCACTTTACGTTGCCGTCAAGGTCCATACAGACCATACCGTCCCTGCGGGTGTTGGTGGTGCAGTGGCCGTAGAGGTGGCCTTTGTAGAGGACCGGCGGATGGACGTGGCAACCGAAGTCGCTGGTCTTGTACAGCTCGGTTACCGTGAAGTTTTCGCCGGCCCTGGCGACCTTTATCATAGCCGAGCCGGCCTTGTAGGCGCCCGTGATGAACAATCGCCCGTCACCGATTTCAACCACGTTCGGGACAGGAATCCGGCAGTGCCAGTTCTTGTACGTCCAGAGCGTTCTGCCGGTCTTCGGGTCCATTCCCAGGACCGTTCCAGGTGCGTAGTCATCACTTGCACCGCGGCGTCCGGGGCCGTCTGGCGAAGCGCTCCTTGAGCAGGCGGTTATCATAACCAGCATATCTGTCCCGTCGATCTTGATGAGTTTCGGAGCGACATAACCGACCTTGTCAGGCAGAGCGGGGCTGGTCCACTTTACCTTGCCGGTGGTCTTGTCGTAGGCTACGATGCCGGCCTTTTCGGTCTGCGAGGCCAGTATCACGGTATCACCGTAGATCAGCGGGTGCTGGGTGATGCCCCACATCGGGACCTTTCCGCCGCCGAAGTCCTTCCAGATATTCACCTTCCAGACGACTTTGTGCGTGAGCTTGTTGAAGCAGTGAAGGTCTCCAAAGGGTCCGCAGGTATAGATATAGTTGCCGTCGATCGTAGGCACGCCGCGCGAGCCGTCGTGGCTGACCCTGCCGGGCGCGTCATAAGCATAAGACCAGATCTCTTTGCCTGTGCGCAGCTCGAAGCAGCGGAGGGCATCCTTCTGCGTGCCGATCCTGTCAAGCACGTAGACCTTGCCGTCGCTGATTGCCGCACCGCCGTACCCCTTGCCAAGGGACATGGTCCAGAGGACCTTCGGCCCGTTTGCCGGCCAGGTGCGGGCGATGCCGGTTTCGGAGGAGGTCGCGTTTCTGTTGGGTCCGAGATACTGCGGCCAGTTTTCCGCCCAGAGACAGCAGCAGACGGTCATCACCAGTGCCACGGCCATTGTCAGTTTCCTGTTCATACTCTCTGCTCCGATTCAGAGGTACATAGGGTTTCGGGCATAGTACCATCACCGGCGGCATGCTGCAAGCTGGACGGCATAGGCCACGGTCCCGGCGGCCAGGATGCCGAGCGTGACCAGGGCGTTGTGCGTGTCGGTCAAGGTCACGAAGATGCCCATGCTCACCGAGGCCGCAACGGCAACGATCGGTGTGGCCGGATAACCCCACACCTTGAACGGACGGTCCTTTAGGGGGTCGCGGCACCGCATAACTATAACTGCCGCGGCCGTAAGTGCAGCAAAGGCCCAGTATGCCAGGCCGGTGTAGAGCAGCAGCTGGAACGGGTCCTCAAGAATCAGGATCGCGGCAATCACGAGGACCGCCTGGACGACCAGGCTGCGGACAGGTGTTCTGGTTCGCGGGTTAACGTGCGCGAACCATCGGAACAGGGCCTGGTCCCTTCCGGTTGCGTAGGCGATTCTTCCGCCGGTCATAGCCCAGCCGTTTGCGGCACCGAGGGTGGATATGATCAGCGCGAAGCTGAGGATTCTGCGGGCGGGCGGCCCCAAGGCACGCTCCATAGCGATGGTGGCGGTCTCTGTGCCGGAACCGCCCATCTCGGCAGGGGACAAGATAAGCAAATAGGCTGCGTTGACCACCACAAAAAGGATCGCGACGGTCCACAATCCGCCGAGGATCGAGAGCGGCAGATTCCGCTCGGGATTATGAACCTCCTCTGCGACGAAGGGCGATTCGTCCCATCCTCCGAAAGTCCACATCACCGGGATCAAGGCTGCGCCGAACAAGAGAAGGCCGATCGCTTCGGGTTGTTCGGCGGGCTGGATGTCCACGGGGTGTGCTTCGAGCCAGCCCAGGCCGAAAGCGAGCCCGACACCTATGATCCCGACAAGGCAGAAGATCTTGGCGGCGGTAAGAACGTTCTGGACGCCTCCGCCGAGACGAACACCAATAACGTTTATAGCGGTCAGAATGACAACGGCGCCGACGGCCAGGGTCTTCTGAAGCCACGGCGGGGTCTGTTGGCCCAGTTGCAGAAAATCTATGCAGAAGCCGGCAAAAGCCACGGCCATTATGCCGAAACTTCCGGGCCTCATAATCAGGAACTTTGCCCAGGTGTAAAGGAAACCGACCAGCGGCCCGTATGCCTGGCGGATGAAGACGTAGATGCCGCCGGTCTTCGGATAGGCCGCGGCCAACTCGGCCAGGCAAAGTGCTCCGCACGAGGCCACCGCGGCGCCGACGAGCCAGACGGCCAAGATGGCTGCGGCGTTCGGCAGGCGCACAGCCACATCGGAGACGAAAAAGAAGATGCCCGTGCCGATCATCGAGCCGGCGACCAGTGCACCGGCGCTCCAGGGCCCTAAGGCTCGGCGAAATTCGCTTTGCTGTGGCTGCTCCATCCGGTTGGCCTCAAGCGCGGCTTTGTGCAACCCTGCTGCGGTAGTGCCGGCAGCTCTCAGCGTTTCTTGAGCGTCACTCCCATGCCTCTGCCCTGCTCGTGCAGGAAGATAGTCTGAAGGTCGGGATTCGTCGTGACGGCCTCGAGGTAGTCCTGCATATCTCTGCTCGCGTTAGTGGTGTTGTGTGCGAGGATCAGGCCTCCCGGCCGTACGAGCGGCAGCAGTTTACGGAGGTAGTCGATGTAGCCGGCCTTGTCGGCATCAAGGAAGACAATGTCGATGGGACCTTCGAGCTTTTTGACGGTCTCGTGGGCGTCGCCCTCGACGAGCGTGACGATGTCATCGACGCCGGCCCGCTTGAAATTCTCGCGCGCCAGTTGTGCCCTGCGTTGGTCCAACTCGTGCGTGATGAGCCTGCCGCCGGTGCTCTTGAGCGCCAGGCAGATCCATATGCCGGAATAACCGTTGGACGTGCCGATCTCGACTACGCGCCTTGCGCGCATCGTGCGCGTGAGAACCCGCAACAGCTGGCCGTCCTCGGGCGGCACGTTCATCATACCCCTTCTCTGGTTCTCGTGCATATCCTCAAGGACGGCGAGAATCTTTTTCTCCGCCTCGGCGCTCAACGGTTCCGGCCTGGCAAAGCGGGGTCTGCCGGTTCCTGGACGTCGTGTGCCGGCCTGCCTTGCAGCGGCGCGACCGCCAGCTTGCTCGGCGGCCAGGTAACCGCCCCCTACCAGCAACGTTATCGCAGTGACAGACAGGATGACTTTCCTCAGCATTTGCTTGTCCTTTCCAAAAAGTTAGGGCATTCTTCGTTTCGTGATAGCATTATACGGGAACTCTCTGCGGAAAGTGGTAAGCTATTTTCCGGCTGTGGTCCTATTCGCTTTTCACGGCCGGCAGGTTGACGTCTTCGGGATGGGGCCCGGGGCCGAGCACTCCCGGACGACGGCCGGGGTGCTGTGGTATTGGGCCTCGACCAAGGCCCATCCGCATCCGCGGCCGGTTCGGGTCGCGCGGATCCGGCATTCTATACTGGCGGCCCAGCCGTCCGTCTCGGCCGGCTCCCATCCGCGGGCGGTTCTGGTCTTCGGGCCGTCGGCCCGGAGCGAACGGTCCGGGAGCCCCCCGGAAACGACCTGACTCGCCCTCGCCCCTGCGGCGGTAAGGGCCCGGTTGCCCGTCGCCGCGTCGTGGCCCCCCGCGTGGACTGCGGTGGAACCGACGCTGGATCTCTTCGAGTTTGCGCTTCCAGATCTCTTGTTGTTCCTCTGTGAGCACCGCCAGGATCTGCTCATTCATCTGCGTCCACTGCTTGTTGATCTCCGCACGAACCCGGCTGTGGATTTCTCCGAGCTTCTCCATATGGTTCTTGATGATCGGGCGGAGCTTGTCCTGCTGCTCCTGCGAAAGGTTCAGCTCCTGCTCCATACTCCTGAAAAGAGGTGCAAACATCCGGTCGAAGAAGGACGGAGGCGGCGGCATAACCTTGCCGGGTGCCAGGATGAGCACCGAGGCCCCACCGATGGCGACACCGGCGGTGAGGATGACAAGGCCGAACACGCTTATCCGCCGGCGATGCATCTTCTGCAAGTGGTCGGCGCCCGGATTGTCGGTTGGTTGTGTCTGGCTCACTGCATCACCCAAGAAATCGCCTTGGTCAATTCAAACAACGGGTCGGTCCAGACCTGGTAAACAAGGACAGCGGCAACGACTGCGGGTATCGCGACGGCCGACGACAGTGCCGCCACCCACATCAACGGCCTATCCCAGGCCGGCTCAAACCGTGCATCTTGACCGCTTAGAATGCCGATGACGCGGTCTGCCACATCTACGCGCGGCGGCTGCTCACCGCGGGCACGGGCGATAAGTGCATCGAATTTACTGTTGTCGTTCATTCTTCAGCCTCCCCGGGAATCCGCGCCAGGAGCTTCTCCAGCCTGTTCCTGGCCCGCATCGTCTGCACCTTGACCATACTCTTCGTCCAGCCGGTACGCCGGGCGGTCTCGGTAACGTCGCAGCCCTCGAGGTAGCGCAGCGTCAAAACGAGCCTATCCCTGGGTCGCAGCTGCGCAAGCAGCCGGTGAACCAGTTCGCCGGCCCGACTCGGGTCCATTGTCGCGACCGGCTCATCGGGCAGCTGGTCCCACTCTTCGAGACTGAAGGTCTTGGTCCTGCGGCGCCGGGCTTGCTGCCTCCAGTAGCGATAGCCCACGCGCGTGGCTATTTTCGCAAGCCAGTGGGAAAAGGGGGCCTTCTGCCGGTAGCTGTGGATGCTCATATATGCCTCAACGAATACATCCTGCACAAGTTCCTCGTGGACTCGGCGGTCCCTGCTGAATCGCCACATAATCTTAGAGACGTGGCCCTGGTATCGCTTGATCAGGCACTGGTAGGCGTCCGAATCACCCTGGCGGCTGCGGTGAACTTCTTCGATGTCCAGGTCTGTTGGCATGGGCGGGTCTTCCCCGAGTGCCAAACTCCACGCCAAAGACCCCAGGGGCGGTCCGGCTGGATACACGTTGCTGCTGAGGTCTCTGAGCAGGTCTAAGAGCGTCGCCGAACCCATATTTGCAGCATACCCAGGCATTTGCGATTCATCAACCCATTTTCCCGCCTTGCTCCGGTTGGTGCTTGTCGGCCGGCCTTCTTTCCGTACACGGGCAGGCCCCGCCGGCGGTCAGCCCGCCGACGGGGTCGCTATCTTTAGTTTGATTGGGGCAGGAACGACTGGTCCGCCAGAGCTTCTACAGCCTTACGGCCGGCCTCGCCCGGGCGTCCACCCTTTCTTCTTCAGTGCTTCGATTATTTTCCACCGTGCCGCTTCCGGGAGCAGGCCTCTGCCCTGCGGGCCGCGCCAGGGCCCAATCTGGGGGCGTCTATTCGAGCCGGGTTCTCGGCCGAAACCCGGCCGCCGTCCCCGAAACGCCCCGGTGCCGAAGCGGCCAGCGAAACCCTTGCCGGCTCCCAGTCGCTGCCATCGGCCCCTCATAGCTGTTCGAAGGCCCGTGCCTGTTCGGAAGCAGGCTCCCGGGTGGCCCTTCTTCCCTGCGAACCACGGCTGGCGCCCGCGTCGCTGGAGCATCCGTCGGCCCCGGCCGGGGGCGCAGCCTTTCTGACGAGCCTGGCCCGGTCCACGTCCGCGGCGCATTTGTCCGGGTTCGCCGCGACCCGGCCCCTGGGGCCTGGCCCACCCATAAAACCTACCGGGCCCGGACGACCTTCCAAAGCGTTGTTGCGGGCTCTTAGGCCAGCGGGTCTGTGGATGCGGTGTAATCGGGCGATCCAGCCTCATTTGGGGGCCTCCGCGGTGATCCGGCCGGCGCGGTCTGTCGTGGTCGGCCGGTTTGCCGGGCTTCTCGGGCTTGTCTGTGTCGCGGTCCTCGCGCCGCTCAGGCCGGTCGCTTCTGGGCAGGCCGAATCGGCCGGCCCCCGGACTCCAGCCCGGACGCCCAGCCCAGTGCCTCATCCAGACAGGTCGGTCTTCAGGGTTTTGGGGCTTATCCCGGTCAATGCCCGGGCCCCGCCTATCACCTCGGGGTCCGGCAAGGACTGGCCCAGCCACTAACACCGCCACGGCGACAACCGCCACTGCCATCCAGAATCCAGTCTTTTTCATTTGATCTGCTCCTTAACTCATACTCGTTTGTGTCGCTCTTCCTTCTTCGGCCCTGTATCATAGGCCACTGCAACAGGATAGTGGCCGAACGGCCCGAATGGTTACACCGGCGGTGGTGTGCGGCTTGCAACTTCTTTTGGGATAAGATGTTACCTTTGGTCGGTCCAACGGATCCGGCCCAGCAGTCCGAAGTCCTCCTCCGGCGTGAGCACCACCCAGGCCCGCCAATCCTTCTTGTTGATCGGCACAGGCTCGATCCGTCGAATATCCGCCAGCCAGACCAGCAGGCCGAACCTGCACGTCAGCTTGCTGCGCCAATACGTCTCTGAGCCGAGTATGCGGTGGTTGTACCGCCTCTTGAGCGTCAGCAGCTGCTCGGGGGCGAGCTGGTCAAAGCTCTCTACCGCGGCGGCGGTGGCCAGGCCGCAGACCGGACCCGAACTTACCTTGAGAAAGAGCCTGTCGCCCGGTTGAACCTGCTCGAAAACCGCGAGTCTTGTCCTGCTGAAGCGTGATTCTATGTCCTTACGGCCGTCCAGGATCGCCTGCAGATAGCGTTTCTTGAGGATGACCAGGTGGTATTTCATACTCTGTGTCTACCGGTCAGGGCGGTGCGGCAGGATGGTATTCTCCGTCCCGGTTATGCGAGTTTTACACCCAGCGAGGACAGCTCCTGTTCCAGTTGCCCGGCATCTTGGAAGAGGATCGTACGCAGTCCGGCACGCTTTGCCGCCTCGATACAGCAGGGCTCGTCTATCAGCGCGCCGCCCCAGTCGAATATCACGGCCTCAATTCTTTCCATTTCATCCCGTCGGTGATAGCCTGCTTCGCAGCTTGTGATGACGATATACGCGTCCGGCCCTTCTATCAAGAGATAACCGTCGGTCGATGATTTCGGCCGTCACATCGGCCTTTGACTAATCGAGTCGGGGGGCATATAATTCAGCGGTTCTGTGAAGGGCCAACCAATGCAATCGATTCTCATCGCATTGAGCATACTACTGGCGCTGGCCGTGTCGGGTCTGTTAGCCTGGCTGATCAGCTCGATTTTCGCGGCAAGAAGAGAGATAGCCGGCCAGGCCGGCGGCATCAATATGCTCCAGCAGCAGCTCGAGGCGCTCAAGGCGGCCCAGGACAAGACTTCGGAAGCGCTGCTGGTCTCCCTGCAGAGCGGCCAGAGCACACTGAGCCGGGGTCTGCAATCAAGCCAGCAGGTGCTCAGCCAGCTCAACAAGCAAATCGGCGAGCTGCAGGGCACAAACCGCCAAATGCTGCAGCTGGGCACCGAACTGAGGCGTCTTCAGGATATCCTGAGCAGCCCCAAGCTCCGCGGGCAGATGGGCGAGCGGTCGCTCGAGAATCTCCTTGCTAACATTCTGCCCCAAGACGCCTACGAACTGCAGCACAGCTTCAAAGACGGCAAGGTAGTCGATGCCCTGATAAAGCTGGCCGAGTTTTCCGTGCCCATTGACGCCAAGTTCTCGCTGCCTTCCTTTGAGAAGGTGGTAAAGGCCGAGAGTGAGGAGCAGAAGCTGAAGCTTCGCAAGCAGTTTCTCAGGGACTGCGCGGCTCACATCGACAAGATCGCATCATCCTACATTCGGCCGGCCGAGGGCACGCTGGACTTCGCGTTGATGTACATACCCGCCGAGAACGTCTACTACGAGATGGTCGTCAAGTACACCGGCGAGGCCCAGGACATCCTTCAGTACGCCCTTGACAAGAAGGTCATACCGGTATCTCCGAACCTTCTATATGCCTACCTGATGACGGTGGTGATGGGGCTTCACGGCCTTCGAATCGAAAGGCAGGCCGCTGAAATCCGTCAGAACCTCAAGAAGCTCAACTCCTGCTTTGCAGAATTTGTCTCGAACTGGGACACTCTCGGCAGACACCTGCGAAACGCCTACAACCAGTACGACGAAGGCCAGAAGAGGCTCGACCGCCTCGGTCTCCAGCTCGAACAAGCACAAAACCGGAGCGAAGAACAACCGGCATAGGCAACAGGCGGCTGCCCGCGAGTGCCGCGGACGGAACTCGTCGCGGGGGTCTGGCTTGATGGCCGGGCCCTCCAATTTCGAGCAAGGGGTTGTGACGCTTGCGCCCGTGCATCAAAAAAGGCGGCAAAGGTATTTGACACGGTCGGTTGAGGTCCTTAGTATTTCGGCGTAGGCTTTTATCCTGGAACTTCTTACTTCGAGGAGCATAAACGATGGCAGAAGGTAAGGCGATTAGCCTGACGGACGAGGATTTCGAGGCCGAGGTATTGCAGTCGCGGATACCGGTTATCGTGGATTTTTGGGCCGAATGGTGCGGGCCGTGTCGGATGGCCGGCCCGGTACTCGATAAGATCGCCGAGGAATACGAGGGGAGATTGAAGGTATGCAAGATCAACATCGACGAGTACCGCGACGCCGCGGTCAAGGCCGGCGTGACGGGCATACCGACAATGAACCTTTACAAGGACGGCCGGGTCGTTGAGCAGATCACCAGCATCACCGCCAGCTTCGAGACCGATCTCAAGGAGAAAATCGCCCCGTACCTATAACCAGCGGGTATGCAAATGGACGAGGAAAAGCCCCTCCAGCCGATAACCAGCCCCGAGTATCTCGACGAGCTGCTCGCCGAGGGCTACAGCGTAAAGGGACCGAGAGGCGACCCCGAACGGGACGCAGCCTCGCTGAAAAGGCATATCCAGAAGGGCAAAGAATACACGCCCGAAGTGTGGTTCCCGGAGAACGGCTACAAGTTCGTCGAGCCGAGCACCTTCACAAAGGGCTTCAGGATCGCATACAAGATAATCGACGATTTCCCGGATGAGCGGTACAATTCCAATTACAGCCTGATCAAAGACGGCAGTGAAATACCGTTGTACCTGAAAATGGAAGTACCGCATCTGCAATGAACCGCTTTGGCGGGGAGATGACCGGGCGCGGGTGAAGACTATGAAGGAGCGATGATTTACGAAGACCTGAAAGACAAAAAGGTGCTCGTGACCGGGGCCAGCAGCGGGATAGGCCTGGCCACCGCGGTCGCGTTCAGCAAACAGGGTTGTTTTGTGGGGGTGCACTACTTTCGGACCGGGGACGGGGCGAGAAAGGCATTGCGGCGGGTAAAAAGGTACAGCGACGGGGTGCTGGTTCGAGCAGATGTCCGGGATGAGCAGCAGGTCAACGCGATGGTCAAGGAGTTCGCCGACGCGGCCGCGGGAATCGACATCCTCGTCAACAATGCCGGGACCATGGTGGACAGGCAGTACTTCGAGGACGCCACGCTTGAGTATCATGACGACGTTTACGCCACGAACGTCCGCAGTGTGTTTTTGGTCACGAGGGCGGCCCTGCCATACCTGAAAAAGAGCAAGGGCAACATCATCAACGTCGGGTCGGTGGCGGGGCAGACCGGCGGGGCGGGCGGCTCGGGGATGTATTCCGGCGCCAAGGCCGCGGTCGCCACGGAGACCATCTCGATGGCAAAAGAGTTCGCCAAGTACGGCATCCGCGTCAACAGCGTACTTCCCGGATTCATTGAAACCCGCTTCCATGAGCTCTACAGCACGCCGCAGCGTTGCAGGCAGGTGGCAAAGAAGACGCCTCTGGGCAGAAACGGGACCGGCGAAGACGTGGCGAACGCCATACTCTTCTTGGCGAGCAAGGCCGCCAGCTTTATCACCGGCGAATATATCGCCGTCAACGGCGGCCTGTATATGAGGGTTTAAGCGGATACGGGGTGGTATTATGACGGGGCACAGCCAGCCAGAACGATCAGGGACGGCTTTCAAGATGTCGGTTTTCGAGCGTCCGATCCCCAGAAGGGCCCTGCTCATCAAGGCCGGCGTGGCCGGTCTCGGGGCTTCGCTCGCCCTGGCCGGCAGTTCCACTGCGCCCCGGCGCAAAGACCGCGCCACAGCGGGCTCGGTCCATCTGGCATTGCTCAGCGATACCCACATACCCGAGGACACGAACGACAGCTATCGCGGCTTCTATCCCTATCAAAACCTGCAACAGATCACCCGGGAGCTGATTTCGAACCGGCCCGATGCCGTGGTCATCACCGGGGACCTGGCCCGCCTGAGCGGACAGGTGGGGGACTACCGGAATCTCGAAAGACTCCTGTCGCCGCTGGCCCGGCAAAGGCCCGTCTATATGACCGTCGGCAACCACGACAACAGGGACAATTTTCTCAAGGTCTTTGCCAAGCTGCCCGGCGAGAGGCAGTCGGTGCGGGGTAAGTACGTGGTGGTCGCCGGTCTGCCGGCTGTTCGGTTGATCATGCTGGATTCCCTTTTCATGGTGAACAAGGTCCCGGGCCTGCTCGGCAAGGCGCAGCGGTCGTGGCTACAGAACTACCTCCGAGCCAGCGACGATACCCCGACCGTCTTGTGCTTCCATCATACCCTCGGCGACGGCGACGGCGACTTGCTGGATTTGCCGCGGCTCTATGACATCGTCGAACCGATACGCAAGGTCAAGGCAATCATCTTCGGTCACTCGCATGAGTACCGCTTCTCGCGCTACAAAGGCATTGCTCAGATCAACCTTCCAGCGACGGCGTACAATTTCAGCGACAGGGAGCCTGTCGGGTGGGTCGAAGCGAGGCTGACGGCGCGGACCGGCCAATTCATCCTCCACGCCACAGGCGGCAACAAAGACCAGGATGGTACTACCAAGACCCTTGCCTGGCGAACCTGACTGCCATCGACGACACAGGTATGCTGCTGTTTCGGCGCGGCTTGACAAGAGCGTGCCTACGGCTTAAGCTAAAAAGCTCGCAGGAAATCCAGTTTGTGGGAATTCATAACTTATGCCCGTGAAAGTAGTAACCCGTTTTGCACCGTCGCCGACCGGTTATCTGCACGTTGGGGGGGCCAGAACCGCCCTTTTCAACTGGCTCTGGGCCCGTCGGATGCGGGGCACCTTCATCCTGCGCATCGAAGATACCGACCGCAAACGCAACACCCCCACCGCCGCGCAGCAGGTCATCCACGACCTGCGGTGGTTAGGCATCGACTGGGACGAAGGGCCCGAAGTGGGCGGCCCAAACGGCCCTTACTTCCAATCGCAGCGCAAGGAGATATACGACAGGTACGTCCGCCGGCTGCTCGATGAAAAAAAAGCCTACTATTGTTTCGACACCGCCGAGCAGCTCGAGGCCTTCCGCAAGCAGGCCGAGGCCCGAAAAGCCAGCTTCGCTTACCGGCGGCCCGAACACTTCCCCACACACCAGGAAGCAGAGCAGGCCCGCGCAGCCGGCAAGCCTGTCACCGTCCGCTTCGCGGTCCCCCAGGACCAACCCCTGGTCGTGCAGGACCTTGTCCGCGGCGAAATCAGGTTCGCGGCGGGCGAAATAGGCGACTTTATCATACAAAAAAGCGACGGCTTGCCGACCTACAACTTCGCGTGCGTGGTGGACGACTACCTGATGGGGATAACGCACGTGATCCGGGGCCAGGAGCATATAAACAACACGCCCGGCCAATTGGCGCTGTGGGGGGCGCTGTTCGGCGAGGCCGAGCCGCCCAAGTACGCCCATATGTCGGTAACCGTCAGCGATACCGGCGGGAAGCTCTCCAAGCGCGAGCGCCCGGAGGCATTGCGGAGGGCCGTAAGGCAGATGCAGGATATAGACCTCGACAAGCTGGCAGCCGTGGGGGGCCTTAGCAGAGACCAGCTGGATTCCTTCATCAAGGGCAAAACCACTCCTGATATGCCCAGCATTGACGCAATGGCGGAATACGTGGGGGTCGCCTTGCCGGAGATAAACATAGTCGATTTCTTCAGGAGCGGCTACCTGCCGGAAACGATGGTCAACTTCCTTGCGCTTCTGGGCTGGAACCCGGGGGACAACCGCGAGATTATGACCACCGCGGAACTCATCGAGGCCTTCGACCTGGATAGGCTAACCAAGAGCAACAGCCTCTTCGACCGCAAGAAGCTGATCGCCTTCAACACCGCGCACATTAAAACGACCCCGCCGGAGAAGTTACTCTCGCACTTCAAGGCCTATCTCAAGGCCGTGTGCTCACCGATGGCCAGGAGTACCGACGAGGAGCAGCTTTTCAGGCTAATGAAGCTATGCGAAGGTGCGCGGACGCTTGCAGATATTGAGCGCAAGTGCAGGTTTCTTTTTATCCGCCGCAGCGAGATCAAATACGACGAAAAAGCCGTCAACAAGGTTCTGCTCAAGAACGAAGGTCTGGCGGTCTTAGCCGAGCTGCGTGACAAGTTCGCCGCAATGGAGGACTTCAATCGCGGGGCAATCGAGAATATGCTGCGCAGCCTGGCCGACCAAAAGCAACTCGGCCTGGGGAAGATAGCTCAGCCGCTCCGTGTCGCGCTCTGCGGCAACACCATAAGCCTGCCTATCTTCGACGCCGTCGCGATGTTGGGCAAGGAAGAGACGCTGGCGAGAATAAACCAGACGATTCAGACGGTCTGGGGGGAAGCCCAGATCTGAGGAGAATTGCAAGTGTCGCTACTTGTGACCGGTTCGATCGGGATTGATACGGTCAGGACGCCCTATGGCGTCAGCGAGGACTGCTTAGGCGGCTCGGCGGTGTATTTCAGTATGGCGGCGAGTTTTTTTTGTCCGGTTCGACTGGTGGGCGTGGTCGGCTCGGATTGTCCATTTGATTTTGCGGAGGTCTTCTCCGGCAGGGACGTCGATCTTGCGGGCCTGGAAGTAAGGCCTCACAGCCGGACCTTCAGATGGGCCGGGACGTACAAGGAGAATATGGACGAGAGGGTCACCGACCAGCTGGAGCTGAACGTCCTTGCCGAGGACCCGCCCGCGGTACCCTCGGTCTTCTCCGACAGCCAATTCGTATTCCTCGCCAACACTGCGCCGAAGCTGCAGCGCCAGCTACTCGGGCAGCTCCGCCGGCCGGCGTTCGTCGCCGCCGACACGATGAACTGCTGGATCCAGGGCCATCTTGATGAGCTCAAGTCGCTGCTCGAGAAGATAGATTGCTTGATAATCAACGAGGACGAGGCCAGGCTGCTGGCCGGCGAACACAACCTGGTAAGAGCCGCGGGGACTATCCTGGAGATGGGGCCCGGTCTTGTGGTCATCAAGAAGGGCGCTTCGGGGTCTCTGATGCGCAGCTCCGCGGGCGGGATATTCCTGCTGCCGGCCTACCCCACTGAGCAGGTCAAAGATCCTACCGGGGCCGGTGACAGCTTTGCCGGCGGCTTTATGGGTTACCTGGCAGAAACCGGAGAGACGGATTTGCCCACCCTCAAAACGGCGATCGCCTACGGGACTGTGATGGCCTCGTTTACGATTGCAGATTTTTCGCTCGAGGCGCTTCGCTCGACCGGACGGACGGAAATCGACGCCAGGCTGGAAGAGCTTCGGAGGGCAACGAGTTTTTAGCAGGCCGAAAATGCGCATATTCATTGCGATAGACATAGACCAGGCGACCAGGGCAGACCTGGCGGACTTGCAGGCCGAGCTCCGGGGCAAAGCGGATATCAAGAAGAGCGACGCCAAGTGGGTCGATCCCGACAACATACACCTGACAGTCAAGTTTCTGGGCGAGGTCAAGGACCAGCAGATCGTGGAGGTATGCAACATAACCAAAGAGGTAGCGGCACGTCATAAGCGTTTTGATATCGAGGTTTCGGCCGTCGGTCATTTCGGGGGCAAGAGCGCCCGGGTCCTATGGGTCGGGGCCGGTCAGGATTGCGCTGAGCTTTTGGCGCTGCAGCGTCAGCTCGAAGCCCGTCTGGCCGAGGTCGGCTGGCCCGAGGAGAACAGAAAGTTCTCAGGCCACCTGACGCTCTGCAGGGTGAGAAACTCCAAAGCAGGCGTGAAACTGGCGCAGTTGACGGGGGAATACAAGGATTTCAAAGTCGGGACCATTCCAGTCCAGGCCCTCACGGTTTACCAGAGCCGGTTGACGCCGAGCGGTCCGACTTATACCGTATTGGGCAGGTATGAACTGAAACAAGGGGCGGAACGCGGTGCTTGAAGCGAAATTCACTTCCGAGCGCAGCGGATCTTGATCCGGAGAAAAGAACAATGACCAAGACGAAAAAAACCACAACGAGCGGAGCAGCCGGCAAGGTCGCTGCCCTTGAAAGGGTGATAGCGCAGATCGAAAAGCAATACGGCCAGGGCGCAATAATGCAGATGGACGAGCAGCGCTACGCCAAGGTCGAGGGCATCAGCACTGGTTCGCTGTCTCTGGATATCGCCCTTGGTGGGGCAGGCATTCCGCGGGGCAGGGTGACAGAGCTGTTCGGGCCCGAGTCTTCCGGCAAGACGACCCTGGCGCTGCACGTGATCGCCAACGCCCAGCGGGATGGCGTTGCGGCATTCATAGACGCCGAACATGCTCTCGATACCACCTGGGCCAGAAGGCTGGGCGTGGACGTCAGCTCTCTGCTGGTCAGCCAGCCCGACAGCGGCGAGCAGGCCCTCGACATCACCGAGATGCTCATAGCGTCCAACTCGATAGACGTGATCGTCGTAGATTCGGTGGCCGCCCTTACGCCCAGAGCCGAGCTGGAAGGCGAAATGGGCGACCAGCACGTCGGCCTGCAGGCACGGCTGATGAGCCAGGCGATGAGAAAGCTCACCGCCATAATCAGCAAGAGCAAGACGGCCCTTATCTTCATAAACCAGATCCGAATGAAGATAGGCGTGATGTTCGGCAATCCCGAGACCACGCCAGGCGGACGGGCGCTGAAGTTCTACAGCTCGGTGCGGATCGACCTGCGGCGCATAACGACGATAAAGGACAACAGGGGCGCGATCGGCTCGCGGGTCCGGGCAAGAGTCGTCAAGAACAAGATCGCCCCGCCTTTCCGCGATGCGGAGTTTGACATTATGTTCGACAGGGGCGTAAGCTACGAGGGCGACCTGATCGACTTGGCCCTGGCGTGCAACCTGGTCGAAAGAAGCGGGGCGTGGCTGAATTACGGAGACATTCGGCTGGGACAGGGCAGAGAGAACGCCAAGAGATTTCTCGTCGAGAACAGGGACCTGGCGGACGAGATAAGAAGCAAGGTGCTGGCGGCAAAGGGGCTGGCATAATCGGTCGGACGCGCGCCGGGCAGATAGGCGAGGGGTTACAACAGCGCAATGCAACAAGAAACGAGTGAGCCATACGACGGGGCCGACCCAGGAGCGAGATGTTAACTGCAAAGCAAATCAGAGCCGGATTCATCGATTTCTTCAAGGAAAAAGGGCACCACTTCGTCGCGAGCGCTCCCATAGTGCCCATCGGCGACGAGAGCGTATTGTTCACCAATGCGGGAATGAACCAGTTCAAAGATATCTTCCTGGGGCTAAGGCCGCCGGAGCATCCCCGGGCTGTAAACAGCCAGAAATGCCTGCGGGTCAGCGGCAAGCACAACGATTTGGAGGAAGTGGGCAAAGACACCTACCACCATACGTTCTTCGAGATGCTCGGCAACTGGTCGTTCGGCGATTACTTCAAGGCCGAGTCAATCGAGTGGGCCTGGGAATTGCTCACGCGGGTCTGGGGCATTGAGCCGGATCGTCTGTGGGCGACGGTTTTCGCCGGCGACAGAATCGACGGGCTGCCGGAAGACACCGAGGCAGCCGAACTCTGGACTAAGGTCACTCCGATAGCGGCCGATCGGGTCTTGGCTTTCGGGAAAAAGGACAACTTCTGGGAGATGGGCCAGACCGGGCCGTGCGGGCCCTGCAGTGAGATACACATTGACCTCGGGCCCGATCGCTGCGATATGAAGCACGTACGCGGACACACTTGCGGGGTCAACGCTGGCTGCGGGAGGTACATCGAGCTGTGGAACCTCGTCTTTATCCAATTCAACCGCCAGGGGGACGGTAAGCTCGTGCCGCTTTCAGCCAGGTACGTGGATACGGGCGCGGGACTTGAGAGGCTCGCGGCCGTGTTGCAGGGGAAAGCGAGCAACTACGACACGGATCTATTTATGCCCATAATCGAAGAAACCCGGCGGATCACCGGCCACAACTACACCTCGAAGGTGGGCAATCCGATCGACAACGCCTTTCGCGTCATCGCCGACCATATTCGTGCGTTGAGCTTCGCCATCACGGACGGTGCGACGCCTTCCAACGAGGGCCGGGGGTACGTGATACGTCGTATTCTCCGTCGGGCCTCGCGGTTCGGCCGGGAGCTGGGAATGCACGAGCCGTTCCTCTACAAGTTGGTGCCCGTGGTGGCAGAGTGTCTCGGTGATGCCTTTCCGGAGATAAAGGTGCGGGCCGAGTACACGGCGGGAGTAATCGAATCGGAAGAGGTTAGCTTCGGCAGGACCCTTGACAGGGGGATCGAGATATTCGCCGAGGCGGCCGAGCGGGCCGAGCAGTCCGGGGCAGCGACAATCAGCGGTGAAGACGCCTTCCAGCTGTACGACACTTACGGGTTTCCGCTGGACCTGACCCAACTGATGGCGGAGGAACGCGGCCTGGAGGTGGATACGGCGGGGTTCGATGAGCTTATGGAGGCGCAGCGACGACGGGCACGCGCGGCACACAAAAGCGATTTGCAGCTCGCGGCCCTTGCGGATAGCGAGCTGCCGGCCACCGAAGACATCCACAAGTACGATACGGATAGCTGTCGGGGGAGGATCGTCGGCTGGATCGACGAGGCCGGCTTCAACAAGACCGGCCGACTCGCGGGCGTCGGGGAGGTCGGGCTGATCCTTGATAAGACCTGCTTTTATGCCGAGGCGGGCGGGCAGGTTGGTGATTCTGGCATCATCGAAGCGGACAGCGCCCGGTTTGTTGTCGAGAACACGGTGAAGATAGCCGACTGCGTCGTCCACCGGGGGAAGGTTGCACAAGGCTGCTTCAGTGCGGGCCAGGAGGTTACTGCGAGCGTCAGCAAAGACAGAACCTTGACGAGGAAGAACCACACCGCAACGCACCTGCTGCAGTGGGCCTTACGGCAGCAGCTCGGGGAGTCTGTGGTCCAGCAAGGCAGTTATGTCGGGCCAGATTATCTAAGGTTCGACTTTACCTGGCCCAAGGCGTTGAGCGCCGCCGAGCTTAAGAACGTCGAGAATCTGGTCAGAGACAAAATCGCCGCGGATCTTCCCGTAGTCTGGGCGGTCATGCCGAGGGACGAGGCCGAGAAGCTTGGCGCGATGGCGTTGTTCGGCGAGAAGTACGGCAGCGAGGTTCGCGTGGTCGCCATCGGCGCCGAAAGCGAGGACCAGATCGAGCGGGCTTTCAGCAGGGAGTTCTGCGGAGGCACGCACGTCGAAAGGCTGGGCTGTATAGGAGGCTTCAAGATCATCAAGGAGGAGAGCATATCCGCTGGTGTGCGCAGAATCACCGCGCTGACCGGGGCGGGGCTAAACGAATATCTGGAGAAGGCGAGTGACATCGTCGATGAACTCTCTGCGATGCTCAAGGTGCCCGCCGAAGCGATTACCGAGCGCGTACGCCGGCTCATCGAGGACAACAAGAAGCTCGCCAAGGACCTGAAATCCGCGGCGCGGCGGTCCGCCCCGGATATCATGGCCGAGGCCAGGGCGCTGCTGGAGAACTGCCAGAAGATAGGCGGTGTGCAGGTAATCACGGGTCGGCTTTCGCCCACGTCGGCCGAGCTCGCCCGCCAGGCTATCGATATGCTCAAGAAGAAGGCCAAGTCAGCCGCGATAGTCCTCGGCTTCGAAGATGACGGCAAGGCTGCGCTGATCGCCGGTCTTACCGAGGACCTGATAAGCAGGGGTCTCAAGGCCGGCGAGATCGTAAAACAGATCGCGCCGATCATCGACGGCGGCGGCGGCGGAAGGCCGCAAATGGCGCAGGCTGGAGGCAAAGACCCCGATAAGATCGACCAGGCAATCGCCAAGGCGTCGCAACTGATCAAAGAAAAACTCGCGGGTACGTAGGCTCAGCGGGTTGACCTGGTGTTGGTGGAGGCAGATCGTGGTGAAGATGCTTGAAGGACCTCTGTATGCTGGTGAAAGCAGGCCGCTCTGGTTTGTTGAGCTTATGCTGTAGCGGGCAGGTCTGCTCAGGCGGCCCTGCCGGCAGAACAAATAGCAGTTATTTGTTTCGCCGCCATACCCTCTCTCGGCGGTAAACGCTGCCTGGGAAGGTGGAGCATCTCT